>WYBW01000030.1 GCA_011525685.1 Verrucomicrobiia bacterium
CGAAGGAAGGTAGCGCAGACTTCCAGTCTGCTGGATCGCGGGTTTCCAACCCGCAGACCGTTCGTACGGCGGCAACCCCCTGCCGACTGGAAGTCGGCGATACAGCAGGTTGGAAACCTGCGCTACGGGCCGAGGGCGGGCGATGCGGCCGGACGGAGTGTGAAATATGCGGGCTAGGCCTATCAGTAATGACCGGACTCGTGGCAAGCCGCGACGGTTTGTCCAAGTTGTCGGAGTGCCCCGTAGCGCAGACTTCCAGTCTGCTGTATCGCCGAATTCCGTTCGGCAGACCGCCAGCCCTCTGCAGAGCGTCGGAGACTTCCACGGCGAGCGGATTGGAAATCCGCGATACGGCAGGTTGGAAACCTGCGCTACGACACAGGCCACGCTCCCGTTTTGTCCCTGGCAATGCTCCGCTCATGCCGCCAACACTTTGTTTGGTTCCACCCGCATCGCTTTCCAAATCCCCAACAGACTGGCGAGCACGGAAATGGCCAGCACGATGCCGGCCAGCATCACCAAGTCAGGCCTTTCAATGACGACCAGCCGCGGGAAGCGCGGAAAGGCGTATTGCCCCAGCCACCACGCCAGCCCATACCCCAGCGCGCCCATCAGCAGCGCCTGCTGCAGAATCAAGCCGACAATCACGCCGTTGCGCGCGCCGATGAGTTTGAGCAGCGCGATGTCGTGAATCTTGTCCAGCGTGAGCGTGTAGAGAATCAGCGCCATGATGATGGTGGAAATGAGGATGAGCAGCACGCGGAACAGGCCAAGCTGCCGCCGCGCCTTGTCCACCATTCCGGAGAGCAACAAGGTCTTTTGCTGTGGCGTCGAATAGACCGTCACGTCCGGCCAGGTGGCGAGCGTCGCCGCCACGCCAGCGGCGTCCGCGCCCTCGCTCAACGTCACCAACACCGCGCTGACCTGCGGCGGGGCGAGCGCGGGCAGTTCCCGAGCCGGGCCGACGGCGCGCTCGGACAACAGCGGATTGACGCGGCCCAGGTCCAATTGCTCCAGCCGGCCCAGCCGCGCCGCGCGTTCCAGCCGCGTGGCCTCGCCCGGAACATCGAACTGAATGGCCGTCGCGTCGCTCACCGTGAAAAACGCCAGCCCGTCGCCGCCCGAGCCCACCATGCCGCGCGTCAGGCCGACGACTTCGTAAACATCCTTGCCCAGCTTGAGCTTCTCGCCCAGCGGCAAGCCCAGCGAACGGTCGGCGATCATCTCGTAGTGCGCCTGACGCAGCGCGCGCCCGGCGACCAACGGCACCCAGTCGCCCTTATCCTCCGGCCACGCGAGACCCTGCACCACCAGGCGCAAGGGCCGGCCCTGATGCTCGCGTTGGATCGTGTGCGACACGAAGCGCCGCGCCGCGGCCACGCCGGGCACGGCGCGGACGCGGTCTTCCAGATTGGCCGGAATGCGGGAAATTTCGGCGAACGGCCCGCGCGTGCTGCCTTGCGCCACCCACAGGTCGGCGCCGATTTCGTCCACCAGCAACGTCGCCTCGCGAATCAACCCGCGATAAATGCCACCCATGCCCATGACAATCATCAGCAAGAGGCCGATGCCGATGGTGGTCAGCGCAAAGCGGCCCACGTTGTGGCGGATGTCGCGGAGGGCGAGGTTCATGGCTTTTGATAGGGCCGGCCGCTTCCATCGTTGCAGCCAGCGCCAGCGCCGGATATGTTGTGCGGCATGAAATTCCGAGTGACCATCGAACCCGACGAAGATGGGGTGTTCGTCGCCGAATGTGCGGCGTTGCCGGGATGTGTTTCACAGGGCAGAACCCGGGAAGAAGCGATGGCCAACATTCGTGACGCCATCCAAGGATACCTCGCCAGCCTCAAGCGGCACGGGGAGCCGATTCCCGGCGGGATCACCGAAGAAATTGTCGAAATCCCTGTATGAGCCGCCTGCCCGTTTGTTCGGGAGCGGACGCGGTTAAGGCTTTCGGCCATGTCGGCTACGCGGTGGATCATCAAACCGGCAGCCATATCATTCTGCGGCATCCCTCCGGACGTCGGTTGACCGTGCCCAATCACCGGGAACTGGCCAAGGGCACACTCCGCGCGCTGATCCGGGAGGCGGGTTTGACCAAGGAACAATTTGCCGAGCTGCTTTAGCGGTGCGCGTTTCATGACGTGGTGTTGCCCTGTGTGACAACGCGTTGGCCGTCCGTGAGGGATTGCTTCTGGCCCTCGATGGGGCGGACGATTTGATCGCCGACCGAAAGCCCCTCTGTGACCTCCACGGCTTGCGAACCACGCAGCCCCAGAGTAACTGCCCGCCAGCGAGCGCGGCCTTGCCGGTTCATAAACACACCGGGCCGGCCTTCGCGCCAGCGAAGGAACGCTGGCGGGATCAAAACCACATTCGCCCTGCGCCCGGTTTCGATGAACACCTCGGCCCGCTGGCCAATCGTCCAGTTCGCGGGCAATTCCTTCACCCGCACATCCACGACAAACTCGCGCGTTTCGCGGTCGGCCTCGCGGCCCAGTCGCGCGACTTCGCCGGGATCGGCCTTCGCCGGTTCGGAGCGGAAGACCGCGCGCGCCGGCTGGCCCTCCCTCAATCCGGCCATCGCCGTTTCGTCCACCCAGGCAGACACCCAGATTTCATTGGTGGCGACAACTTGAAGGATGGATGCGCCCGGAACAACAACCCCGCCCGGATCGCGGTCGCGCCGCGTGACCAGGCCGTCGTAAGGACTCCGCATCTCGGTGAACGCGAGCAGTTCCCGCTGATACTGCAAGGTCTTTTCCGCTGTGAGCACCTGGCTCTCGGCCTCGACAATCGCGGATTGGGCGCGCTTCAAATCCGCTGCAGCCACGCGCAGTGCTTCGGCCGTTTTGTCGAAGTCCGCTTGCGCGGCGATTTTGCCGGCCAGCAACTCCGTCGCCCGATTGTGATCCAGGCGCGCCTGTTGCAGGACCGCCTGGGCGCGGGCTTCGTCGGCGCGCACCCGTTCGACCGTGGCCTTGGCCGACGCGAGCGCGGCCTCGGCAATGGCGACTTGCTGCCGGGTGGCGGCATCGTCCAGGCGCGCGAGCAGTTGGCCGGATTTCACCGGGTCGCCCTGGTCCACGAGCACCTCGGCCAGCCGTTCCTGGATGCGCGGGCTGATCACAGTCTTGACCCGCGCCTCCAGCGTGCCCGTGCCCATGACTTCACCACGCACTTCGCCGGTGGTGACCGTGTGCGCGACAACTGGCGTCGAACTGAACTTGAGACGATAGCCGGCAAAGGCGACGACGCCGATGACCACCAGCCACGTCAGGAGTTTGGGGGCGGAAACGCGTTTCATGGAAATGTGCTCCGGTTCATGGTGCGGTGTAAATCAACCACACGCCGCCGAGCATGACAAGGATGCCGCAAACGACCTTGAGCACGGCCAGGCCTTTCGACTGCTCATTCCAATTGAGAAATCGTTGCACCAGTTCCGTGGACGTGCCCGCCGCGACAATCACCGCGCAATGGCCCACGCCGTAGGCCAGCAGCAGACCGGCCGCATACAGCGGCGCTTCGCCCCCCCAGCTTGAACGTGACCGCCAGCATCGGGGCCATGTAGGCAAACGTGCATGGTCCAAGCGCAACGCCGAACACCAAGCCCAGGATGAACGCGGCCAGCAAGCCCTTGCGTTTCATGCCCACCGGCCCGGTCCCGGAGAAGTTCAGCGGAATCACACCGACCAGATGCAATCCCACCACGAAGAAGATGAGCGCTACGAAATAATTCCCGTAACGCCCCACGTCGCCCATCATCCGCCCCGCCGCCGCCGTGATCGCGCCAATCGCCGCGATCGTGATCAAAATCCCCACCGAGAACAATGTCGCCGTCCAAAACGCGCGCCGTACCGTCACCGGCCCCTGCTCACTGATGAATCCGACAATGAGCGGGATGCTCGCCAGATGGCAGGGGCTGAGAACAATGCTCAGAATGCCCCATACGAACGATGCACCCAACGCAATGGCCGGCGCGCCTTCGACGGCGCGGCTGAGGTTGGTGAACAGGTCTTGCATGTCAGATCGCCCCGTGATTTCTACCGCAGAACAACCTTCGGCGGAAACCAATTCCAACGTACTGAGTCGACGGATGAACTCGCTCGTGATTGCTGATATTGATTCGGAACATCAACACTTGGGCTTGCAGAGGCGCTGGAACACCGGATCGCGAAAAGCACCCATACAGCGGGATCGAAGTTGGTCAAGGCGACACATGGATCGCAGCGGCTAACAACAGCGACAAGCCGACGCCTGCAACACTGTTTGGATTCCGGCTGGCGACCCGTTCGCGCAACGTTTCACGAGCAACTTCGAGGGTGGCAGCCTTAACCTCGTCCGGGATGGCTACATGCCTTCGCCGAGTGCTCGTTTCTGCCGTGCCGGCCAACCCCAAGCAGTCCGAGGCAGGCAGGATCGCAGCGGGCCTGTTCGCTGTACAAAACACCGCCACTAGCGAATCGGGCACCGACAGTCGCCGCGCCGGTCCCAGCCAGCGTAAGGCATAGACCAGCAACCAACCCTCGCCGTGCGGCCAATCCTTGCCTGCCATCAATGCGAAGGCGCTTTCGTCCGGCTGCGCCTCGAAGGTGCTTTGAAACAGCCAGTCCGTGACTGGTTCGCCGAAACCCGCCAGCACCGGACGGATCGGCTGGCCGCGCACCCGGCCGAGGTCCTCGTCGCGCACACGCTGAAACACCTCGCGGTCGAACACGACATGGCAGGTGCGTTCGGGCCGGAACACCGGATCGCGAAAAGAATCCGGCAACCGGAAGTGAAAAACGCCCGGGACAAACTGTTTCGCGCTGTTGCGCGTGGCCTGCAACTGCAGCCCGTGCCGCTCGAGGGCCAGCTCGAAGGCCAGCTTGAAATCCTCCGCCGTCAGCGTGGGGCGCAGCGGGCCGGGATCACCGCTAAACCCGCCGGCATCGCCGAGCAATTCCCGCAACCGGTCCACTGATCGCGCTGCCTGCTGAATCCAGCCGTCCACCGTGGCATCCGTGACGTCTTCGCCCCGCATGGCGCGACGAAACAGGTCGGTCGGGTCAATCCGTTCAGCGATCTCGCCCAGCAGCATCTCGCGGTAATCCTCGTTCAAGCCCGCGAGGTTCATCGTGCGCCCGATGACGGCCAGTCGTTGCAAGATGCGCTGCGAGATCCGAGCGTCCCACGACTCCGGCACGCGCAGGTTGAACACTTGCACCCGCTGCGCCTGCCCGTAGCGGTCCAGCCGTCCGATGCGCTGTTGCAGCCGCATCGGATTCCACGGCAGATCGTAGTTCACCATGATGTGGCAGGCCTTCTGGAGGTTGATGCCCTCGCCGCCCGCCTCCGTGGACACCAGAAAACGCGACTCGCGTTCGAACCGCCGCCGTGCCTCACGCCGTTCCTCCGGCGGCGTGTCCCCGTGAATCACCTCGACCCGCGCGCCGGGAAACAAGACCGCCAACCGCTTGCACAGGCAATCCTGCGTGGCGCGATACTGCGTGAAGAACAAAACCTTTGCGCCCGGCTCGCGCGCCTCGATCTGCTGCAACAAATCCGCGCAGGAATTCCACTTGGAATCTGTAGCCAGCGCGCGAATCCGCGCCAGCAGCGTGTCGAGCAGGGTCTGTTCGTCCGCGAAAAACTGTTGCAGCGGCCGGGCGAATTCCTGGCGCTCGCCCTCGTCATTGTCTTCCTGCTCAAGCAGGTCTTGCAAAGTCTGCTGGCGGCCTCGCAAGCCCTCGGCCCGTCGCATCAGCGCCGCCTCGAGTGCCCGCCAACTGCTGGCGGCGATCTTGTGGAAGGTGTGCATCACCAGCTCGACCACCAGCGCGAAACTTCGGTCGCCGCCGCGCGTGTTGTCCAGACTCTTGAGGATGTATTGCGTGAGCAGACACGAAACCTCCAACTCCGCCGGTGTCCATGGCACTTCGAGCGTCGTCGTGTCGTGGCCCTTGAACAGCTTGCGCCCGTCCCAGTCCACGGCGCGCGACTTGGGCGTGCGGGTGAGCGCTTCGGCCAGCGACTCACGGGTGAGTTGCGCCGCCGTGGTGTGTTCGTCCGGCTGGAACAGGTCCGGTCGGGCCAGATGCAGCAGGCGCAGGAAACGCTCGTCATCGCCCTGATGGGGCGTGCCGGACAACAGCAGCAGCCGGGGCGAGCGCGGCGTGCGGTCGGGATTCTCCACGTGCCGAATGAGCCGGCTCTGCACCAGAAACTCGAAGAGCCGGTAGTTCGCCGTCTTTTCGAGGTCCTGTGTGATGGCGTTGCGGCGGGCGGTGAGCCGCTGCGCCTCGTCGCAGATCACCAGGTCAAACGTCCCGACCTGCTGCAGTAACTCGCGGTATTCCTGGCGCTTGATCCGATCTATGGGCGCTATGACCGCCGTCTGGCTGCGCCAACTGGCTGCGTGTTTCCCGTCGAAGTTCGTGCCGAGGATGCTGAAGTGCAGGTTGAAGTGATCCTCGAGTTCGTCCTGCCACTGAAGCGCCAGACCCGCCGGACACACGATAAGAACCCGCTGGGGCGGTTCGCGACGCAGCAGGCTGGTGATTACCAGCCCGGCTTCGATAGTCTTGCCCAGACCCACGTCATCCGCCAGCACGTGACCGAAGCGATTGCCCGAGACCACCCGGTCCAGCACATGCACCTGATGCGGCAAGGGCTGGACCACCGAGCGCGTGAAGCAACTGGTCAGGTTGTGTTCGCCCAGGACCAGCCCGGCGGCGAGCTTGCGCTTGAAAGCCGCCACGTCGCCCCAGCGGCCCACCGCCGCGTCCTCCAGCGGGTCGGCCACCGGCTGAACCTCCTCTGGCCGCAGCCCCTGGAGCTGGTCCAGATGATCTAACGCCACCTGCAATCGCGTCTCCCCCAGCGCATCCTCCTCGACATATCGCACCACGCCGAACCCGTATTCCGGATGTGCGCGGTGAATGACGCGGGCGTTGGGTGCGGGCGGAGCGTTCATAGGCTCATTCAATCAGGCCGAGGTGAAGCAACGGGATGTCGTAAAGGTCGAGTAACTGCCGCCGGGTGGCGTCGTCAACCGAGTTATCCTCCGAGATTCGCTGATACAACTGCCGGCTGACTTCGGCCAGTGACTCGAAGTCCGTCCGACCCGCGAGTGTCGCGTCAATCCACCCGATGCGCGCTGCCGCTCGACGAACCGGCGTACAGGCGAAGAAGGCCAGCAGCCGCAGATTCGCCAAGGCTTCGCGTGGCACTATGCCCAGGCGGCAAAGCTCGCGAACGACGAAGAAGATGGGCGCGCCCGCGCTCTGGCCAAGAACACCAGCCAGCGGCGATTGCCCGGCAAGCCGGCCGCTACGCAGGAATTGCGGTAACTCCCCGGCCCGCTTCGGATCGGAAGCCAGTTCCCAAATGGTTTCCGCGAAGCGGTATTCCCCAAAAACCAACTGGTGAACTTTGCGAACATCGTAAAAAACATGCCGCCAGTATTCGGCGTCCTCCCCCGCTGCTCGCACGTTGGGGTGTTGGCGTCCGACCAATTCGTTAAACAGCTCACGCGTTTCGTCACCGAAATCACTTCCCGCCGTCCGCTCCCAGAACTGCGCCGGCTCAAGCGTGTTCTGCCAGAAATCGCGCAGCACGCTGGCCCGTCCCCATCCGGCCGACATCAGGCACGCCAGTCCCAGCAACCGATACCAAACACGCCGGCCGTCTTCACTCCCCGGCTGGGAAAGGTGGTTTCGCAGTCTCTCGCACCGCTCGGTCTCAGACGCGTCGTCGTTGGGAAACAGCAGTGGCCAATTCTCGCCGTCCAGGGTGTAAAGCTTGGCTGGCGCTCCCTGGCGTTGCCACCACTGCCAGAGATTCTGCGCCGTCCAGAATTCTACCGGGCGAATTTCCTCCGGCTTGTCCACGGCCGGTCTCAGCATCTCCTCCAGCATCCGCTTTGCCCGGTCAAACTCGCCACGGATCACGGCATCCAGGTTTCCGAGAGCCGCCTGAAATCCCTCGCTTCTGACATCGGACTCGATCGTTCGCAGCACGGGAGCATCGTTGCTCAGACGACCCACAAGCGCATCCAGCGTCACTTTCTCCTGTTCATCGCGGAGCGAACGCGGCAAGCGCTCTTCAATGCGTGGATCAATCCAGTCCGCCGGCGAAAAGCCCCAGCTTTGAACGAAACGGTTCAACCGTCTGACCAGTGGCGACGGGAAGCGGAACGCGTCCGCGCACACTAAGCCGTTCGGTCCGGGGATGTGGGTGCAAAGGAACTCGCGGATGTCCTTGAACCGTGCGACCAAACTCGCGTGGTGCGTCTCAAACTGGTGACGCAATTCTTCCTCGCCGTCTCGCAAGTGGAACACATTCGCCCAGGCCAGCCAGTCTTCCAATCCACAGCGCTGGCCAAGCATTGTGCGACAGAGGTCTCCGGCTGCTTCTAAGCAGGCAGCAAGCAGCCTCTCGTTGACGCTTGAGTTGTGGCGGATGCCCAAGCGCCCAGAATCGGTCTCGAAATCCCCGTTCACCAAGATGTCTAACGGGAACGGATCTTCCGTTTCAAAGGTCAGTCGGATGCGCCGCCATTTGTTTTCCAGCGGCTTGGGCTGCCACACCTCCCCGGTTCGTGTGATTCGCAAACCCACGGAGTATCGCAGCTTGCCGGTTTGGCCTCGTTCCGGGGGAAGTTCGCCGCGAAACACCAAGAACCGCTCGAGGGTTTCGGGATGCGTCTGCCGGACCTCAACTTCTGCCCAGCCGTGCTCGACAGGCGAGCACTGGGTTTGCCACTCCCAAGCGAACCTGTCCGCCTGAACGCGGACGCGATTCGTCCGTTTGAGAAAGACAAAGGTCGAAGGGTTGAAGACTGGCAGTGGCCGATGCTCGCCGTCGAGATTGGGCAGGTGCAATATCTTAAGGACGGCGGGCTTTTTGCATCGGAAGCTGAACTCGGTGCGGTGGCTGAACCGCTCTGGCACCGGCTGCGGATTCGCAGGATTGAGCAGCAGCAGGTCTTGAATGGTGAACTCGTATGGCCCGCTTTTGACCCGAACAGACTCGGCCACCGTGAAAATGGATTTGAAGCCGCGGTTGAAGCGGCCAATCCAGCCTTCGGTGGGCGCCGTTTCCGCTGCTGGCGTGCTGACGATCAACCGAATGTCGTCACGGGGTTGCTGACCTCCATCGGGCAGTCGAACGGATTCGTTGAAATGCCGCCCCGAATGCGAGGCGACACCCTCCCAGAACCGGCCATCGGCCGACGGCCGCAGGATGAACTCAAAGTCCCGCTCCGGCGGCGGCTCTCCGGGCTTGCTGTCATAGGCGCTTTCGGCGTTTTGGAGCAGTTCGCGGATGACGTGATGCTCGCGATAGCCGAGGTCTCTTACTTCGGTTTTGAGCAATGTGCTGAGTATGTCTTTTCGGAAATCCGCGTAGAGGTGGGCGTGATCCACGCTCGGCTGTTGCCATCGCTGACGGAACTCCGTGTTGTCGCGGACCTTTCGACTGTAAAGGGCAAGCACTTCGTTGTATTGGCGATCCTCAATGTGGACGGTGGTGCGCGAGGTAATCAGCCGTCCGTCCCGGACAGCAAAGGGCGCGTCCAGCAACTCCGCCACCGGTTGATCACCCTGACTCCACCGCACATTGATCTTTCCGCGGCAACCCAGGAGGGACTCGCCACCGCAGACCCGCAAACTCGCTTGGAAGTGGGCATCGTGCCGCATTTCCGGCTCGACGTCAGTCTCGGTGATCGGCAGGCACGCGCCCTCCGTGATGACCTCGACACGCAAGCCTCGCGGTTGCAAACAACCGCTCACCACTGATGGATAACGACGCAAGGCTGGCGGAAGTTCATTCACTCCGAGCCAACGGCGGCGTGGATGATTCAAAAGCGGGAAGTTCGCAGCTGCATCGGCGTTGTTTCCGATTGGCACGACTCCGCCAGCCGGGTTGAAGAAGTCCCTGAGCAAGTGGCTGGTCTGGTTGGTCAGCCCGATGCGCCAATTCCCGCGCAAAGTGGGCGGAGTTTCCTGAAGCAGGTTCTCGATTGCCTGAATGTGGTCTTCGGAAAGTTCGCGCTCGCGCCACCGATGGAACTGGCTGAGCAGTGATTCGGCCAGTTCTCGCGGTCGGTTGTTCACTTGCTGGCGTGTCAGCACCTCGAAATTCGGCGCGTCCGCGCCCAGCGCGGCGAGCCGGTGGCGGGCGTTCTCGGTTAACCAGGCCGGAGCGAGCGTATAGCGGCCCGTCCATGCCAACGCTTCGCCGAGCGGGCCAAGGTCGCGAGAAAGCAGGCGTCCGTCGCCCAACTCCTGACGGTGCGCCGCCAGAAACCGGCGCGTGGCCTCCCGTTCGGCCTCTTTCACCACGGCTCGCCAGCGACCCGGCAGGTTGTTTCGACTCTTGGCGTGGGCATCGTCAAACACCGCCTCAAACGGTTTGGCTTCCCCATTCTGGAGCTTCTGGAATAGCTCTACCGGAAGGCGCTTCTCCAACTTCTTTTCAACCGCACTTTCCCAGGCCTCCAAAAGCCCCCACTGCTGGAGCCTCTGTTTCGCGGCTTGCTGTGCCGTGTTGTTGAGTGCATTGCCGCGCTCCCACTTGTGAACGACGCCGTGGAGGCAGTTCACCGGCGAATTATCCGCCAACCAGACGGTCGTGATGGGTTTCCAGCGGTTTGAACCGTCCTTCACCCGAAGGCATTGAAGAACCGTGTTGCGAATCCCGACCGGGCATGGGTGCCGATCCAGTTGCCAGAATTCCGCCCCATGCTGCTGCCAGGCCTCCTCGGTTCCCAAGACAGCAGGGACAGTTTCCCAATGTGGGTTGAAGACCCTGGTGGCAAGCGCTTTCAACTTGAACCGTAACTGCCCGCCGAAGAGGGAAGTCAGGCCGTGGTTTTCGCTCCAGAGCCAATTCTGCAAAGTCCTAAAGGCCTCATGCCATTCGTCGGGGAGTTCCGCGCCCGCTGGTTGCTGCATCAGATCGGCCAGGCTTTGTTCCGCTTCGTCCAGCCGCGGCACCTGAATGCGGCTGGCTACCGCCTCAATGGTTTCTGGCGAGGCAGATTCGATGGTGAACAGCACCATGACCAGCCGCCGCCGCCCCGCATCATCAGCGGCTTGCTCTGCCGCCTGCAAAAGCAGTTTACGCAACTGGTCGTCGTGCAGTTCTGACAAGCCGAAATCAACCACCCCCACGGCATCAACGACAGGAAACGCAGTCTGCAGACCTTGCAAATGGGCGCACAAATCTACCCAGTTCCTCCGGGCAGCTTCACGGTCCACGACTTGAACCTTGCTGGCATCGCGCAGACAGCATCGAGTTCCCCACACAGTGCGGATGAGCGGATGTGAATCGGCTTCGCTGCGGAGCGTTTCTCAGACCAGCGATGCCCAGCGTTCCGCTTGGTTCGGGGCTCGGCCCAAAAGCGATTCTAGCCGCCATGCGGGATGCCACTTGTCGGCGTGCCGGTCGAGCCAGATGGCAAGGCCATGAATCGCACGCCGAACCTGTTCCTCGACTTGCGGCGCGTCGTCGGGGTTCCAGTCGCTGCGCGCGAGGTTGGTCGGCAGCTTCAGATGCAGGTGAATCCGGAACGGCCAGTTCACGCCATTGAGCGGAAAAAAGGCGTAGGCTGAACCGTCCTTGATCGTTGTGCCCTGTTCATCTTCCTCTTGCTCGACGCGCAAGCGGAAAGAACTGTCCGCGTGGAGGGCGATTTGCCAAAGGTCGCCCTCGTTCACTCCGCGCAGCCGCCAGAAACGGGAATTGGACGCCGGCGAGTTTGCATCGGCCAAGTCCCGAATGGTCAGCGTCACCTTGTCTGCTTCTACAAAATTCGGGCAGTCATGGGCCGGATCACGCTGCCCGACCGACATGCGCAATTCATGTTGCGCCAGTTGGACCAAGCGGAGGTTGGGCAGGAACAACGGGCACAATTCGTAAAGCTCCCGTTCCTGACCTGTGATCCGCGAAGCGACTTCCTCCTTTCGCTCAGGGCGAAGATGGAAGCAGAACACCGTGCCGCGTTCGGTCTGGCGGAAATCTTCTGTGGGTTGCGCCAAATCTGGCGGCAGTCTGTCGAGGAACTCCGGGGTGCAGTAGCCCAAGCAGCGAGTTTGGCGCAATTCGTCGTCGAGTTGCCTCTCGCCAGCTTGCCGCAGCCGATCGAAAAGCCGCTCCAGCCGTTGCCAGTCCGGCTCTGACACTGCGTCACTTTCCCGACAGATCGGCAGGCGAAAGCCAAACGAACCCTCCCCATCCCAGGTGAACACGAATACTTCGGTCGCGATCCGGTAACACGACTTGAAGCCGATCCCAAAGCGCCCAATCGTCTGGTCGTTTAATTCCACGACCTGACCGGCGGCATGCACGAAAAACCGGCTCAACCCGAGCAGGTTCATGGACGTGACCTTGCGCCCGTTATTTCCCACCTGCAGCCAGTCGCCTTCCAACCGAATACGGACCTCCGCCCGCCGACCGTCGGAAGCATCGTCGGCGTTCTGCGCCAGCTCTGCGAGGTAGTTGGCGGCAATGGCACCTTGGCCGATCACGAGATTCCGCACCTGAAGCAGGGCTTGCCGCGCCGGGCTTTTGAGTTGCAGCAGCCAGTCGGCGTAAATGGCGTCGCAGCGTTGCTCGGGAGTAAGGCGCTCCAGTGCCGTGGCCAGGCCGGGCCAGTGGGCCAGGTGTTCCGGTCGCAGCCAGCTCAAGTCCTCGCCGTCACCGGCGGCGGCGCGAATTGCGGTTTCGTGAAAAATCGGCATGGCATTCCAGCGCCCAGATTGGCGAAATCCCAAAGCCGGGTCAACGCGCCCGCAAGTCTCTGAAGCAAATCAGCCCCGGCTTTTCTGGCCAGTTGGCTACGACCACATTTGGTCTGAATAGGACCAGCTCCGCGGGCATGACCGGCAACCTGCACGCCATCTCCGAATCACCCGGCGTGCCCTTGCCCTGTTTTAGTCGGGCAGCCGCCGGCTAATGACAGCAACACGCTCCTCCGTCTGGTGGGGGCGGTTGGCTGTCGCCTGTGGCCTCGCGGATCACTCGCTGCACGTTGCCCAGACAACAGCAGCCTTGCGGATTGGTGTGTTCGCAATCGTCCAGTCCCCGGGCGCACCGGGCCTTGATGTCAGCCGCGATGCGCGACGTTCCGGTTTCCCTGACTTCTCGCTGAATCGCCGCCACGGTGTGCTGGAAACAGTAACAAACCAATCGCTCGGGCTCGGTGCGCTTCTGGAAAATCGGCACGCGCACTTCCGCGCAGACAAACCGGTCGCCGGTTGCGGAATGGAAATACGCCACGTTGCAGGCGGGCGTGGCGCAAAACAAAAATCCGTCCAGTGCCGTGAAGCGGTGTCGGGGCTCGAGACGCAGCAACGACTCCAGCGTCTTGGCGGAAACCGGGCGACCTTGCTGACCACAGCGCGGGCAGAGCGGCATTCTCGGCGCAGCGCAACTCTGGGTGGAAGGTAGCTGGTCCATAGATCAGCGGGCCTCCGCAGCGGGAGGCAACGCGAATGGGTTTGTGCCAGCCGGCTGCTTTGCCCCATTCAGGAAGTTTCGCACTTCGTTCTCCACATAGGCGTTGAGCTTGAACGGCTCATGAACCAGTTGCCAGGTGTCAGCGAGCAGCTTCCAGTTCTCCTCCTTGCCGTACCGCTGCTTGACCAGCACCAGCGACGGACATGGGAGCTTGTAGTCGGTCAGGAAATGGGCGTTCTCCGGCAACTCATAGTTTACCGGCGTGAATACCAACCGGTTGGTGGCGAGTTCAGCGGTGAACTCCTGCTCGACCACATTCTTTGCGAGCTTTTCGATCTCCAAACAGGTTTCGCAGCGGACTGTGCCGTGGAAGTAATACGCGATGACTTGTTGAACGGCCGCGCTGGTGGCTTTTTGGTTTGTGGCGCAGCAACCGGCTTTGCATCCAGCGTGGCCGGGAGCGGACAGCACGCGCCGCCATCTTGGGCACGCTCGGGATTTGCCCTTTGCTGCACCGATGACAGCACCGCGACAGCTACCAGAATCGCGAGCGCCAGAAAGAATTGGGTGCGTGGTTTCATTGGCTCAGAAGGCGAAGGTCATTTGCGCGAACGCCCAGTTCGCATCGGCGTGGTTGCCCGGGGTGTGCCGCACGAACTCGCCGGCGAAGAACCGGGCGTAGCCAAAGAGGAGTTCCAGTTCCTTGTTCACCTGCCAGCGGGCGATTAAATCCACTTCGTGCCCGAGGTCTTGGCCGGCTTGACCGGTGGGGTCACGGCGCGCGGGTTTGCCGTTCACCCAATACCAGGCGTCGCGGGCTTGGGCGAGGCGGAAGTAGTGATACTCCGCCATCAAAGTCAGTGACTTGGCTGGCTTCACGCTGAAGTTCACCGCGTAGTCCTCAAGGTTCTTCCAACTCACCACGTTCATCCAGCCGTAGGGAAGGTCCATCGCGCCGAAGATGCCATCGAACGTACCTGCCACGCCGTCGTTCGGGTCGCGATCACCGCTGGCGTAGTTGAACTCGACCCCCACCCGCGGCTGCCAGGACGGCTTGAACGTATAACCGGCGCGCACGATGGCTCCGAACGCTTGGATGTCATCCTGACCATATTCGCCTAACTGACCAGCGGCAAAGAAGCCGTAGTCCCAGCCTTTGCCCGCGGGACGCTCGGAAAACACGCCAAAGCTGTGGCGCGTCTCATTGCCGGTGCCGCTTTCGCCCTCGGCACTGCCGGACCAATCGTGTTTCACGACATAGAAGGCGTCGAGCGTGACCGGCAGTTGCTTGATGCGGGCATAGACCGCACCCACGTGATACGGCCAGTGATCGAAGTTCCAGTCCTTTGGTTCACTCAACACGCGTTGGGCGTAGAAGGCGTCCACCCGGACCGCGTCCGTGTCGAAGTAGAACTTGGCGGCGTCCCACCAGTAATTGCCGACGTTGCCCCATTCGGCGGGCGCAAACACGCGGCGATCGCCGTAAAGCATGATCTGCCGCCCGAGCTTCACACCGAATGGCGATTCACCGATGTGCCGCCACTCGAAATACGCTTGTCGCAGATCGAACTGGTCGTAGTAAGAGCTGGACTGACCGAAGTCGGAAAGCTTCAGGTCGCTTAACCAATAGCGGGCGTCTTGGAACTCTACAAAGGTGTGTACCTGTTCATTAAGCCGGTAATCCGCACTTAGGCGTGTCCGGAACAAGAGCACGTCGTCTTGCGTGCCCGTGCCGTAGGTCAGGATGTTGAAGTTATCGAGATATTCGTAACGGGTGCGGACGTTGAGGCCGAGGTCCAATTTGCCCGGCCCGGCCTCGATGTCTTTGACCGGGGAATACCAAGGCTGGGTGGGCGGTTCTGCGGCTTGGAGGGATAAGGCCACACCCGCGAGCGAAGCCAGCATTTTAGCGCAGACTTCCAGTCTGCCGTATCGCGGATTTCCAATCCGCGAACGCTGCGAACATCCGGACGCATCTCGCTTCGCCACGCCCAGCCGACTGGAAGTCGGCGATACAGCAGGTTGGAAACCTGCGCTACGACCCGTGTCGCCGCCCGACTGTCCTGGCGAATTCCGAATTGCTCCCGTAGCGCAGACTTCCAGTCTGCCGTATCGCGGATTTCCAATCCGCGAACGCTGCGAACATCCGGACGCATCTCGCTTCGCCACGCCCAGCCGACTGGAAGTCGGCGATTGGCTCGCTCGCGCCCGCTCGCTCGGCCCTGCGGGCCTTGCCGTCGCTTTGCTCCGGCAATCCCTTGTGCCGCTTCCCAAGCGGCACAAGTCAGCAGCTCGGAAACCTGCGCTACGACAATCTGCGCCATGACAATGTTGCCCTTCCGCGCCAACTCGTCTTAACCTCCGCTCATGCCGCCAGACTCCGAGAACCCAGGCTTGGACCGCGTCCGGCACGAACTGCGCGCGTCCGGGGTGAAGGATGCCACGCGCAACCCGCAGCGCAGCGGCTTTCACTCGCGCGGCTATCTGCCCCATGTAAAACGAGAAGGCGCGGAGTATTTCGTGACGTTTCGACTGGCCGATTCCCTGCCCAAAGAGGTGCTCTTGCGATATGAAGGCGAACGAGCGGAGCGGCTGCGGGCGTTTCACGAGGCCAAACGCCTGGGCCGCGCGACGACCGACACCGAGGAGACGATCCATCGCGACTTCCTCCGTCGCGTCGAGCGTTACCTCGACCAGGGAGCGGGCGCGTGTCACTTGCGCCGACCCGACATCGCCGACATCGTCGCGGGCGCATTGAAGTTCTTTCACGAGCAGCGCTATTTGCTGCGCGAGTGGGTGGTGATGCCGAATCATGTCCACGTCTTGTTCTGGCCGATGCCAAACCATTTGGTGGGCGAGATCGTGAAAAGCTGGAAACAGTTCACCTCGCTGCGCGCGAAACGAATGCTGGGACTTCCCGAAGGCCGATTCTGGCAGCCCGAGCCGTTTGACCATTGGGTGCGAGACGACGTGGAACGGGCCAGGATAGCGAGGTATATCCGAAACAACCCGGTAACGGCGCGGCTTTGTGAGCGGGCGGAGGATTGGCGCTGGAGCAGCGCGTGGCGCGGCCCCGGCGAAGGCGAACAGCAGTCTGCTTCGTAGCGCAGACTTCCAGTCTGCCGTATCGCGGATTTCCAATCCGCGAACGGTGCGAATACCCGGACGCGCCACGCCTCGCCAAGCCCTGCCGACTGGAAGTCGGCGATACAGCAGGTTGGAAACCTGCGCTACAATCGCTGTGCAGCGCCAGCCTGGAAACCGTAGCGCAGACTTCCAGTCTGCCGTATCGCGGATTTCCAATCCGCGAACGGTGCGAATACCCGGACGCGCCACGCCTCGCCAAGCCCTGCCGACTAGAAGTCGGCGATACA
>WYBW01000031.1 GCA_011525685.1 Verrucomicrobiia bacterium
AGGCCGATTCCGCGGTGGTCAGACTGCCGACCGTGGACTGCGGACTGTGGACCGGCAGCGCGGCAACCGCCTCATTCATCAGCGGCTCGATGCCTTCCCCGTGAATGGCCGTCACCGGGAAAACCTTTTCGAAGCCCAGCTCGGCAAATTCCACCACCTGCGGCTCCGCCTGGCTGGTGTCCACCTTGTTCACCGCCACCAACACCGGTTTGCCGCTGCGCCGCAGTCGGTGGGCCACCTCGCGATCCAACGGCACCACGCCCTCCTGCACGTTCACCACCAGAATGATGACGCTCGCGGATTCAATCGCGAGGTCCACCTGTTCAACCGCGGCCTTGACGATGACATCCGAGGCCTTCTCGCCGCGCAACAAACCGATGCCGCCGGTATCCACAAGGGTGAAGGGTCGCCCCTGCCACTCGGCCTCGGCGCTGATGCGATCGCGCGTCACCCCGGGCTGGTCGTGGACGATGGCGATGCGTCGTCCGACGATGCGGTTGAACAGCGCGGACTTGCCGACATTGGGCCGGCCAACGATGGCGATCAAATCTGACATGGCCTCAGATTGACGCAAGCGGACCAGCCGAGAAAGGCAAAAGGCCGCCGTTGTGAGCCAGCAGCGCATGGAAATCGGGGCGCCGGCTTCGTGGGTGGGCTTGTTATTTTCCTTTGCCTCGGTATGGTTCACTCCATGACGCAGAAAGACATCCGGTCCTTGGTTCACTTCCAACCGTTCAAGCCGTTTCGGCTGCGCCTGGTGGACGGCAAGGACCTGCGCGTTCCGCATCCTGATTTTGCGCTCGTGACCGCCGAGTACATCGTGGTGGCCAACGAACTGCCAGGCGGCGTCCCGGGGGAAGTCAACCTCGTGCCGTATGAACGCATTGCGCGCGTGGAAATGTTGCCGCGCAAGTTGCGCAAGGTCGCGTAACAGACTGGCGGCGCAACGGTAAACTGTCCTTCCTCGCTCCAGAGAAGCGGCAACCTTTGGCGCATCCGTACCTTTTGCCGATCTTAACATTTTCCTGAATTCGCGGATTCGCTTGTCTTTATGGCGAATGGGACTTTGGGCGCCAACTTCGCCCCGCAATCCGGCCGGGTGGTCATAGTGGGCGAGGAGCCGCTGCTGGAGGCACTGCCTGCGGCCAGCAATCAGGTGCAACTCCTGCAATACGCCATTCCCGGAAGTGAGGTCTCTCTGCAAGTGACACCTCATTTGCCGCCAGCGGAATGGCTGCCGTTTGGTCAAAGTGTCCAGACAAATCTGGTTCAGGAAATGGGCACGTTTGCGCCGACAGGACCGGGCTTGTTTTTCCGGGCAGCGCGCACGCCGAATAGTCCGTGAGTTGCCATCGGCGAACAAAACCAAGTCAGGCACGGTTCATGGCTGGCAGAACCGCTCGAAGTTGCCGCCGAACAAGTCCTTCACATCGCGCTCAATCTCGGCGGACGTGACCTGCCAGCCGGTTTGCGCGAGGTCGGAGTACTTTTCCACCAGCACCCGGGCGATGATGCGGCGGGAATGTTGCCACTTGTAGATGATCTGCTCCAGCACCCGCGCGTCCGAGTGCTGTGGCGTGAAACTCAATCCGATCAACTCCAGCCGCATGCGTGTCATCTCCTCAATCAAGTGCGGCACGTTGGTGAACCACCAGCAACCGAACACGTGCAGGTTGCGGAACTTGCGCGCCAGCACGCACAGCTCATGCTGGTTCTCCCGCGCCAGCACCGTGACCATGAATTTGTTTTCGGGAAAGCCCGCGCAGAGATTTTGCAGCGCTGTAAGATTGCTCAAGCCCACGCCGTCGCCCGCCAGCCGGAGCTGCGGGTTCACCGCGCGCCTCACGCCGGGCATGAGCGCAAACGGCAAACCGAACTCACGGCAATGCGGAAGGACAGCTTTCTCGATTAACTGCGAAGTTGCGTCCTTGGCGGGAAACACAAAATCCGGCGCGATGGAAACCATCACGTAGGCCGTGTTCATTCGCTTTGTCCAATCGGCGAGGAAACGCCGGACTTCATCGAAAGTTTTATGATTCAGCGGCGAGGCTTTGACCTTGTAACCCCACCGCGCAAGGCGCGGAGCGGTTTCCGGCCAGTTGACCAGCAATGGATCAATCCTCAGGCATGCTTGAAACCGCGCGTCGCGGCGATAGCCCTTTTCCCAGACCGGCCGTTCGAGGTCGTCGAAGGGCGAGTTGGTCATGTAAATCTTCCTCACGCCGGCGAGCTCCATGCAGCGCGTGATGTGTTTGTCCGCGCTCTGAGCCGCAAACCATTTGCGAATGGCGGGCAGGTCGCGTTTCTTCACGTCCAGCCCAAAGGCGTGCAGCGTCGTGAGCACGCCGCGGCAGGCTTCCGAAATGGGCGAGTGTTCGAGGAAAAGCTGCTTCCAGATGAGATCGGCCTGTTCAGTCTTTGAGAGCGCCCAGAATTTCTCGTAAGGCACGTCCAAGTGGCGAAAGACCTCGGCCACCAAGTAGTGATAGGTGAGCAATTCATCAATGCCCCACAACAGCAACTCGCGGAACTGCGGCGCGTAGAGGTGCGTGTGGATGTCCGGCAAGGCCGTGGACATGACAACACCCTCAATCTGCCTGGCAAACGGCACGTGCCCGGCCTCCGCGTGAATCGTTTTCATGCTGACCTGACGGTAGGAGGAAACGCGAGCCTCGGCGACAAGAATCTGGCGTCAGCAGGTGGGGCACGTGATGCCGGGCGCGCCGTTTCCTCCATCAGGCGGCGGCGGCGCGCACGGACTGACGCGCCCTAACTTGCAGGCAGTTTCCGCATCAAGCTCTTCGCCCGCCGCACCCACACGCGGTCCCGCCGACGCTGATAAGCCGGGGCGTGGGGGTCGTCATTCAACACGTCCTGCAACTCCGCGCGAGCCGGCTCGATCATGTTTTTGGCGAGGTACAGTTCCGCCAGTTGGACCTTGGCGCGCGGGTAGGAATGATTGGCCGTCACCTGCTGCCAGACTTGAAGCGCCGCGTCAATGTCACCCAGGGCGGTGAGTGTTTCGGCCAACGCCATCAACGTGTGACCGTAGTCGTGTTTCGGATTCTCCGCCACGACGCCCTCCAGCAATGGGCGCGCTTCGTCGGCGCGATTCAACCGCAGCAGGCATTGGCCAAGATGCGCGCGGGTGTCGAGGTCCTGCGGTTCGCGTTCCAGCGCGGCGTGGTAGCAGGCCTCGGCCTTGGCCAGCTTGCCCTGCTGGAAATAAACGTCTCCCAATTGCGAATAATGATGTGCCTTGTCGAGGTGATGAATCTGCGCCTCCAGTTCCTTGATTCGCTTCCGGCTTTGCGCGCCCGGCAACTCGAACCCGCGTGTGGCCGGCGCCGCCGCGCGATACACGAAGAAGAAATAGAGAATGGCGCTGATGACGGAGAAAAAGAAAATGAATACCGCCCAGATCCATTCCCGCCGCCGGATGGCGTCCACGAGCATCCAAATCTGGAAGGCAAATCCGATCAGCAACATGGGGCTGCTGATCAGATATTCCCAATAAGTGACATCGGTCAGCAGCGAGGCGAACATGGGCGGCAGCCTACTTTCGCCTGCGTCTCCTCGCAATCAAACTTTGCCGGCTCGCCGGCTGATGTTACAACGCGGCGGTGTCCAAACCCGTTCCACCATCAAAACCGGCGGGCGCGACGGTTCGGATCCGGTCGCGACTGCGGCAGGCCTACCGTCTGATGCGCGCACGGCACGGTCACCTGGGATGGTGGCCGGGCGAAACGCCGTTCGAGGTTTGTGTGGGCGCCATCCTCACCCAGAACACCAGTTGGACCCACGTCGAGCGGGCCATCGCCAATCTCAAATCGGTGGGCGTGCTGGAGCCGGGGAAACTCTTTGCCCTGCCGGAAACCAGACTGGCGGAACTCATCCGCCCGGCCGGCTATTTCAACGTGAAGGCGCGGCGCTTGCGCGCGTTCCTGCGGGTGCTCGTCGAAGGATGTGGCGGCGACCTGGACCGGTTGTTCGCGGGCGCGACTGCCAAGGTTCGCGAGCGCCTGCTGGCCATCCACGGCATCGGTCCGGAAACAGCGGACAGCATGTTGCTCTACGCCGGCGGCCATCACAGCTTCGTGATTGACGCTTACACCAAGCGAATCTTTTTCCGCCACGGCTGGTGCCAGGCCAACGCGGACTACGATCAACTCAAACGTTTGTGCGAGGCTTCGCTCAATCGGAAGGCGCCGCCTGCGCGGTTGGATTACTGGCAGGATTATCACGCGCAGCTCGTGATGGTGGGCAAGGACTTTTGCCGACCGCGTTTGCCGCGATGTGAACAATGCCCTCTCCGGCCGCTCTTGCCGCCGCCGGAACGGACTGATTCGCAGGATTATTCCCATCGCAGACCGCCGTCCCACCGGTCAAGAGACTCAAAACACGCCTTGTTTTAGGGCATTTCATCGGCTATCTATCTGCGGACCTGCGGGCGAGCCATGAACCGAACTCTCATCGTGATGCCGACGTACAATGAGCGGGAGAATCTCCCGCGCATGACGGAACGGCTGCGCGCGCTGCCGGTCAAGGTGGACCTGCTGGTCGTGGACGACAACTCGCCGGACGGCACCGGCAAACTGGCCGACGAACTCGCGGCGAAACATCCGGAGGTTCACGTCATTCACCGCGCCGAGAAGAATGGGCTGGGCCGCGCCTACATCGCCGGTTTCAAGTGGGCGTTGGAACGCGGTTACGATTTCATCTTCGAGATGGACGGGGACTTCTCGCACAACCCGGATGACATCCCGGCTTTTCTCGGCGCCGCCCAGGACGCCGACCTCGTGCTTGGGTCTCGTTACGTCAACGGCATCCGGATCATGAACTGGCCCTTGAGCCGCCTGATGCTGAGCAAGAGCGCCGCGACCTATGTTCATGTCATCACCGGGATGCCCTTCACGGATCCCACCGGAGGCTATAAGTGTTTCCGACGCCGCTCACTGGAGGCCATTGACCTTGATGGCGTCCGCTCGAACGGTTACAGCTTTCAGATTGAGCTGACCCACAAGCTTTGGCGCCAAGGCTACAAGATCGTGGAGGTGCCGATCATTTTCACTGAGCGCGTGCAAGGCCACTCCAAGATGTCGGGCCACATCGTGCGCGAGGCGCTGATCATGGTCTGGCGGCTCTGGATCCAAAACGGCTGTCGCCGCTCGCCTCGAGGAACACCGGTAGCTTCGCAGCCTGCCGAGGCGAATCGCAAACCGACCGCCTCCCGGGCGCCGAGCACCACGGCTTGACGTTGCCACGGAACGGGGCTTCGGTAGAATCACCCCATGATCACCATTGTCGTTGGAACCAACCGCCCCGGGAGCAACAGTCGCAAGATTGCCCGCCACCTCGAAGAGATCTACACGGAACTCAAGGTGACTTGGCGCGAGCTCGACCTGGCCCAGTTGCCGCCCGAGATTTTTTCGCCGGCCTCCTACGCGGAGAAACCCAGGTCCTTTGAGCCGTTTTCCGACGGCGTGCTCGAATCGTCGGGTTTGCACGTGGTGGTGCCGGAGTACAACGGCAGCGTACCCGGTGTGCTCAAGTATTTCATAGACATGCTCAAGTTCCCGGAAAGCTTCGAGCGCCGGCCCGTGTGTTTCACCGGGCTGGCGGCGGGCATCTGGGGCGCGCTGCGGCCCGTCGAGCAACTTCAGGCCATTTTCGGTTATCGCAACGCCTACCTTTATCCCGAGCGCGTTTTCCTGCCTCAAATCAACAACCTGCTGGATGCGGACGGACGGCTCAAAGACATCGAACTGCTGGGCCGGTTGAAGAAACAGGCCGCGGGCTTTGCCGCCTTTGTGGAAAGCGTGAAGGGAATCAGACTTCGCTGATCCACGCATTGCACGACCGTCCATCCGGGTTCACTCGCGCCCTGCCTTGCAAGTGCTAGTGTCTTCAGGCGTCAATCGTGTTCAGGTTCACTCCCAATCGTGGGCGGTTGGCTCGTCCTGAATGACGCGGTAAAGGCGTTGCGGGCCGGAGGCGATGGTGTCGGTGAACTGGCAGCCTTGGTCGCCCAGAGTCAAGGTTTGCCAATTCGTCCAGTCCCCACGGATTTGTGGCGGGATGGAAATCTCGCTTTACATCCGGAGGGCAGGGGTTAAGCTGGCGCAGCAACTTAGAGAACTTATGAAAAAACCCGTCTCTCTCCTCGGTGCGGTCCTCCTGCTTGGTTTGCTGGCTTCCGGTTGTGCCGGCCCGGAAAAGAAACTCGGCCGCGGCCTGAGCAACATGTACGAAATCGTCCGCTGGGGTGACATGCGTCGCACCATCGAACAGACGACGTTGTTTGAATCGAAGGACGCCACCTACGCCACCGGCATGGTGCGCGGCTTCAATCGCAGCATGGCCCGGTTCGGCATCGGGTTGTATGAAACCATCACCTTCCCGATTCCTTCCTACGATCCCATCGCCACGAGCTATCTGACACCTCACGTCGTCTATCCCGACAATTACAAACCCCGCATGTTGGCGGACTCACTGTTCGCCACGGATACCACGATCGGTTTCAGCGGCGGCGATGTGGCCCCGAACGTCCCCGGCAGCCGGTTCCGCATCTTCGACAACTAATCGGCTCTTCGGAGCCGACCAATCGCGCCAACATTCCGGTGTTGGCGCTTTTTTGTGCCTGTGACGCTCGAAAAGTCATCGCCCTGCAAGGTCAATCTCCTGCTGAACATCCTCGGCCGGAGGGCTGACGGCTTCCACGAACTGGAAACCGTCATGCATCCGGTCAATCTTTGCGACCGGTTGGTTTTTGAGCGCGGCTCGCACGGCGTGGAGTTGACGTGCAGCGACCCTGGCTTGCCAACGGGGACGGACAACCTCGTCCATCGGGCGGCGTCGGCGTTTCTGCGCGCGGCCCAAATCCCGGAGGGCGTCCGGGTGCGGCTCGACAAGCGCATCCCTCTGGCCGCGGGCTTGGGAGGCGGCAGTGGCAACGCCGCCACCACCTTGCTGGGCATGAACGAATTCTTTGGTCACCCGCTGTCGCCCGCCACCCTGGTCGAACTCGCCGCCGCCCTCGGTTCGGACGTGCCCTTCTTCCTGCAGAGCCAGCCCGCGCTGGCCACGGGTCGCGGCGAGATCATCCAGCCGCTTGATCCATTCCCCGCCCTGCGCGGAACGGCCTGGTTGCTGATCCACCCGGGATTCGGGATTGCCACAGCGTGGGCTTACCGCAGCCTGGCCCGCTTTCCCTCGGCGCTGAAGGGCGAACCAGGCCGGGCACAAAGGCTCATCGCGCTTCTACAAACCAGTGAATTGTCCGCCGCCGCCAGCCAGTTCTACAACGCCCTGGAAGCGCCCGCTCTGGAAAAATTTCCCCTGCTCGCCTTGTATCAGGAATTCCTGCGCGCGAACGGTGCCGCGGCGGCCCTCATGTCCGGCAGCGGTTCGACGACGTTCGCGATTGCCCGAAGCGTGACCGAAGCGGAAGTGTTGAGGGAGAAATTCAACGGCAGGTTTGGTTCAAAGACTTGGACCGCGGTGATCCCGGTGGACGGCGAGTGAAAGCCGCCATACCGCGGCGCGGGCACATCTCAATTTCATGCAATCGGTTTCGACTGCCTGTGGTCGCCAGGCCGGGCCGAACGCCGGACAGGCGGCGTGCCAGCCGCCTCTCCGGTGGAGCGGGATGCATGCCCCCAAAACTGGGCATGGCGAATGGCGGCGGCGGATGTATGCTCCGTAAAACGCCTGACTTGCTTTGCCATGATCAAGACATACGATTGCTTCACTGATCCCGCAGCGGCGGACTTCGTTCGCCTCGACCCCGCGCCAGCCGCTTTCCGGTTGCTTCGTCGCTGTGCCTTCATTCTCGCCTTTGCCTTCGTGATGGCCGGTGCGCTGGCCGCGGCGCCGGTCACGCAGCTCAAAGTCATGAGCTTCAACATCTGGGTCAACGGCGGCCACAGTTTGAGCAACTGCATCGAGGCCATCCGCGTCTCGGGCGCCGACTTGGTGGGCTTGCAGGAGTGCAACGAGGCGACGGCGCGGGTCATCGCCACGAATCTGGGCTTCCACGTCCTGCCCGCCAGCGGCCGTTCCATCGTCAGCCGTTACCCCATCATTGCCTCGCAAAACATCGGCAGTTCGCGCGGCGCGACCATCGAACTCGCGCCTGGCCAGCGGGTGCATTTCTTCAACTGCCATCTCACGGCTTATCCCTACGGCCCGTATGACTTGAAGCAGGGACGGTCACAGTCATTCATCATTCAGCAGGAGCATCAAACCCGGATGCCCGCGCTCAACCAGTTGCTCGCGGCCATGCAACCGTTCCTGGCCGGCTCCGAACCATGCTTTCTGGTGGGCGACTTCAACGCGCCGTCCCACCTGGATTACGCGGGCTTTCCCTGGCCCACCTCGCTGGTGGTGGCGGAAGCCGGCCTGGGCGATTCGTATCACGAAGTGAACTCCCCCAACCGCACCTTCCCGCCAGCGTTCGCTTTCAACGAACCCGGCATCACTTGGACGCCCAAGACCGACCAGGAACCCGAGGGGGTTTACGACCGCATTGACTTTGTGCATTACTCGAAAGGCGACGGTGCCACGCCCACGCACTCCGTGGAACTGGACGAGCGCAATAGCGTCAACCCTTGGCCTTCCGACCATCGCGCGGTGCTCACCACGTTCGCCTTGGTGCCGCCCACGCCGCGTGAGCGGGCCAGCCTTCCCTCGCCGGCGCACCTGGCCACCAATGTGACGTTGACCCCGTTCCTCAGTTGGTTGCCCGGCAGCAACGCGACCAGCCACGCGGTCTATTTCGGGACCAACAGCCCGGGCGCGTTGCTCACCGGCACCACGGCCGCTTATGTTGCGCTGTCCAATCTCCTGCCCGGCAAAGTGTATTACTGGCGCGTGGACGAATTCACCCCGTCGGGCACGGTGACGGGTGAGGTCTGGTCCTTCACCACCAAGCTCACCAGCGCGGTGGTGTATGAGTGGAACTTTGCCGCCGGCGATCTTTCCCCGGCGCTCGGCAACGGCATCCTGACGTACGCCGATGGAACGGTCACCTCGAACCTGACCACGTTCGGCGTCACGGACGGGGTCAGCGTGCCGCACATTGGCGGCCGTCCGGCGGGTTACCTGCACGCGCCCGCGTTTACCGGCGCGGGCAATGGTTACCAGGTCACGTTCACCGCCAGCGGCCCGAATGGAGGCGGCACATTCATCAACCAATACACGATGATCTTTGACTTCCTGCTGCCTGGGACGGTGGGGTGGCTGCCGTTCTTCAACACCAACCCGGGTAATGCCAACGACGCGGACTTCTACGTGAACGCCACCGGTGCGCTGGGCATCGGGGCGATCGGGTATTCCGCATCGGGACTCATCTCCGCCAACACCTGGCATCGCGTCGCTTTTGTCGCCGACCTGGCGGCGGGCACGGTCGCCTATTACCTTGACGGCCAGCCGGTCTTCAACGGCAGCGCGTCACCCGATGGGCGACATTCGCTCTACTCCAACCTCGATGCCGGCCCCGACCTGCTGCTGTTCAACGAAGGCGACGGGTCCGGGGTTTACACCCATGAACTCTACCTGAGCAGCTTCTGCTTCACCGACCGCACGATGTCCGCGGCGGAAATCCTCGCGCTGGGCGGTCCGCGGGCACGAGGCGTCCTGGTGCCGCCACCGGCCCGCCAGCTCTCCATCGGACTGCAAGCCAGCAACGTGGTGCTCTATTGGTCCGCGGGCGACGGACTGGTGCAGCTTCAACAAACTGGTTCGCTCACCAATCTTGTCTGGGAGAATCTCGGCCAGCCCACCAATGCCACCAACGCGCTCGTGCCGCGCGAACTCGAGGGTGGCTTCTTTCGACTGCGCGAGCAGTTGTAGTAGCGGGCCGCAGGCTCAAGCCCGGTGGTCAGGAGCCGAACGCTTCGCGCAGCAGGGCGATGCTTTTCGGCACGGCGGTGTCCGGGTTTTCCTTGCCCTCCATCTCCAGCGACACGTAGCCCGTGTAATTCACGTCCGCCAGAATCCGCGCGATGCGCTTGTAGTCCAGGTCCAGCGTGTACCATTCCCCGCCGCCATGATACGTTTTGGCCTGCACGAAGACGGTTTGAGGCGCGATCTGCTTGAGCTTGTCGTAAGGGTCTTCCAGAAAGTTGCCCGTGTCCATCAGCCCGCCCAACCACGGGGAGGAGATGGCCTTGAGGACGCGCAACAATCCTTCCGGCGTGCGGGTCAGTCCCCAATGGTTTTCCAACGCCAGGATGACCCCGCACTCGCCGGCGCGGGGCAGGCATTGTTCGATGCAATCAATGCACCACTTGAAGCCGTCATCCTCGGTGTAGCCGGGCAGGATCGGCTCCTCGCCGCGCGCCTTCATCAAATCATCGAAGCTGGCGATGGTGTTCCAGCGACCGGAGTTGAGCCGGATGCAGGGCACGCCCAGTTCGTAGGCGATCTCGATGCACTTGAGTGTGTGCTCCACCTGTTGCCGGCGATATTCCGCGCTCGGGTCCACAAAGTCCTGATGAATGGAGAGGCAGATGAGGTCCACTCCATTGCGGAAGGCATGGCGCTTGAGTTTCTGGAGGTAGGGCCGGTGGGCGGCGGTCAACGGCTCTTTCTCCGAGATTTCCATCTGCCGGTGCAAAATATCCACTCCTTCCACTCCGAGTTCGGCGGTCTTGTCTATCACCGTCTCCACCGGCACCTTGGCGGTGCGGAAATGCCAGTAGGAATAGGTCGAGATGCCGAGCTTGATGCGCTTGCGGCGCGGAGTAGCGGGACGGTTTTCCTGGGCCTGCGCCCCCAGCGCCAGGGCGGCGCCGAGAGTGGCGGTCGAGCTAACGAAGGAGCGTCGGTTCATCATAGGTTTCTCAACGTTGGTTTCATTAAACGAAATCGCCCCGCTCGAGGCGACAGAAAAAGCGCATCGGTTCAGGGGAAGCTGCGGTGGTGGTGGAATAGCCGCGCAAACAAGGCCCACCTGAGCAAAATGCAGGGTGAATACCCACGCAATCAGCAAAAGCGGCCGCATCCCTCCGAACGCGGCCGCTTTGGGAATTCACTGAAGTTCCGGCCAGTCAGGCCTTCTTGTCATCCTTCTTCTTGGGATTGCACTTCTCGCAGACCTTCTTGTCCTTGGTGGCTGCGACACAGCACGGATGCGCGCAGGCCTTGGCCGCGGCGATCGCCTTGTCGCAGCAGGAAGCGTCCGCCTGGCATTTATCGCACACCTTCTTTTCCGCACGTGCCGCGACACAGCATTTGTGCGAACAGTCCTTGCCACCGGCCTTGGCTTTGACACAACAGCTTTCCGCCATCGCCCCGCTCGTGCTGAGCAGGAACGCAGCCGCACAAACCGCCACCGTCAATGATTTGATAAACTTCATGGTTGTTCCTTTCTTATGCGCTCATCATTTCAACCTGCCAACTGCTCCCCGCGAAATGGCGCACGGCGACTCAGCCGTTCGTCCCGGGGAATTGAATCAGGCCGAATGTAGCGCCCGCTTGGTGGATGTCCACCTCGTTTTTGCCATAAGTTCAGGTCCTTGAACATCGAACTTTGTGAAAAAAATCACAAAACGCTTGCTGCCTCCCCTATGCCTGACTACGTTGCAGCCAAGCGGTTAACGAGTTAGTCCTCATGCAGACAACCACCGAGTTTGGCTACGATTCGCGGATCGAAGGTGATGTCATCCACACGCGTGTGGATGCGGCGTTAAATTGGTTCCGCAAGAACTCCATCTGGCCCATGCCGATGGGGTTGGCGTGCTGTGCGATCGAGTTGATGGCCACGGGCGCGAGTCGCTTCGATATTTCGCGCTTTGGCATGGAGGTCATGCGGTTTTCGCCCCGGCAATCGGACGTGATGATCGTGGCGGGCACGGTCACCTACAAGATGGCCATGTCGGTGAAACGCATCTATGACCAGATGGCCGAGCCGAAATGGGTTATTGCCATGGGCGCGTGTGCCTCGACCGGCGGGATGTATCGCAGCTACGCAGTCCTGCAGGGCGTGGACAATATCTTGCCTGTGGACATTTACGTCGCAGGCTGCCCGCCGCGACCCGAGGCGTTGCTCGACGCGCTGATGAAATTGCAAAACAAGGTTCAACGTGAGCCGTTGCTGGCCACTTTGAAGAAACCCGGCCCGGCGCTGGCCAAAGCCTGATTAGGATGAGGATTTTAGCCGTGCAACTTCGTAGCGCAGACATCCGAGTCTGCTGTATCGCGGGTTTCCAAAACCCGCGCGCCGCACTGTTTCGCACGCCCAGCCGATTTGGAAATCGGCGATACAGCAGGTTTTGAAACCTGCGCTACCGCATGAGCGCGCTCGACCTCGCCAGCAAACTCAAAGAAAAGTTCGGGGAACTTCTCGCCGGTCCGACGGAGTTTCGCGGCGAGGTCACGCTGGTCGTCGCGGACGCCGAGCGCATCGCCGCGGTCTCCGAGTTCGCGAAGCAGGAGCTGGGCTTTAACTACCTCGTGGACGTTTCCAGCATTGATAATTACGGCGAGGACCCACGTTGGACGGTCGTCTATCACCTCTACGGAATTGAGCACAAGCAATACCTCCGGCTCATCACCAGCGTGAGCGAGGAGAAGTCCGAGTTGCCGACCGTCACCGGCGTGTGGCGGACGGCGGATTGGCATGAGCGCGAGATTTACGACATGATGGGCATCCGCTTTCGCGGACATCCTGATTTGCGCCGCATCATCATGTGGGAAGGCTACCCCTACTTCCCGCTGCGCAAGGATTTTCCGCTGGCTGGCAAGCCGAGCGAGGCGCCGGATGTGGCGTTCAGCAAGCCCGCGCCGCTCGAAGGCGGGCCGTTCGTTACCTCACCGGGCGGAAAGGATGCGATTGAACGCGAGCCGCGCGTGAAGACTTTTGGCGATTGAGCATGGCCGACACAAATCCATTTCCAAAATTTCGCGCGATTGCCGTGCTGATTGACGGTGACAACGCACAGCCAACGTTGCTCGACGAGATTCTTGCTGAAATAAGCAAGTATGGTCGCACAACGATTCGACGAATCTACGGAGACTGGACCGAGCCAAACATGAATGGTTGGAAGGATGTTCTCCAGGCGAACGCCATCCAGCCGATTCAACAGTTCCGCCACACAGTTCGGAAGAATGCGACGGACAGCACTATGATCATTGAGGCGATGGACATCCTACATTCCGGGGTAGCCGATGGGTTTTGTATCGTTTCCAGTGACAGCGATTACACGCGGCTGGCGACCCGCATCCGGGAAAAGGGTCTGTTCGTGATTGGCATCGGGAGACAAGCGACCGCCAAACCCTTTCGGAATGCATGCGACGTCTTCGTTTTCACTGAAAATCTGACCCCTCAAGAATCGGCCGGCGCGCCAACGGAGGAGAAACCCAAGCAGAGGTCAGCCCCAACGGCCACACCAAAGCCAGTCTTGTCGGTGATAAAGGCCCTTCCGTTGCTGCGAAGGGCGCTCGAAAATTGTGCGCAAGATGACGGCTGGGCGCCTTTGAGTGCCATCGGAAGTTCGATGCGGAGCTTGGATTCGAGTTTCGATCACCGCACGTATGGTTGTCCGAACTTGAGGACGATGATCGGAAGGTTCCCAGATTTTCTTGAGGTCCGTGAGGAAAAAACCAACGGTGGCAACATGGTTGCATTTGTCAGATACAAATGAGCTCGACCCAAGAAATCACGATTCGCGACACCGCTGCACAGGCGCAGACGGCGGCGCAATCTTTGCCGCCTGCCGAGGATTTGCAGGACATGCAGGGTGAAAAGATGGTCCTCAACATGGGGCCGTCGCATCCGTCCACACACGGCGTGTTGCGCATCGTCCTCGAATTGGATGGCGAGATTATCACCAAGGCGATTCCGGACGTGGGTTACTTGCATCGCGGCGACGAAAAAATCGCCGAGAACATGACCTACACCCAGTTCATCCCGTACACGGATCGGTTGGATTATCTCGCGCCGCTGGCGAACAACGTAGCCTACGCGCTCGCGGTGGAAAAACTCCTCGGCATCCACGACAAACTGCCGCCGCGTTGCCAATACATTCGCGTGATCTGCTGCGAACTGGCGCGCATTTCGTCGCACCTGCTCGGCGTGGGTTGCTTCGCGATGGACGTGGGCGCGATGACGGTGTTCCTGCTCACGTTCACCGAGCGCGAGAAGATTTACAACCTCGCCGAAGCCCTCTCCGGCGCGCGATTCACGACAAGTTACACGCGCATCGGCGGCGTTTCGCGAGACACTCCGCCCGGTTGGTGCGCGGCGGTCCGCAAGTTTGTCAACGAAGTTGTCGTCAACATCAACGAGGTCGAGACGCTGCTCACGCGCAATCGAATCTGGGTGGACCGCACCAAAGATGTCGGCGTCATCTCGAAGGCTGACGCGATTGATTTCGGTTTGAGCGGGCCGAACCTGCGCGGCAGCGGGATCAATTACGATCTACGCAAAGATCAGCCGTATCTTTGCTACAAAGATTTGCAGTTCGACGTGCCGCTGGGTGAAGTCGGCGATTGCTACGACCGCTATCTCGTGCGCATGGAAGAAATGCGCCAGAGCGTGCGGATCATCCATCAGTGTCTCGACAAGATTCCCGGCGGCTTCGACAACGCGTCGAAAGAACCCGTCAACGTGGCCGATGGCAAAATTGTTTTGCCGCCGAAGAGCAAGGTGCTGTCGAGCATGGAGGAATTGATCCATCAATTCATGCTCGTGACGCAGGGCGTGAATTGTCCGCCCGGTGAAATTTATTTCGGGCACGAGAATCCGAAGGGCGAACTTGGCTTTTACATCCACAGCCGGGGCGGCGGCACGCCGTATCGTATGAAGATTCGCAGCCCCAGCTTTGTGAACCTGAGCATCCTGTCGCACCTGTTGCCCGGCCACCTGATGAGCGACGTGGTTTCGATCCTGGGTTCGTTCGACTTTGTGATGGGAGAATGTGACCGATGAGCTTTTCCGTTCCCGCAAAACTGGAAACCGAGATTGACGAGTTGATCACGCATTATCCCGTGAAGCGCAGTGCGTCGCTCATGGTGCTGCACGCCCTCCAGGAGCATTTCGGCTGGATTTCACAGGCGGCAGTCGAGTGGACGGCGAAGAAGTTGGGCCTGCAGCCGATCAACGTTTACGAGCTGGTCACGTTCTACCCGATGTTCCGGCAGCAACCGGTCGGGAAGTATCAGATCAAGGTCTGCCGCACGTTGAGCTGCGCGCTGGGCGGGTCGTACGCGCTGCACAAACACTTTTGCGACAAGCTCGGACTGGACGCGCACAAGCACGGCGTCCAAACGACGAAGGACGGCAGGTTCTCGGTCGAATTCGTCGAGTGCCTCGCCAGTTGCGGCACCGCGCCGGTGATTATGATCAACGAGGATTTCTACGAGGGCGTCAGTCGCGCGAAGGCGGAGGAAATCGTCAGCCAATGTAAATGAAGCCCACGCTTTACATGGAAACATCGGTGGTCAGTTATCTGACGGCGCGCCCGGCCACGGATTTGGTCATGGCCGCGCGCCAGTTGAACACGCACCAATGGTGGACCGAAAAGCGCCGTAACTTCCGCATCCCTATTTCTCGATTCGTGTGGGACGAGGCAAGAGAGGGCGACGCCGAACGAGTCCGCCAGCGCTTGAGGATTTTGAAGCCGTTACCGTGGTTGCAACTGTCGAGCGACTCGGCCCGATTGGCTCGCGCGCTGATTGAACCCGGACCACTTCCAACAAAGGCTGCGGAGGATGCGCTCCATGTCGCGCTGGCGGCCGTTCATGGAATGCATTTTCTAGCGACGTGGAACTTGAAACACATCAACAATCCGGCGATGGCCGATGACTTGCGTGAAGTTTGTCGAAGTGCCGGTTTTCATTGCCCTGTAATATGCACGCCGGAAGAATTGCTATCCGTTTGAATTATGAAGGATCCAATCATCGAAAAATTGCATCGCATCCGCCAGACCCACGCGGCGAAATTTAACTACGACGTTGACGCCATTGTGCGCGACGCCGCCAAACGCGACCGGGCGGAGAAGCGAAAAGTCTATTCGCTGCGCCGGGGAAAACTGGTGGAGGTGAAGCCGTGACGAATTGGCTGCCCGACATGGATTTGAACCATGACAAACAGATCCAGAGTCTGCTGTGCTACCGTTACACCATCGGGCAGTCCGTAGCATCTGCTAGGCTAAACGCTTTCCCCCACCAGTCAAGCCACGCCTGAGCATGCCGTCCGAATACAAACTCATCCTCAAACATGCCGATCAGCCGGGCTACACGCCCGACATCGAATGTTATTTGAAGCACGGCGGTTACGAGGTGCTCAAGAAGGCGCTGGCAATGCAGCCGCTGGATTTGCCGGACGGAAAAAGGAAGTCGCCGCAAGAACAGCTCCGCGACGAAGTCATGAAGTCCGGCCTGCGTGGGCGCGGCGGCGCGGGTTTTTCGTGCGGACTTAAGTGGAGCTTTGTGGACCGTCGCAGCGGCAAGCCGATTTATCTGATTTGCAACGCCGACGAATCCGAGCCGGGCACGTTCAAGGATCGCCAGATCATCCACAAAGACCCGCACCAGCTCATCGAGGGGATGATCCTCTCATGCTTCGCGAACGACGTGAAGTTGGCCTACATCTACATTCGCGGCGAGATGCCGCAGGGTGCAAAGCTGCTTAACAAGGCGCTGGCCGAAGCGCGAGCGAAAAATCTGCTTGGCAAGAACATCCTCGGCAGCGGCTACGATCTGGAGATTCACGTCCATCGCGGTGCGGGCGCTTACATCTGCGGCGAGGAGACCGGCCTGATCGAATCGCTCGAGGGCAAGCGGCCTTATCCGCGCATCAAGCCGCCGTATTTCCCGGCGGTGCTCGGGCTTTACATGTGCCCGACCATCGTCAACAACGTCGAGACGCTCTGCAACGTGAAGCACATCGTCGCCATGGGCGGCGCGGAATTTGCCAAGCTCGGCACGCCGAACAACACCGGCACGCGCATCGTCAGCCTCAGCGGCCACGTCAAGCGCCCCGGCTATTACGAGATCGAAGTCGGCAAGGTCACGATTGGCGAGCTGATCAACGACCCCAATTTCGGCGGCGGCCTGCGCGACGGCAGAAAGCTGAAGGCCGTCATCCCCGGCGGTTCTTCGGCCAAGGTGCTCAAGGCTGGCGAGAAGTTCAAACTCAAGCGCAAGGTGGACGGCAAGGACGTCGAGCAGGAGGTGGACATGCTGGACCTGCCCTATGATTTCGATTCGCTGCTGCAAGCCGGGACGATGAGCGGTTCGAGCGCCATCATCGTCATGGACGACAGCGTGGACATCGTCGAGGCGCTGGCCAACATCAGCGAATTCTACGCCCACGAGAGCTGTGGCCAATGCACGCCCTGCCGCGAAGGCTCGCTCTGGATGAGCAAGGCGCTGCATCGCCTCACGCACGGCGAAGGTCGGAAAACTGACGCGGATTATCTCGAGAAGATTGCGAACAACATCCCCGGCGGTCGCACGATCTGCGCGTTTGGTGAAGCCTGCTCGTGGCCGGTGCAAAGTTTCGTCGCAAAGTTCAAGGATGAATTTGTGGCCAAAGGCGCAGCCGACGAAGCAAAGCGCGCCCAAAATGGCGTCGCTTCGAATTCAGCGGCGGCAAAGCGAAGAGAAACCGTCGCTGCACATTGAAATGAAACTCTTTCAACGCAAAGACGCAAAGACGCCAAGTCGCAAAGAACTTTTTGCTTTGCGCCTCTGCGCCTTTGCATCTTTGCGTTAAGTAAAATGTCCACCGCACCAACAACCGAATCCAAGCCTGCGCCGCCCGCGATTGAGAAAATCAAGGTGAAGGTGGACGGGCGCGAAGTCGAGGTGCCGAAGCTCTCGCCGGATCACGCCGGCAAGCTCGTGCCCACGACGATGATTCAGGCCTGCGAGGCGGCGAGGACGGATGTCCCGCACTATTGCTATCACCCCAAGCTGCCCGTCGCCGGCAACTGCCGCATGTGTCTCGTTGAGTTCGGCACGCCCGCGCTTGGCCCGGATCGCAAGCCGGTGATGAACCCCGACGGCACGCCGAAGATCGCGAAGTCGCCGCGCCCGGCCATCGCCTGCGCCACGCCAATTTCGCCCGGCATGGAGATTTACACCAAGACACCCGCCGTGAAGCAAATGCGCGAAGGCGTTTTGGAATCGCTGCTCATCAATCACCCGCTCGATTGCCCGATCTGCGACCAGGCCGGAGAATGCAAGCTCCAGGAATACTCCGTTGACTACGGCCAGAGCGCGAGCCGCTTCGTCGAGGCCAAGGTTCACAAGCCCAAGGCCGTTGATCTCGGCCCGCGCATCATGCTCGATGCCGAGCGCTGCATTCTCTGCACCCGCTGCATCCGGTTCACGCGCGACGTGGCGGGTGATGATGCGCTGGGCATCATCAATCGCGGCAGCTACAACACGATTTCCACGTATCCGGGAATGCCGTTCGACAACAATTATACGTTGAACACCGTGGACATCTGTCCCGTGGGTGCGCTGACTTCGAAGGATTTTCGCTTCCAGATGCGCGTATGGTTTCTCAAGGAAACCAAGAGCGTCTGCACGAGCTGCGCGACGGGTTGCAACATCCTCATCAGTTCGCGCGAGGAAAAGATTTACCGCTACACGCCGCGTGAGAACGACGGTGTCAACGGCCCGTGGATGTGCGACGCCGGTCGCCTGAACTACAAGTGGATTCACCGCGACGACCGCTTGAAGGACGTTTTGGTGCGCGGTCAGAAATCATCCTGGACTGTGGCGCTCAACGAAATCGCCGAGACGCTCAAGCGCGTCCCGCCAGGCTCGGCGGCGATCATCGCTTCCGCCCGCCAGACAAACGAAGAACTCTGGCTGTTGAGCAAGCTCAAGGCAAAGCTCGGCGCGATCAGCGATTCCGTCCCGCGCACCGGCAAGGGCGACAACCTGCTCGTGGACGAGGACAAGAATCCGAACACGAACGGCGCGCGGCTCACCGGAATCAGCTTCACCGAGATGGGCATCAACCTTTCGAAGATCGCGGCGGGCATTGCGCGCGGCGAGATCAAGACATTGATTGTCTTCGGCGAAGACTTGTTGAAGCGCGCCGTGGACGCGAAAGCCCTACGGGAGAAGGAGCTCACCAGCGAGGTGGTCACCGAGCACGGCATCACCGCGGAACTGCTCGGCAAACTCGACACGCTCATCGTGAGCGACATCTTGCCGAGCGCGACGGCGAAGCTTGCACATTACGTTTTGCCCGGGTGCGCGCACGCCGAAAAGCGCGGCACGTTCACGAATCGCGACGGCCGCGTGCAGCGGTTCATGCAGGCGATCCAGCCGCCCGGTGACGCGCGACCCGAATGGGACTTTTTACACGACCTGGTTTACAACGTCACCGGCAAGAACGGTTTCCTGACCATAGAAGGTTTGTTCAACGAGATGGCGAAGGATGTGCCGGCGTTCAACGGCCTCACGTGGGCCGGCTTGGGCGACATCGGCGTGACGGTGAAGGTTTGAACCGCATGGCTACGCGACTTCATCCTCACGCGCGGCAGCGATTGGCTGAACGCGGTGCGACTGAGGCGGAAGTGTTGGCAACCGTACCGCAGGGCGGTTCGTTTCCAGCGAAGTTGGGCAGGACGGGATTCCGACGCAACTTTCCGTATGGTGCGAGATGGCGGGGAAAGTACTATGCGAACAAACAGGTGATCGCCTGTGCGGTCCGCGAGAAGCGGGGGTGGTTGGTGATCACGGTGATCACGAAATTCTTTTGATATGAAACTGACATACGATCCGCGATACAACATCGCCTACATCCGCTTGATGGAGAAAAAGGCTCAGGTCGAGACGATCCAGGTCAGCGACGAACTGAACATTGACATCGCGCCTGATGGCCGGGTGTATGGCATCGAACTGCTCAACGCAAACAAACAGTTGCGCGCTCAGGATGGGGGGCGCTTGATCGTTCGCAACGAGGCCGCAGGCGAGGAATTGGAACTGCCACTGGCGGCCTCCTGATCCATGATTGATTGGTTCAACAATCTGGGTGCGAACACCCAATTCGCGCTGTTCACGGCCGTGAAGGCGGTGGGCGCCTTTGCCGTGCTGATGACCATGGTCGCCTACGTGGTGCTTGTGGAACGACGGGTGTGTGCATTCATTCAGGGACGGCTCGGCCCAAACCGCGCCGGCCCGTTTGGGCTGTTGCAGCCCGCCGCCGACGCGGTAAAGGCATTCTTCAAGGAGGAAGTCGTGCCGGCGCATGTCCGCAAGGTGTTTTACATCCTGGCTCCGGCCATTGCGCTGATCCCGGCGATCTTGAATCTCGCGGTGATTCCCTTCGGCTCCACCCTCGGCAATCCCGACAACAAAATGGTGCTGGCCGATTTGAATGTCGGCATTCTCTACGTGTTTGGCATCGTGTCGCTCGGGGTTTACAGCATCGTGCTGGCGGGCTACGCGGCCAACTCGAAGTATCCGTTCCTCGGCGGCATTCGCTCCAGCGCGCAAATGATCTCCTACGAAATCGCCATGGGCATGAGCGTCATTCCGATCTTTCTGCTCGTCGGCGACCTGAACCTGAGCCGCATCATCGAGTTCCAGATCGGCACGGTCGCCTGGCTGCCGGCGTGGTTGCCTTTGCCGAACTGGCTGGTGTTTCAAACTCCGATGACTTTCCTGGCCTTCTGCATCTTTCTCGCGGCGGCGTTCGCGGAAACCAACCGCACCCCGTTCGACCTGCCGGAGGCGGAACAGGAACTCGCCGGCGGTTACAACATCGAGTACAGCTCCATCAAATTCGCTCTGTTCTTCATGGGCGAATACGCCGCGATGATCATTGCCTCATGCATCATGGTGACGCTTTTTTTTGGCGGCTGGACGTTGCCGTGGCTTGGGCTGGATCAACCGGCCACCACGCTGATCGGCGGGGTGCTGCACATTGGCATCTTCCTCGGGAAGGTGTTCTTGTTTCTGCTCCTGTTCGTCTGGGTGCGCTGGATGTGGCCGCGCTTTCGGTATGATCAACTCATGAACCTCGGCTGGCTGCGCTTCATCCCGCTCGCGCTGGCGAACATCGTGGTCACGGCGGTGTGGTTGTGGTGGCAGGCAAATTGAGAGCAATGGAAATAAATCAATGCTGCGCAGAAGCATCTGGCTTTGGCCAGAAGCTCCGCATTTGCTTTTCCGCCTTTTCATTAACACCTCGCTTTAGCGAGGTGTTGGCCGTGGCAAGTAATCGAAAAACTGTTTCAACAGTTTTTCACGCGTCAGCAGGACACAAGGAATGAACCAAGCCTATGTCACTTTACTCCTGCTCTCGCGTCTGGCTGCACATCGTGTGGGCCACGCTGGAGCGTTGTCCATTCTTGGACAAGCCCGCCGCTGCGAAGCTTTCTGCCTGGCTTCACGACTGCGCCAAGCAGAAGAAGATTTACATGAAGATCAACTTCGTGAACCCGGATCACGTTTATGCGTTGGTAGATTTGCCGACGAATCTGTGCGTCGAGGATATGATGCAACTTTTCAAGGGTGGTTCATCTCACTGGGTGAACGACCAGAGTCTCGTAGCGGGCAGGTTCGGTTGGGGGCGCGGATCTGGAGTGTTCTCGGTTTCGGAGTCGGGTGTGCCGGATGTTTGCGCCTACATCGCCAATCAGGAAGAACATCATCGCAAGCGGAATTTTGCCGAGGAACTGAAGCTGTTCGTGGAGCGCTATGGGCTGGAATGGCGAAAGGACAAGGAATGAAACTGTTGAAACAGTTCCCTTCGCCGCGCGCCACCTACACCTCGCTAAAGCGAGGTGTTAATGAGAGGGCGACCATCACGGAAGCACCCTTGGTCTGGCGCCAGCCGCGCGTGCAGGACATTTTGGCAAATCAAACGTCGGGCGAAAGTTGCCGCGCCGCTCTCATTAACACCCGGTTTCAACCGGGTGTAAGCAAACACATGAGCGCAGAAACTGTTTTAACGGTTTCATGGAGTCGAAACTGAATGATCGTTAAACGCAAACCTCTGAATTTGTTCGAACGGCTTTACCTGCCGGCCATCATCGGCGGGTTCAAAGTCACGCTGCGCCACTTCTTCAGCAAGAAGGTGACGATGCAGTATCCCGAGGAGAAATGGGTCGTGCCCGAGGGATATCGCGGCGCGCCGTATCTCGTGAAGGATCAGGAAGGGAACACCAAATGCGTGAGCTGTCAGCTTTGCGAATTCGTCTGTCCGCCGAAAGCCATCAAGATCACGCCCCCCGGTCCGGCGGGTCAGCTTGCGGATCGTCCGAACGCGGAGAAGATGCCGAAGCAATTCGAGATCAACATGCTGCGGTGCATCTTCTGTGGCTTCTGCCAGGAAGTCTGCCCGGAGGAAGCGATTTTTCTGCAAAAAGATTATTCGCTCACCGGCACGAGCCGCGCGGAGATGATTTACGACAAGGACAAACTCCTCGCCCTTGGTGGTGTTCATGCGGGTGTTCAGAAGTGGAAACACAAAGCCGAAGAGGCAAAAACGCAGGACAATTTCCCGGTGAAGGTTTAAGCAACCACGAATGGACACGGATCAAAACGCATTGACTTCGCAAATGGGGCTGCTGCGCCTCGCAGAGGCGCGCTCCGGAGCGCGGGTCTGTGACCCGCAGCGCGTGGAGTTTGCCTTCGTGTTCATTCGAGATTTCAGAACAGTTAAGCATGGTAACTGACATCCTATTTTACGTCTTCGCGATTGCGACGCTGGTTTTCGGCGCGCTCGTTGTTGCGAATCCGTTCAGCCGCAATCCGGTCACGAGCGCGATGTTTCTCGTGCTTACGATCATCTCGATGGCAGGACTATTCGTGCTGCTGCATGCGTTCTTTCTCGCGGCGGTGCAGGTGCTGGTCTATGCGGGCGCGGTCATGGTGCTGTTCCTGTTTGTCATCATGCTGCTCGACCTCAAGGAAGAAGAGCAGCGCAAGATCAAGAAGACCGGCCTGGTGGCGGGCCTGGTGTCCGTGGGGGCCATCGTCGCCATATTCATTCGCTCGTTGCTGGCGAGTGAGCCTTCGCGGGGATTGGGCGACCCGCAGTTGGAAGGCTCGACGTTCGCCCTCGGCAAGCTCCTGTTCACCGATTACCTGTTGCCGTTTGAAATCGTCTCACTCCTGCTCCTCGTGGCGATGGTGGGCGTGATTTTACTCAGCAAGAAGGATCTGAAATGAACGCAAGGGCGCAAAGCCGCCAAGATGCAAAGAGATGAAATTGGAATTTACAGAAAGCGAGTTTGGGATGGAGTTCCTCTCATTAGCACCCGGCTTTAGCCGGGTGTCCGAGGGAAGGGCGGGAGGAAAACCGTTTCAACGGTTTTTGGGTGCGGGCATGGACGCTAAACCGTTGAAACGGTTTCTCTCTCGTGGTGCGGCAAACACCCGGCTAAAGCCGGGTGCTAATGAGATTGCTTCCGCCAAACTTCGCGCCTTTGCGTCTTTGCGTTAAAGAACATGAACGTAGGCTTGGAACATTATCTCGTGGTCAGCGCGCTGTTGTTCGCGCTCGGCTTGCTGGGCGTCATCACGCGGCGCAACCTGCTCGTGCTCTACATGTCGCTGGAGTTGATGCTCAACTCGGCGAACCTCGCGCTCGTTTCTTTTTCGCGGTTCAACGACAACCTCAACGGCCAGGTGATGGTGTTCTTCATCATCACCGTGGCAGCGGCGGAAGTCGCCGTTGGCCTGGCGCTCATCGTGGCGCTTTATCGCAAGCGCCAGACCGCCCACGTCGAAGACCTGACGAGCATGAAACTGTGATTATGAAAGGCGGAAGAATTCAACGCAAAGACGCAAAGACGCAAAGACGCGGAGAACTTCGACTCTCATTAGCATCTGGCTTTAGCCAGGTGTCTGGCGCGGGCGAGAAAGCGAAACCGTTTCAACGGTTTGTGCGTCGGACGGCTGCAAACACCCGGCTGAAGCCGGGTGCTAATGAAGTGCCTATGCTTTGCGTCTCCGCGCCTTTGCGCCTTTGCGTTAGGAACATTTGATGAAAGTGGAAGCTCTAACCTGGCTGGTCCTGTTCCTGCCGCTGCTGGCGGCGGGCATCATCACGCTTTTCACCCTGCGCAACAAGGCGGTCAGCGCCACGTTGTCCATCGGCGCGATTGTCACGGGTTTTGTCCTCACGCTGGCGGTAATCAAGTTCGGCGGCTGGGACGCGCGGGAACTTTCCGTCAACTGGCTCTCCATCGGCAGCCTGAACGTGGACTTCGGCCTCAAACTCGACGCGCTCAGCTTGATGATGCTCCTCATCGTCACCGGCGTCGGCAGCGCGATTCACATTTATTCCTACGGCTACATGCGTGATGACCCGGGCTTCTCTCGCTTCTTCGCATGCATGAGTTTGTTCACGTTCTCAATGCTCGGCATCGTGCTCGCGAACAATTTCCTCCAGATGTTCATCTTCTGGGAACTCGTCGGGGTATCGTCCTACCTCCTCATCGGATTCTGGTTTGAGAAACCCAGCGCGGCGGACGCGGCCAAGAAAGCTTTCATCACCAACCGGCTTGGCGACTTGGGGTTCATCCTGGGAATTCTCATTATTTTCACCGCTCTTGGTTCGCTGAACTTCACGGTGCTTGAGTCGGGCAATAGCATCGCGGCTTTGGGCGGAATGGCGACGCTTGGCGGCCTGCTGGTTTTCTGCGGCGCGATAGGTAAGTCCGCGCAATTCCCGCTGCACGTCTGGCTACCCGACGCGATGGAAGGCCCGACGCCCGTCAGCGCGCTCATCCACGCTGCGACGATGGTGGCCGCCGGCGTTTACATGCTGTGCCGCGTGTTCTTCATCTTCACGCCAGATGCACTGACGGTGATTTCTTGGATTGGCGGCATCACCGCATTGCTCGCCGCGCTCATCGCCGTTCAGCAGAACGACATTAAGCGCATCCTCGCCTACTCGACGCTGTCGCAACTTGGCTACATGGTCATGGGCGTGGGATTGACTGCGCCGGAAGCAGGCATGTTCCATCTCACCACCCACGCATTCTTCAAAGCGCTTCTGTTCCTTGGGGCGGGGTCGGTCATCATCGCGCTGCATCACGAACAGGACATTTGGAAGATGGGCGGCCTGCGCAAGAAGATGCCGGTGACGTTCTGGACTTTCATGGTTGGCACGCTGGCACTGGCGGGCGTGTGGCCATTGAGCGGGTTCTTCAGCAAAGACGCCATCCTCGCCGCGGCACACGAAAACAACCTGCTCCTCTTCATTCTGGGTGTGGCCGTGGCGGCGTTGACCACGTTTTACATGTTCCGCTTGGTCTTCGTGGCGTTTCTCGGCGATCGTAGGACAGGCGTCGCGCCTGTCTCTGACTCCAAGGAAGCCGCGCAGGCGGGGGATGAAAGTATGAGACAGGCGCGACGCCTGTCCTACGAACCACATGAATCGCCCGGCGTGGTGATCTGGCCGCTGCGCATTCTCGCGGTGGCCAGCGTTGTCGGCGGTGTGATTGGTATCGAAGCGCTCTTTGGCGGGATGTTCAAACCGGACGCCGCACATCCTCACGGCTTGCTGGCACAGTTGGTTTATCCCTTCCAGCATGCGCCGGTGGCGGCGTTGAGCGGGCTGGCGGCCTTTGCGGTGGGGTTGTTCGCGGCGTGGAAGCTCTATGCCAACGCCAAGACAGATCCGCTGCCCGACAAGCTCGGTGCGTTGTCCCGCGCGATGGCGAACCGCTTTTACTTCGACGAGATTTACGAAGCCACGGTCATCCGCATCCATGACGCCATCGCCGCGATCGCCGACTGGATTGATCGCTGGATCATCGAGGGCTTTTGCATCGGCCTCGTGCGCGGCGGGACGGATTTGACGGGCCGCGCGCTGCGCCTGGTCCAGACCGGCAACCTCCAGACCTACGCCTTCCTGTTCGTGCTCGGCGTGGCCGTGGTGCTGTGGTTCGTGCTTGGGAAATGACATGAGAATTCAACGCAAAGACGCAAAGACGCAAAGACGCAAAGAGGGGAGAATCTGCTCTTGCTTGGCGCCTTTGCGTCTTAGCGCCTTTGCGTTAACAAGGTTTGAGAAAGGCGGTTCGCGATGACCGAGAACGAAATCGCCAAGATCATCGTGGACGCCGCGATTGAGGTGCATCGCGAACTCGGCGGGCCGGGCTTGCTTGAAGATGTTTACGAGGAAGCCCTGGCGGAAGAGTTGAGATTGCGTGGCTTGAAAGTGGAGCGTCAGCTTCCGGTTCGGATCAACTACAAAGGCCATATTCTTAGCAAGCCGCTTCGGCTGGACATGAAAGTCGAAGGCTTGGTGTTGGTGGACAACAAGGCTGTGAGCGAGTGGAATCCGATCTTTGAAGCACAAATGCAAACGTACTTGCGTCTCACCGGTCTCAAGCTGGGTTTGGTAATCAATTTTGGCGAAAGACTGGTGAAACATGGAATTCATCGGGTTGTACATGGTTTGCCCGAAGACTTGGACTTTAAGCCGCAACCGAAGCGGAAAGACAAGGCGGACAACAACTGAAACTCGTGGCCATGAATAAACGCAAAGACGCAACGACGCAAAGACGCAAGGTGTGGAATGTATTTTCTTTGCGTCTTTGCGTCTTTGCGCCTTTGCGTTAAAAAGCATGACAATCCTGACCTACATCTTCCTGCTTCCGTTGCTCGCGGCGATCGCGCTGGCGTTGGTGCCGCGCAACTTTGCCGTCATCATGCGCGCGGTGGCCGTAGGTGTGACGTTTGTCACCATGCTGCTGGCCGTGCTGATGTTCTGGCAGTTCAACGGCGCGACGGCGGACGCGAGCGGCTACAAGTTTGTCAGCACCATTCCAGGTCTCGGTGCGGAATCACTCGGCATCGCCTGCAAGCTGGGCGTGGACGGCTTAAACGTCGGACTGGTTTTGATGGGCGCGATCGTCGCGTTCGCGGCGGCATGCTGCTCATTCGAGATCAAATCGCGCGAGAAGGAGTTTTACATCCTGCTGCTCGTGATGACGGGCGGCATCCTCGGCGCGTTCATGTCGCTGGACCTGTTTTTCTTCTACTTCTTCCATGAACTCGCGCTTGTGCCGACGTTCATCATGATCGGCGTGTGGGGCCGCGGGGAGCGGAAGAACTACGCCACCTTCCAGATCACGCTTTACCTCAGCATCGGCGCGCTGCTGGCGCTCATTGGGCTGATCGCACTTTACCTGCAAGTCCCGGTTGACCTGCGCACGTTCGACATCCCGACGTTGACGAAACATTTCGCCGATCCGGCAAACGCGATGGCGGCGAGCGCGCAGAATTTCATCTTCCCACTGCTGTTGTTCGGGTTCGGCATCCTCGTTTCACTGTGGCCGTTCCATTCATGGGCGGCGTTGGGTTACGGTTCGGCACCAAGCGCGACGGCGATGTTGCACGCGGGGGTGCTGAAGAAGTTCGGTCTTTACGGTCTGATCCGCGTGGCATTGCCGATGATGCCGGAAGCGGCGCAAAGTTGGATGCAGATTCTCGCGTGGCTTTGCCTCGGCAACATTCTCTACGTCGGCTGGGTAGCGATGCGGCAAAAGAATCTGAATCTGCTCATCGGCAATTCCAGCGTGGCGCACATGGGCATGATTTTCCTCGGCATCGCGAGTCTGAACCTCATCGGGGTGACCGGCGCGGTGGCCATCATGGTGGCGCACGGTTTTCTGGCGGCGCTGTTCTTCGGGCTGAACGGCTACATTTACAACCAGACCGGCACGCTGGAGATGAGTGAGTTGGGCGGGTTGGCGAAGAAGCTGCGCTTCATCGGAGTGGCGTTTGTGATGGCCGCGATGGCGGGCTGCGGCCTGCCGGGCTTTCTGAATTTTGTGGGCGAGGTCAGCGTGTTCTTTGGAGCGTGGCAAGTGCCGGCGTTGCGCGTGGTCACGGTGCTGGCGGTGTGGGGGGCGCTCATCATTGGGGCGGTTTACATGTTACGCGCGGTGCGGGCGGTAATGCATGCCGGGATGCCGGAGAAGTGGGCAGATGTGGCGGACGCGAATCTCTGGCGTAAGCTGCCTTACGCGTTGTTGATTGCGAGCCTCCTGGTTTTCGGATTCTTTCCGAAACTGCTCACGGAGAAAATCAAGCCAGTGACGGAACAGATTGTTGCGATGACGAAGGCGAAGGGTGGATCGTTGGTTGCTCTTGGTTCGGATGCGCGCTTCCCCCTCACCCCGGCCCTCTCCCCCGGGGAGAGGGAGAATCGTCCGCAGTTTCTCGGCAAAACTGGAGACGGGAACCGGCAGGATGCTGCTGAAAAAAATGAGAGCGGACTGCTGCTTTCCCCTCTCCCCGGGGGAGAGCGTCGGGGTGAAGGCGGGCGTGACGACACGTCAAAACGATTTCGGATACTCTCCCAGCACGCGGAATCGGCCGCCGCAGAAAAATCGCCCACCGCCAGAAGCCCATAGCCAATTTGATGAACCTTTCCTTGATGTCATTGGAAATCGCCGTGGTAGCGCTGGGCCTCCTGGTGCTGCTGGCGGATTTGTGGCTGCCGGTGGAACGCAAGCGGATGCTGGGCTACGCGGCGGCGGCGGTGCTGGCCGTGTTGTTCCTGAACAGTTTCACGAGCCATTGTAGCTGCGCCGCCATCGGGGAGTCCGCCTTTGGCGGGATGTTTGTACAGGACGGCTTGTCCGTGTTCTTCAAACGGCTCTTCCTCCTGGCCGGCGCGCTCGTGCTGATGTTGACGGTGGAATTTTCGGACCGGGTGGCAGCGGGCATCGCCGAATATTACTCACTCATCATCTTCGCGCTGGCGGGCATGTTGTTTGCCGCTTCCTCGAATGACTTCGCGATGCTGTTCGTTTCCATTGAACTCATCACCATCACGTTTTATGTGCTGACGAGTTTCACCCGCGGCAAGGTGGCGGCGCTGGAGGCAGGGGTGAAGTACCTCATCCTCGGCGCGCTGTCGTCGGCGTTCATGATTTACGGCATCGCGCTGGTCTGGGGCACAACCGGCAAGTTCAACTTCAACGAACTGGCGATGGTGGCCGGCAACTTCGCCGGCAACAAACTGTTCCTGTTCGGCGTGTTGTTCATCCTCGTCGGCTTGGGCTTCAAGATCGCCGCGTTCCCTTTCCAAATCTGGACGCCGGATGTGTATCAGGGCGCGCCCACGCCCACCACGGCGTTTCTGGCCATTGGCTCGAAGGCGGCGGGATTCGTGCTGCTGGTGCGGTTTCTCTTCTCGGCGATTCCCGAGGTGACGGCGCAATGGGCCAATCTGCTGATCGTCATTTCCGCCGTGACGATTCTGTACGGCAACCTGTGCGCGATTCCGCAACGCAACTTGAAGCGGCTGCTCGGCTACTCAAGCATCGCGCACGCGGGCTACTTGCTGCTGGGAGTGGCGGCGCTGGCGGGGGCCATCGCCAATGGCCAATCGCCAACCGCCAATGCCGGCGCCGCGGCGGTGCTGTATTACCTCGCCGGCTATCTCTTCACGACGGTGGCCGCGTTTGCGGTGATTGTGCTGGTGATGCGGCATCTGGACAGTGAAGACGTGTCCGGACTGGCCGGATTACATCAACGCTCGCCGTTGCTGGCGGCCACGTTGACTTTGGCGATGGTTTCGCTGGCGGGCATTCCGCCGCTGGCAGGTTTCTTCGGGAAATTCCTGCTGCTCAAGGCGGTCATCGAACAAGGCGCGGCGAATCCCGGTTTCTACTGCCTTGCGTTCACGGCGCTCGTCGGTGTGGTCATTTCGTTTTATTACTATTTCGGGGTGATCCGGGCCATTTACTGGAGCAAAGACGCCGCGGAAAGTTCGCCCATCCCCTTGTCCTGGCCGATGAAGCTTTCGGTGGCGGCTTGCGTGACCGGCATGTTTTATTTGGGCCTGTTCCCCGGCGCCGTGGTGAACGCCGCAGCGCAAGCGACCAGAGTGTTGCTGCACTGAGGGTTTCTTCCTCCGTCAACTCCGACGGCATGCGTGATTTTTACCTCTGCGAGACACTCTTGGACGACGCCGAAAGCCACCGGTAACAGGCAAATCGGCTTGAGCTTGTCTCTCAATCAGCCTAAGTCCTAGAGCGTTCGCCGTCCGGGGTGGAGGTTGGATTTCCCGGTGACCGCTTGGGCGACGCGAACCCACCGTTTTCGAGCGTTTATGGATTGTGTCGTAGGTTCCGGCCCGGCCGGCGTGGCGTGCGCGACAGCTTTGCTGCAACGCGGCCGGGAAGTCCACATGCTCGACGCGGGACTGCGACTTGAGCCCGAGCGGGAGCAGATCGTGGCACGGCTCGCTCAGTCGCCACCGGAAAAATGGAGCGCCGAAGACCGCAACTGGCTCACCAGCGGGATGAGCCCGACCGCGCGCGGAATTCCTGAGAAGCTTCTGTTCGGCTCGGACCATCCATACCGCCCTGCCGCAAACGCACCGAACATTTCCTTGGACCGGGTGGGATTGCGTCCCTCCTTTGCCCTGGGCGGGTTGAGCACGGTTTGGGGCGCGGCCATGCTGCCATATCCCGCGCGCGACTTGGTGGACTGGCCCGTCAACCCGGACGAACTTGCGCCGCACTACAAGGCCGTTCTGGAACTGACAGGACTTTCCGCTGAACTGGACGATCTCACCGAACTGTTCCCCTTGTTCACCGAGTCTCCGGGGCGACTGGAGATGAGCCGCCAGGCGCAGGCTCTTCATCGCAGCTTGGATCGCAACCGCGACAGACTCCGGCAAGAGGGCATCTGGTTTGGGCGAGCGCGCGTCGCCGTGCGAGCCAACGACGGCTCGCAATCCGGCGGCTGTGTTTATTGCGGCATGTGCATGTATGGTTGCCCTTACGGTTACATTTACAACTCCGCCGCAACGGTCAAGCGGATGACGGCTTCGGCCAGGTTCCGTTACCAACCCGACGCCGTGGTTGCGTCGGTGCGCGAGACGGACAAAGAGGCGGTCGTTGGCGGCGCTCATCGTTTGACTGGCGAGCGATTTGAAATCCGCGCGCAACGGGTGTTTCTGGCCGCAGGCGCTATCCCAACGAGCGGCATTTTGCTCCGTTCGCTCCTAGCTTACGATCAGACCCTGCGAATGAAGGACAGCCAGTATTTCCTGCTGCCGGTGATGTTGACCCGGCGCGTTGGGAAGGTCCGCGAAGAGCGGTTGCACTCGTTGAGCCAGATGTTTCTGGAGTTGATTGATCCGCGCATCAGCCCGCACACGGTTCACCTGCAGGTGTATTCGTTCAACGATCTGATTGGGAAAGCGATCCGGAAGTCGTTTGGCGCGCTGGCCGGTCCGCTGGGTTTTCTGGCGCGTGGACTGGAAAACCGCCTGCTCCTGATCCAGGGTTTTGTTCACTCGGCTCATTCCAGCGAAATCGCCGTCACGTTGCGACGCGGCGTTACTGAAGGTCGTGAACAACTCCAGTTGGAGGCGGTGATAAACCCCGGCGCCAGAATCGTCGTGCATCAGGTCGTTCGCAAGCTGGCAAGGAATTCATTCCGGCTCGGCATCGTGCCCTTGCCGATGCTGCTGCAAATCGCCGAGCCGGGGCGAAGCTTCCATGCGGGCGGCGCTTTTCCCATGCGGCAGAGGCCGTCGGGCTTCGAGACGGACCGGTTGGGACGACCGGCGGGGTGGCAACGCGTTCACGCGGTGGACGCCACAGTCTTTCCAAGCATCCCGGCCACCACCATCACCTTCACCATCATGGCCAATGCGCATCGCATCGCCAGCGAGGCAGCCACGGCTTGAGCGATGACCGCCTCGAACGACAACCGCACCGCCACCGGGATTCCACGCCGTTGTCTGCTCACGGGCGGCACGGGTTACGTGGGCAGCCGGATCCGGCAACAGTTGCAGTCGCAGGGCTGGCAAGTGACGGAACTGAGCCGGAAGCCGGCGTCGGCCGCGGGCGCGATCCACCATAATCTCGGCGACGCCATCGCGCCTGAGAAACTGTCCGGCCATGTCGCGCTGGTTCACTGCGCTTACGACTTCCGGCCCATTTCGTGGAAGGAGATTTCCGCGATCAATGTGCGCGGGTCGGAACTGCTGCTCCGGGCAGCCCGTCAAGCAGGCGTGCGGCAACTCGTTTTCATTTCCTCCATCAGCGCCTACGAGGGCTGCCGTTCCTTGTATGGGCAGGCGAAGCTCGAAATTGAGCGGGTCACACAATCCTTGGGTGGTTGGAGTCTGCGACCGGGTTTGGTATTCGGCGCCGCCGCCGGCGGCATGTTCGGCAGACTGGTCGAGCAGGTTCGGCAATCGAAGTTCATCGCTCTTCCGGGCCGGGGGCGACAGCGCCAGTATCTGGTGCATGAAGCGGACCTGTGCAGCGCCGTTTCCCGTTGTCTGCGACCGGACCTCGAGCCTTGGCAGGAGCCCGTGACTCTCGCGCGGGAGCGGGCCTGGACGCTGCGGGAGCTTTTGCTGGAAATCGCTCGCGGACTTGAGCGACGGATTGTTTTTGTGCCCGTGCCGTGGCAGTTGGTTTGGGCCGGTTTACGATTGGGCGAGAAACTGCGGTTGCCTTTGAAATTCCGCAGCGACAGCCTGGTAAGCCTGGTCCATCAAAACCCCAAACCGGAGTTCAACTCATTGAAAGCGCTCGGCGTGAACTGCCGGCCATTCGAGTTCCGTGGGTTGTCGGTGGCGAATACGCCAACCAAGGCCAAAGATTCGTAAGCGCCGGCGGGGGAGCTTTTATTGCCCGATTATGCTTAAAAGTCTGAGAGAGCGGTCACTCGAAAACCTGCCGGTTGGCTCGCGCGAGTTCTTTGCGGCTCAGAAACGCCTCATCCTCCGGCGACCGCTGCTCAAATGGTGCTACGACGGGTGGTACGCGCATTTGATCGAGGATGCGCGTTCCGTGCCGGGTCAGGGCGCACTCTTGGAACTGGGCAGCGGCGGGAGTTATCTCAAAGACCTCGAACCCGCAGTGATCACCTCGGACGTGGTGGCGGGAGTCGCCGACCGGGTCGTGGACGGACGCGCCCTGCCTTTCCCGGACGCATCGCTCAAAGCGATCCTGCTGACCCATGTGTTTCACCACATCCCGGACGTCACGGCGTTTTTTCGCGAGGCCCAGCGCGTCCTCGTGCCGGGCGGGGTGATTTCCATGATTGAAGTCGCGCACACGCCCTTGGCGCGGTTCTTCTTTCGGAATTTTCATCACGAACCTTACCGGGATGAACTCGAGGAGTGGTCGTTCCTTCAGCAGCATTCGATGATGGACTCGAACCAGGCGCTTTCATGGATGGTGTTCGTCCGCGACCGGGATAAATTCCGGAAACTGTTCCCGGACCTGGAGGTGGAGGTTTTTTCGTTTCTGCCCTGGCTCACTTATTTGTTCAGCGGCGGAGTCACCGGCAGGTGTCTCGTGCCGGACTTTCTTGCACCGCTCATGATCGGCCTGGAAAAACTGCTCAAGCCGTTGTCGCCGGTCTTCGCCCTTCACTGGCACATCCGCGTTCGCAAGAGATAGCGGGCGGCGCAAGGCGACGAGTTTTCAACCCGCTGCAGGCGGTTCCGCAGAATGGCGCGCACCCACATTCCCGCCGACTCTTTTGTCCACCAACTTTTCCAATTCGAGCAACCGGAGGTTGACGCTGTTGAGCAACAGACCCAGACCAACGCTGAGGAAAGACAGAATCATGAGCGCGGCGGCCAGAATGGCGCTGGGCACGGCATGAACATAGCGTTCCAAGGCATACTCATAAACCGGCCGGGCGCCCGCCACCAACGCCAACAGGAACAGGCCGATGCCGCACAGGCCGAAAAACGTCAGCGGCTTGTAGGATTTGAGCATGAGAAACAGCTTCAACAGCACGGCGAATCCATCCGCGAACGTCCGCAGTTTGGAAAAGCTCCCCTCGGGTCGCGCTCGATACGGCGCCGGGACTTCCTTGATCACCAGACCGCGATAGAGCGCCTGGAGGGTCATCTCGGTTTCCACATCGAAGCCGTGCGCGGTGATGGGGATGCGGGCCGCGGCCTCCCGGGTGAAGGCGCGATAGCCGGAGAAGATGTCAGAGATGTTCGAGCCGAACATCCAGTTGATGATCCCGCAGACCAGCCGGTTGCCGGTGACGTGAAACTTGCGGAAAGATTTTTCTCCGTAAGTCACCAACCGGCTGGCCACCATCATGTCCGCGTCCCCGTTGAGGATGGGCCGCAGCAACAACTCCACCGCCTCCGCCTCGTAAGTGTCGTCGCCGTCCACCATCACCAGGATGTCCGCGTCCACCTGCTCGAACAGCGTGGCGACGACGAAGCCCTTGCCCTGTCGCTTTTCGCGTCGCACCACCGCGCCGGCGTTCCGCGCGATTTCCGCCGTGGCATCGGTGCAGTTGTTGTCATAGACATAGATCGTCGCCTGCGGCAGGACCCGGCGAAAATCGGCGATGACCTTGCCGATGGTCTTTTCCTCCTGATAGCAGGGGATGACGACGGCGATGCTGGGGTTCGGATTCATCATCACTTCGGTTCGATCGTTTCAATTCCGGACGGCGACACGGGTTGGCTTTGGCCGGTGGGCAGCAATTCAACCAGTCGCCACTCAAAGGGACGGCGGCCCGCGCGCAGTCTCAATTCAAAGGTCTGGAGTTGACGGCCGTTCACACGCCGCAGCCATTGATCCCACGGCTCGCGCAGTTTTTCTACGCTGACAAACACATACCGCAGGCCGCGTTGGCGAATGGATTCCGCCGATTCACCGTTGAGCACGTGCAGAATACGACGCGACCCAAAGGGCCGCCAGAGGGAAGTCTCGGGATCGTCAAAGGTGACAATGCCAAGCGGTGAGGCATCCGGTGGGAATTGCTTTCGAGCTGGCCCAAAGGCATCCGCGCGCTGGCCGTACACTCCATAAACCGCCAGAATCCGCTTGCCCAAATGACTCTGCTCCAACCGGGCTTGATACCGGTGGAGCGCCCATTCCGCCGGCCAAAGCGGCCGCGCTTGGGAAAGAAGCAGCAATCCCGCCGCAAGGGCAAAGACTCCGAACGACCAGCATCGCCACCAACATCTCCGGACGATTTCCGCGTGACCGGCCCCTTGGAGCAGTCCCATCAGTAGCAAGGCGTAATAGGGGGCGCAATACCGTGTCACGCCGGAGAGACCCAAATTGGAGAGCGTCACCAGCAAGCTGACCCATGCGCTGAGGCACACCAACCGGGCGACCCGGTCGGTCGCGGAATTACGGGCCACAGGTCCACGACGATATCGCCGCCAAAGCACGCTTCCCAAGCTCGCTGCGAGCAAAGTGCTGACACCGAATCCCAGACCTGCGCTTTCCTCCGTTTGCATTTCGCCCAACCGCCAGGCAGCCGGGGTGGCCTCGAAGTGCTTCCGGAGCAATTCGCCCAGCGAATCGGGCATGATCTTCGCCGCAAAAGCGTTCCACTTCGCAGCCAGGGGAAACACCGGCGGCGCGAAACTCTCCAGGCCGATCATGATCCCGTTGTTGAGCAAGTAGAGCCAGGCAGGACCACCACCGATGCTGACCGGCTCGGCCGCGCGCCCCGTCCAATCCCCGCAGTGGCGAAGATTCAAAGCGGCGGTGGGCAGGAATGAAGCCCCGATGGCCGGAAGCAACAATGCCGCCAGCACCAGCGGTCGGGCAAACCACACTCGCCAGACCGAAACGAAAGCGATCATCCACGGCAACAGCAACGGCAGGTTGGTCGCCTTGGCGCTGGTTGCGAGGGCGGCGGCCAGGATGGAAAGGCAGACATCGGAGATTCGCCGGGAACTCCGCGCTTTCAACACGAAGCGCACGGCAGCCAGCACAAACACGGCGCCGAACAGGTCGTTGCCGATGCTTCCGGCTTGAAGCAGGAAGCAATAGCCCGTCGGCAGCACCCACATCCAATGCCAGGCCGCGCGCGGTTTGACTCCCACGGATTTGAACACACTGAACACCAGCCCCGGCAGCAGACTGAAGGAGACAAGGTTGATCAGGAACAACAGGCGATCCGTGCTGGTCAGCGCCAGCAGCGGCGCCGAAACCCATTCCATGCCGCTCGTGCGAACATTGAGGCGATGGAATTCCGTGTGAATCCAGTGCCATTGCCCTTCAGCCAGCCAGTGCAGGACGCGCGGAACGCGGTACGCCAGGCCATCGTAATTGCTCGGCGCATGCAGCGCACCGCCCACGAACGCCAGGGCAGCCAGGACCAGAAAGGCCAAAGGAAACGGACGCCGGAAGCGTCGGCGCAGCTTGCGCCCGTTCCAAGGCGGAAGGAGGCGACGGCCTGTTTTCCGGGAATAAACATAGGCCGCACCGATTCCGATGAGCGAAGTTATGGCATAACCGGCCGGAGTCAGCGCGCTACAAGCGGACAGCACCCAGCCCGCACAATTCAGGAACGCGCAAAGAAGAATCCAATGCGCCGCCATGATCAGTCGTTGACCATGCTGGCGCTGAAGAAAGTGGTCAGGCTGCTGCGGTGTGATGTCGCCATGCCGTCATTCGACATGGTTTGAGCAGGGAACTCAATCGGAAATCGCCACACGGCGCGGGCAGCAACCGCGTGGGTAGAGGCCCGGCAGGGAATGGTCGCGACCTGCGGGATTAAGGGGCGGGAATGGTCGCCCCCGGACCGTATTCTCGGAGTTTGACCCCGGCGGGCAGGGTGGCCGTCGGTGGCGTCCCGACTGGATTGGGTTCGTAAGTTTCCTGGAGCACCTGCGTCAGCCGCCCTCCCCGGAGATACTCGCTCAAGTCGCTGACATCCATCACCGGTGCTCCCTCCGGCAGCCGCCTTTCCAGCGCCAGTTGCTCCTTGGCGGAATCAATGTCCCGAAGGTTGCGCTTGATCACATTAAGGCGCGAGGTATCGCGAGCGAGCATGAAATTGGTGACAGCGATCACGGCGAGCAGGCCGATGATCGTCACGACGATCATGATTTCAACCAGGGTGAAGGCGCTGCGGACAGACGGGCGGTTACTTGTTTTCACGACATTACATCTCCTGCCGCCGCCGTTGCAGCTTCCATGCCGCCGGTGTGACGCAATGTTTGCCGCATCCGGATTGGATGGGGTGCCAAGCGGGTGAGATCGGCGAACCGGGATCTGGCTTAAATCGAGACAGTCTCCTTGTATTGCGGCACCACCACCTGGGCGCGGGGTTTCATCTCCCGCAACGTCTCCGCGAAGGCGAGGCATTGTGATTCCTCGCCGTGGATGACGCTGATGATCTTGAGGTCGCCGGTGAGCGATTCGATGTAACGGCGCAACTCCGTCCGGTCCGCGTGGCCGGAATAGGCGTCAATCGAAGCCACCCGCGCCCGGACCACGTGCGGTTCGCCGAAGATGTTGACCGGACTGCGGCCGGCCAGGATTTGCGCCCCCAAGGTGTGCTCGGCGCAATAGCCGATGAAGAGCACGAGATTGCGGGCGTCACCGATGTGGTTCTTGAGATGATGACGGATGCGGCCGGCTTCGGCCATGCCCGAGGCGCTGATGATGATGGCCGGTTCCTTCAGATCGTTGAGCTTCATCGAGTGGGCGATTTCCCGGATGTAAGTGAGGTTCTCCATCCCGAACGGATTCGCCTTTTCACGCAGGAAGCGATAGATGTCGTCGTTGAAACACTCCGGGTGCAGGCGGTACACCTCCGTTGCGTTCACGCTCAAAGGGCTGTCCACGTAGATCGGCACGCGCGGCAACCGGCCTGCGTCGGTCAACTGATGCAGCGTGTAAACCATCTGTTGCGTGCGGCCGACCGAAAACGCGGGAACGATGACCTTTCCTCCCTGTTTGAGGGTATCGCACACCAGCCGGCAGGCTTCGGCCTCCGCGTTGACCCGGGGCGAATGGTCCCGCCCGCCGTAGGTCGCTTCGACTTGCAGATAATCCACGCCCGAGACGGGCTGCGGGTCGCGCAGGATGTCGTCGTCCCCGCGGCCGATGTCGCCGCTGAACAAATAGCGAAATTTCCGCCCGGCTTCGCGGATGTCCAACACCACTTGCGCCGCGCCCAGAATGTGTCCCGCGTCGCGGAACGTCACCATCACGCCGTCCAGCACCGGGAACGGGCGGTCATAATTCAGGGTCACAAACTGACGCAGCGCCTGCTCCGCCTCGGCCGCCGTGTACAGCGGTTCGACCGGCGGCAACCCCTGCTTGGCCCGCTTCTTCGAGACGAACTCGGCGTCGTCCTTCTGAATCCCCGCCGAGTCCTCAAGCATGATGCCGGCGAGATCGCGGGTGGCAAACGTGCAGAAGATGTTACCCTCGAATCCCTGACGGCAGAGATTTGGCAGGTTGCCACAGTGATCAATGTGCGCGTGACTCAACACCACGGCATCCACTTGCCGAGGATCAAACGGGAAATTTCGGTTGCGCTCGATGGACTCTCCGCGGCGACCCTGAAACATGCCGCACTCGAGCAGCAGCCGTTGACCGTTGATCTCCAGCAGATACATCGAGCCCGTGGTGGTGCGGGTGGCGCCGAGGAAATGAACAAGCATGGCGGAAAGGATGCGGGCGGGCAGCGTGATGTCGAGCGCGATTCAACTTGCGGTCCAGAGCGCGTTCCGCGCGGCGTCGCAGGCGTCGCAGCAATGGTCACAAGTTCACCAAACAGGAACACTTTTTCGAACCGCACTTTTGCGTGTCCGAAGCCCGCGAACCGGCTACAGTCACCGGGTGCAAATCGGGCCGTTGAAACTGAGTTCAAACCTGTTTCTCTCGCCGCTGGCGGGCTACACCAATCTGCCGTTCCGGCTCGTCGTGCGGGAGCTTGGCGGTGTTGGCCTTTGCACCACCGACCTCGTGAACGCCCGTTCGTTGCTGGAGACGCGCGCCAAGGCGTTCAAACTCATCGAAACACGACCGGCGGACTCTCCGCTCGCCGTTCAGCTCTTCGGCAGTGTGCCCGAAGAGATGCGCGACGCGGCGTTGCTGCTGGAATCGCGCGGCATCGCGGCGGTGGACATCAACATGGGCTGCCCCGTAAGGAAGGTCTGCCAGGTCGGCGGCGGCTCGGCCATGATGACCGAGTTGAGCAAAACCACCGCTCTGGTACGCGGCATGGTCAGCGCCGTGAAGATCCCCGTCACCGCGAAAATGCGCCTCGGCTGGGACGATCAGAACATTACTGCGCCCGACCTTGCCCGGGCGCTGGAGGACGTGGGGGTCGCGGCGATTTTTGTTCACGGCCGGACGCGCGAGCAGGGGTTTGGCGGGATGGTCAATCTTGCGGGCATCCGCGCCGTGGTGCAGGCGGTGAAACGAATTCCCGTCATCGGCAACGGAGATGTGATCACCCCGCAGGCGGCCAAAAAGATGTTCGACGAAACGGGTTGCGCCGGTGTGAGCATCGGCCGCGGAGCGTTTTACAATCCGTGGATCTTTCAAGACACCTTGCGCTACCTGAAAGCGAAGACAAATGCTCGCCGTTCTGAGCTTTCTTCCACCTCGTTCCGCTCCGTCTCGGAACTGGAAAGGCAGTCTCCAGTTCTGGACGGTGAGGCGGCGGAATTGATCCGTGACGACTCTCCGCCCGAGCCATCTTTCACCGAGCGCGTGCGGGTGATGTGCCGACATCTGGACCTGATGATCGAGGTGTTCGGTGAAGAACTGGGCTGCCGCATGTTCCGCAAGGTCGCCCCGATGTATTCGCGCCGTTTCGGGCCCGCGGCCGAGTTCAACAAACGGGTCGTGCTGATTTCGTCGCGGGCCGATTTTCACGACGCACTCGAACACTATTGGCGCTGGCGGAAACCGTTCCTGGACGAGCACGGCGAATTGCTGCCCCGCTTCCAGCCCGCCCCGCTGGTCGCCTCATTCATGCGGGAGGACCACCCCGACCAAGGTGGTCAGATTCGAGTCCCCAAGGGACCGGTGGAGGTGTGGTGACATTGATCACGACGCTTGCGTTCTACCACTTGCTCCGGTGGCCGCGCCTCGCTAGTCTTGACTCGCATTATTGAACCGCAAACTCTGAACCATGATGAAAAGGCAAAAAGAATTCTTCCCGGGCGTATCCAAGATTCAATATGAGGGGCCCAAGTCTCGAAATCCGCTTGCGTTCAAGCATTACAACGCCGACGAGCTCGTCGCCGGCAAGACCATGCGCGAGCATCTGCGTTTCTCCGTCACTTACTGGCACACCATCCGCGGCCAGTTGGCGGACATGTTCGGCGTGGGCACCGCCATCCGTCCGTGGGAAGACGGCACCAACTCGCTGAAGATGGCCGAGACGCGCGTGCGCGTGGCCTTCGAGTTCATGGAAAAACTTGGCGTGCCGTTCTACGCCTTTCACGACCGCGACGTGGCGCCCGAGGGCCGCAATCTGCGCGAGACGAATCGCAACCTCGATGCCATCGCCAAACTCCTCAGGCAGGAACAGCAGCGCACGGGCATCGGCCTGCTCTGGGGAACGGCCTGTCTTTTTGTGCATCCGCGCTACGTTCACGGCGCGGCGACGAGTTGCAACGCCGACGTGTTCGCCTACGCCGCCGCACAGGTGAAGAAAGCCATCGAAGTCACCCACGAATTGGGCGGTGAGGGCTACGTGTTCTGGGGCGGGCGCGAAGGTTACAGCACGTTGCTGAACACCGACCTCAAACGCGAGATGGATCATCTGGGTGCGTTCCTGCACTTGGCGGTCAAACACAAGAAAGCCATCGGTTTCAAAGGCCAGTTCTACATCGAACCCAAACCCAAGGAGCCGACCAAGCACCAATACGATTCGGACGCCGCCGCGTGCCTGAACTTCCTGCGCGAATACGATCTGCTCCGCGATTTCAAGCTGAACCTCGAGACCAACCACGCCACGCTGGCCGGGCACACGATGCAGCATGAACTGGAGGTGGCCATTGCCGCGAAAGCGCTGGGTTCGATTGACGCCAACACGGGCGACCTGTTGCTCGGCTGGGACACGGATCAATTCCCCACGAACGTTTATCTCACCACTGAGATCATGCTCTCGATCCTCAAAATGGGCGGGTTCAAGACCGGCGGCACGAACTTTGATGCCAAGGTGCGCCGCGAGAGTTTCGAGCCGGTGGACCTGTTCCACGCGCACATCGGTGGCATGGACGCCTTTGCGCGCGGGCTGAAGATCGCCGCGGCCATTCGCAAAGACGGCCGGCTGGCGCAGTTCGTGAAACAGCGCTACAACTCCTGGGACAGCGGTATCGGCGCAAAGATTGAGGCGGGCAAGGCCAGCATCAAGGACCTCGAAGCCTACATGCTCAAGAAGGGCGACGTTTCACCCAATACCAGCGGCCGTCAGGAGTTCTTGGAGAACTTGATCAACGAGTTCATCTGAGTGCCGCTGGGACGGGCACGTCCCAAGTTCTCGCGCTGAGAGTGCGACCTGCTGGAAGGGTTAGCCGGCATGGTTTCTGGCCTTGCCTTGGAGTCTCTTTGCGTCAGCGGGAAGCGGAGTCCTGGCAGTGCGAGTATTCAACCTTCCAACTCCGGCAGGCCAGGCCAGGCCGGAATCAAACCGCTTCAGCTTGATTGCCCCGATAGTCGCTCATCTCGGCCCAGAACTGTTCAATCGCGGCGCCCACGGCGGGACGCAGTTCCACCAACCGGAATTTGCGCCGCGAGCCATCCGGCAGCAAGAGCACCTGCTCGAAATTGGCGAGCATGTTGTCGGCTGGATAAACCGTGGCCACAACCTGCCCAATGGTGTTGGTCGGGGCGTGGAAATTGATTTCCCCCTTGTGGATGGTCGGCAGTTGCTCGCACTTCATACTCTCTACCTGCCCGAATGTTCGCATCCCCTCCCACCGGCTCAACACGAACGAAACCCGACAGACTTCCGGCCATGACCCGACATTCCGCTCCGCAGTAACCGCACCCGTTCGCAAGCCGGAAAGTCGGGAGTCAGGGCAAAGTTGGCGACTCCAATCGGGGTGCCTGCCAGTTGCTTCCGCTCGCGGCGTGGCGACGGCTCCCTCTGCGGGACGGCAGGCGAGTTTCCTACGGGACCCAGCGCGCGCGATAAAAGCGACGGTTCAGTCCGGTGGCACTGGTGTCCAGATAATCAACAAAGCCGTCCGTGAGGAGGTTGGTCCGGAGTGCCGTCCAGTGGGCGAGATTGGTGCTGGCGTCTATGGCGAAACGGGCGACCGACGTTCCTTCGAGCCGGAGATAAACGTTGCCCGCCGGAGTGCGCTCCAGCAGCCGCAATGTCGGCGCAGCGGGAGACGCCAATTCGGCTGTGATACGGTAGTTGTCGAACACCATGAAGTTGTCTCCCGCCCGGGTGGGATTGGCCAGGACCCAGGCCGCGTCCACGTCGCCAAGATTGAGCGGCGCGCCGGTGGTGGTGATGGGCTTGTTGTTGACAAGCGCGGCGCCGTCCAAGGTGGCGCTCCACAAGTTTGAAGCGAAGTTCATCCTGATGACCAGTTCATAAGCCACCTCATGCGTAAAGTTTGTGCCCGTCCAGACGAAGGTGTTCGTTCCATCCAGCGCGTAGTAAACGCGCAGGTCGTCATTGCGGAAATTGATTGTAAAAAGGTGGTCCGCGCTGGAGTTGTAAACACTCCAGTAAAAATCGTCGTACAAGTTGGTGGTGGAATCCACGAAGCCGATCAGCACGGAGAACGTAACCACCGGAGTGTTTGCCGCCACCGGTTGATAGTTGATCGGCTTCCACAGAATCAACAGGTCGTCGCCCGCGTTAGGGGGGGCGAACCCAATGTAGGCCTGCTGGCCCTCGCCAGGAAAGTAGCCGGTGACGAGACCATTGCCACCCGACCCTGCCTGAAGCCAGCCGTTCTGACCGGCGAGGTCGTTGAGCGCGCTGTATCCCTCGGTCGCTTCAAATCCCGTGAAAAAGATGTTCGTGACCGCAGCACGTACCGTAGCCGCGCTCGCCACAAGCAGCGACAAACCCACCTTCAAGCCATACGAACAAACCTTGCTCGCCTTCATTCTCAGAGGTTAACTTGTTCTGCTGGTAAACCCTAGCGACTTCTTGGCCGGGAATCATTGCCGGCTGGCGCGGCTGGTTGCGACCGGACAGCAGACGGTGGTGTCGCCTGCCGCGGAGTGCTCATGGTGGGAGGCGCTGGCGGAGGTGGGGACACCGGGGTGGGCGCCGCGGGTGCCGGGCGACTGAACTGCGCTGGAGGGGCGGGCGCGGGTGCGGGCGCCGCCGGACGCGGCGTGAAGGTTTGAGCCGGAGCATTGGGCCTATTCACCGGTGCCGTGTAAGAGGGCCGGGAAGAGTTCTCAGTCCGAACCGCCGGCCGCGGGTTCTCGCGAGGCTGCACAGGTTGAGGAGCGCTTGGCGCTGTTACGCTGCGGGTGACCGGGGGTGCTGACGACTGCGGTTGCGAAAACTGGCGTTGCGCGGGCGCGGGGCGGGAGAAGCTTTGACTCTCGCTCGTCGCACTTGGCGCCGTCGCCCGCTGCTCCGGACGTGCCAATTCGGCCGGCTGACTCTGTGGAGACGGTGGGGTCACGACGCTCGGGCGTTGTGCGGGTGCGCCCGGGCTTTTCCCGATCACCACCAGAGAAGAACTGGCCGGGGCTGACGGCCGGGTCGAAGGCGTGTTCGCTGGAGTTGCTTCCGACCTGCTGGCCGGGGGTGGTCCGCTGACCCGTTCCGAACCCCGCACAATCAAGGGTGGCACTGTGTTTTCGCGCACGGGCCGGTTGCTGGCTGCCGCGGAGGTTTCGGCGGGCGACGGCCGGGCTGAACCGCTGGCGGGTCGGGTGGAGGGAACATCAATCGGCCTGGGCGCCGGCGCCGGCTTGGATACCGTGGCCGATGGTGCGCTCGGCTCGCGAACCGGACTTGCTGGAGGTGAAGGGCGGGTGATCGGCTTTTCCACCGCAGCCGGTGCGAGGTCTGCGGCGGTTGACAATTCGCGGCTGGGGCGGGTTGTCAAAGGCCGGGCTTCTGCATTCTGGCCGACGCGGTTATCCGGCTGCCCGTCCACCGAACGACCACCGGTCAGAGGCCGGCCTGCGGGCATCTGGTTGTCGCCCGGGCCGTTTCGCAAAAATTCATCCTTGGGCGGTTGGGGACGATGTACTGCCAGCGTGCGGCCGTCCTGCGCCAGTCTTTCCCGTCGCGGGTCGCGACCGGACGTGCCGACCATGTCACGCACGGCGACCTTCTGGATGTCAGACTTGGTCGCCGCCTTGACGCGGTCAACCGGGACGCCGGCATTGATGATGGTATTATTGTCTCCAATGATGACATTGTTCACCACGGTGGACTGACTGTAGATTTCCCTGGCGTGGTGTTGGGGAGCGTAATACCTCGATGGCCGATAATTGCAGAAGCGATCCCACGGCACAAAAGTGTAGTAATCATATCCCAAACCAAATCCGAAGCCAACCCCCACAGCTCCACCGTGGTAAGTGAAGCCAAAACCGGCTGAGTAATAGGCCGAAGGAGGAAGAGGCGCCCAGCCGCAATATCCGTCTGTGTAGCGCCAAGTTACCCACGCCGGTCCCCAAGTATAACCCGGATACCAGCACCAGCCCCAGCGCGGATGTGTGAACCAGCGCCCGTAGTGAAACGGCGCCCAACCCCAGGTGTAATCCGAGTACCAGTACCAGCCGACGTCGGTGTAAATCCAGCGTCCGCCATCCCGATAGGGTTGCCAGCCGCGGTTGACGACAACGACCGAGGGCTGCCAGCACATGCCGTAGCCTTCGACGTTGACCCACGATCCGTAAGGCGACAATGAGTCGTAGAAGTAGTTGTAAGTGACATTGGCCGGTTGCTGCTGGACAGGCAACGGTTCGACGGCCGGAGGCGTCTCGTAGGCCGGGGCCGCGGCGACAGGCGGCGCGGTGGCGACTTGCGGCTCTGGCGCAGCGGGCGGCGCGGAGGGCTGGGCGGCGTTTGCCCAGAACTGTTTCATGGCATTGTCGTGCTCCAAGATCGCCAGGATGACGCCGCTCGGAATGCCCAAATCGTTCAGGTAAACGATTTCATCCGCACCGAGACCGAACGTGTGGGCAGAGTTCGTGACGTAAGTGAGCATGACGGCGGGATCCACGCCGGCCTGCGCCAGCTTGATGATCTCCGCCAGCGGGCTGGAAGGCCGGATGTTGGGTGGCAACGTCAGTTCACCCGCCACCACGGGCCTCTCGGCAGGGGCAGCCGGCGACTCCGAAACAGCGGGGGCAGCCGGGTCAGCCGATGGCTCGGCTGTGGCCGGTCTATCAGTTGGGGCGACGTCCCCGGAAAGCGCGGCAAACAGGCCGACGGTTGAGTCTGGCTCATCGGTTTCGCACCCGCTCAACAGAGGAAGGATCGTCAGGGCCAGGACCAGAGCGGTGTATCGGTGCAGCTCGGTTTTCATTTTGTTTGAGTCACTCAACATACATTATTGGAGGTTGGCTGTCTCATACTAAGAGACTCGACCCCCCTGCCGGGTATTCACCCCGGTACGGCCTCCCTCCTCTCACGGCTATTCTCATGCTATCCAGACGATTAGGCTGGTACCCCCACCCTGAATTGAACAGGGATCAACGGTTTAGGAAACCGCCGCTCTATCCATTTGAGCTATGGGGCCAAACACACTGCAAAGTCGAGGAAACCCAATAGAATCAGGCATTCCCGCGATTTTTGGCAGCTTAGAGCAAGTGGCACCGAGATGCAAGGAGAGGCACGAAAAGGCACCCAAAACCCGCTTTTTGAGCAAGTCTTTGAGCAAGTCAATTTTCAGGGTTTCAGACTCCAGATCGGAACATCGACTGACTGCTGCCTGCTCGGCACCGCGTCGAATTGACCGGCGGTACCGTGACGGGAATGACCAATCATGCGACGGGCTTCTTCCTCGGCCTGCCCTTCGGCCAGCCACCCTTTTTCGCGTTCCGACGCGCAGCCTCAGCCTTGGCGGGGCTGGTCGCCCTCCCACCGTACGCTGCCAGTACGCTGCCGATGTCGGCTCCGCACTTTGGACATTTTAGTTTGCTCATTCCTTCAACTCCTGCGCCATGCGGCCCAGCCGTTCGACCAGATGCAGGATTGAAACCACTTCCATCTTCGGCCCAAGGCCGTAGGACTCCTTGCCCGGCACGACCACCAGCAGCCGATCCAGTTTCAGGTCCGCCATCGCCACATGCATGGATTTGGTAATGCCCGGCGCGTCGCTGAACTTGAATTCAAATCCGATCCGGTGGCCTTGCCACAAAACCATCAAATCCAATTCCGCCCCGCCGTGCGTCGCCCAGAAATAAGCATCGCGGTCACCCGTGATTTGCAGCACCTGCTCCAGCGCGAAACCTTCCCATGATGCGCCTAGCTTGGGATGTTCATCGAGCCGCTGTGGGCTGGGCAGATGCAGCAACCCGTGCAGCATCCCCGAATCGCGGATGTAAACTTTCGGGGCTTTCACCTGACGCTTGCCCAGATTCTCGAACCACGGCGGCAACTGCCGCACGAGAAACGTCGCCGCCAGCGCGTCCAGATACCGCCGCGCCGTCTTGTCCGTCACTCCCAGCGAGCGCCCGATCTCTGAACCGTTCCATGTCTGCCCGTGATAATGCGCCACCATCGCCCAGAACCGGCGCATCACGCCGGGCGTCTCGCTCACGCCAAACTGCGCCAAGTCCCGCTCGATGACTGTCCGTTCCATGTCGTCTTGCCATTGTCGAGCCTGCTCATCCGTCTCGGCCAGATACGGCACGGGGAAACCGCCACGCCACCACAATCGCCGGTGCTGCTCCGCGCCGACCTCGCCCAACCCCAACCCCGCTACATCCACGAACGACACCCGGCCCGCCAGCGATTCCGTCACGCCCTTCATCAGCCACGGCGACACGCTGCCCAGTATCAGAAACCGCGCCGGTAACGGACGCCGATCCGCCCAGACGCGCAGCAACGGAAACAGTTCCGGCATTCGCTGCGCCTCATCAATCACCACTAACCCCGTCAGCGGTTCGAGCACCGCCGCTGGCTGCCGCATAAAGTCCTGCGTCGCCGCGCTCTCCAGATCGAAATACCGCGCCGCCCGCCCCGCCATGAACTGCTGCGCCAGCGTCGTCTTGCCGATCTGACGCGGTCCAAGCAAGGCCACGACCGGATAGTGCTCAATCCGCGTCGTCAGCATCTCCAAATAGCGCGTTCGCTCAACCATAGTTCTACCCTAACCGAGAACAATCGGAATGTCATTCCGAGATTTCATGTTACATTTTCAAATACCTTGTTTACAATTACTTGCATTTGTGACGCTGTGCTCCAAACTGGCCAATCCAGTCATCATTGGAAAACCGGTGTTCGGCTTTGAGTTTTCACGGATGTCTGAATAATCGTTGAACACGAACATCTTACAGCCATAATCCGCCATCGAAGCCACGCCAGAATCTGGCTCCCTTAGCGCTCAGACTTCTCGAAGCTCCACACGGCTCTGTCAAATCTCCAAACGCTCGTTTGAGGGTTTGACAATACCCATCCAGCCGGGTATTGTAGGGGCAATGACTGGGAAATTCGTCGCCTACTACCGGGTCAGCACAACCAAACAGGGGATCAACGGCCTTGGCATGGATGCCCAGCGGGACGCCGTGGCCAGATACCTCA
>WYBW01000032.1 GCA_011525685.1 Verrucomicrobiia bacterium
CTGGCGTTGAGGTTGATGACCGTCAGAAAGTCCGGCTGGGCTTGAGGTTTTCCGCGCATGGATTTCAGACGCAAGTCAATGCGGCCTGTTCAAATTTGCGTGAGACTATTTCAACAACCTGCTAGAGTCGGGCGGATGTCCGATTCGCTGGTCGTCAACGAAATCTATCTGAGTTTGCAGGGCGAAAGCACCTTTGCCGGCCTGCCCTGCGTGTTCGTGCGGCTGACCGGCTGCAACCTGCGCTGCTCGTATTGTGACACGGCCTATGCCTTCAACGTTGGCAGAAAAATGGCGCTGGAAGAGGTGCGGGCGGAGGTCTGGCGGCTGGCAAAGCCCTATGCAAATCCGAAACTCGATATCCGAAATCCAAGTCTTCCCTTGGTGGAACTCACTGGCGGCGAGCCGTTGCTCCAGAAGAACTCCCGACCGCTCATGACCTCGCTCTGCGAGGAGGGCTTTACCGTGCTCCTCGAGACGAGCGGAGCGCTGGACATTTCGCCGGTGGATTCGCGGGTGCGGCGGATCATGGATTTGAAATGCCCCAGCAGCGGCGAGGTCGGGCGTAATCGCTGGGAGAACCTGGCGCAACTCAAGGCCACCGATGAAATCAAGTTTGTCGTCGGCACGGTGGAGGATTACGAGTGGGTCAAAGACCAGATTGCGCAACGCTGTCTCGCGAGCCTCTGCCCGCTGTTGATCTCCTGGGTTCACCCTCTGACGGCGGAACAACAGGACCGCTCACTGAAGAAGATTCCCGCCGGCCAGAAGCCGATTTCGCGCCGGGAGCTGGCCGAGCGGATCATCGCCGATGCGTTGCCGGTTCGGTTTCAGGCGCAACTTCACAAGCTCATTTGGCCGCCGGAGCAGAGAGGGGTTTGAACCAGGAATGTATGGAATCTTTACGGCACGAAACCGCGGACTTCGATTTCAATGTCAGGTCATACCTTGGAGCAAGGTGCTCACTTTGCACTTCAACAACATGACGCGGCTGCGCACAAAAGCGGCAGAAGTTTCCGCGAACCTTGCCCGCCTGTGTCCCTCTCCCGCATGGAGAGGGAGAATCGCAGCCCGGGCCGGCTCAGTTCACCATACTCTCTCAATCGGGCGTCTGGCCCGAGGAGTTGTTAAATCTCAATCGGGGATTACGGCCGCATGACTACACTTCGGACGCTTGATTTGTTGCGCGCCTACGAATCGCGCAATGTCACGTTCATCGAGCCGGACGGTTCGTGGCCCATCGTCTGGAAACGCGCGAAGGGTGTGAACGTGTGGGATGCGAACGGCAGAAAATACCTGGACCTCACGGCGGCGTTCGGTGTGGCAGCGGCGGGTCACGCGAATCCGCGCGTCGTGCGGGCGGGGCAACGCCAGATGGGCCAACTGCTTCACGCGATGGGCGACGTGCATCCACACGCGCTCAAGGCCGAACTGGCGTGGGAGTTGAGCCGCATCACGTTCGAGCGCTGGACGCGAAAACCGTCCAGAGTCCAGAGTTCAATGTCCACAGTCCGGATCGGCAAGACCCTCTTCTGCAACTCCGGTTTCGAGGCCGTGGAAGCGGCGCTCAAGACGGCCATGCTCGCGACCGGAAAGCCGGGAGTGATCGCCTTCGAAGGCGCTTATCATGGCCTCGGTTACGGCGCGCTCAATGCCACGCATCGCGGGCATTTTCGCGGGCCTTTTCGCTCTCAGCTTGGCGAGTTTGGCCATTTTGTGCCGTTTCCGCGCGTGGGACAGGCGTCGCGCCTGTCTCCAATGGAGAAAGAGAAGTTCAGAGACAGGCGCGACGCCTGTCCCACGGTTGAGGCCGTCGAAGCCCGCGTCCGCGCTTTGGTTCGCTCACGGCGAATCGGAGCGATTCTGGCCGAGCCAGTTCAAGGCCGCGGCGGCATCAACATTCCGCCTCCAGAGTTCTTGCCGATGCTCCGCAAGTTGTGCGACGAGCACGGCACGCTTCTGATCCTGGACGAAGTTTACACGGGCTTTGGCCGCACGGGAAAATGGTTCGCCTGCGAGCACAGCGGGGTGGTGCCGGACATCATCTGTCTCGGCAAGGCGCTGACCGGGGGTTTTCCACTCTCCACCTGTGTGGGACGCGCGGACGTGATGGACGCGGCCTGGCCTGCCTCTTCGGGTGAAGCCATCCACACGAGCACGTTTCTCGGCCATCCCGTCGGGTGCGCGATGGCCCTGGCGCAAATCTCGGAAGTCCGGCGGCGGAAACTTTGCGAGCAGAGTGCGCGACTCGGGCGACAACTTTTGGAACAATTGAGCACGCTCCGCTCGCCACGCCTCCCGCTTCATGCACGGGGTCTGGGCTTGATGGCTGGTCTGGAGTTGCGCCGGTCCGACGGCTCGCCGGCGACGCACGAGACCCTGCGCGTCATCAAAACGATGCTCCGCCGCGGCTTCATCCTGTTGCCGGAAGGCGAACACGGCAACGTCATCAGCTTTACCCCGCCGCTGACGATCAGTGCAACGCAATTGGCTGACACAGTGAGCGAACTACGGAAGGCATTGAACGCAGATGAACACGGTTGAAACTTGCGCGACCGGCGTAACCAACGTGGAAACTTGTCACCACTCAGAATGTGTTCTCCGACGCGTTTGCTCACGACTGGAGGGAAACAAAGTCATGGGGACAACCCGCTCTGCTGGCAGCGATGTGCAATGCGGACTTGAGGTATGCTGGCACGACTCTCCCTCACCCTTGATCCCTCTCCCGCTGGGAGAGGGAGACGGCAATCGTGCCGCGCCTGATTGGCGGAGAACCACTTTGCCACCGCCGACTCACAACCCTCCAAACGTCAGCAGACCGTTCTTCCTCTCCCGGCGGGAGAGGGCCGGGGTGAGGGGGAGCACGTGGAAACGGGCTTTTCTCCCGTTCAAGCTGAGACGAGCCTTTCTCTCATGGCCTGTCCTTTTCTCCCTTTCTCGCCCATCCACAGTCTCAACGTTTTTTTGATGAAACTTTCCGAGATGCGCGAGTGGCTGGCAGTTCGGGGGATTCAATTGACGAAATCCCTCGGGCAGAATTTTCTTCACGACGGCAACCAGCTCCGGCGCATTGTCGAGGCGGCGGAGTTGACAATGCGCGATCAGGTGTTGGAAATCGGTCCCGGGCTGGGCCCGCTCACCGAGTTGCTGCTGGCGGAGGCCGGCCAGGTTCTGGCGATCGAGAAGGATGCCAGATTGATGGAAGTGTTGCGGGAACGGTTGGTCGTGGGACAGGCGTCGCGCCTGTCTCCATTTTCAAAAACGTCGGAGACAGGCGCGAAGCCTGTCCTACGCCTGGTTCACGAAGACGCGTTGCAGTTCCTGCGCCGTGAGTCGCAAGATTGGAGCGACTGGAAGCTGGTGGCGAACCTGCCGTACTCCGTGGCCTCGCCGATTCTGGTGGAACTGGCCCAGTCCCCCAACCGACCGGAACGCCTGGTGGTGACTTTGCAATTGGAGGTCGCCAAACGACTCCTGGCCGGGCCGGGCGAAAAGGACTACGGCGTGCTCACGTTGCTGATGCAACTCGATTACGAGCCGCGCGGATGGTTCAAGATTCCGGCAAGCTGCTTCTTTCCCGCGCCGGACGTGGATTCGGCGTGCGTGATTCTGGTTCGGCGGGCAAAAGCGTTGCTGCCGGAGACGCAGCGGGAGAGCTTTGTCAGAATTGTGAAGCGCGCCTTTTCGCAGCGCCGGAAGATGATGCTGAAATTGCTCAAAGCCGACTGGCCGGACAAAGCCCTGGAGACCGCGTTCAGTCAAAGCGGCCTGCGGGCCCAAACCCGGGCCGAGGCGGTCGGGCTGGAGGGGTTTGTGCAACTTACGCAACAGCTTTCCCGGCCGGCCCGAGCGATTGATCGCCCATGATCGAAATCTATGTCAGCACGGATGTGGAAGCGGACGGACCGATTCCGGGGCCTCACTCGATGTTGAGCTTCGGCTCGGCGGCTTATCGCGCGGACAAGACCCTGGTGAGCACCTTCACTCGCAACCTCGAGACCTTGCCGGGAGCGGCCGGCGCGCCGGACACGATGGCATGGTGGCGGACTCAACCGGAGGCCTGGGCAAAATGCCGCGAGCATCCCGTTTCCCCGGAGCTTGCCATGCGGCATTACCTGTCGTGGCTCAAGGAATTGCCGGGGAAACCCGTGTTTGTCGGTTACCCGGCGGCCTACGACTTTCTGTTCGTTTACTGGTATCTCATTCGCTTCACGGGGGAGAGTCCATTTACCCACTCGGCGCTCGACATCAAGACCTACGCGATGGCTCTGCTGCGAACCGGTTATCGTCACGTGACCAAGGCCCACCTGCCGAAGCGCTGGTTCGATCGTCTGCCGCACACGCATTGCGCGCTGGACGACGCGGTCGAGCAGGGCGCGCTCTTCTGCAACATGCTCGCCGAGAATCTCCATACGACCCGCCGATGAACGAGGAAATCTTTGACGTCGTCAACGAGCAGGATGAAGTGATTGACCGCCGAGCGCGCGGCGAGGTGCATCGGCTGGGGCTGAGGCATCGCGCGACGCACGTGCTGGTGTTCAACGCGCGCGGCGAGGTGTTCCTCCAAAAGCGCTCCCTGAAGAAGGATCGCCAGCCCGGCGTGTGGGATTCCTCAGCCTCCGGACACCTGGACTCGGGCGAGGGTTACGATGACTGCGCCGTGCGCGAGTTGGGCGAGGAAATCGGCCTGAAGGTCTCGCAACCCCCACAGCGCCTTTTCAAGATTGAGGCCTGCGAAGAAACGGACCAGGAGTTCGTGTGGGTTTATCGTTGCCAGCACGACGGACCGTTCACGCTGCACCCGGAGGAGATTGACGAAGGCGGCTGGTTCACGCCCGCCGAAGTCACCCGCTGGATGAAGGACCGGCCCCAGGATTTCGCGAGCGCGCTGCTGCTGATCTGGCGGCGATTGAACACCGCAATTTGAGTCCGCGCGAACGCGTAGGTGCGTCTCAATTTCTTCCGCCCTGTCCTGCCTGCACGTGGCCGCGCGGCAGGGCTGGACGCCGGAGGGGCGGCTGGTATGCCGCCCCTCCCACGAACCGGCGGAAACGCAAAATCCGGGATGCGCCCCAGGGGTGTCGGAAATCATTTTCCGTACTGAATTCCCTTCGTGGCGGCCTGCGCGCGGATGGCTTGGGCGACTTTCTCATCGAAGGAATCCGCCTTGCCACTGGCAGCCAGGCGCTGGCGCTCCCGCTCGAGGTATTCGTCACGCTGGCGGCTCACCTTCAAAATCTGCGCCTGCAAGTCGGCGCGTTCCTTTTGCTCTTTCTCGATTCGGGCCTTGAGTTCGGCGTCGCTGAGTTTCTGCCAGTCGGCCGGCAATTGTTCCCGCTTGAGGTCCGCGAGCTTGAGCCTGCCGCTGGCGAGGGAATCGAGCAGTTCGCCTTCGCCCTGCACCGCCACGCCGTAGCGCGCGTTGAACGCCAGCCGGTCCGCGGACACGGACGCGGGCGCGGCCTCGGCGGCGACCTGCTTGGCGGCCAGCGAAGCACGGACAGTGGGCGAGCCGTAAGCGACGAGGGTCGCGCCCATCTTTCGGTTCAACTCCGCCAGTTCCGCATCCATCGGGGTGGCGATGGCGGCCATGTTGCCGGTTTGGGCGATGGCCGCGTAGCTGCCTTCCGAGAGTTTCGCGATCTCCCGCCAGATGGGCGTTGTTTGCGCAATGCTGCCGCACTGGACGGTGTTGATGATCAAATCCTTCTTCACCGCATCCTGGCAGATTCCCGGATACTGGGGCGCGTTCGGGTAATCCATGTGCGGCGGAGCGTCGCCGACGAGGAAGATGATTTTCAACACGCCGCGGTCCTTGCTCCAGTCCATCTTGTGAACGGCCTCATACAGCGCCTCGTTCACGGATTCCGGAGTGTCGCCGCCACCGGCCGCGCTGAACCCGCGGAGGTTGGCGTAAACCGCGTCAATGTCGCTGGTCAGGCCGTACGACCGCACGACGTATTCATCGCCCCGATCGCGATAGGCTACCAGCCCCATGCGGATTTCCGGCGTGGGTTTGGCCGCGACCATTTCGTTGGCGATGGACCAGATTTTTTGCTTCGCGCCTTCGATCAGGCCGGACATCGAGCCGGTGGTGTCGAGGACGAAACAGACTTCGATGCGTGGTTTGGCGGGCTTCTCGGCCTTTTCCGCGGCTGGCGATTCAAGGGCAAGGGAGAGAACCGCGACGGTGAACAGGAGGTTGGTCAGCATTTTCATGGCGATACGAGATGTTGATTGATGATGCACACGAGCGTTGGACGGGAGGCCGCTGGAAATGCTCCGGTTCTGTTGAATTTGGAAGGCTCCTTCTCGACGTTGAGCGACACTGACTATCGTCAGCTACTTTCGCGCGACCCATCAGAGCCATTGTCTGCCGCGAAAATTTCTTCAGCGAAACAGGTCATGCCGCCTCCTTTTGCCCTTTTCCCCCTTGCACCCAGACAGGCGGGTTGCGCCGTTCCACCATCAACAACCGTCCGCAGCCAAGCGACTTCACGGCTTCAGCACAATCTTGCCCGCCAGCGCTCCGGATTGGTGGATGGTGCTCTCTTCCTGCAAGCGATGCGCGGCGACCGTTTCCGCCAGCGGCAGCACGCGGTCAATCCGCGCGTTCAGGCGGCCTTCTGACAGCCAGCGATTGAGGTCGGCGGCCGCGGCGCGTTGCGCTTCGGCGGAAGCGTTGAACATCGCGAACCCGAACAGCGAGCAATCCTTGACGTAGAACGGACCCACGGGAAAGGCCGGCCGCGCCTCCCGTCCGGCCATGACCACCATCCGACCGCGCATCGCCAGCCGGGGAATGGCGCGCTCGAAATCCGGCTCGCGCCGTGTCTCCCACCACACGTTGACACCGTCCGGGGCGAACGTCTGAAGCGCCGCATCCACGTCCTGCGACTTGTAATTGATGACCAGGTCCGCGCCCAGGCTGCGGCACAATTCAACCTTCCGTTCATCGCCGGCAGTGGTGGCGACACGCGCACCGCAAAGTTTGGCCATCTGGATGACCGCCGACCCGACTCCGCCGCTGCCGCCGTTGACAAACAGCGTTTCCCCCGCCTGCAACCTGGCATCGCGGAACAGTCCCAGGTGGGCCGTGATGCCCACCAGCGACAGGGCCACGACCTCTTCATCCGCCACGTTCGCCGGTGTGGAGTGCAGCCAACACTCGTCCACCGCCGCGAACTCGGAGAATGTTCCCGGCCGGCCGGCGAAACCCTGGTTGGTGGCCCAGACGCGGTCGCCGGGCTTGAAGCGTGTCACCTGGTCGCCCACTTCGACGACCCGGCCCGCCAGGTCGCGCCCGAGGATGAACGGAAAGGTCAGGTTTGCCGGAATCATTCCACTGCGGACGTAGGTATCAATCGGGTTCACATCCACGGCGAGCACTTGGATGAGGCATTCGGTCGGCCCGGGACGAGGTTTCGGCAACTCGCCGTAGAGGATGACCTCCGGTGGTCCGGTGCGGGTGATGTAGGCGGCTTTCATGGGTCGTAGTGTTGCGCTGCGGTCAATGTAGCGGAAGTCACACGCCAGACGACGCAAAAATGGTGCTTGGTTCAGGGAAATGAGCATCCTGGGCGGTGAGTGGCTTTGCCCCTCTCATGGGGCTGGACTTGGCGCACGGCAACGGTCTTTGGGTCTCACTCCGTTTGCGTGCCGGACCGGGGCAGCGCCAAGCCGCGCCCAGTTCCATGCGGTGACTCTCGGTTTCTGGCACGTAGTGGTGGTCGCGCTGCAACCACACCGCCCGAGTTCAGCGGACGGAAGTGACGCACGCGCGTGGGCCGTTTGCACCGCTGGACGCGGCGGTACTCGTCGCAGCGCGACGAGTTCCACCACGGCTTTCCCATTGACCCTGCATGAGTGTGAGATGCGCCCGCTACCCGTCATACGGCCGTTGGCGGGCTTTTCCAAGCTTGCTTAATGTAGTCGCGGGGGATACCGATAGCCTCCGGCGGTCAGCAGTGGCGCGGCACACACACATTCAACAACGGAGCAACCAGCCATGTATAAGATCATTGGCGCCGACGGCAAGGAATACGGTCCGGTGTCCGCGGAGCAACTTCGGCAATGGCTCAAGGAAGGACGGGTCAATGCGCAGACTCAGATTTTAAGCGAGGGCGCGACCCAGTGGCAGCCGTTGAATGCGCTGCCGGATTTTGCGACCGAATTCTCACCACCAGCCATGCCACCCGCGGCTTCGCCGGGCGGCGGGGCCAAGACAAGCGGAATGGCGATCACCTCACTGGTGCTGGGAATTCTGGGCTTGTTCAGTTGCGGTATCACGGCCTTGGTGGGCTTGATCCTGGGCATCGTGGCGCTGGTCAAGATTCGGAACAGTCAGGGCCGCCTCTCCGGAAATGGACTGGCCATCGCCGGGATCGTCGTTTCCGGAGTTTTCCTGCTCCTGTTGCCGGTCTATGTGGCCATGCTGTTGCCCGCGCTCAGCAAAGCGAAGGAGCGGGCGCAGACCTTGGCTTGCGTCAACAACGTGAAACAACTGAGTCTGGCCGCGCAGTTGTATGCCAGCGACAGCGGCGAGCGATTTCCGTCCGCCTCCAACTGGTGCGACGCGCTCCAGCCTTATGTCGCGTCGCCGGGCCCATTCCAATGCGCCGCGGACCGCAGTGTGCGCTGCGCGTTTGCCTACAACCGAACCCTCGACGGTTTGAAGCAGGACGAAATCAATCCGCGGACGGTGCTGTTCTTCGAGAGCGCGGCCGGTTGGAACGCGGCGGGTGGGCCGGAAATGTTCCAAGCACACAGACATTCCCGATCGCGAATCGTGGTTGGCTTTGCCGACGGATCGGTGCAGCAGGTGCGGCGCGAGGAGTTGGAAGCCTTGCGCTGGGCGCCGTAGGGCACACGCAACACGGAGCTTGAGGCATGTATCGTATCATCGGAGCCGACCAGCGCGAATACGGCCCGGTCAGCGTCGAGCAGTTGCGGCTCTGGCTGGCGGAAGGGCGGGTGAACGCGCAAACGCTGGTGCTGACGAGCGGCAGCGGGGATTGGCGGCCGCTGGGAAGCCTGCCGGAATTCGCCTTGCCTCCTGGTCCCCAACCGATTCCGGCCCCGCGATGGCATCCGCCGCAACCGACCCTGCGAACAAGTCCGCTGGCCATGGCCGGCATGATCCTGGGGTTGATTTCCGTCACCTGTGGTCTGTGTTGCTGCTATGGCGCCCCGTTCAACGTGCTGGGCCTCATTTTTTCGCTGGTGGGGTTGTCGCAGATCAATGGCAGCCCCGGCGTTTACACTGGCAAGGGCTTGGCCATGGCGGGGTTGATCACGTCGTTGCTCAGTCTGGCGCTGGCCGGGCTGGCCATGCTCATGGGTCTGGCCGTAGGCTGGGCGGACTTGATGCGTAACTTGAGATGATTCTGATGCAACCGGCGAACGAAAACCTCAAACGGCCGAGGACCGCAGCCTGGATGATCGGGGTGAGCGTGGCCATGGCGACCCTCGCCGCCCTCCTGCTGTTCCTCTTCGACCCGGCCCGCAGTCCGATCTATCCGGTGTGCCACTTTCACCAATGGACGGGCTGGCACTGCCCGGGATGCGGTTCGCTGCGGGCCTTGCACCACCTCACTCATGGTGAACTGGCGACCGCCTTCAAGAGCAATCCTCTATTGATCGCGGCGCTCCCGCTGCTGGGGCTGTGGGTTCTCTGGCGGTGGTTTCGGCGGCGCGACCAGTCTTCGTTGTTCCCCTCCCTGTTCAACGGGGTCACGCCTTGGATCGTTCTGGCCGTGATCGTGCTGTTTGGCATTCTCCGCAACGTGCCCCATCCGGCCTTTGTTTGGATGTCGCCATAAGCGGGCGCTTCCCCCAGCATGAGTTATTCGAGGGATGACGTGGCTGCGGTTCAAGACGTAGGGCTGATTTGCGGTTCAGGGTAAGAACCTTTTGCCCAGTCCCCGCCTCGACAAGCGCCCCGGCTCTGCTTAGCTTTTCGGCATGGCGGAAACCATTACCTTGCCCGACGTCGAGCGCGAGGAGCAGACTGGATCAAAGTCCGGCCTGGAGCCGGCCTGGCTGGTGATTTGTTGGAACGACCCCGTCAATCTCATGACCTACGTCACGCACGTGTTCCAGGTGGTGTTTGGCTGGAACCGGCAGAAGGCGGAATTTCACATGTTGCAGGTTCACCGGCAGGGCAAGAGCCTGCTGGCCCGCACCACGCTGGAGCAGGCCGAGCACTACGTGCATCAGCTCCAGAAATACACCCTGCATGCCACCATGGAGCGCGAATCGTGAAACTCATCCGCTCAGACGCCCGCGGTTTCGTGTTCCATTTCAGCAAACGTGAAAAGCAGTTGTTGCTGCAAACGCTGCAACTGTATCCGCTCGTGCCCGCCGCCCATCATCGCCTGGCCCGCTCGGCGGAATCGCCGGAGGAACTCGAACGTCAGCGGCTGTTGGAGGAGGCGCTGGCGGAGCACCGCCGGGAGAACCGCCGCCAGGTCCAGGCCTTCCTCGAGGAACCGCGCCGGTTTGTGGAAGTCGAATCCGGTTTTCAACTCGCCTTGAGTGCGCCCCAGGTCGAATGGCTGTTGCAGGTGCTCAACGACATCCGGGTGGGCAGTTGGCTCGCGCTGGGTGAACCCGAACCGGGGGAAGAGCCCCAGCCCGACCGGCACAACGCGCATTGCCTGCTGGCGCTGGAGGTCTGCGGCCTGGTCGAGTCGGTGCTGCTGGCGGCGTTGGGCGTCCAGGAATCGCCTCGCTGGCGTTAGCGCCCGGCTTCCGACGCCCTACGGCGTATGCTCTCCGACATCCCCAACTCGCTGTTGCTGGATGCGCGTCTGCGCTTTCCCGATCCGCGCCGCGCGAGTGCCGACGGCCTGGTGGCCATTGGCGGCGACCTCTCCGTGCCGCGTCTCTTGCTGGCGTATCGCAGCGGGATCTTTCCCTGGACGGTGCATCCCATCACCTGGTGGTCACCCGATCCGAGGGCCATATTCGAACTCGACCAGTTTCACACGCCGCGCAGTCTGCAGAGGTTTCTGCGCAAGTGTCCGTTTGAGGTCACGGAGAACCGGGCGTTCCGCGGGGTCATGGAGGGTTGCGCCGAACCCGCCCCGGGTCGCGAACAGAGTTGGGTAACTCCGGAATTCCTCGAGGCCTACACCCGTCTGCACGAGCAGGGCCACGCCCACAGCGTCGAGTGCTGGCGCGCGGGTGAACTCGTCGGCGGCATCTATGGCGTAAGCGTCGGGGGATTGTTTGCCGGCGAGTCCATGTTTCACCGCGCCAGCAATGCCTCGAAGGTCGCCCTTTGCCATCTGGTCCATCACCTGCGCGCGCGCGGATTCGCGCTGTTCGACATCCAGATGGTCACTCCCGCCACCCTGCGGCTGGGCGCCATCGAGATTTCACGTTCGGAATACTTGCGGCGACTTCGCCGCGCGGTGGATTTGCCATGTTCTTTCCGTTAATCGGCATTGCGCGGCCGTAAGTCACCGCGTTTGACAAGCTCTGAACCGCAGCCAATACTCCCGGCATGAAGACCCGCGCATTTGCCATCCTGGTCAGTTTGGTGTTAACGGCCGTTGCCAGTTCCGCGCAGGACGCACCCGCCCGTCCCAAGGTGGGCGACAAGGCCCCGGCCGTCGCCGGCAAAAATGAAAAAGGCCAGACGTGGAAGCTCGAGCAAGCCATCGGCCAGAAGGCCGTGCTGCTGTATTTCTATCCCAAGGACGACACCCCCGGCTGCACGAAACAGGCCTGCGGCCTCCGGGACAACATGGCGGACCTGCAAAAGCACGGCGTCGAGGTTGTGGGCGTGAGTTTCGACAACGAGGAGAGCCATCGAAAGTTCATCGAGAAGCATGGCCTGAACTTTTCGCTGCTGGCGGACACCGACGGCAAGATCGCCGATGCCTACGGTGTGCGGACCGCAGGAAAGAACGTCGCCCGCCGCGTCAGTTTCCTCATCGGCAGGGACGGCCGGATCGCGCATGTCACCGACTCGCCACAAGCGGACGTTCACTTGAGTGAGATGAAGGAGGCGGTGGAGAAGTTGAGGAAGGGATGAGGGTCGCCTTGCTCACACGCCCTGGCTGGTGTTTAATGCTTCTGTGAGCGTATTCAAGGTCAACGTCACCGCTTGCAACCCCAAGCGGGAGGAATTCATGACGCCGCCGCTGGAGGCGTTGGTGGATACAGGGTCGGAATTGACGTGGCTGCCGGCTGATGCGCTCTCCAAGATTGGGATCAGCCCGCGCAGGAAGCGGATGTTTCACACCGCAACCAAGCAGGCCATCGAGCGCGATGTCGGTTATGCGATTCTGCGGGCCGAGGGCTATGAGACGAATGATGAGGTGGTTTTCGCCCAGCCGGGCGACATGACTCTGCTGGGGGTGCGGACGCTCGAAGGCTTCGGAGTGATGGTGGACAACATCGCCCACCGGTTCGTCGCCACCACCACGCTGGCTGCCGGCTCGAATCCAAAATAGCGAACAGATTTCCATACCGAATCCAGGCTGTCGCGGAAAACCAGCCTGACGTCACCGAAACAAAACCGCATGACATCCGAGCTTTCACATTTCGCCGCGCGCCTGCGAACCCTCATCGCGGACCGTGACTGGTCCCCGGTCGCAGCCCCTCAACGCGGAAGCGATGGTTCAAATCTCCTGGGCGTTTTTCCGGTTCAGTTTCCAGCGACGGGGGATGATCCGCACTCCGACGCTCCCTTCAACTCGCTGGCGCTCGAACTGTTCGCCTTGCACTTTGAACACAACGCCGCCTGCCGGAAATTCTCTGAGGCTCGTGGCGTCACACCGCGATTGGTTTCCCACTGGTCACAGATTCCCGCCGTGCCCGCCGCCGCGTTCAAGGAACTGGACTTGACGTGTCTGCCGCCGGCGCGGCGCGCCCGCGTCTTCCATTCCAGCGGCACGACGAAGCACCGCCCCGGCCGGCACTTTCACAACGAGGAATCCCTGGGCGTCTATGAAGCGTCACTCTGGTCGTGGTTCAAGCCGCACGTGCTGTCCGATTTGCGGTCCACCGCTGCCGACTGGGAACCGGCCCTGCTTGTGCCACCGCCGGAGCAAGCGCCGCACTCGTCGCTGGTTCACATGTTTGAAACGGTGCGACGCGAGGTGGGAGCGCCGCCGACCGCCTTCCTCGGTTCAATGGCGAACGATGGTTCGTGGTCGGTGAATCTCGAGGCAGCGCACCGGCTGCTTCAGGACGCCTGCCACGAAGCACGCCCGCTGGTCTTGCTCGGCGCAGCGTTCTCCTTCGTGCATCTGCTGGATTATCTGGCAGGACACGGCGCGCGGCTGCAACTGCCAGCCGGCTCGCGCGTCATGGAAACCGGCGGCTACAAAGGTCGCTCGCGCAGTTTGCCCAAGGCCGAACTGCACCGGCTCATCACCGAGCGGCTCGGCATTCCGTCGTCGCGCATCGTTTGCGAATACGGCATGAGCGAATTGAGTTCGCAGGCTTATGACCGGTTGGTCGGACCAGCGGGGGATTCTCCTCCTCACCCCGAACCGCCGGTTTGTAACGCCGACTTTCGAGTCGGCGCGTGCGCCGGTTGGAAAACCGGCGTTACGGACAGGCGGTGCCTGGCAGGCGCAACATCGTCCGAGTCTCCTGATCCGGACAACCGACGCTTCCACTTTCCGCCCTGGGCTCGTGTTCAAGTCATCTCGCCCGAGACCGGCGGCGAAGTTGCCGAAGGTGAAACCGGTTTGATTCGTGTGTTCGATTTGGCGAACGTGTTTTCCGTCATGGCCATTCAAACGGAAGACCTGGGCATCCGCCGCGGAGACGGCTTCGAGTTGATCGGGCGCGCCGAACTGAGCGAGCCGCGCGGCTGTTCCTTGATGGCGGTATGAAGCCATGAGCGCCGATGCCCGACACCGGACCCGCACGCTCTGGCTCGTGGGAACGCTGCACGCCTTCACGCACGTGTATCACGTCGCGTTGCTGCCGCTTTACCTCCTGATCCAGCGCGATTTTGGGTTTGAGAGCGTGGGCCAGGCAACCGCCCTCGTCACGGTCATGATGGTGGCGTATTTCCTCCCGAGTTATCCGCTCGGCGTGCTGGCGGATCGCATGAGCCGGAAAAAACTGCTGGGATGGGGACTGGCGATCAACGGGCTGGGTTTTGTGGCGCTCTCGTTCTCGCCGAACTACACCTGCGCGCTGCTCTCGGTGATCTTGGCGGGTGTGGGCGGCAGTTTTTTTCATCCCGCCGCGACGGCCATGGTGGCCCGGCTGTTTCCAGTCAAGACAGGAAAGGCCCTTGGACTGGTGGGGGTGGGGGCGAGTGTCGGCTTTTTCGCCGGACCGCTGTTCAGCGGCTGGCGCGCGGCGTCGCTGGAGCCTTCCTGGGGTGCGGCCGCCTGGCGGGAGCCGGTGCTGGAACTGGGCCTGCTTGGCATGGTAGCGGCCGGACTGTTTGCCTGGTTCGCCGAGGAAGAAAAACCCTCCGCGCCCGCCGAGTCGCGCGCGCGGATGAGTGTGCGAATTTTCCCGACCACGGCCCTGTGGTTCTGGTTTGTGGCGGCGGCGTTCCTGTTCAGCCTGCGCGACTTTGCGGGTGCCAGCATGGGCACGCTGAGTTCGTTGTTTCTGCAAAAGGCCCAGGGTTACGACACGAAACTCGCCGGGCTGGCCCTGAGCGTCTTGTTCATCGCCAGTGTCATCAGCAACCCGCTGTTCGGCCACTTGAGCGACCGCGGACGCAAACGCTGGATCGTGTTCGTCACCACGGCGGCGGCGGCGCTCATGATGACGTTTCCGCATCTGGACGCCCGCTGGCTCGTGCCGTGCCTCGCGACATACGGGTTCTTCTTTATGTCCAACTATCCCATGGTCGAGGCGGAACTCATGCAATCGGTGCCGGATGCCGTGCGCGGCCGGGTCTTTGGCCTGTTCATCACGCTGGGCGGTCTGGTGGGCAACCTGTCGCATTGGGTCGCCGGCGCGCAGGTGAAACGGATGGGCGAAGCGGCACAGACTACCACCAGTTATTTCTGGCTCTACAACGCGTTGGCGGTGCTGGCCCTGGTGTCGCTGGCCGGGCTGGCGTGCCTGCACGCGATCCGCAAGCGGGAACATCTGGCCGGCGGAGAATCCGCGGAATCCGCATCGTGAAATGAACCTGCCAAATTATTTCCTCGCCGACCTGCCGCCGGAAGCCACGCTTTCGCCCGCGCTGCTCGGCGAGGCGTGCCTGACGCTCAAGCGCAATCGGGAGCAATACCTGGCGGCGCGTTCGACGGATCAACTCGTGAGAATCCTGTGCGAAGTCGCCCGGGAGTGGTTGCGGGCGGAAAGCCCGTTTCGCCGGCTGGCTCTGACTGAAGGGCCGGCCATGACCGGTTTTCCCCGAACCACGCTGGAAAGGGGCCTCAACCATTTCTTCCAGCAATTCACCCGGGAGAACTTTCACGCCTTGCTCGCGCAGGACCTTGGCGACCCGCGTTGCCTGGATGGATTATGTCCTTCGGCAAATGAAGCCGGGTGCTCCCGGTCGGCGATGGCGGTCGGGCCGGAGTTTCTGGTTCACGTCACCGCGGGCAACCTGCCAAACCCGACGCTGATGAGCATGACGCTCGGTTTGTTGACGCGTTCAGCGCAGTTCGTGAAGTGTGCCAGTGGCGCGTCCTTCCTGCCGCGGCTGTTTGCGCACTCGATTTACGATGCCGACCGCAAGCTCGGCGCGTGCCTCGAACTCGCCGAGTGGCGGGGCGGCCAGGCCGCGCTGGAAGAAGTGCTCTTCGCCGAAGCCGATTGCATAACCGGCACGGGCAGCGATGAGACACTCGCGGCCATTCGAGCCAGGCTGCCGCTCAATACGCGTTTCCTCGGCTACGGTCACCGCGTGAGCTTCGGCTTTGTGGCAGGCGAGGTTCTGAGAGATGGGAGCTCAAGAAAGGTCGTGGAGGCGGCCGCCGAGGATGTGGTGGCGTGGAATCAACTGGGCTGCCTCTCGCCGCATGTGATTTATGTGCAGTCGGGCGGGGTGGTGTCGCCGGAGCAATTCGCGGAATCGCTGGCCGAGGAACTGGAAAAACGCGAAGCCGCCGAACCGCGCGGTGAACTGTCCGTGGCCTCCGGCGCCACCATCGCGGCCCGCCGGGGCATTTACGAAGTGCGAGCCGCTCATTCACCGGAAACGCGGCTCTGGCAGAGCAAAGGTTCGACGGCGTGGACGGTGGTTTTCGAAGCCGACCCGCGCTTTCAGGCCTCCTGCCTTCACCGATTTGTGTACGTCAAGCCGGCGAAGGACCTGACGGAAGTCCTGCACAATGCCGATGCGGTGCGCGGCAAGATTTCGACCGTGGGGTTGGCGGCGGCGGAGGACAAGGCGGCTGAACTGGCCAGGCAACTGGCGCGCTGGGGCGTGACGCGGGTGTGCCCGTTGGGCCGGATGCAGAACCCGCCGCTGACCTGGCGGCATGACGGTCGGCCGAGTCTGGGTGATTTGGTAACGTGGATGGATTGGGAAAAGAGTTGAACCACCGATGAACGCGGATTCACACACCAGGCTCGGGACACGGATTTCACACCACGGTAGCGCGGACTTCCAGTCTGCCGTATCGCAGGGCTTCCAGGCTGCGTCGCGCTCGACCCGGCGGACGCACGCCGTTTCCGAGGGTCTGCCGTTTGGAAACCGGCGACACAGCAGGCTGGAAACCCGCGCTACGAAGTCCTGCCATTGCGCCGCGCACGACCCGGTGAGAAGTGCCCTGGATAGGACGATCCGCATTCGCTCGTATCCGTTCTTGATCAAGAGACAATGAAAATTGAGTTGCGTAAGACCTATCAGTTCGAGGCGGCGCATCTGCTGCCGCGTTTGCCGAAGTCGCACAAGTGCCGGCGTCTGCACGGCCACAGTTTCAAGGTGGAGATCGTCGTGGCCGGTGACTGTGATCCCAAGCTGGGCTGGCTCATGGATTACGCCGAGATTTCGCGGCGCTTCCGGCCGATCTGGAAGAAACTCGATCACCGGTATCTCAACGAGATTCCCGGGCTGAAGAATCCGACGAGTGAAGAAATCGCCGTGTGGATTTGGAAGAAGCTGAAGCCCAAGCTGCCGCTGCTGGCCGAGGTCGTGGTGGCGGAAACCTGCACGGCGCGGGCGGTTTACCGGGGTGGATAGTTCCCGGTCGCCACGGCGCTCACCAATACCCGTAGTAGAGCAGGTAAGACGAGGCGTAGCGCCTCTTCATCTGTTTGAGCGTGTGCCAGCGCGCCGAGCCGTCGAGGAACCCCACGTTGCCGCCCGCCGCCCCCACTTTCGACGAATCGCTCCAGGTGGCGTTCAGGGCACGGGTGAAGGTGGCTCCATTCTGCAAAAACGGTCCGCCCTTGGTGTGGGGCGCCATCAGCAGCACGTCGCCCCAATGATTCGCGTCGGCCATGATGAAATTCGTTCCCGGCTCGGTGATCTTGCGCGGCGAGTGCCAGTATTCGGCGGCCAGACGCGACCAGAGCTGGCTCGGGGCATCGCCCAGGTAGTTGTAACCCACCAGGTAGCCCCACATGCCGTTGTAACGCGGCTGCGTCCCAAAGGTGAAGTTCGGGCAGTCCATGATGTTGAAATTGCCCGTGTAGTTGATCAGGTTCGTGTAACTGATGCTGTTGATCCGGATGGAATGCCAGTTGTCATTGTTGTCCCGACCGCTGGGCACGAGGTCCTGGTGATCGTGGCCGTACATGTGAACCGAAAGAATGGCCTGCCGGATGTTGCTCACGCAGGCAATGCGTTTGCTCTTTTCCTTGGCGGTGGCCAGGGCCGGCAGCAGCATCGCCGCCAGGATGGCGATGATGGCAATGACGACCAGTAGTTCGATGAGTGTGAACGCCGCGGTGCGCGGTCCCGGATCGTGCTCGTATGAACAATCAAGCGAACGCATAATTGGTTGACAATGCCACGACACTATTCCCTGACGCTTGGGAATCCGCAATTCCAAAGCTGGACGGGGAATTTGACCAACAGACACATTGGCGAACTTCGGCCCGCTAAACTGATCGTTCACTGTCTTCTGTGCAACCGGGTATGCGAAATCCGAGGGCCGAAGCTCGAATCCCGAAAGAATCTCGAAACCCGAAACCAAGACCGCAAATCGTCTCCGCGCAAACTCGGCGGCTCGCGGTCCGGTTACCAGGTCGAGTCGAAAAGCAAATCGCCCCGGCCGGAAGTTCCGCGACCAGCCGGCGTTCCGCCGTCGTCCTTTCGATCCGGCCCGATGCTGTAAAGCAGCCAGTTTGTTCCTTGAGATCGGTAAGCCAGCGGTTGACTGCCGAACGGGTCCTGGGGAACACGTTCGAGATATTGCGGGACCAGTTCCGCCAACTGCCTGGGTGGAGCACCGTGCTCGGCGGCGTAACAACGCACCGCCAATTCGGCTTCCAACAGGCGCACCCGCGACACCGCCCGGTGATGTTTGGATTCCGCCCCTTGGATGGATTGGCGCGCCTGCCACCACAGCGGCAGCCACGCCAGGGGATTGGGAACTTTACGAAGCTCATGACGCATGAAGATTCTCTCCGCCCTCCGGACCTCCTGCCAGGTCACGCTGTCCTGATCAAGTTTGTTCAACTCGGCAATGATCGGTTTCAATTGATCGCAATCCAACTGAGGCACGAGCTTCGCGAGCGGAACGCCACCGATGGCCGAGCAGGCAATTCCCACCAGCCGGTTGATGACAAAACCATTCTGGCTGACTTCGTTGCCGAAACGCATCGCATCGAGATAACTCCGGGCGGCATCCTCCAGCCGCCCGTCCAGTTCGGCAAGCCGGCCTTCCGCCGCCAGCAATTGAGCGATTTGCTTTTGCACCATGAGATCGCGGCTGGCATTGGCGAAGTTGGACAAATAGCTTTGAATGGGCAACCCACACTCCTTTCCCAAACCTGCCCGGATTAAAGTCAGCGCCTTTGCGTTTTCGACAACCAGTTCCCTCAGGTCGTCGTGACTCATTTCCCTGAAGTCACCGATCTGGCCGGACAGCAGACCGCCTGCCTGCACAAAATCATCGTAGCCGTTGGGATTCGGCAATGGCGGCAGGGGCGGGGCGCGACGCGAAGTGGAAATGATCAATGCTGTGAACCCCACGGTGAAGACGACAGCCAGCCCCAGCAATGTCATTCGCAGCTTCTTCCTCATGGAGCAACCCGATGCTTAGTCAAACCACTCGTCCGCCTCGTCAAACGCCGGGATGGGGATGTTCACGATTTTGAGTTTACCGATGGCACGATGGCGGCAACCGGGTTTGATGAAAATCGAGGTCATCGGTTTCACCGGGAATAGTTTCCCGTCAAGTTCCATCTGCCCTTCGCCTTCGAGCACGAGGTAAATCTCGGTCATCCGCTTGTGGTAATGCGTGCGCGAATCCTCCTGGATGTCCACGACGTGCAACGTGGCAGTCTGGTTGTCCGGGGCGGCAAAGGCGCGTTTGGCGAAACCGCAAGGGCAGCGCACCGGCGGAATCGCGTCGAGGTCGGCGATCATGTAGTTGGCCATAGTCAAAGCGGGTTGAAGTCGCCTCGATCAAAGCACGCCGCGGCCCGATTGGCGAGCCTTTCAGTCTTGGAGCAAGGCGACAGCGTAGGACAGGCGTCACGCCTGTCCCCATCTTCGAGGGGCAATCCACTCCAACCAGGTTTCGCCGCAACCTGGCCCGAACAGTTCACACTCGGTGCGCGTGCTTTCATTAGCACCGGGCTTCAGTCCGGTGGAAGCGCGCGAGATGGAAATGAGCCGTTTCAACGGCTTTTCAGGCGCTGTGTAAGCCGCTGAAGCGGCTGCAACTCGTCGTCGCCTCGGCTCAACTGGGCTGAAGCCCGGTGCTAATGAAACATCCAGGCCAGGACCAATCCACGCCTCAGGGCGAAGACTTGAAGTCAGAGACAGGCGCGACGCCTGTCCTTCGAGCTTCGCGCTCGCTTCGCATCGCGGTGACGTTCAAACTGGGCGCCCATGCGCTTTGCTCGCTGTCTCAAGTTTTTTCTGGTCGCCGCCATTGCCGCGGCATTGATGATGGCGTGTACTTCGACGCGGTCGGTCGCCGGGTGGCAACGCTTCGAGTTCAAACAGCCCCGCATGGGCACGCTGTTCACCATCACGCTGTTTGCGCCGGACGAGACCCAGGCTCGCCAGGCCTCCGAGGCCGCGTTCGCCAAGATTGCCGCGCTCGAAAGAATGATGACGGACTACGATCCCGAGAGCGAACTGATGCGGCTTTCTCAGAAACCGGTGGGCCAGCCGGTGCGTGTGAGCGACGAACTGTTTGAGGTTTTGAAGAAAAGCCAGCGCCTGGCTGAACTGACGGAGGGCGCTTTCGATGTCACCGTCGGACCGGTCGTCCGCTTGTGGCGGCGCGCGCGGCGGACGGAGACATTGCCGTCGCCGGAACTGCTGGCCAAGGCCCGGGGCGCGGTGGGTTACCGCAAGCTCAGACTCGATGCAGTCGCGCAGACCGTGACACTCACCGTGCCCAACATGCAACTCGATCTCGGAGGGATCGCCAAAGGTTACGCGGCCGACAAGGCACTGGAGGTCTTGAAACAACACGGCCTGCCGCGCGCGCTGGTCGTGGCCAGTGGGGACATCGCGATTGGCGATCCGCCGCCGGGCCAGCGCGGCTGGCGCATTGGCGTCGGAGGGCTGGAAGTCGGCCCCGCCGGGCTGGCCAAGAACCTTCGGCTTCGCAACGCCGCCGTTTCCACCTCGGGCGACACCGAGCAATTCATCGAGATCGAAGGGGTGCGTTACTCTCACATTGTTGATCCGCGCACGGGACTTGGCCTGACCGAGCGATTGCAGGTCACCGTCATCGCCCGGCACGCGGCGGACACGGACAGCTTCGCCACCGCGGTCAGCATTTTGGGTGCGAAGCGCGGACTAACCCTGGTGGAATCACAACCAGGGATGGCGGCCTTGATTTTGCGAAAGGACGGGAACAGGACCGAGATGTTCGAGTCGCGGAGATTCAAACGGATTCCGCTGGCCGACTGAAGATGGCCGGTGAATCAGTGGGAAAGTTGGCCGGTGGGAGTCTCCTCATGCCACTCACTTCCCCACTCTCCCACCTGCTCACTTTCAAAGACTTTCCGGGTTTCCGCCGATAAACTTGCCCCTTGCCTGCAAACCTCCATACTCCCGCGCGATGAAAATTTCTGTGGTGGGCATTCCGGGCATTGCCCTGGGCAAACACAACCTCAAAGATCCGCGTCTGGATCAGGCGGACAAGCTGGTCGAGGCCAAGAAGAAGACCTACGCCCAGGTGGAGGTGGTGGGTGAAGACGCCACGCTGGAGGCCGATTCCATCGTGGTATCGCGCGAGCGGCTGCCTGACGTAATCCTCAACGACCTGGAATTTGTGGAAACGCGTCTCGGGCGCGAGCCCTCCGCCGCCGAAAAGGCCGCCTTGGAGAAGATCCGCGCCGCGCTCGAAAGTGAGCGCACCGTTTTTCAAGCGGGTTTGAGCGCCGAGGAATTGCAGGCGGTCACGGCGCACAATTTCCACACGAACAAACCGGTCACCGTCGCGGAGGCCGCGGATTTGGAGAATCTCGACGCGTTGATGGTGCGCGCGTTTGCGGAAGCCGGTTACATCAGTTTCCTCACCGTGGGCGGGAAGGAAAACCGCGCCTGGCCGATCCGCAAAGGCACAACCGCCTGGGAAGCCGGCGGCACGATCCACTCGGACATTCAAAAGGGATTCATTCGCGCCGAGATCATCAGCTTTGCCGACTTCATCGCGGCGGGCGGTGAAACGGAAGCCAAGCGCGCGGGCAAGCTCCGCCTCGAGATGAAGCCCTACGTGATGCAGGATTACGACCTGGTGAATTTCCGGTTCAACAAGTAACGCCTTCGCGTCGCCTCCCTCCGTCCGGCATGGGACTTGGTCCGGCGATGTCCCGGCGGGTTTCGCGTTGCGGGTGCCGGCACTGCCTCATCGTTCCGTACACACCTGTCCTCAAGGCGTGTAGCCGGGAAAACCCGCGACAACCGCTGTTTTTCAGTGGACTCCGATTTCAGAGCCGTAGATTTGAGTCTTTGCCGTTTCCGGCAGTGTCCGGGTTTGAGGCGTTCTTCCTTGGCACTCAACCTGCAAAAGCACTGGGCGGTGTTGAGACATGCTGTGACCTGAAACTGAAAAGGAACTTTCGATCTGCCACGCCTGTGGTGAGGCTCCATGAACCCGACCTTTTATACCGCTTCCAAACAAACCCCAGGTGAGCGACCTGGCTGCTCCAGACCGTTCGCATTTGTGAGTCTGACAATGGGGTTGATCCTGAACCTGGCGATTTCCGCCGGCGCCAATCCCTACGCCACGAACATCCGCTTCGCCGGCAGCGTGCCCGGCAGTTCCGCGAATGCCACGGTGTATGTGCCCTGCGAACTGGCTTATGTGAGCTACATCTTGAACGAACCGGCGAACGCGGGGGTGACGATCGAGTTCCTTTCCGAGACCACGGTGGTGCGTACGATGCACATCGCGGCGGGCCAGCCCGGAACATTACGCGGTGACAATACGGTGATCTGGGACGTCAAGAATGACCTGGAGGACTTTGTGCCGCTGGGGCTTTATCGCGTGCGCATCACCGCTCGTTCCCACGGTTATGCCGATTGGACGCAGATCAGCGACGACTACCAGCCGGGCAGCTACGTCTGGCAGCCACGGGGGATCGCGGTGAATCGCAACCCCAGCAGCCCGTTTTACGGCCGGGTGTTCGTCGGCAACGGCCAACTGGGTCCGTATCCGGAGTATGAAGCCGGCGACCGCCTGGGCGTGCTCAAACTCAATGCCGATGGCAGCCCTGCGGAAGAAGGAATGTTTGCCGACGGCGGATGGTCCTGGTCGGAAACCGGCAACAGCCCGTGGAAGATCGAAGTTGCCGAGGACGACCTGGTTTACATCAACGACTGGGGCGACCACGGTTTGTTGTTGCGGTTCGATCAACTCGTTTCCAGCGCTTCGCGGGCGGTGGTGCTCGGCAGTGGCAACCGGCCCAACGGCGGAGCGGCGAATTTGAGCGGCCCGTTCCTGAGCGGCATCGGGACGAATCTGACCATCTGGATGGCTGACGCGAATCATCCGGACGGCGCGGGCATCCGGGCCTGGAAAGTGAACGGCGACGGCAAACCCGCCGCAGATGACCCGGGACTGGCCGCCGTCAAGGCCGGCACCAATTCCCACCTGAATCAGGCTCCCTTCGATGTGACCTTGGACCGCAGCAACCGGATCTACACGATTCAATTCAGTGACGCGCCGGGTGACCCCGCACCCCGCGTGCTGCGATTTCCCGCTTACGACGGTACTGTCCTGACGAATGCCGACTGGCGGGTTGGCAGTTTTGACGATCAACTTACCGGAGCGTCCGGCATTGCGGTGGACCCCACCGGGACTTACGTGGCGGTGGCCTTCACGGGCATGGGAGAAGGCTTTGGTCGCACCGGAGGCGGCGTGCGGGTGTTTCGCACCGCGGATGGAACACTCGTGCGGACGCTGACGCCGGCCTCGTACCACGATCACACTGACGTGGCTTGGGACAACGCCGGGAACTTGTACGTCTGCGACAACTGGAGCCAGGTCTGGCGCGTGTATTCGCCGCCAGGACCGAATCAGACCACCACGGTTTCCGTCCCCACGCTGGAGGCCGGCGAACCTCCGATTGCGGCGCTGCTCAAGGTGGTGGCTTACACCAACGCCCAGTTCCACTTCACGTTGCGGGGCCGTACCAACATCAACTACGTGATCCAAGGTTCGGGTGACCTGCGGTCCTGGGTGCCGGTGCTCACCAACCGCGACGATTGCGCCACGCGCCTGATTGTGGTGGACGCGCCGCAACGGTGGCAATTCTACCGCGCGCTGGCTCCTTGAGCCATTGACCCTGCCGCGCCGTCCGCCGCCCGCTCCCCGCTGGACGCCTCGTTGGTCAACGTGCCCCTGCAGGCAAGACCGCGCCCGCCGGCCGGAGCCGCCATCGCTTCGGTGGACATGGGGCACCAGGGAACTGAAAAGCCGACAGCCGGGACCGTGGTCCCGGCTGGTTTGGGGTTTGGTTCAGTTGGTTCAGGGAAGTGTCGCGGTCAACGGCGATAGCCGTAGCCGACGCGGTAATGGCTGGGATGCTTGGAGGGGCTTTTCCCATGCCCGTAATACTTGTGCGAATATCCGTGCCGATACCGGGGCGGCGGCGGAGGCGCGCAAGGCACCACCACGCGCGCCGGCGGGCAAACCGCCGGGGCCACCACCACGGGCGGCGCATAGACCGGTGGCGCATACACCGGCACCGGATGGCGAATCACAACTGGTTGAGGAAACGGAACGCCGAAACTGACGCTCACGCTCACTCCCGCCTGGGAGACGGTCGCCGCTCCCACGATTATCGCTCCGACCATGAGTAGTTTTTTCATACGTGCATGAGACGAAGGCGGCCCGCTACTCTTCGGAATTCCAAAATCTTTTTGCACTTTTTGTTTTGAATAACCCGCACGCGGCAACGTCCATGCGCGGCCGCCCGGCGGCCGAAGTCAGGATTGAAGAAGGTTGCGGCGACGGCAAAGGAGTCACCGTCATGGACACCGATCGCGATTGTCGTTCACGGTTTGGCCTCACCCAAAAGCCGGCGCGCCTCGGCCACCGACAATTTCTTGACCGGCAGCTCGAAGCCCAGCGTGTCGCCATTCGGGGTGAAGCCACCGCCATCCACGTCCACGAAAATCGGATTGTGGTAGGCGCACGGTTTGATCCGGGCCTGCGTGCTGGTGCCGAATCCGATGGAAAGATCGTGCTGCTCGCCGATGGCGACCACGATCAAGTGGGCATCCTCGCTCAGGTCCACGGACAGCGTGCGGTCGAATTTCATCACGCCGTTGCCGAACCACGCGGGATGCGACTCGCGCGTGAAGTTGAGATCCTTTCGCTGACGCCCATTCACCAGGATTTGCACCCGGTCAATGTCAATCCAGTCGGTGCATTGCACTTTCACCTTCAATATGACGCCGCCCGGCGATCGCGTGGTGCCGCCTGGCAGCGTGCCGTCCCCGGTTTGCACCTGCAGAAATGGGCCGCTGGTCAGATAGGAGCGGCCCGCCTTGGCGTGTCGGCTGTTCTCGCGCCAGTCAATTTCCACTGGCCGGTCGGACCTGCTTGGCAGATACATCCGCCAACTGCCCACGCCGTTGCCATAAACCGAATGGGCGTCGTTCACCGCCATGGCCGCGTAGCGATGGCCGCGGTTGAGCATTTGCAGCCAGATGAACTCGCGGATGTAGAACACACTCTCCCGCCCGGCGCTGTCCTGCGTGATGCGAAACGGCCGGCCCGCCAGAATCTCCCCGTCGCGATAGTTCTGCGTCTCGATGCCGTCAATGAGTTGCGCCAGGCCCAGGAAACCGCCGTCCACCTGCCCGTCTCCGTTGCGATCAATGAAGTTATGCACCATGTCCGGGTGGTTGATTTGAATCCAGCGGTCCGGCTCGGCACCCTGCCAGTCACGGAGGGTGATGGCGCTGATGCGCGGATCGGGATTCCACACCGGCGCGCCGTTGTCTTGCGTGAACAGCTCGGGGAGGAACGGGAACGAGTTCAAGTGCGGCCCGCTCCCGGTCAACTCAATGCCCGGCACGGTCTGCATCTCTTCCGACAACCCCAGTTTCTCGATGTGTGGCCGCCAGTCGTACAGCCGGTTGTGCTCGGTGGTGGGCGCAAACTCGATGTGCTCGGCGGCCAGATTGATGATGCGATCGTCCGTACCGCAGGTGTTGTCGCCGCTCGGCGTGGAGTGGTTGTGATAATCGGCGCTGACCCAACCCGTGGTGTCCACGAGACGTTTCAGCGTGCCGGCAAAAGAAATTGTTTCCTCGGGTTTCAGCTCGATCGTGCGCCGAAGGTGGCTGTATTCGATGCCGCGGGTAACGGTGACTTCGTATTGGCCGGGCGGCAGCGCCACGCGGAACTGCCCTTTCTCGGAATGATACTGATCCACGCAACCATGCGCGCGGTTGTGCGGTCCAAGATTGGGCGAAGGCGTCCCTTCGACGCCGCGAAACTGGACCTTGCAGGGAATCGTCTTGCCGGTGTCATCGCGAATGTCGAAGTTCACCGCCGCCGCCAGGGCCATCGTTGCCTCAATGGATACGTCCTCCCCGGCCTTGACCGTTAAGGAATTCCTGACCGCGGCGCGGCCGAGGTCCGAGAAGCTCAGTTCGTATTCGCCGGGAGGCAGTTGAAAGGAGTAATGCCCTTGAGCATCGGGATAGGCGGCGGGATTCGTGCGGCTTGGGGAGGCGAGCGACTGGACCGCGATCTCCGCGGTGGCAATCGGCTCACCGTTGCGGTCCAGCACCCGGCCGGACACCCTTCCCACCGGCCCACGCAATGCAGCCACAAATCCGATGGCTTCCGCCGGCGAGTGACCCACCGCGAGGAATCGCGTGAAGGACAAAGTCTGGCCGGGTTTCAGTTCCAGTGACCTTGCCTGCGAACTTTCCCGCACTTCACCCACCAATCCGTAGGCGTAACCGGCCTTGTCACCCGGGTTGACGGCGTCGGCCCAGACAATGCCGTGGGCGCTGCCGGTGCGCAGGAACGTCGTCCAGCGATCCTCCGGACTTACCGATTGCGAGCTGACGCCCTCATTTCTAAACGTGGTGGTTATTTCGATGCCCTGCCAGTCATCCCGCAGCCGATATTCGTGTCGCTTGAAGACGCCCTTGTTGTTGGGCGCGGTCAGGACGGTCTCGATTACCGCTTCACCGTCCGAGCCGTCCTTGGCGACGCGCACCCACGAAACGAACCCGCGCTGACCGGCGGGCGCAAAGACGGTGATTTGATCATTGTTCGCGCCGCGCAGGGTGAGGTCATAGAGACAGCCCGGCGTGATGCCATCCAGCCCGTAGAAGGTGCTCATGTTGGCCCGGCGCAACGGCAGGTTACCCGAAATCACGGCCTCGACCTTGTTGTTGCGCAGGACGAAATCACCGATGATGCCATCGGCCTCCTTGCCACGCGGCAATTGGTCCTTCTGCTCTCGCCCGACCTCGAACGCCTCCGGCGCAGTCAGGGCGGTGGTGGACAGTAGTGCCAGACAGGCAAAGGTGCGGACGACGATGTGTACCGGGTTCGGGTTTAACATGCCCCGAGGCTACGTGATTTCGCGAAGCCGGGGCAAGCTGCGGAGCGGGTGACTTTTCAAACGGCAATCGGCGGCCCGGACTCTGTCTCCATGGCCCTCCACGTCACTTGGAATCCAACTGAAGCCTCACGTCCATCTTCATGGACATCGTCTGCTTCTGAGCGCCCAGACTCATGGCCATGTCCGCCTCCGACTTGGTGTCCATGCTGGCCCGGGACGGAAAGAGTTGCGCGAGATTGATCGTGGAGGTGCCCGTGCCTGACCCGGTCATTTTGACGAGGTCCATCTTCAGGTTCGGCATGGCCGGGTTTGTAATCTTCTGATTGGCCGCCTGCTGCGTTACGGTGCTCTTGATCGTCAGCGTGTCGCCTTCGACTGCGGCCAGTTGATAAGTCGCCGTTTGCGTGATCGTCATGCCCTGTGATTTGAGAGGCAACTTGACTTCCCAGCGCGCGCCCGGTCCCACGGGCTCGTCGGGAAATCCGACGGCGAAGGTGGAGAACGCGTCGTTCATCTGTTGCATGGCCTGGCGTGTCTGCGGATCGGAGCCGACCGGCATTTTCAACTCGGCGTTCCGGCCCAGCCCGCGCGGGGAGATGGTGCCCGTGCCGGCCAGGCCCTCGAGGCTGTCAAAAGAGGCCTTGATGGCGTCCGCCATCTGCGGCAGGGCGTCCGCGTCCTCGGCCAGGCTGGCTTTGCCCAGGGTGGTTTCAAACGTGATGTCGCCATTGGCCGCCACCTCCTTGACCGCCACCGCCAGGTCAAGTTTGATGGCCGGCATCTTCACGGACTGCGGCGGCATGCCGGCGAGTTCCATGTCCATCGCCAGTTTCATGGTCATGTTCAACGACTGCTGATCGCCGGGTTTGGCTTGGAGGCGCAACGGCCGGCGCGGTTCGGCCCCGGCCTCGAGCAACTTGACCTGCACTCCCGCGGGCAAAGCGGCGGAACTGCCGGCTCTTCCTTCCGCGGCCGCTGTTTCGGTTCCCTCCGCCACCGGCGGCGGTTTGGAAAGGGCCTCAATTCTGTCAGCCACATACTTGAGGCGGAAGGCAACGACCTTGGGATTCCAAACGGGATGATTCTTCCGGAAGTTCTGCAGCAGCCGATGGGCTTCCTGGTACTTGGTCCTGGCCGCCGGGTCGTTGCCGTTGGTCTTCAACGTATCAGCCTGGTCTATTACCGACATGATCTTGATGAACTGGAGGTCCGGATCCTCCAACGAGGCCTGGAGCGAAGGGGCCGTCAGCAACACCAGCGCCAGCAAACCGCCCAGCCACCTCGGCAGGGCCGACGTGGGTTTGCGCCAAACATCTCCGATGCTCTGTGAGGGGCTGAAACCGATCTTGCTCATGCGCCGCAATCTAAAGCGGGGTCGCCATGCGTCAACTGAAAAGGCGCTGCACAACGCCCGTCGGAGATGCCGGGGACAACGTGAGAAATCTCTGGCATGCCGCCGTGAAATCGCAAGAATTCCAGGCTCGGCACTTCTTGTCAGACGGGCGCTCATTGATTCTTTTTCCGATCGGTGAGAAGCATCGGTGTAATTCCTGGGCATCCCACCCGGCGCGGTGACCGCCGTCTTCGCGGAGGGGTCATACGACCGGCCGCACATCCTCCAGATGCTGAAACCAAAACCGCTCCACAGTGTTGCGCCATAAGGCAAACGCTTGCTCGCACCACTCTGGCGGTGCCGGCGCGGACGGCGGGTGTCGCTGACGCTACCGCAGCGCCTTGGCCGCAATGTCGCGCCGGAAATGCGCTCCCTCAAAATGAATTTTCTCCACGGCCGCGTAGGCAGCGGTCCGGGCAGATGGAAGATCCTTGCCCAGCGCGGTCACGCCGAGGACGCGGCCGCCGCTCGTGACGACTTGACCGTCCTTCAGTGCTGTCCCCGCGTGGAACACCTTCGTACCCGGCAACGCGTTCGCGGCATCGAGTCCGGCAATGACCTTTCCTTTGGGGTAACTGCCCGGATAACCGCCGCTGGCCAGCACCACACACACGCTGGCCTTGGGATTCCATTTCAATTCGTGCCGATCCAGCGTGCCGTTCACGCTTGCCTCCAGTAATTCGACAAGATCGTTTTCCAGTCGCGTGAGATAAACCTGCGTTTCCGGGTCGCCGAAGCGCGCGTTGAACTCCAGAACCTTCGGACCGTCCTTCGTCAGCATGATGCCTGGATACAGGATGCCGCGATAATCAATGCCTTCCGCCTGACACCCGCGCATGAAGGGTTCAAGAATCTGCTGGGCGGCGTCGGCGAGCTGCGCATCCGATAGAAACGGTGTGGGTGAATACGTGCCCATGCCGCCAGTGTTGAGGCCTCGGTCGCCGTCGAGCGCGCGCTTGTGGTCCTGCGACGTGGGGAAGAACTTCGCGGTCCGGCCATCGCACAGGGCGTGCAATGAAACCTCGATGCCCTCCAGAAATTCCTGGATCACCACCCGCGCACCCGCGGCGCCGAAGGCCTTGCCGACCATGATTTCGTCCACTGCCTTCTCAGCCTCGGCTTGGGTTCCGCAAATCAAAACCCCTTTGCCCAGTGCCAGACCGTCGGCCTTCACGACGCACTTGCCGAGTGATGCGGCGAACTTCTTCGCGGCAACCACGTCATCGAAAATCCCGGCGGCGGCGGTCGGGATGCCGTATTTCTCCATGAACCGTTGCGAGAAGACCTTGGAGGATTCAAACTGAGCCGCCTTCTGGTTTGGCCCCCAAATCCGCAACCCGTGCTTCTGAAACAAATCCACGATCCCAAGCGCAAGCGGATTGTCCGGCCCGACAACGGTGAGGTCAGGCTGCTTCTCCCGCGCAAAGGCAAGCAGGTTCGGCAAGTCTTCCGCAGCGAGATTGACACATTCCACCAGATGAGTGGGACAGGCATCCTGCCTGTCCGCGGGCGACCCATCAGACAGGCTGGACGCCTGTCCCACCAGCTCCTGCGCGATGCCGGCGTTACCCGGCGCGCACCACATCCGGGTGACGTGTGGTGACTGCGCCAGTTTCCAAACCAGCGCGTGTTCGCGGCCGCCGGAGCCGATGACCAGAAGTTTCATCGGTCAATGTTCCGGCGCACCCAGGCGGCGTGCAGGTCGAGGTAGAGCTGGTTGCGCCCGCGATTGTGCGCCGACCAACCGGCCGCCGGCGGAACGCTATCGCCGACGCTCCATTGGTCCTTGTAATCCGCCCACCACGGTTTCTCGAAGAAGGGGCTCATCATCCATTCCTCGTCGGCGAGGCTGGCCTTGCGCGCGAGGGCGACACTCTCGGGCGTCCGGCCGCGAAGATAACGGGCGGCCTCCGGATTCAGTTCGGCCAGTTTGTCGCTGATGTAATTGGCCCAGCCGCGTTCCGGCGCGTTCGTTCCGTTCTCCCGCCAGGGGCCAAGGAAATGGGATTGCCATTGATTGGAGAGGGCGACGGGCACCGGCGGACTGACCCAGATGCGCACGTTTGGCGCGTAAACGTGCAGCAACGGCATGAACGAGCCCATCGAGTTGTAGCGCTTGCCGGTGGAATCCACCGGCGGCGTGAGCTGCAGATCGGAGTCCGGCACGTGCGGCATCTTCCCCGAGTTGTCCTGAAGATACATGGCCGTGGCGAGACCAATCTGATGGAGGTTCGACAGACAGGAAGTGCGCTGGGCGTGTTGCTTGGCCCGGGCAAGGGCGGGTAGCAGCATCGCCGCGAGGACGCCAATGATGGCGATTACCACCAGCAATTCAATCAGGGTAAACGCCCGCCAACGGAAGATCAGAAAAGACGAACGGTCAGCCGTGAATGATGGATTGTTGACTGGCGGTTTGCTCATCGCGACTTCAGATTCGGCGAGGAGCATTGCGACCAGCGGGGCCGCTGTCAAACCGCTTTGGCGGGAGGCGACTCCAATGATACCATCCTGACACAGACCCCGAACCCCGCCGGCCCGGGGCGAAGCGTTTATGCCGCTTCCGCAAGCTCAAGGCCCAATCTTTTCGCGCAAGTCCGCTCGCGCGTTGAAGCGACCTGAAGTTCGCGCTCCGGTTCATGGGGAGACTCCTTTCCCGTCGTCGGGCATGCATCCGATCCATGAACCGAATCCCCTCACCCGGCGGAACGTCACCCTCTCCCACAGCGGTGGGGCGGGCGGGGGGGCGAGCGGTTCATGCAAAGTCTCCACGCGGCTGAAATCGCGCGTTGCGACCATGAACCGCTCCTTCCAACGCGAGAGCGTCTTGGACTGCTGCGGCCCTCTGCCGCTTTGGAGGGTGGACCGGCGGGCGAGAGCGGCAGAGGGCTGCCGCACTCCAAGACCTTGCGGAGTCCCGAGCGGTTCATGGATAGGAGAAAGTGTCCGCAGGCCCAGCGCGGGGTTTGCCGCTCCGTCCACGAATTGGTTCTGGCAACTGGTCTAATCCGGATAACCGTCCGGATGCGCTTTGTGCCATGCCCAGGCCGTGGTGACAATGTCTTCGAGTTTCGGATATTTCGGTGTCCAACCCAGTTCGCGCCGCGCCTTTTCCGCGGCGGCCACCAGCCTGGGCGGATCACCGGGGCGGCGCGGTTGTTCGACGACGGGGACTCGCTTGCCGGAAACTTTTTCGCAAGCGGCGATGACTTCACGGACCGAGTAGCCGTCGCCGTTGCCGAGGTTGTAGAAGCCCTGCGTGCCGGGCGCGAGGCCCAGCATGTGCGCTTGCGCGAGGTCGGCAATGTGGATGTAGTCCCGGATGCAAGTGCCGTCGGGCGTCGGATAATCCGTGCCGAAAATCTCCGCGTGCGGTTTCTGGTCGAGCGCGACCTTCAGCACGTTCGGGATGAGGTGGGTCTCGATGCGGTGATGCTCGCCGTACTTCCCGCTCGCGCCGGCGGCGTTGAAATAGCGGAAGGCGACAAACTCCAGCCCGTGAATCCGCTGGTACCAGGTCAGCATCTTCTCAAACATGAGCTTGGACTCTCCGTAAGGATTGATCGGGCGCTGCGGCAGGTCTTCCGTCATCGGCACGCGATCCGGCGGGCCGTAGGTGGCGCAAGTGGAGCTGAACACAAATTTCTTCACGCCACATTCCACCGCGGCGTCGAGCAGGTTCAATCCGGAGGCGACGTTGTTGCGGAAATACTTGCCCGGATTGGCCATGGACTCGCCCACCAGCGCGTTGGCGGCGAAGTGCATCACGGCTTCCGCTTTGGACTTTTGCAGGACCTGCTTCACGCTGGCGGCGTCGCTGAGGCTGTTCTGCACAAACTTCGCCCGCGGGTCCACGGCGGAACGATGGCCCTCCGAGAGATTATCATAGACGGTGACTTGGTGACCGGCATTGAGCAGTTCCTCGACGCAAATCGAGCCGATGTAACCCGCGCCGCCGGTGACAAAAACGTTCATGTGCCAGACAGTAAGTGGAAGCGACGACAGGCTCAACGCGGGAATTCTCCCGCTGGAAACCGCCGGGATTTCATCAATTAGGGATTGGCAAGCGGGCGCAGGTTCGTATCGTAGGCGGACAACTTTTTCAGAATTGAATTATGGCCAGAACCGAACGCACCCACATCCGCAATCGCGAGGACCTTTCCGACATGCCCGAGTGGTTGAAACAGAAACGTTGTCCCCACAAAAAGAAGTACATGGCGGGCAAGCGCATTCAGCCGAAGAACCTGACCGGCCGGGAGAAGCTCACCTACATCGTGGACGAAGTGTTTCTGGCCTACAACTCCGCGCGCCTCAAGGAGGCCTGCCAGCTTTTCGCGGAGAAGATGCTCGCGCCGGATGTCACCATCGGCATGAGCGTCTCGGGCGCGCTCACGCCCGCCGGACTGGGGTGTTCGTCCATCATCCCGCTCATCAAGGCCGGGTTTGTGGACTGGATCGTCTCGACGGGCGCGAATCTTTATCACGATTTGCATTTCGCGCTGAACTACCCGGTCCACGCGGGCAGCTTCAAATTCGACGACACCGACCTGCGCGACAACGACCTGGTCCGCATCTACGACGTGGTAATTCCTTACTCCGATGGCTTGATGGCGACGGACGACTTGCTGCGGGAAATATTCATGCGACCGGAGTTTCAAAAGGAAATGGGTACGGCGGAACTGCACCATCTCATCGGGCGCTATGCCGCCGAATGGGAACGCAAGAACGGGCTGAAAGACGTCTCGGTGATGGCCGCCGCCTATCGTGCGGGCGTGCCCTGCTACACGTCCTCGCCCGGGGATTCCACCATCGGCATGAACGTGGCCGGCGTCGAGTTGCGCGGCAGCAAGCTCCGGATCAACCCCTCCATTGATGTGAACGAAACCACGGCGTTCGTGCTCGCGGCCAAGCGCGCGGGCGGTCGCAGCGGCGTGGTGCTGTGGGGCGGCGGAAGCCCGAAGAATTTCATGCTCCAGACCGAGCCGCAGATCCAGGAAGTGCTGCGCATCAAGGAATTTGGACAGGACTTTTTCATCCAGGTCACCGATGCGCGGCCCGACACCGGCGGGCTTTCCGGCGCGACGCCCAGCGAGGCGGTCAGTTGGGGCAAGGTGGATCCCACCAAGCTGCCCGATGCGGTCGTTTGCTACACGGACACGACCATCGCCATGCCGATTCTCACGCACTACGCGCTCGCCAAGCACAAGCCCCGCAAGCTCAAACGCCTCTACGACCAGCGCGAGAAGATGATCAAGGCCCTGACCCGCGAATACTTCACGCACAACCAGGTGAAGATGATTGATGGCAGTGATCCGGTCTTGCGCTGAGTCGGCTGGAGTCCGCCACGGCGAGCTGCATTGCTGGCGAGACTTGCCAGCGGCCAATTCCTCAACCGCCCTCCCGGCGGGCGGTCAGGCTTCGTTGTCCCGGCGCACCACTTCGTTCAACTCGTCAAAAAAGTTGGGCAACGCCGATTGCACGCGGTTCCAGTTCGGAATGAGCGGAGACCACAGCGGGTCCTCCAAGTAAGCCTCGGCCGCGGTCCGAATGCTCCGGACAAACGTGGTCACGGCCGTTTCTTCGTCATGACGCGGGTACTTGAGTCCATTAAGGATCGCATCGGCAGCATAGAAACGCAGGGTGTCCTCCGCCTGCCGCATATAGGCGCTGAGCAGCGTGCTGAACGTGCCCGAATCGAGTTTGATGCCTTCGGCCGCCATGCGGCGGAAGAAGGATTTGCTGATGTCTATGGCCATCTTGTTCAGGCCTTTCTCGCGGTCGCGCGGGGAAAGCTCCTGGTGCTTGTGCTCGTAGTTGTCGCACAGCTCGCTCTGGCAGATGGCGCGGGGGGCGCTGTTGCGGATGACTTCCGCCAACATGCCGACCTCCAGCGCCCAGTCATGCGGAATGCGCACGCGGCGAACCAGGTCCACGTCCATGGAAAACTCGCCCGCCAGCGGGTAGCGGAAAGTGTCCATATAGACCAGATACTGATGCTGCCCGAACATGCTCTTGAGCGCGCGCAGCATCGGCGTGACCAGCAGGCGCATCACGCGGCCATTGAGTTTGTCCGTGGCGCGCGCGTAATAGCCCTTGCAGAAATCGAAGCCCAGCGCCGGATGCGCCACCGGATAGCACAGTCGCGCGAGCAATTCGCGATTGTAGGTGACGATGTCGCAATCATGCACGGCCACCATGCGCGCCTGCTCGCTGGCCAGCACGTAGCCGAAGCAAATCCAGACGTTGCGTCCCTTGCCACCCGTGCCGGCACTGAGCTCGGCATCGTCGAGCTGTTTGAACAATTCCTGCATGCGCGGGCCGTCGTTCCACAGCAGCATGGGCCGCTGGGGGAGTTGCTGGAAGAAGCGCCGGGCCTTCTTCCATTCCCGCACCCGGGTGGCCCCGTCTATGCCCACCACGATTTGTTTGATGTAGGTGACGCCCTTGAGCTCGCGGGCAATCCGGTTGAGCGCGGGCGTGCCCAGCTCGCGGATGTGGCACGGCAACACCAGCGCCATGGGGGTTTCCTCCGAAAAACGCTCCAGCTCCCGTTCCAATCGCTCCAGGCCCGGCGGTCCCAGACGGTGCAGCGTGGCAATGGCTCCGGTTTGGAAAAAGTCTGACATGCAGCCGGCAGTATGCCTCAACCTTGCGCGGCACGACAACCCTAACCAGCGAATTCGTGAAAAAAATTTTGCCTCCGACTGCGTCACATTTCCGCGTCGTCATCAGCCGGAATGCAAACGGGAAGCCGACTCCGCGTTTGACCGCGCCCGCCGATCATTGAACAATGCGCCACGTTGAAGCTGGTCATCGTCCACTATCATTATCGCCCCGGCGGCATCCGGCGCGTCATCGAGCTGGCGGCACCGCACATCCTCCGGGCGTTCGGCGACAGCCTGACCGAGCTGCTCCTGACCGGGGGCGAAGCGCCGGATCGGAAATGGCGTGAAGACTTTCAAGCGGCCTGCGCGCCCGCCACCGTCGGCTATTTCATCGAGCCGGCCTTTGGCTATTTCTCCGAGCAGCGCCGTGCGCCGGCGAAATTGCGCGAAAGCCTCCGGCGGGGTTTGGAGCGGCTGCTCGACGGAGCGCGAGCGGAGGACACCCTCGTTTGGGCGCACAACCTGGGCCTGGCCCGGAATCTTCTGTTGACCGGGGAACTCACCCGTGCCTGCGAGGAGCGGCGAGTGCCGTTGCTGGCGCATCATCACGACTGGTGGTTCGACAACCGCTGGCAACGTTGGCCCGAAGCGCGGCGCGCCGGCTTCGACACGTTGAATCAAATCGCCCGGGTCGTCTTCGGTTCGCCCCGCGTGCGTCACCTCACCATCAATCACGCCGACAACGCCATCCTGAAACGGCATCAGCGCGGTCGGACGCACTGGCTGCCGAATCTGGCCGAGCCGGCGCCACCGCCGCCCGCCCAGCGCGCCGCTTACGCCCGGGAATGGCTGCGCCACCGACTCGATCACGGCGCGCCCGTGTGGCTGCTGCCCTGCCGGTTGCTGCGGCGAAAAAACGTGGCCGAGGCGTTGCTCCTGACGCGCTGGTTGCGCTCCCACGCCTGGCTGGTCACCACCGGCGGTGTCAGTTCGGCGGATGAACGGGCCTACTTCGAGAAACTGGACGCCGCGGCGCGCGCGCATCATTGGCGTCTGCGCCTGGGAGTGCTGACGGGCGACGAAACCCGCAAGCCTTCGGTGGGAGAGCTGCTGGCGGCCAGCGAAGCCGTGATGCTCACGTCCATTCAGGAAGGCTTCGGTTTGCCGTATCTCGAGGCCACCGCAGCGCGACGGCCGCTCCTGGCGCGCTCGCTGCCCAACATCGCGCCCGATCTGAAGAAGTTCGGATTCCGCTTTCCTCAATACTACCAGGATATTCTCGTGAACACGGAGTTGTTCGACTGGAACGCGGAACGCGCGCGCCAGCGGCGCCTGTTCCGCGCGTGGCTTCAGGGTCTGCCGGCGGCGGCCCGCAAGCTGGCTGGCGAACCCCAACTCCTGTCCTCGGCGGGCCAGCCCGGGGCCGTGCCGTTCAGCCGGCTGACACTCACGGCACAAATCGAGGTGCTGGCCCGGCCGACCGGCGTCTCCTGGGAAGCCTGCGCGCCGCTCAATCCCTTCCTGAAACCGTGGCGGGAGCGGGCCGAGTCCGGGCGATTGGGAGTGGCAGCGTGGCCGGAACGGGCGGCGGCCTGGTTGAGCGGCGAACATTACGGCCGGAGCTTCCTCCACGCTTACGAGGAATCCGCCGTCGCGACCAACGGCCACCGTCGCCTGGCCGCGGTTGCGCAACACTGCCAGACCGATTTCATCCGGCACAAACTCCAGCCCGAGTTTCTTTATCCACTGCTGTGGGGGTGCGATTCATGAAGGTGCGCGCGGCCATTTTTGACATTTACAACACGCTGCTGGAAATCGGCCCGCCGCCGTCGGACGCCGAAGCCAGATGGGTTGAACTTTGCCGAAGCGCGCTCGCGGGCAAGCCGGCTCTTGACCTGAAAACATTCGCGGCCGCGTGTGACGCGGTGATCGCGCGCGAACATGCCAAGGCACGCGAGGCGGGCATTCCGCATCCGGAAGTTTTCTGGCCGGCGGTGGTGTGTGAAGCCCTGCCGGAACTGTCGCGGCTGCCGCGGACGAAACTCGAGCTCTTCCTGATCGAACACGCGGCCCTGCAACGCAGCGTCCGGCTGATGCCCGGCGTGGCCGAAGTGTTGCGTGCGTTGTTGCGCGAAAGGATTCGGGCCGGTCTGGTTTCCAACTCGCAACCCTACACACTCGCGGAACTCGACCAGGCGCTTGGCGGCGCTGGATTGAACCGCACGATGTTCCTGCCTGAACTGACCTTCCTGTCCTTCGAGGCGGGCTTCAGCAAACCGGATCCGCACGTGTTCCGGTGGCTGACGGCGCGGTTGCGCGGTTGCGGCAGCACGCCGGGCGAGGCGCTGATCGTCGGCGACCGGCTCGACAACGACCTCGAGCCCGCGCACGCGCAGGGCTTTCAAACCTGGCATTTGACGGCCGTTCCCTCCGCCTGGCGGGCGAGCGGCGATTGGGGACGGCTGTTCGATCACCTGTTCAACGGCCCACGGTGAGGGTCAGCACGATCAGCACCTTGATGTAGATGACATAAGTGACCAGCAACATCACCCCCTCGCGCCGGGTCACGCGCCGGTCCGTCAACAGCATCCACAGCAGCAAACCCATCACGGCCAGCATGGCGGGAAAGTTGAAGAGCTGCGTGAGGCGGTCCATTTTCACGTCCTGAATCACGGCGGCGGCACCCACGATCAGGGTGAGATTCGCGATGTTGGCCCCCAGCACGTTGCCCACGGCCAGATCGGACACGGCTTTGCGCGACGAGGTGATGGCCGTCACGAGTTCGGGCAGGGAGGTGCCCACGGCGATGACCGTCAAACCAATGATCATCGGCGAGATGCCCAGCCGGCCCGCGACCCCGACCGCGCCGTCCACCAGCCATTTGCTGCCCAGCACCACCACCGCCGCGCCCGCGGCGAACTGGACAGCGGTGCCGGGCCGGCTTTGCAACCATGCCCAGCGGGTCGCCGCAACTTCCTTTTCGATGGCGGTGGCTTCGACGAGGTCCGCCGGCTTGCGGTTGCGATAATGCTGCCAGAAGTCCCAGGCAAAGTATCCCACCCCGCAAACCAGCAGCAGCGCGCCCTGCCAGCGGGTCAACGTCAGGTCCAGGGTCAGCACCAGCAGCACGGCGCCGCAAACGAACATGGCAATCAACGGCGTGCGCAACACACCCGCATGAACGTCCACATGCTTGATGGCCGCCGTGACCCCGAGGATCAGACCGATGTTGCAGATGCACGAACCGACGGCGTTGCCCACCGCCAGGCCGGATTGCCCCTTCAGGCCCGACATGATGGAGACCACCATCTCCGGCGAGGTGGTGGCCAGGCTGACCAACGTCGAGCCGATCACCACGCGCGGCATCCGGAGGAACTCCGCCACGCGCACCGCGGCGGCGACGAACCATTCCCCTCCCTTGACGATCAGCACCAGTCCGATGAGCAGCCAGAGGATTTCCAGGAACATGGAGCCATTCTGCCTGCGGCCGCTTGCCGGTCAATCTCTGGCACGAATCGGCGCAACCGGATGGGCCGAGGTTCAAGCTGGCGGCGACTGGGGTTCCGGCGGCACTTCCGTCGCGGGCGGCAACATCGCGGCGGCAAATTCCTTGATCTGCGCATGAGTGCCCAGCACCAGCAGTTCGTCTCCGGCCGAAATCCGGTCGTCGCCGTGCGGCGACAGGTTGACGCCCTGCGGATTGCGGATGCCGCCGATCTGCACGCCAAACCGCCGGATCAGGTCCAGTTCCACCAGGGTCTTTCCCGCCAGCGGACTCTCGGGCGGAAGGAACATGCTCTCCATCGTCAACTCGTCAAAATCCGCCAGCGTCTGCGCGGTGGCGGCCACGGCGCCCAGCTCGCGCGTGGCCCGGGCGAGTTGTCCGGCGCTGCCCAGCAGCAGGAGTTTGTCCTGCGGATACAGTACGGTGTCGGCGCTGGGATTCACAATGCCGAAGCCCTGCCGGTCAATGCCGATGATCGAACATCCGAACCGGCGGCGCACCGCCAGTTGGCCGAGGGTCTTGCCCGTATGCGCCGAGTCGCTGGGCAGCGTGATTTCGTCAATGTCGAGATTCCAATCCCCCGACTGTCCGGGCAGCACGACGGACCAGGCCGAGGTGGAAGTGGCATGACTGGCGCGCTGGAATTGCTCCAGGAGTTCGATCTCCAGCCGGCTGTGCAGATGCACGAATCTTCGCCAAAACACCACGCCCACGACCACCAGCACGACGGCGACCGCGCCCGCCACGCCGAGCAACGACCAACCGCTGGGCAATAACGCCAGCAGCCAGACACCGATGGCCACCAGCGCCACCCCGCGCAACGCCGCCTCGAGCAAGGGTCGCAAGCGACTCTGTCGTGGCGCACCCATGGTCGCGGCTTCGGCGAGAAACATGGCCAGGGCGGAGATGTTGCGCCAGATGGCGATCAACGGCGCAAGCAGCAAGAGACCGAACAGACTCCAGAACAAAAAGGGCAGGCCGCGCGGAAACAACCAGTCCCGGCCCAGCAGGGCGTCGAGCTTCTCGTAAACCGTTCCGACCACCAACAGCAGGGCGGATACAAAGAGAATATGCAGGCCGATCTGGAGCAGGCGGCTGCCGGTCAACCGCCACAGAAAACTCGCGCTCTGCCGGCTGCGCAACCGCGCCAACCAGGCGTGATAAAAACCCACCCACTTCGACACGAACGGCGGCGCGCAGTTGACCAGACGCAGACTGAGGCCCTCCGCGCGCCTCGTCAGCACCGGCGCCGCCAGCGACGTCAGCAACGAGGCCCCGACTGCGACCGGATAGGCGGCCTGCGGCAGGGCACCGCTTTCCACGCCGAGTTGCGCAATGATGAAGCTAAATTCTCCCAGCGGCGTCAGGGACAACCCGGCGCGCAGCGCGTCGCGGCTGGTGTTCCCAACCACGATGAACCCCAGCGCGCATGCCACCGGCCTCAAGAATAGCGCCAGCAACGTCACCCCGACCACCAGCGGCCAGGCATCCGCCAGCACCCGGAAATCCACCAGCATCCCCACGGCAACAAAGAACACGGCGCCGAAGGTCTGGTCCAGTCCGGCGAACACGCGCTCGATGTCATCCTTGTATCGTGTGCTGCCCACGATCGCGCCAAAGATGAAAGCGCCCAACGCCAGCGAGTAGCCGACCCGCACCGCCAGCCAGGCCAGCGAAAGCAACAGCCCGCAAACCAGCAGCGTCCGGATTTCCGTCTGGACACTCTGGCTGAGTCGCGCCAGCAGCTTGGGCACGATGAGCAGCGAGAGCAACGCGATGAACACGACGAACGCCGCCAGCGTGCCCAGAGTGGGCAGCAACGGCGGCGGTGTGTCTCCGCCGAATTGCAGCAACGAGGTCAGCAGCGTGAGCATGATGATGGCGACCACGTCCTCCAGCACGGTCATGCCGAGCGCCAGTTGACCCGGCCGCTCATGGGTGAGGTTCAGTTCCTCGAGCACCTTGCTGATGATCGCCGAGCTGGACACCATCAGCATCGCGGCCAGGAACAGGCTGGCGGTGTTGCTCCAACCCAGCGCCAGGCCGAAAAGCCGGCCGCCGTTCAGCACCAGCACCGCGCCAATCACCGTGGCCAGAATGACCGACAGGCCGAGCCGCTTCAGCCGGCTCAAGCTGAGATTCAGGCCGATGGAAAAGATGAGGAAGACCAGACCGAGCTGCGCCAGCGTCTGCACCCGGTCGAGGTCCGCCACCAGGGCAAAGGGCGGCGTGTTGGGGCCGATGATGGCGCCCGCCACGAGGTAGCCGACCACGGCCGAAAGCCCCAGCCGCCGGCACAGCCAGGCGGCGGCACCGGCGATGACCAGCACGACCGCCAGATCACGAATGAGGAGGATCCCGGACACGCAGTCCTATTTAGCGAGTTTGGTTTCCGAAAGCACCAAGAACCTCGCGGCGGTAAAAAAACTTTTGCTCGCGCGCGGCGGTACGGCCACCGTGAATCAACGGGTGGTCCACCAAGTGTCAAACGGATCAAGGGTACGGGGAGCAAAGCCCTCCCGTTCCGGCGATACCTTCACCGGCTGGCCGCTCACGTTGTGCAGGCAGAGCACGCGGTCGCCGCCATCGGCGCTTTCGCGCAGCACGGCAAACACACGAGCGTCGAGTTCCAGCACCCGCTGCGGCGAGGCCGGGGCGAACGCCCGATGCGCGGCGCGCGTGGCCAGCAGTTCCCGGCAACCACGAAAAACCCGGGAGCGCAACGAGCCGGGCGCGGCCAGTTCCCGTTCAAGCGTGGCGCGGTCGAGTTTCTGGCGATTGATCCGGCGCTTGATGCCGCTGGACTCGGCCCCGGCGCGGTCGCCGCGTGAGCCAAACAGGGAATGAAAGTAAATCCCCGGGACGCCCTGCAGCGAGAGCAGGATGGCCTGGGCCGTCAGGAATTTTTTCGCGGCCAGTTCATCCGGTTCGCCGGCGGACGGATTCGAGAGAGCGTCGAGGTAATTGATGTTCATCTCGTACGGCACTTGTGAACCATCCGGCAGGTTCTTGTACGAGATGAAGCCGCCGTGCGCCTGCACGCGTTCGAGGATCCCGGCGATCGCTTCGTCGCTCAGAATCCCGCGGGCGGGGTTGACCCCGATGCCGTCGTGCGACGCCAGGAAATTGAACCACGTCACCCGGTCGGAAGGCAGTGTGAGCGACTGCGCCCAGCGGGTGAGAGGGGTGGCGTCGCCGGTTTGCAGCGCGTGAAGCGTGAGCGGCGGCAATGAGAAGTTATAGACGAGCTGGGCCTCGTTGGTGCCGTCGCCAAAGTAAGAGATGTTGTCGCGATGCGGGACGTTGGTTTCGGTGATCAGTTGCACGTGCGGCGCGACCTCATCCAGGACGGCGCGCATCAATTGGATGACCGCGTGGGTTTGCGGCAGGTGGATGCAGGGCGTGCCGAGCTCCTTCCAAAGATAGGCGATGGCGTCCAACCGGATGAAGCGCGCGCCCTGTTGCACGTAAAACAGCAGGGCCTCGAGCGCGGCCAGCAGCACCGCCGGGTTCTTGAAGTTCAAATCCACCTGGTCGGCGCTGAATGTCGTCCAGACGCGCCTGCTCCCGCCCGCCGCCGGAAAATCCGTGAGCAGCGGCAGGGTGCGCGGACGGACGACTTGCGAGAGGTCCGGGTCGCCCTCCACCGTGACGAAGAAATCGGCGAACTGCGGATCGCCCGCGAGGAATTTCTGAAACCATTCCCCTTGTGCCGACATGTGATTGAACACGGCATCGAACATCAGGTCGAAGTGCGGACGAAACCGGGCGAGGTCGTTCCACATCCCAAACGCCGGGTCCACCGCGAAAAAATCCTTCACTGCGAACCCATCGTCCGAGGACCAGGGATAAAATGGCAGGAGATGGATGCCACTGATCACGCCGCGCAGATGCTCCGCGGCGAAGTCCGCCAAGGTTTGCAGAGGAGACTGACCCGGCGCGCGCACCTGGTCGGCGTAAGTGATCAGGAGCGCGTCGGCAGGCAAGAAGGGCCGCGCCGCGAGATTGGGCCGCGCCGTGAGCCGGGCGCGGTGTTGCTCCAGCAGAGCCACGAGCTGCGGCAGAACTGTGGCGCTGGCGGCAGTCCCGTACAGGAATTCAAGGTGGTTACGGAGGGAGTCGTTCATGCGTGATCCAGTTTGACCGCGGCGGTCCTGGCAAACAACGCGCCGTTTTGGTCTGCTATGAATTCTATCCGATGGGCATTGAATTTTGCCAGCGGGTTTCGCACTCTTGCGTTACTTTAATGCGGTGGTGGTCTCAAACCAAACAGACCGCCCCGTTCAAACGTGGAAGCGAAAGGACAGACTATGGCAAACGAAGCGAACATGGAAAAAGTCATGACCGACTTGAAAGTGCTGACCCGCGACGCGGAAGCGTTGATGCACGCGACCGCCGGCCAGGCGGGTGAGAAGGTGAGCGAGAAGATGACCGAACTGCGGCAGAAGTTGTCGGCCGCGCTGGATTCCGCCAAGGCCACGTGCCAGCGGCTCGAAGAGAAGGCCGTCGCGGGGGCCAAGGCCGCCGACAAGACGATCCGCGAGCACCCTTATGAATCCATCGGTGCGGCGTTCGCCGTCGGCGTGTTGATTGGCGTGCTGGTGGGACGCCGTTAGGCCATGGACCAAACCCCGCAGGAGTCCGGGGGGTTGCTGGCCACGGGGAAGCGCATCCTGGGGACGGTGTACAGCCTGGCGGAGACGCGGCTGGAGTTGTTCCTCCTGGAGTTGCAGGAGGAGCGCATCCGATTGTTCGACGCGCTGCTGTTGGTGGGCTTGTGCCTCGTCTGCTCGTTGATGGCGCTGGTGTTGTTGACGGTCACCGTCGTCATGGTGTGCGGCGAGAATTATCGCCTGCCGGCGTTGGTGCTGCTCACGCTGGCCTACGCGAGCGGCGCGGGGTGGTCGGCTTGGAAACTGCGCCGGCGGTTGCAGCAGTGGCAGTCCTTCGCCGCCACTTTGGAACAGTTCAGGAAGGATCAGTCATGCTTGGAGAAGCCGAACTAGAGACGCTGCGCCTGCGCAAGGAGTTGCTGGTTCTCAAGAGCGACACCGCGCGTCTGCGGCTTCTCTCCGAGTTGCAGCGCGCCCGCAAACCCGAGCACTGGTTGAATGAAGCGAGCCAGGCGGCCCGCCGCCATCCGGTATTGACGGCGGGATTGGGTGTGGGGCTGGGCGTCATGGCTCTGCAATCGCTGCGCCACCCGGTGGCCACCCTCGGCTGGCTGGGCCGGTTGGGCGGCCTTGGCTCGACCGTTTTGTCGGCCTGGAAACTGTTCAACAAGAAGTGATCCGCACCGGTGCCGGGAGCGCATCGCCTCGGCCCGGAAATGGGGTGAAGGGCAAACGCTGTCGCCTGCCGTCCTCCCCCGGCTCCATCGCATTCTTCAGCGATCGTTCGCGCGGGCCGGCAACATGTGGCGAGATGATTGCCTGATATTCCGGAGATGATTAACCCCGGTTTCAGGCCAGCCACCGCAAGGTGAGAGCGCCGAGTCCCAGGAAAAAGAAGAACCCCGCCACATCGGTGATGGTCGTGACAAAGATGCTCGAGGCCAGGGCGGGATCCACTTTGCAGGCCTTCAGCCCGTAGGGCACCAACACGCCGGACAAGCCGGCCGCCGCCAGGTTCAGCAGCATGGCACAGCCAATGATCAGTCCCAGCCATGGGTCACCTTTCCAGGCAAATCCCGCGAAGCCGACGATCACACCGATGATCAATCCATTCATGACGCCCACTGTCACCTCCTTGACCAGGGCGCGCCGGCCGTCGCCCGGCGAAAGCTCACCCAGGGCCAGGTCGCGGATGATCACCGTCAGGGTCTGAGCGCCGGCGTTGCCGCCCATGCCGGCGACGATGGGCATGAAGACCGCCAGGAGCGTCCAGCGGGCGATGGTATCCTCGAACAGGCCGACCACCGAGGCCGCGCCGAACGCCGTGACAAGATTGACGCAGAGCCAGGGTACGCGGCGCTTGACGGATCGCGGCCAGGGTGTCAGGGCGCGTTCCTCACCGGAAAGACCCACCATCAGTTGCATGTCCTCGGTGGCCTCGCGACGCGCGATGGCCAGCGCGTCGCTGGCCTTGACCACCCCAATGAGCCGGTCCTCGTCGTCCAGCACGGGCAAGCCGAGGTAGTGATATCGCTCGAATTGCCGCGCGGCCTGTTCCTGGTCGTCGGTCGCGCGCAGGAACTTCACGTCGCGATTCATGATCTCGCCAATGCGCCGCTCGGCCCGGCGAAACACCAGATCGCGCAATGACACAATTCCCACCAGGCGCTCCTGTTCATCGGTCACGTAGAGATAGGCGACGTCCTCGCGCCGCTCCTGCTCGGCCCGGGCGCGGAGCAGTTCCCGCGCGGCTTCCACGGTCATTTGGTCGCGCAACGCGATGAAGCGATTGTCCATGATGCCGCCGGCGGTGTCCTCGGGATGGCGGAGCAGCGATTTGAATTCCGCGGCACGCTCCGGCGGAAGGGCCGTCAGCACCTCCCGTCGCCGGCGGGCGGGCAGGTGCTGCAACAGGTCCACCGCGTCGTCAGGCGGCAGTTGTTGAAACAGACGCGCCAGTTGGGCGATGGAGAAATCCGCCAGCAGCTCGGGCAGTTTTTCCCGTTCAACTTCGGCCAACGCGGCGGCGGCGGTGACATCTGGCAACTGGTGGAGCAACGCGCCGGCCTCGGCGTGCGGCAGCCGTTGCAGCCGGTCGGCCACGTCTGCGGGATGAAGTTTCGCCAGTTCGTCGAGGGCGGGGATTGGTGCGTTGGGCATAAAATTCCAGTAGCTGACAAATTGTCCTGCCGCGCGAGCAGGTCCGTTCTATACGCGGTGCTACGATAAACCGGCGCCGCTCCAGAACAAGCCGCCCGTGTGCGCCGAGTTCCGGCCCACGCTCTGGCCGTCATTTTCCGAGGTGACGCTTGCGGAAATGCCGCGCGGCAGTAAGTTAGCCATGAAACGGAGACCCTTATGGCAAAAAAAATTGGCAACCACGCAACCGGCAGGAAAAAGAAACAAACCTTCTCGTTCACCGCGCCGACCGCGATGAGCGTGCAACTGGTGGGTGGCTTCACCCACTGGCAGGAGCGCCCCATCCAGATGCACAAGGGCGCCAATGGCGTCTGGACCACCACCGTCGAACTCGAACCGGGGACGCATCATTACCGGTTCCTGGTGGACGGCCAATGGCGCGACGACCCGGAGTGCGCGCTGCACGTGCCGAATCCCTTTGGCAGCCAGGATTCGGTCCGGCAGGTTGCGTAAACTCAGATCCTGAACTCCTGACCCTCCGCGTCGCCGTGATCGCGAACGGGTCGTGACCGCGGAACGCCCCGCGCGCCGCCAGCAGTCCGTTGCGCGGGTGACTTTTCCAGCAGGCACGGATCATCCCAACCTTCGGCAGTTCAGGACGGCTTGGTGGCGAGAACTTCCCCTGTGGCATACGAAACGCTGAAATTCGCCAGGCCGGTCCACGGTTCCCGGCGGCACGTCGGGCAATATCAGTTCGACTCGTCGGCGTGTCTGACAATCATCCAAAGGTGTGTGAGTCCGAAGCACCTCAGGTGAGGATGAACAGGCTTTTATGGCGATCGTCTTAAAACTCGAAAAAGCGGCGAAACAGGCCGTCCGCCCTCCCGCGCTACCGCGCATGGAGAAGTCCCCCTTTCAGCCCGAGGCCGAGGGCACGCCGGTGGAGATCGTGGGCGGCAATCGCAGCATCCTTGTCGTGGACGACAATGTGGTCGTCTTAAAAGCCTTCGAACTGAAGCTCAAGGCCAGCGGCTTTGCGGTGACCACCACCTCCAACGCCGCCACCGTGGCCAGCACGGCCGAAACCGCCCGGGCCGAACTGATCATTCTGGACATCAATTTTCCGTCCGGCAGCGGACCGGATTGGAGCGGGTTCACCGTCATCCAGTGGTTGCGCCGGTTCCCGGAACTGGCGGTCATTCCCGTCATCCTGATCAGTGGCGAAGATTCCGAGGCGCATCGCGAAAAAGCCCGGGCCGAGGGCGTCGTGGCCTTTTTCCCAAAACCGGTGAACTGCGCGGAACTCCTCGCGGTGATGCTTCGCACGCTGGGCATCCGGCAGTGACCGGCGGCGCCGCCGCTGCTGGAGTCACTAACGTGGCGGCTTCAGTGCGATGCGTGGAGACGTAAGTCACACACATTCCAACCCATCCATTGTCCTGCTTGCGCAATGTCGCACCACTTTGGAGGCTTGGGCGAACCGGATAAGCTCAGAGTACGAGTCCGGAATGTAAGTGGCGCTTTGGTCTGCATGGTCGGCTTTCCCGTCACGACTCGACGCAACGCCCGCGCCGGCAGGCGGTCAATCGCGGAGGTTGTCCTGTCGGAGGTTGTCCGGGCGGCAATCTCGGAAGGTCGGGCTTGTCAAGCGTCGGGGCGCGCGACTACCGTAGGCTGGCCGCCGTCGCCAGCGATGCGCGCTCGAGTCGGCCGCCGCGATGAGAAGCATTGGAAATCTTCCCAACGAACAGCAGGCCCGCCTGTTTGGCGATTATCTGCTGGCGCAGGGCATTCAAAACCAGGTCGAGGCCGATACGGACCATTCCTGGCTGGTCTGGGTGGCGGATGACGATCACCTGCCGCAAGCCCGCGAGTTTCTCGAGCGGTTCCGCGGCGACCCGGCGTCGCCGGAATTCGCGCACAAGGCCGCCGAGGCGGAACAAGTCAGGTCGGAGGAAAAGGAATCCGAGGCCGCGTGGCGGCGGAAGGTGCGGGGCCGCCGCTCCGTGTTTCCGGGAAGCAGCGCGTTTGGCGCGGGGCCGTTGACTTTCACACTGGTGTGCGCCTGCGGGGTGGTCGCCGCGCTCTCGAAGCTGGGTGACAACACGGACGCCATCCGCGGGCTGTTCATCAGTTACCTCATGCCCGCCGGGGGCTGGTTTGTGGAGGTGCGCGCGGGGGAGGTCTGGCGGTTGTTCACGCCGATGCTCATCCACTTTGGCGTGGCGCACCTCCTGTTCAACCTGCTGTGGCTGTTCCGGCTGGGGAGCATGATTGAAAGCTTTGGCGGCGCGGGTCGGTTCGCATTGCTGACGCTGGGCATCGCGGGCCTGTCAAACGTGGCCCAGTATCTTTACGCGGGGCCGGGTTTCGGGGGCATGTCGGGCGTGAACTACGGCCTGTTCGGCTACATCTGGATGCGCGGGAGATATGATCCCGCATCGGGACTGTATCTGACGCCGCAGGACAAAATGCTGATGCTGGTCTGGTTTGTGATTTGTTTTACGGGAGCGGTTGGCCCCATTGCCAACACCGCCCATGCCGCGGGCTTGATCGTGGGCGCGGTCTGGGGGCGCGTGTCCGCCTATCTGGCGCTGCGGAATCCGAAGTGAGCGGGCGGGCGGCTGATTCGCAAACGGCCGGGAGGCATCAATTCCAGGACAGGTCCTCGGGCAACTGGGCGCGGAGTTTGTTGCGCCATCCGCCTTTGCGCCGCAGCACAGTTTGCCAGAGTTGTTCGGGTAAAGTGTCGAAGATCAATTCGAGCGTGGCCGGGAAGGTCAGCCAGGCTTTCCGCTTCAGTTCGTCCTCCAACTGGCCGCCGCTCCAGCCGGCATAGCCGGCGAACATCTTGATCTTCTTGGTCGGGGAAAAGGACTCGCCGATGTCCACCAACGAGTCGAGCGAATGACCCAGGCTGAGGTTGGGCAGGACGTTCGCGTCCGGGATGAAGCTGTCCGAGTGCAGGAAACTCAACGCGGTGGGTTGCACCGGGCCGCCGAGGTGCAGCGGACAGTCCTTGAGGGTGTCGGGCAGATCGGCCACGACCATCTCGCCCACCTTGTTGCCGGTGACGCGATTGAGCACCAGCCCGAACGCGCCATCGGCATCGTGCTGGCAGATCAACACCACCGTCCGCTGGAAGAAGGAGCCTTGCAGTTGCCCGCTATCCAGCAGGAAGTGGCCTTTAAGAAATTTCGACTTTTCAGCCATAACCGGATGACCGGATGCCCCGAATGTGCCGCAAGCCCTTCGCTTAAACAAGCACGGGGCTGTGACCCAGCCCTGCCCCCGCAAGGCGAGCCCATTTGTGGCCTTGTCTCCGGATGCATTACGCGCCTTGCCGCGGGCACAATCTCGATTAAGTTTCCGGCATGTCAAAACTATGCCTCATGTTGTTGCTCGTGGCGGCGCTGGTGATTGGCGCGGGATGCAAATCGTCCTCCGGCAGTCGCGAGTACATCCCCGGCAAGGGCTGGGTGCCGAACGATTGAAGAGACCGGAAACCGGCAAGACTACTCGTCGGGCAGAAACAGTTCCCGTTGTTCGCCCGTCCCTTCGATCCGGATCAGGACCGAGTTGGTTCGGATCTCGAGACAACGGACCACCAGGTTGGTGCCGGCCAGTTGCAGGCGAACCAGGTCGCGCACCGCGAACGTGCGGTCGTTGATGATGGCCAACCGGCGGCCGGCCGGGCCGGAGATGCCTTTGAGCGTGAGTTGGTCCGGGAGCGGCGCCGGCGGGAGGTTCACGGGGTGAAAAGGTCGCGCGATTGCCGCGGGCGTCGCTTTCACGCGCACCGAGCGCACGCCATCCGGATCCTCGGCATCAAGTCGGGGCGCAGTGCCAGTCTTGACCCACTCGAGGAGCGTGTTGAATCCATGCCGCTCGTCCGCCGCCAGGAAAGCGTTGAGCTGGCCGCGGGTGTATGGGCTGTTCTTGATCACCTGCCGCTCAAACGTTGCTCCCTGTTGCTCCATCCATTGATACGCGATCAATTCGCAGAAAGCTTCAACCGCCTCCGGCGCCAGTGTGGCTTTTCGCTCCGGGGACAGATTTTCGGCCAGCCAGGCGTGGGCGAACTCATGCGCGGCCACCGCTTCGAGGCGGCGACGGCTGAGGGCGCTCAAGACGCTGATGGTGTGGACATACACTCCTTCGCCCACTTCGTGACTGCCGGTCGCACCGAAGATGTCGTTGCAAACGCGCCCGTAGCCCGGCGATTTGAACAGGCTCTCCAAGGTGAAGCGATCCACGATGTTGATCACGACGTTCGTTTCGGGGAACGAGAGGAAGCGCGAATATAAACGATCGAGATGGTCACGGGTGTCCAGGCAGACCTTGCGAGCCTCTTCGCTGTCTTGAATGGCCTCGTTCGCGTCGCGGGGGCAAAGCCATCGTCCGTCCGTCAGTTTGGTGGCGACGGGCCGGACCGGCAGGCTGCAGGCAAAGCAGCGGGATTCGAGGTCCGCGCACACGCTGCACACCTCCACCTCGCCGCCACGGGCCTTGTCTTCCACAAGGAGATGCTTGCCCTCCACAGGCTTTTCACACACGCGGCACTTGGGCGTTTGTGCCAGCCCGGCCATCGCCCCGAATACCACCAGGGCCGCTGTGAGGACTGCCTTCATGGCGCGCGGAAGCGCGGGTCAACTGAGCGACTTGACCGCCTTCACAATCGCCGCCGCGTCAATGCCGTATCGCGCCAACAATTCGTCCGGCTTGCCGGACCGCGGTAATTCACGAACGGCCAGCTTGTGAACTCTGATCCCTTCACTGCTCAGTTCGCCCGCCACCGCGTCTCCCAGCCCTCCCTCCGCGTAGTGGTCCTCGACCGTGATGATGGTGTGATTGGTTTTCTGCGCAGCGGCTTTGATGACATCTTTACCCAGCGGCTTCACGCTGTAGGCATCAACGACAGTAATCCCGATGCCCTCGCTCTTGAGCGTCTCAGCCGCCTTCAACGCCTCGTGCAACGTCACCCCGGCCGCAACCACCGTTACCTTGTCGCCCGAGTTTTGTCGCAACACTTTCGCGCCGCCGACCGGGAATTGTTCATCGTTCCCGTAGATCACCGGCGTCTTGGGCCGCGAGGTGCGCAGAAAGTGGATGCCCCTGTTGGCGGCCATTTGCTCGACCAATTTCTCCGTGCTGACGGCGTCGCTGGGATACAGCACGACGCTGCCGGCAATGGCCCGCATCATCGCCAGGTCTTCCAGCGCCATTTGCGATGGACCGTCTTCGCCGATGCTGACGCCGACGTGCGAACCGGCCAGTTTGAGGTTGGCCATGGAAATGCCCGCCACGCGAATCTGGTCATAACCGCGCGCCAGGAAGCAGGCGAAGGTGGAAGCGAACGGCACCTTGCCGCGCGCGCCAAGGCCGGTGGCCACTCCCACCATGTTTTGCTCGGCGATGAAACATTCGGTGAAGCGATCCGGGAATTTCTTGAAAAACTTTTCGGCGAAGGTGGAATTCTTGGTGTCGCCATCCATGGCCACCACGCGGGAGTCGGTTTCCCCGATGCGAGCGATGGCGTTGCCATAAGCCTCGCGCGTCGCCACGGAATCGCCGGGCTTGTAGGTCAGTGGCGGATAACCCGCTGGTGGCTCGGTCGTCGGGGCTGGAAGCTGGTTGGGTGCGGGAATCGCCACCCCGCTGGCCGGCTTGGCGCTCGGCTGCAATTCGGCGATGGCCTTGGCCGCTTCCTCCTGATTCAAAGGCTTGCCGTGCCAGCCGTCCTTGTCCTGCAAGAAGGACACGCCCGCGCCCTTGTAGGTCTTGGCCAGGATCACGAGCGGTTGGTCGTTCAACCCAACGCCGCTGAGCACTTCCAGCAATTCTTCGATGTCATGGCCGTCCACGTCTTCCACGCGCCAGCCAAAGGCCTCAAAGCGTTTGCGATAAACCCCCAGTTCATGACCGAACGCCGTGGCCTGGCTTTGACCCAGGCGATTGACGTCCACCATTGCGATCAAGTTGTTGAGCTTGCAGACGCCGGCCAATGAGGCGGCCTCCCATACGGCGCCCTCGGCGATCTCGCCGTCGCCCAATAACACGTAGGTGTTGTAATCCAGTTGGTCGAGCCGGGCGGCCAGTGCCATGCCCACCCCCACGCTCAAGCCCTGGCCGAGCGACCCGGTGGCCACGTCCACGAACGGCAGCCGCGGTGTGGGGTGCCCTTCGAGGTCCGAATCAATCCGGCGCAGTCTCAACAAGTCTTCGGCCGGGAACAGGCCCGCCTCGGCCCAGGCCGCGTAGAGCAGCGGCGCGGCGTGACCCTTGGAAAGCACGAAACGGTCGTTGTTATGATAGCGCGGGTTTTTCGCGTCGTAGCGCATGTGCCCGAAAAACAGTGTGGCCACCGCGTCGGCCGCCGAGCAGCAGGAGGTCGGATGCCCGCTGCCCGCCGCCGTGGTCGCCGCAATCGAATGAATGCGCAACTGGTTGGCGATTCCCTTCAAAAGTTCAATGTCAGTTTCAATCATGGAGCGGTCAATCTAGGCGAGCACACGACAAAGGCCAAGGAGGAAAATACGCTGAAAACGGTGCTCCAAACCGGCCGATATCGCATTTGCTTGTTTCACCTCCCGGGAGCGATCATCCTGTCTTCGGCTCTTGCAATTCGACACTTTTACCGAATGACCGAACCCGCCATCACTCCCGAGTTGGTTGCCAAACACAACCTCACGCCCGAGGAATACGCCCACGCCGTGGAAATCCTCGGCCGCACGCCAACCTATACCGAGCTGGGCATCTTCTCCGTGATGTGGAGCGAGCATTGCAGCTATAAAAACACGCGCCCGCTGCTCAAAACCTTCCCCACCAAGTCGCCCAAGATCCTCGTGGGCGCGGGCGAGGAAAACGCCGGCATCATTGACATCGGCGACGGCCTTGCCATCGCGTTCAAGATCGAGTCGCACAATCATCCCAGCGCGGTCGAGCCGTTCCAGGGCGCGGCCACGGGCGTCGGCGGCATCGTGCGCGACATCTTCACGATGGGCGCGAGGCCGGTGTGCGCGGTGAACTCGTTGCGGTTCGGGCCGATCACCGCGAAAGGAATCGTGAGTGGGTCAGTGGGTGAGTCGGTAAGTGAGGAAGCCAATGCGACCGACTCCCCCTCACCCCCTCACCCCCTCACCCCCTTACCCGGGGCGAACGGCGTGACACAGGAAATCCTCAATAATCGCCGTCTCTTCGCCGGTGTGGTCGCCGGCATCGCGCATTACGGCAATTGCTTCGGCATCCCGACCATCGCGGGCGAGGTGTATTTCGACAAGACGTATCAAGGCAATCCGCTGGTGAACGCCTTCTGCCTCGGCGTGCTGCGCCACGAACAGATCACCCGCGGCGCGGCCAAGGGCGTGGGCAACCCCGTGTTTTACGTCGGCCCGGCGACGGGTCGCGACGGTCTCGCGGGCGCGGCATTTGCGTCGCAGGATTTGACCGAGGAATCCGCCGAGCAACAACGTGGCGCGGTGCAGGTTGGCGATCCGTTCATGGAAAAACTCGTGTGCGAAGCGTGCCTCGAACTGCTTGCCACCGGCGCGGTCGCCGGCATGCAGGACATGGGCGCGGCGGGTTTGACCTGTTCCACCTGTGAAACGGCGTCCCGCGCCGGCACCGGCATCGAGATCGAGCTGGATAAAGTCCCGCAACGCGCGCCGAACATGAGCAGCTATGAGATCATGCTTTCGGAATCGCAGGAGCGCATGCTCATTGTCGTTCACAAGGGCCGCGAGGAGGAGGTGAAGAAGATTTTCGACAAATGGGATTTGCCGTGGTCGGAAATCGGCGTGGTGACGGACACGGGCCGCATGGTGGTGAAACACGGCGGCAAGGTGGTGGCGGACATTCCCGCGAAGAAGATTGCGGATGAGTCGCCGGTGTATCAGCGGGAGGCGGTCGAACCGGCTTATATCAAAGAAGTGCGGGCTTTCAGGTTGGACGGAGTGCCCGACACGTCAGACCCGACCGCCGTGCTAAAGAGACTTCTCGCCTGGCCAAGCATCGCCTCCAAGAACTGGGTCTATCGTCAGTACGATCATCAAGTGCGCGCGGGCTCGGTGGTGTTGCCCGGCAGCGACGCGGCGGTCATCCGCATCAAGAGCGATTCATTGCCCATCGTAGGACAGCCGTCGCGCCTGTCTCAAACTTCGAATGAAAGAGATATAGATGGAGACCGGCGCGACGCCTGTCCGACGAAACTCCTCGCCATGACCGTGGACTGCAATGGCAGTTACGTTTATCTCGATCCTTACGAAGGCGCGAAAGCCGCCGTGGCCGAGGCCTGTCGCAACCTTGCCTGCTCCGGCGCGATTCCGCTGGGCGCGACGGACAACCTGAACATGCCCAGCCCGCTCAGGCCCGAATTGTTCTGGCAGATCAAGGAATCCGTGCGCGGTCTCGCGGAAGGTTGCAAGGCGTTCAACGCGCCCGTCACCGGCGGCAATTGCTCGCTCTACAATCAAAGCCCCGCCGGGCCGATTGACCCGACGCCCACGATTTCCGTCGTCGGCCTCATCGAGAAACCCGAGCACGTCACCACGCAATGGTTCAAGGACGAAGGCGACGCCATCATTTTGCTGGGTGAACCCGTGGAAGGCACGCCGTTGCAGGGCCTCGGCGGCAGCGCGTATTTGCAGGTCATTCACGGGATCAAGAACGGCTCACCGCCGCGCTGCGACCTCGAAGTCGCCAGGACGCTGCACACCACGCTCCTCGGCCTGATCCAATCCGGCCTCGTGAAGAGCGCGCACGATTGCAGCGAAGGCGGCCTTGCCGTCGCGCTCGCGGAGAGTTGCATCAGCCAGCTCATCGCCCGCGACACGCCAAAATGGATTGGCGCGACGGTGGATTTGTCCGCCGTAGAACAGGCGTCGCGCCTGTCTCAAACTGAAAAAGATGTAGAATTAGATGGAGACAGGCGCGACGCCTGTCCCACAAGATTGGACGCCCTGCTCTTCGGCGAAGCGCAATCGCGCGTCGTCATCAGTTGCAGACCGCTCGATGCCGTGAAAGTCGTCGAACGCGCCAAACTCATGGGCGTGCCTGCGATGCAGATCGGCAAAGTCGGCGGTGACAAGCTGGCGGTGAAGACCGCCGGCGGCGAATTCTCCGCCCCGCTCACCGAATTGCACGACGCCTGGTGGAACAGCATCGCCCGTGCAATGGCGTGAGCTTCGCCTTGTCACTTCACGAAAAACCGCGCTGCCCAAAGTTGCCAAAGCGGTCTTTGGGGCAGCGGGCGGTAGCTTCAGAAAGTGAACACCGCTTGGATGTAGAACCAGTTGGCGTCCTGTGATCCGATGGCGGAAAGCGAGTCTTTGATGTAATCGCCGCGGAAGAAATGGCCGTAGCCGGCTTCAAGCTGCGCATAGCGCGTGATGGCGTAACTGGCAATAACGTCCACTTCGAAGCCCAGGAACGAATCATAGCCGGGATTGACGCCGTAATTGTTCCCGGCGGTGGATGCGGTACCGCCGCGTGGTGCGCCACCCGCGTTGTAGAAGTTGTCGCTGGTGTCGGCGAGCCAGAAGGCGTGGCCCTCAAGATTGAGCGTCAGTTTGGGATGCGGCTTCAGCGTGCAGAGCGCGCGCACGTCGTGAAGGTTTTGCAGCGAGAGAAAATCCATGTAGCCATAAAACTTGTGGTTCGTGGGAAAGAGGTTTTCAAACGTGCCGTGGTCGCCATCAGCCGGGTCATCGTCCCCTGAGCCGTAGCTGTACTCCACACCGAGTCGCGGTTTGCTCCAGGTGTCCTTGAAGGTATAACCGCCGCCCGCCACTGCCATCCAAGCGCTATGATCGAGGCGCGGCGTGCCAGGCAGCCGGCGATCCTCGAAGTTGCCAAGTTGGTAGGCGGATTCGACCAGATAGTCCCAGTTGCCGAGTTCGGCCGGTTTGGACTTGAGGCGGAAACCGAACGTGTAGATGTCGCGGGCGCTGGGCTGGGGCGCTTGCGGGCTGCGTCCGGCGGAGATGGCCTCGCTGTCGGCGTTACGGGAGAAGAAGTACACTTCGAGCAGATGCTTCGGGACCTGGGTGAAATTCGCATAGACGCCGGAGAACCAGTCGTGGTCATTGTCCACGTTGAACCGGTCGTCCTCGGGAATGACGACGCAACCGGTGAAGAGGTCCACGCCGAACCAGTCGTGTTGCCAGCGCACCTTGGCGGTGTCGAACACCCGGCCGATGTTGTTCCAGGCGAAGGCGCCCACGAGCCGCTCATCGCCGTAGCTGAGTTCCTGGCGGCCGATCTTGGCCGTGAGCGGGAATTCCGCGGGATTGCCCAGCGTGAAATAGGCCTGGTGCAGGTCCACGGTGTCAGACTCGGGGCCTTTGCCCTTGCGGTTCTCGGTGCCGGTCGGGGTGGGGCTGGCAAAGTAAGCCCAGCGCTCGTCGCTTTGCGCGAAGCTGCTGCGACCCTCCACCAGGGCGCTCCACCAGGTGTCGCGGTAGCCGACGCGATAGCGGAGACGTTCGGTCCAGTAGTCGTTGCTGACGTCCACGCCGTCATCGCGGAAATCAATCGAGCCGGGCGTGCCGGCGATGCCGGCGCCATCCTTCACTTCATAACGGGCGCGCACCGAGCCGCCGAAGTCCCAGTTGGTCAACGCCGGCTGTTGCTTGCGGAGGGCATCATTCAGCAAACCGGCGCTGGCGGCGGGCTTGGCCGGCGCGGGCGACTGCGCGTTCAACTGGAGTGAAAGGATGCTGCAGAGAAGCAGCCCAAGACAGGTTCTTCCGTTCATGTTGGTGTTGGATGAGTTGGTTTATCCGGCCTCCGACGCATTTTGTCCGCAACACGCTTGCGCGGGAGGTTGGGCAAATCGCGCTTCGGCGCCCAGTTCATCGGACAGGGCGCAGAGTTGTTGATAATACTCCTCCTCCAACAGGCCCAACAGCGTGGCGCCGTAGGCGAGGCAGTGGTCGTCGGTGATGATGTCGCCGTAATTGAGGAGCGGGATCATGTAGGCGACGGCCAAGGGGAGAAGATCGGGACGTTCGCGCAGGAGGGGTCGCAGGTAAAGCACGCGACCGTCCTGCTCGGGGTTGCGCCAGTCAATGTCGGGTTGCGCGAACTGATGCATGGCCATCTCGCCGAACTCGAAGACGAGCCGGACGGGATGGCGGAGGCAGTCGGGATCGTGCAGGAGCGCGTCGAGTTTGTCGGCGGTCAGCGGGCCGTGCTTCTGGTGCGCGACGATGGCCTGGGCCACGAGATGTTCGCGCAGGCTTTGCTGGCCGAGTTGCTCGAGTTCGGCGGAACTGAGTTTTCGCAGTTCAGCGGCGTGAGTGCTGGTCGTCATGCGTTCATCAATCTCCAGACTGTTTGCATCTTGGGCGCTCGCCTTCACCCCACCGCACTGGCTGGCTTTTCCCCATCAAATCCCTGCTTGGCTGGCTTCCCAAACAAACAGGTTTGCCAATGACACTTATATGGACGGCAATGCTCCCTCTCCCAGCGGGAGAGGGCCGGGGTGAGGGAGAGCACAATGAAATGGTGGTGACTCCAGTCAACGCAAAGGTTGCCTGCGATCCAAACCGTTCTCCCTCACCCTTTATCCCTCTCCCGCTGGGAGAGGGAAAACGCGGGCGGATGGCCTCCGAAATCTCCGCCGTTCTTGCGCGATGTCGTGTCACTGCATCACAACTCTCCTTTCAATTCCTCCCACGGCAGCGGGCGGTCGTAGTTCTTGCTCGCATCCGGAACGTGGCATTGCTGGCACTGGCTGCGCCAGGGATGCGGGGTGGCGATGCGCTGTTTGCCGGTGGGGCCGTGACAGGAAAGGCAGTTGTCGCGCATGAAGGTTTTGTGCGGGATGCTCGGCGGCGCGAGGGGATGGGCGCGCGTCCCTTTGCCCGGAAAGTCCAGCCCCAGAAAATCGCTGGCGCGAAACAGGCCAACGGTCTTGTCCGAACCGTTGACGTGGCATTGCTGGCATTGCGAGAACTCCGCATGCGGCACGGGCGCGATAGCCTGCTGGCGTTTCTCGATGCGCGTTTCGCGGGCGTGACATTCGAGGCAGTAACGACCGTCGCGGTCGCCGGCAAAGGTGTGGGGCATCACCGGCGGCGCGCCGAGAAACGCGCGATCGGCGGTGATGTTCGTGCCCAGGACGTCCGGGCGAATGGGTTGGGCGAAGGAACGCGGCTGGGTGTAAACCTGAACGGTGCTCCGGGTCGTGATGGGGGAATCGGCAGCGAGCAACAATGACGCAAGGCCGGCCATGGCAAGCAACAACGCAAAGGCGCAAAGGCGCAAAGGCGCAAGGCGACGGCGCGGGGCTGTGTCTGAAAGACCAGCCGCAGCGATTGCGGGTCTGGGGGCAATCCCAGCATCACCGGGAGTGCTGCGGCGGGTGCTGCGCACCCAGCGGCGCTCCATGACGATGGCGCGAATACGCTTTATCGCACGGCTGCTCATACTTTCGCAATGCTCACCGCGCATTTCTTGTAGTCCGGCTCCTTGGACAACGGGCAATGCGCCTCGAGCGTGACCAGGTTGATCAATGATTCCTCGGCAAAGAAGGGCACAAACACCGAGCCGCGATTCGGAATCGAGCGGCCATTGATCCACGCGGGCAAGGTGAGTTCGCCGCGGCGCGAGGTGATCTTCACGCGGTCGCCGGTGGAGATGTTCAGCCGGGCGGCGTCCTCGGGATTCAGCTCGACGAACGCCCGGGGCATGGCGCGGTGCAACTGCGGCACGCGACGGGTCATCGTGCCGGTGTGCCAGTGTTCGAGCACGCGACCGGTGCAAAGCCAGAAGGGATACTTGTTGTCGGGCACTTCGGGCGGCGCTTCGTAGGGTCGTGCCCATACCAGCGCCTTGTGATCCTTGAGTTTGCCCCAGTAGAAATCCACGCCACGCCCCGGTTCGACGAATGGGTCTTCGCCCTCGACAAAACGGCGTGGGGTTTCGCGCCAGACGCCGGTGGCCTGGTCCTTCACGACGGGCCAGCGCAGGCCGCGTGTCTTCACGAGTTCGTCATAGGGCGCGAGCGAGTACTTCTTCATCAGCGTGAATGGCTGGTATTCGGCGTAAAGCAACTGATCGGCGTTGGTCTGTTTGAACACCTCCCATTTCCACAGTTCGATGGGTTTGCCGCTCGCGTCCTTATAGGTGAACAAGAACTCGCCGTCCTTGTTCTTCATGCCGGGATGGCCGAGTTCAAACAACTTGCGCGCAACCGCGATGACCTGCCAGACATCGTCGCGCGCCTGGCCGGGCGGTTCGATCATCTTGAACCATTGCTGCGTGCGACGTTCGCTGTTGCCGAAGATGCCGTTCTTCTCGACCCACATGGCCGAGGGCAACACGACCGTGGCCTGGTCGGTGGTGGCGGTGGGATAAACATCGGAGACGACGAGGAAACGCTCGCGCAGTTTGCTGGTCAGGCCGGTGAGATTGGGCATGGACTGCGCGGGATTCGTAACCTGCACCCAGCAACCGGTCATCTCGCCTTTCTGGAGCGCCTCGAACAGCGAAACGGCGTGGTGGCCCGGCTTCGGGTTGATGCGACCGGCGGGGAGGTTCCAGAGTTCCTCACATTCCTTGCGATGTTGCTCGTTCGCGACGATTCGTCCGCCGGGAAGCGCATGACCAAGCGTGCCGACTTCGCGACACGTGCCGCACGCGCTCGGCTGACCGGTGAGCGAAAAGGCCGTGCTGCCGGGTTTGGCAAATTTGCCGCTCAGGAAATGGACGTTATAGACCAGGTTGTTGATCCACGTGCCGCGCGTGTGCTGATTCATGCCCATGCACCAGAGCGAAACAATCTTGCGTTTCGGGTCGGCGAAGCGATCGGCAAGCAACTGCAATTGCGCGGGGCGCACGCCGGCCACCTTCTGCACGAATTCGGGCGTGTAGGTTTCGAGCCATTTGGCGTATTCCTCAAAGGTCATGGCTTCACCCTCGGCATCGCCGCCCTTGCGGAAGTTGCAGTGTTTCGTCACCCAATCCTTGTCGTATTTGCCCGACTTGATCAGCAGGTGGCAGATGCCGTTGGCGATGGCAAGGTCGCCCTGCGGCGTGAACGCGATGTAATGGTCCGCCTCCTCGGTGCTGCGCGTCCGGCGCGTGCCCAGGTCAATCACCTCGACCTTCTGCCCTTTGGCGCGGCGATCAATGATGCGCGACCAGAGGACCGGATGCATTTCGGCGGGATTGTTGCCCCAGAGGATGATCGTGTCCGCGAGATCGAAATCGTCGTAGCAACCGCTGGGTTCGTCCACACCGTAGGTGGTGGTCATGCCGACGACGGCGCTGGCCATGCAGAGACGGGCGTTGGGGTCCACGTGATTGTTGCCGAGGCCGCCCTTCATGAACTTCATGACGGTGAACCCTTCGATTACGGTCCATTGACCCGAACCGTAGAAGCCGAAGGTGGCCGGGCGGGCAAGAATCTCCCTGGCAATGGCCTCGATGGCTTCGTCCCAGGAAACGGGTTCGAGTTTGCCGTTCTTGCGCAGGAGGGGCGTGGTGAGGCGGTCCTTGCCGTAGAGCGCCACGCCGGCATGATAGCCTTTGACGCAGAGCAGGCCGCGGTTCACCGGATTCTCCAGGTCGCCCTGCACGGCGACGACGCGGCCGTCCTTGACGCCGACCATCACGCCGCAACCCGTGCCGCAGAAGCGGCAGGGCGCCTTATGCCAGACCAGGCCGTCCATGCCTTCGGCGGGCGCGGCGAGCAGGCTGCGCGGCAGCGAACCGGCGAGCACGCTCGAAGCGAACGCCAACGCGGCTTGTTTCAGGAAATCACGACGGTTGGTTTGCATAGGCGAACGAAGGGTGATTACGAAAGAGTTGGAAATGTTTGGTGCGGCGAGTGTGGGTGATAACGCGTCCGTGTGTTGGCTTTTTGTTGCCAAACCGAGGTGCTGAAAATGACGGCGGGGACGATGGAAGGAACCCAACTTCATCAAACAGGTTCTGGGACTCTCCCTCACCCCGGCCCTCTCGCGCTGGGAGAGGGGGAATCATCCGCCGCCGACTTGAGATGTCGGGTGACGGGCGCAGCCGGCAGTTGATCCGCCAATCTGAAACCGAACGATAGCCGTTCCCTCTCCTGGGGGAGAGGGTCAGGGTGAGGGCGAGACTGGTAATTCTCATGACGTGCGGAAGCTGTCTGGCAGCGGCGTAGTTTCATCCGCCACGTCTTCGAAGTTGTGGTAAACGAGCACGGCGGATTTCACGCCGGGCAGTTGCTGCAATTGCGCGCCCAGTTCCTCCGCGGCGCGGGTGGTGGGCGTGTCCGCCACGACGGGAATGCCGGCGGCCATCGGTTCACCTGGCTCAACGCCGGGCAACGCGCGCAGTCGGTCCTGCACGGCGGGTTGATCCACCGGCGCGCAGCGAATGACGTAGGAGGAGATGGGCATGTGGGTTAAATTCGAAATCCAAAGTCGCGAAACCCGAAAGCAGGCCGAGGGTGGAAATCCGAGTCCGGTGTAGCGCAGACTTCCAGTCTGCCGTATCGCGGATTTCCAATCCGCAAACGCCACATGCTCCGCGGGTCGCCGGAACTTTCCACGCCTTGCCGACTGGAAGTCGGCGGTACAGCAGGTTGGAAACCTGCGCTACGGTAGGCGCAGCGGGCGCCTTCGGCTCTCCAGTTACGAGCTTCGGTCTTCATCCGCTCACTTGGCGTAACGTTTCTGGAATTCCTTGAGTTGTTGCTCGCGGCGGGCCCTCTCCTCGGGGTCCATCTTGCCGAGATACCACTTGTGATTGTCGTGGTTCAGCGTGTCTTCGATAAGTTTGTTCAGCGCCTCCGCGTGTTTCTTCTTTGCCGCGTCGGTCGAGTTGATGTTCTTCTCCACCAGTTCCTGAAGCTCGGGAATGTATTTCGAGTAGAAGTGCTTGGCGACTTCGTAGGTGCCGTGCCAGTGCGTGTAATCCGGCCCCATCATCGAAGCGCCATGACGCGCGCGGCGGCCTTCGTGATGCCAGATTTCATACCAGGTGAAGTCCACCTTGTTGGCGAATTGCGGCCGCGGCAACAGCGGCTTGGCGGCCTGATACAGTGCCAGACCCGGCTCGGCGAACTTGCCGTGGTAAAGGTCAATCAACGCGTCATATTGTTGGTAGAACGCGCCGACGTAGTTCGCGTTGTGACAGTTGATGCAGACGTTCTGCATGTTGGCGCGGCGTTTCTCCCAAGGGATGTTCGCGCCGGGCAGACCGAGCTTGGCGTCGCTGACTTCGGGGCGGATGGAAAGCTCGGGACGGTTGTTCCAGGAGATGCGCATGCCGACGTCGTGCGTGACAGGTTGATCCTTGGTGGCGCTCATGTGGCAGGTGGCGCAGGTGGGCGCGGCGCTGTAATCCTCACCGACGATCCACTTGGGATTGTCGAGGTTCATCTTCGCGATGTTCGCGTAGTAGGCGATGCCGTGTTTGGATTCGTTGTAGATTTCGATCTGCGGATGGTCCGGGCCCATGTGGCATTTGCCGCAGGTGTCGGGCGTGCGCGCCTGGGCCGCACTGAAGGAGTGGCGCGAATGGCAGGCGGTGCAGGCGCCCTCGCTGCCGTCGGGATTGATGCGGCCGATGCCGGTGTTGGGCCAGGTGGCGGGATCGAGCCGTCCGGTGGGCAGCACCTTTACCTCCGAGCCGTGGCATTGCCAGCAACCATTCACCGCCGCGGCGCTGACGCCGTGCGGGAAGGCGGTGGTTTTGAAGCCGCGATTGCCCTCGACCACCTCGGCCAGGGTGTTGTCGAGCGAACCAAGGATGCGCGCACCCTTCGAGTGATGGGAGTCGTTGAACTCCTGCACCTCGCGTTCGTGGCACCGGGCGCAGTCCTTCGGCGACGCGATGGTGGCAATGAACTGGCCGTAATGTTCGTAGGCGTCGCTGTCGGTCTGGTTGGCCATGTGGCACTCGTAACAACCGACATTGGCGCGGAAGTGTTTCGACGAGCCCCATTGTTCGTAAATCGCCTGGCTTTCCTTCTTGTGACAGGCCACACAGGCGGCGCTTTGCGGGGACATTTCCTTGAGGGTGAAGCCGGCGTGCGCCAGCGGCGCGACCAGCAGGGCGGCAACCAGCGGTGCGAGTTTGGTGATGGTTGTATTCATAAGCGTTGTCCTTTCAAAAATCCGAATGCCGAAACCCGAAGCCCGAAAGCAGTCCGAGGGCTGAGATCCGGATTCGAGCGACGTGCGTCGGGCTCGGAGTTCAGATTTCAGATTTATTTCGGAATTTGTCATTCGGGCCTCGGATTTCAATTTATTTGGGCTGCCAGTTCAGGCCTGTCACGCAACGAACCGTTCATGATGGGAATCGCCACGTGCAGCATCCACGAGAACATCAACAGCCCGAACGCCCAGATGCCGAGACACACCAGGGTTTCGTTCAATGTGGGCAGGTATTCCACAATCTGCCCCAGCGGCGACGGCACGAAGCCCGGAATGATCAACCCCATGCCCTTCTCGATCCAGATGCCGACGAAGCAGGTGATGCACGCGACGTTGAGCCAGAGAATCCGCCGGCTCGCGGGCGTGATGAGCAGGGTAAGGCCAATGACATCCAGGACAATGGCCGTCCAGATCCACGGCACAAGGCCGCTGTAACCGTGCAGGCCAAAATACAAATAATGCGCGGCGGCGGCGTGCTGCGTGGGGGAGTAAAACTCGGTGAACAACTCGCAGGCCAGCAGGAACATGTTGATGATCATCGCCACGGTCATGATCATGCGCAGCGTGAAGATGGGCTGGTCGCCGATGAAGTAGTTCGTCACGCGCCGGATGATTTGGAACGTGAGAATCATCAACGCCGGCCCGGCCACGAAGGCGGAGGCCAGAAAGCGCGAGGGCACGAGCGGGTGATGCCAGTAGCTGCGGCCCGCAAGGCCAACGTATAGAAACGCTGTGACCGTGTGAATGCTGACCGCCCACGCAATCGAGAGGAACACGAACGGGATGTAGAACTTCTTCGTCGGCTTCTGGTGCCGGTAGCGGCAGTAAAGCAGGTAGCCGGCGATGTGCAGGTTCAGCAGCAGGTAACCGTTCAGCACGATCACGTCCCACGACAGAATCGAGCCGGGAAAGTTGAAGATGCCGAAGGGCGGGATCATGTGATGGAAACGATCGGGCCGCCCGAGGTCCACGGTGACGAACAGCAGGCACATGACAATGACGGCGATGGCCAACAGTTCCCCGAACAGCACGACCTCGTGCATGTGCTCCTTCTTGTAGATGTAGGCCGGGATGACGAGCATCACCGCCGCCGCCGCCACGCCGACGAGGAAGGTGAAGTTCGCGATGTAAGCGCCCCAACTCACCTGGTTGGTCATGCCGGTCGTTTGCAGGCCATCCACAAACTGTCGCGCCCAGGCGTGCAATCCGATGAGGGCCACGACCGTCAGCACCGACATCCAGGCGTAGAATTTCCAACTCCCCTGAAACGAAAGCCGCCAGACGCGGAACAGAAATGTCAGGTAGTCTCTCATTTGTCGAAGAAGTAGTAGAAGCGCGGTTGCGTGCCGACGTCTTCCTTGAGGATGTAAACCCGCTTGTTCTTCAGGATGTAGTTAATCTCGCTGTCCGGATCGAGCAGGTTGCCGAAGACGCGCGCACCCGTCGGGCAGACTTCGAGGCAGGCGGGATATTTGCCGTCGCGGGTGCGGTGCAGACAGAACGTGCATTTCTCCACCACGCCTTTGGGCCGAATGCGATTGCTCAGGTAAGTCTGGTTCGGATTGATCTGTTCCTTGGCAATCGTGGGCTTCTGGTAATTGAAACGGCGCGCATCGTAAGGACACGCCGCCATGCAGTAGCGACAGCCAATGCACCAGTTGTAATCCACCACCACGATGCCGTCCTTTTCCTGCCAGGTTGCCTGCACCGGGCAGACCTTGGTGCAGGGCGCCTGCCGGCACTGATGGCACTGCACCGGCATGTAATACTTGTCCGGCTGGGGGACGGTCTCGGGGTTGTAATAGACATTCGAGGTTTCGAGATTGATCGCGCCCTTGTCGAGTTCCAGCACACGGATGTAGGACATCTCGATGTCGTCGGGGTTGGCGCGGGACTGATTGTTCTCAGCCAGGCAGGCGTGGGCGCATTTGCGGCAGCCGATGCAGCGCGTAAGATTCAAAGCGTAACCAAACTCCACGCCATCCAGCGGCTTGAGATCGCGCAGGGTGGGACGGACGCCATGCTCCTTTTCCGCCTTGGCCGCGAGATTGTCCATGATGCGCCGCAGGTCCTCGGGAGTGAGTTGGCGGTAATGCTTTTGCAACAGTTCATCCAGCGTGATCGCCCCGCTATCCAGTTCGAGCAACGGCTTGAGCGCCGCCATCAGACCCGCCACGCCCACCATCGAAGCCGCCGCGCCTTTGAGAAACGTCCGGCGCGTCATCGGCCGATAGACCTGCTCGATGGTCTTGGGGCTGACTTCGTTTTGCGGGTCGTGGCTCATGGTATGTGAGGCGCGTGGGCCGCATCCGCACCGGCCGCTCTTGATGGATAGGTGAGCGGCGGCAATGGCTTCATGGCCTGGAATTTCGGACTGTGCGGGTCATGGCACTGGATGCAACGGAGCTTCGTCTTGTCGCCCTTGGCTTCGTCCCAATGCCCGTTCTGGCGGCCATGGACTCCGGCGTTCCAGTCGCGGTAGGTCGTGCCGTGGCACTTGGCGCACAATTGCACCACGTTCGCCTGGGCAATCTCCGCGCCGTCGTAATCCACCCACGCGTTGCGATTCGTGGGATGATGACAGTTGAGGCAGAAGCGATTGTTGCCGTGATCGAGCCGGATGTCCTTGTGCTCCACCATGGGCCGGTCGTAATTCCAGCGCGCCTTGAGCAGCTTGTGGCACTCCATGCAATTGTAGGTCCAACCGAGTTTGACCAGGTCGAGCCCCTTCGTGGCGCGCGGCGGCGTTTTGTCGAGGTGCGTGTCCGTCGGCAATCCGACCGGCGGCTGCTCCGCCGGGGGCTTTTCAACCACCGGTAAGTTGGCGGGAGGCAGCGGCTCCGTAATCTGAATGCTCTGCGCTTCCCCGGCAGAACTGACCTGGCATAGCCACCAGACACCCGCGCTGATCGCCACTGCCAGCGCGAGTCTCAGACTGTATTGCGCAAACTTGATCACTTCGAGTCTTCTAATTCACATCGCTTCGTGAAAAAGAATAGATGATGATGGTCCGACTGAATTTGATGCAAATCAAGAGTCCACCAAAGTCCTGGCCGCGGGAAAGTTGGCAGCAACGATAAAGCGAGCCGGGCACAACGCTCGTGGACGCGGAATTTCTCGCTTGCGTATGAGCGTGAAGGGCGGTTGCATCTACAGCGGCGTGGCAATGCAAGAGCAGATCTATCCCAAACACTACTGCGGCGTGTTCGGCATTTACGGACATCCGAACGCGGCCGAGCTGACATATTACGGCCTTTATGCGTTGCAACATCGCGGCCAGGAGAGCGCGGGCATTGTCACCTGTGACGGCCGGCAGATGCGCGTCCATCGCGGCATGGGGCTGGTGCCGCAGGTGTTCACGGGGGAGATCTTGCACCAACTGGTCGGCCCGATGGCGGTGGGGCACACGCGCTATTCCACCACCGGTTCCTCGCACTTGCGCAATGCCCAGCCGCTCACGGTGGATTGCGCGCGTGGCCAGCTTGCCATCGCGCACAACGGCAACCTCACCAACGCGGCCCAGCTTCGCGCTGAACTTGAAGCGCGCGGTTCGATCTTCCAGACCACGGTGGACAGCGAGATCATTCTGCACCTGATGGCGCAGCCCAGCTTCAACGGTTGCGGGAGCAGTTTGGTGCAGGCGGTGCGCCGCATCGAAGGCGCGTATTCGCTGGTCATCATGACCGAGAAGGAATTGATCGGCATCCGCGATCCGCATGGCTTTCGTCCGCTCTGCATCGGCAGGGTGAACGACGCCTGGGTGTTGGCCAGCGAAACCTGCGCGCTGGATTTGATCCACGCCAAGTTCGTGCGTGACGTCGAGCCGGGCGAAATCGTCATCATCAATTCCGACGGCCTGACCAGCATGCAGGCGTTTCCCGAGCAGGAACGGCGCGCGTTCTGCATCTTTGAGTACGTCTATTTTGCGCGGCCGGACAGCACCATTGCCGGCCGCAACGTTCACCAGGCGCGTGTGGAGATGGGACGCGAGCTGGCCCGCGAACACCCGCTTCAGGCCGATCTGGTCATTCCCGTGCCCGACAGCGGCAATTGCGCGGCGCTGGGTTATTCCCTGGAGAGCGGCATCCCGTTCGAGATGGCGTTCGTGCGCAATCACTACGTGGGCCGCAGCTTTTTGCAGCCGTCGCAGCTCATCCGCGATTTCGACGTGCGCGTGAAGCTTAATCTCATCAACGAACTGGTGAAAGGCAAACGGGTCATCATCGTGGATGATTCGATCGTGCGGGGCACCACCTGCAAGGCGCGCGTCAAGACGCTGAAAGAGGCCGGCGCAAAGGAGGTTCACGTGCTGGTGAGCTGCCCGCCGCACATGCACCCGTGCGTCTATGGCATTGATTTCCCCGACCGCAGCAAGCTCATGGCGGCGAACAATTCCATCGAGGAAATCCGCAAGTACCTCAACGCCGATTCGCTGCATTACCTCTCGCAAGACGGCCTGGTGAAGGCGACCGGCCTTTCCCAGGACTCGTTTTGCATGGCCTGTTACGACGGGCGCTACCCGGTGCCGTTTGATCCGGCGATGGACAAGCACACCATCGAGCGGCGCAACGGCCGCGTGCTGGGCCTCAGCGAAGCCCTGGCCAAGGAACGGGCGCAGATTCGGTTGCTTTAAGAATCACCTCCGAGTGAATCCGGGAAAGTTCGCGGCAACAGGCCGGAAACTCAGCGCCGGTTCGCTCGCACGGGTGACTGTGAATCATCTGGTTTCGCCAAACTTTCGGATGGGGTGCTTGAGAGCAACTCGGGCTTTTGGTGCTATCGCAGGGAGAAGTGGAGCCAATGGTCGGGGTCGAACCGACGACCTACGGTTTACGAAACCGTTGCTCTACCACTGAGCTACTTTGGCGTCCAAAGCCTGCAAAGTCGAGGAAACCCAACAAAATCAGTCATTCCCGCGATTTCTTGCAGTTTAGAGCAACCGGCACCGAGATGCAAGCAGATGCACGGAAAGGCACCGAAAACCCGGTTTTTGAGCAAGTCTCTGAGCAAGTCACTTTTCAGCATTTCAGGCTTCAGAGCGGAGTGCGGAGTGCCGACTCGTGATTGGACCTGTTGCACTCGCGCCAATGACGAAGCGGGAACCTTTGCCTCTATCGACGGCACGCAACCGCACCGCTTTTCTCTAACGACTCCACCGCACTGAGGGCGACGCGATGTCGGCGTCCCACCATCATTCGTGGTATGCGCCCTTGTCGCAGCATCTCGCGCACTGTCTCCGGGTGAAGCTGCCAGCGGCGGGCAACATCCGCCACCGTCAGGAACTCATTTCGGTTGACCTGCTGCTGCTGCTGCCGTTGGTGCTCGCACTTGTCAATCATGCACTCCGCTACGGCTGCCTGCATGACGTGCATTACTTCGCGCTTGTTTTCATTTAGCCACTCCTTCACTGCGGCACTGACTGTCGTTTGTAGGGCCGCCAAGATTTGATCGGTTGCTCGTGATCTCATGCACACATCATCTTGTTTGCGGCAGCGAGCGGCCATCGCAGCCGCTATTTCCCGGCAGCACCCGATCACGCAGCCGATTTCTTCCTCGGTCTGCCCTTGGGCCAACCACCCTTCTTGGCATTGCGCCGCGCCGCCGCCGCCTTGGCTGGGCTGGTGGCCCGCCCGCCGAGCGATGCCAGCACAGCACTGATGTCGGCTCCGCACTTCGGACATTTCAATTTGCTCATTCCAGTTCAGTATCGCCGACCCGTCAGTGTTCGTCACGTTCGCGTTGGAAAGCGCTGATCTTGCTCTAAAAGCCAGCCACACCGATCAGGTCGACACCTGAAAAAGGCAGGATTCAGGGGTCTGTCAAATCTCCAAACGCTCGTTTGAGGATTTGACAATACCTATCCAGCCGGGTATTGTAGGGGCAATGACTGGGAAATTCGTCGCCTACTACCGGGTCAGCACAACCAAACAGGGGATCAACGGCCTTGGCATGGATGCCCAGCGGGACGCCGTGGCCAGATACCTCA
>WYBW01000033.1 GCA_011525685.1 Verrucomicrobiia bacterium
ATCCATTGTGGCGGGCTGAAATGAATCCCTGCGTCCCGGGTATTCCCCGCGCTCTCCCTCACCCCGCCCCTCTCCCGCTGGGAGAGGGAGACCCGCGGTCCGCTCCTGGTGGCTCCTTGCTTTCGGGAAAACAGCGAAGAACATTTCTCATGTCCCGCGTGCCGCCGTCCGCGTCGCGCGGGCGGCAACGTGACACCAACTTGAGCGCAGTCATCTGGGATGACTTGGTGCGACGAACTTTGCGGCGTGACGCCGCCAGGCACACGCCGGAGGCGTATGCTCCCCCTTTCGACTGCGAAGGGGGCTGGATAGTAACCACCAGCAGCCAGGGCGGGCGGTGGGGTGCGGCTAGGAAGGAATTGCCATGAAGGAAAACGGCGCGAGCCTGGTGGCCGCGCCGTTTCACCGTTGAATCTGGTTTGGAGCCGCGACAATTACACGTCGTAGTAGAGGAAGAATTCGTACGGGTGCGGACGCAGGCGCAGGGCGTCGTGTTCCTTGCGCTTGGTGCTGATCCACATGTCGAGGAAGTCTTCCGTGAACACGTCGCCTTTGAGCAGGAACTGGTAATCCTTCTCGAGGCAATCCAGCGCTTCGCCGAGGCTGCCGGCCACGTTCGGAACCTTCTTCAGTTCCTCGGGCGGCAGTTCGTAGATGTTCTTGTCGAGCGGTTCGCCGGGTTCAATCTTGTTCTGGATGCCGTCCAAGCCGGCCATGAGCAGCGCGGCGAAGGCGAGGTAGGGATTGGCCGCGGGGTCCGGCGGGCGGTATTCCAGACGCTTGGACTTCGGGCTTTCGCTGTAGGTAGGGATGCGGACGGCGGCGCTGCGGTTGCGCGCGCTGTAGGCAAGATTGACGGGGGCTTCGTAACCTGGCACGAGCCGCTTGTAGCTGTTGGTGGTGGGATTGCAGATGGCGCAAAGGGCGCGCGCGTGTTTGAGCAGGCCGCCGGCGTAGTAGAGCGCCATTTCGCTCAGGCCGCCGTATTCCCTGCCGGCAAACAGCGGCTTGCCTTTTTTCCACAAGCTTTGATGCGTATGCATGCCGGAACCGTTGTCGCCGAAGAGCGGCTTGGGCATGAAACACGCCGACTTGCCGTGTTTGCGGGCCACGTTCTTGACGACGTATTTGTAAATCATCATCCAATCGGCGGAGGTCACCAGCGTGCTGAAGCGGTAATCAATTTCCGCCTGGCCGGCCGTGGCGACTTCGTGATGCTGTCGCTCGATCTTGATGCCAAGTTGCTCCATGGTCAGGCACATCTCGGTGCGGATGTCCTGCTGCGTATCGGCGGGCGCAACGGGGAAATAGCCTTCCTTGTGGCGGATTTTGTAGCCGAGATTCGGCATCTCGTCGCGGCCGGTGTTCCAGATGCCTTCGTCGCTGTCCACGGAGTAATACGTGCCGTTGCTGCGAGAGTCGAATTGCACGTTGTCGAAGATGAAGAACTCGGCCTCCGGTCCGAAGAAGGCCTGGTCGGCAATGCCGGTGGAGGTAAGATATTTTTCCGCACGCTGCGCGATGCCCCGCGGGTCGCGGCTGTAAGGTTCGCGGGTGCCGGTCTCGGCAATCGTGCAGGTGAGACTCAGCGTCGGCACGGAACAGAAGGGATCAATGAACGCCGTGTCCGGGTCCGGCATGGCCAGCATGTCGCTGGCTTCAATGCTCTTCCAACCCCGGATGGACGAGCCGTCAAAGCCCAATCCTTCCGAAAAGGAGTCCTCGCTCAGTTCCGCGATGGGCATGCTGAAGTGCTGCCAGGTGCCGAAGGTGTCCACGAATTTAATGTCCACCATCTTCGCGCCTTCGTTCTTCGCCATCTCTATCACGCTCTTGGGTGTGCTCATAATGTCTGCTTTGGTTTCGATGTTCTGGTGCTGATCCGCCGGTAGCCGTGTCCACCGCAAAATCATCCCTCAATCGCTCGCTGCCAACACGGGGATTCAACGGCCAAATGTCCCGCACCTGATAGCGGGGAATAACCCGCCCGCCAAGCGGAATCTTCGGCGACTTGTTCACGCGGGCGCATCTCATTTTCTTGCAGGGGGCGCCGAGGCGATGCCGTAGCGCAGACTTCCAGTCTGCCGGGTCGCGGATTTCCAATCCGCAAACGCGGCGAATTTCTGGCCTGCCACGCCGTGCCTGGGCCCGCCGACTGGAAGTCGGCGATACCGCAGGTGGGGAAACCTGCGCTCCGCCAGGAATGCCTGCCTGCAATAAGCTGAGATGCGCCCTGTTCACGCGGAGGGAAGAGGAGACTGCCGGCTCCGTCAGGAGGCGCAAGAACCGTCGTGATTGCAGGGTTTTGGGCGGCGATTCAGCCTTGTTTCGTCCTAGTTGGTCGGCACCGTGGCGATGGTTTGGAGAATGCGGCTGGCGATCTTGTAGGGGTCACCCTGCGAATTGGGTCGCCGGTCCTCGAGATACCCCTTGTAACCGCTGTTGACAAAACTGTGCGGCACCCGGATGGATGCGCCGCGGTTGGCCAGCCCGTAGTTGAATTTGTCAATGGACTGCGTCTCGTGCAGCCCTGTCAGGCGCAGATGGTTGTCCGGGCCATAGACGGCGATGTGCTCGTTCTTGTATTTGTCGAACGCGCTCATGAGCCGCTCGAAGTAGTCCTTGCCGCCGACTTCGCGCATGTGTTTGGTGGAAAAATTCGTGTGCATGCCCGAGCCGTTCCAGTCCACGTCCCTGCCAAGCGGTTTGCAGTGCCAGTTCACGTCCACCTGGTATTTCTCGCAGAGCCGGGTCAGAAGGTAACGGGCCACCCAGACCTGGTCCGCGGCCGTGCGCGAGCCTTTGCCAAAAATCTGAAACTCCCACTGCCCCTTGGCCACCTCGGCGTTGATGCCTTCATGGTTGATGCCGGCGTCGAGACACTGGTCAATGTGTTCTTCGACGATCTGCCGGGCGACTTCGCCGACGTTCTTGTAGCCGACGCCGGTGTAATACTCGCCCTGCGGATACGGGAAACCGGTTTCGGGAAAGCCCAACGGTTTGCCATCCCGATAGAGAAAATACTCCTGCTCGAAGCCGAACCACGCATCGGGGTCGTCCAGGATGGTCGCGCGCGAATTGCTCGGGTGCGGCGTCTTGTCGTCCGGCATATAGACCTCGGACATCACCAGCACGCCGTTCTTGCGGGCCGGATCGGGAAACATCGCCACGGGATGAAGTTTGCAGTCCGAGCTCTTGCCTTCCGCCTGCCGTGTGGAACTGCCGTCGAATCCCCAGATGGGCAATTCCTTCAAAGTCGGGAAGATCGGAAATTCCTTGATCAGGGTTTTGCTACGGAGATTGGGGACGGGTTCGTATCCGTCCAGCCAGATGTATTCGAGTTTGTATTTCGCCATGTGTGTTGGGTGTGTGTCAGTTTGGTTTCCACGCAGTAATCAGGCCTGCCAGCCTGGCTGCGGCTCGCACTTTAGCAACGGCAATGCCATGCCCATTCGAGGAGGACTTCCCAGACGACCGGGATCGGCGATTTGCGCGTGAATCCATGGGAATAATTCTCGACAGAAAACTTCGGCCCGCTCCCCTGCCCCATGGGCGGCTGTTCATCCTTGCGCAGCGTGCGCAAAATGATGAAGGGCAACGCGCGGTGAACTCCTTCGCCTCGAACCATACGGACGCGCACGGGTTTTTCGAGATCGGTTGGGACAAATCCGCATTGAAGCGGCATAAATACCGCGCCCCGGGGGAGCGGGCATGAGCCTGCCCCGTCGCTGGAAGATTGAGTGATGTCGAAGCACTTTGCGCCCGAAACAGAAAGCGGCTTTCCAACGCCGCGCAAATCCCCGAAATTCTTCCGCGGCCGGACGGCCAACGCCGGCCATGGCCGGTGCGGTTGGTATGCTGAAAGTCAAAGACACTTTGCGGGCCACGGTAAACCTGACGTTCGACGGACGCGTCATCAAGGTCTATCACGGGCCGGATGCCGCGGCGCGCTTTGCCAATGAAGTGCGCGTGCTGCGTCATCTCGAAGCGCGCGGTTGCGCGTTCGTGCCCCGGCTGCTCGAGGCCGATCCCGCGCAACTGCGCATCGTCACAACCAACTGCGGCAGCCGGGTCGAGCGAGTGGACGATGAGCGCATCCAGGAACTGTTCGCCGAGCTCGAGCCTTTTGGCGTGCGGCACGACGACCCGGACGTGCGCAATGTCACCTATCGTCAATCCGACGGGCGGTTCTGCATCATTGATTTCGAGCTGGCCACGCTGCTTCCCGGCTCCGAGCCGAAATCAGAAGCATGAATCCTCCGCCAGCCAGCGCCCCCGCGCGTGCTCTGAAGTGGTTTGGGTGGAGCGACCGCGGCCGGTTCCGCCCCAACAACGAAGACGCCTTCCTCGGCCTCCAGTTCGACGCCCGGGAACTTCATCACCTGGGCAGGATCGGTGAAGCGGCGACCGCGACAAAGGACTTCGCGTTTGCCGTCAGCGACGGCATGGGCGGCGCCAATGCCGGGGAATACGCCAGCCGGATTGCCGTGGAGAAGATCGCCGCCCTTCTGCCCCGCTCGTTCAAGCAGTCGGCGGTCGGTCTGACCACCGGCTTCGAGGACGTGCTGACGGAACTGTTTGGAGAAACTCACCGCGCGCTGGCGTATCTGGGCAGCAGCTACGAGGAATGTTCCGGCATGGAGGCCACGTTGAGTCTGTGCTGGTTCACGCCGGCGTGGATGTATTACGGCCACATCGGCGACAGCCGCATCTACTATCTCCCCGCGCGCGATGGCGGCATCAAGCAACTGACCCATGACGACACCCACGTGGGCTGGCTGCGGCGCACCGGCCGGATCAACGAGCGCGAGGCCCGCACACACCCGCGGCGCAGCGCCCTTCAGAAGGCTCTGGGCGGCGGCAATCAGTTCGTTGACCCGCAGGTGGGCGCGGTCGGTTACGAGCCCGGCGATGTCTTCCTGCTTTGCACCGACGGTCTGATGGAGGGCCTTTACGAGCATCATGTGGTTGAACTGCTGCGCCCGCCCGCCGGCGCCGCCACGGTCGCCAACCCCGCGCAAACCCTGGTGAATGAATCCCTGGAGAAAGGTTGTCGCGACAACTCGACGGCGCTTGTCATTCAGGTGCTTTAAGGTTCGTGACGGGTTCGCGTCCGAGTTGGCTGAGAAAGCAAACCGCGCCGCGCGGACTTCTCCACGCGGCGCGAGTGTGCATTTCCCCAGCGTCAGACTATCGGGCGGTGTGATAACCCTCTTCGCCGTGTTCGGAGAGGTCGAGGCCCGAGTGCTCAACCTCCTCCGGCACGCGCAGGCCAACGATCACCTTCGCCAGCATCAATCCCAACGTCGCCACCACGCCGCTCCAGATCACGGTCACGATGACGCTTTTCAACTGCGTAAAGAACTGGCCGCCCATCGCGTAACCGTCGGGAGGCGTTCCCCCCAGGGCGCTGCTGGCGCATATCCCGGTCAGCAAAGCGCCCACAATCCCGCCCACGCCGTGAACACCGAACACGTCCAGACTGTCGTCATAGCCCAACGCCCGCTTGACCGTGGTGGCCGCGAAGTAACAGCATACCGCCGAAGCGGCGCCAATGATGAGGGCGCCCATGGGACCGGCAGTGCCCGAGGCCGGCGTGATCGCCACCAATCCCGCCACCGCGCCGGTCGCCAAACCGACCGCGGTGGGTTTGCCGCTGCGCATCCATTCCAGCAACATCCACGTCGCGGCCGCCGTCGCGGTGGCAACTTGTGTCACCAGCAAGGCCATGCCCGCTGTGCCGTTGGCCGCCGCCGCGCTGCCCGCGTTGAAGCCAAACCATCCCACCCAAAGCATCGAAGCCCCAATGATGGTCATTGGAACGTTGTGCGGGGAGAGGGCTTCCTTGCCGAAACCCTTGCGTTTGCCGACCATGATACAGGCGACCAACCCGGCGATGCCGGCGTTGATGTGGACAACCGTGCCGCCGGCAAAGTCCAGTACCCCCCAATCCCAGAACAGCGCGCCGTCGCCCGCCCACGCCATGTGACAGATCGGCAGGTAGGAGAACGCGAACCAGAACAGGGTGAAGATCAGCATGGCGGAGAATTTCATGCGCTCGGCAAACGCGCCCACGATCAGCGCCGGTGTGATGATCGCAAACGTCAACTGGAACGTGATCCACACCGCCTTGGGAATCGTGCCTTGCACCGAGTCCGGCGTCGTTCCGCGGAGGAACATCTCAGTGAAGTCGCCGAAGAAGGAGGCGAAATTCACTGTCCCCTTTGCCATGCCCTCAGTGCTGAAGGCCACACTGTAACCGAACACCACCCACAACACGGTGACAATCCCGGCCAGCGCGAAACATTGGACCAGCACGGTCAGCACGTTCTTGGCGCGGACCAGACCGCCATAAAACAACGCCAGTCCCGGTAACGTCATGAACAACACGAGCGCGGTAGCCGTGATCATCCAAGCGGTGTCGCCGGAGTCAATTTTCGGCGCCTCCTCCGCCGCGGCCTCGGCGGCGGCGGCGGTAACTGCAGCGACCGGTGTTTCGGTAGCCTGAGCATTGGCCAGATCGGTAACAACCATCGAACCGACCGCCAGCAAACCAATCAGAGCAAGAAATTTTTTCATGGGAATATCAGGTAAGGTGTAGTGCAAGGTGATGAATCAGACCGCGGCTTCTCCCTTCTCCTCCGTGCGGATGCGGACGGCTTGCTCAATGGTGGAGACGAACACCTTTCCATCCCCGATCTTGCCCGTCTTGGCCGATTTCACGATTGCGGCCACGGCGCCTTCGGCCTGGCCGTCGGCCACCACGAGCTCCAGTTTGATTTTGGGCAGGAAATCCACGGTGTATTCACTGCCACGGTAAATTTCCGTGTGGCCTTTCTGGCGACCGAAGCCTTTGACTTCGCTCACCGTCATGCCTTCGATGCCGATCTCGCCCAAAGAGTCTTTCACCTCTTCGAGCTTGAAGGGCTTGATGATCGCTTCAATTTTCTTCATTCGATTCGTGTTGGGTTTGTCAGGGCCATGCCGGGGCTTTGCGTCGCGACCACGTGTCGCATGACTTTCCATCCGGCGATTCGCGCTTTAGCAGCGCCAGTGCCAGCGATGGCTTGCCCCGGTCCTGCTGGCACAACTCATTGATGCGGCGGGCTCCGCGGCGCTTCACAGAAAATCGGCTTCAACTTCTCAAGTGACGGAATTTGACCGCACCGTGAAATAGTCAACACCTCAGTCGTGCCGCTGAAGATGCGCGCGACGCCGGAATGCGAACCGCCCCAGCCGCCCTGTGGTGTAAAGCCCGCTGCCGGTGATGCCGTCTCCCGGCGAGATACTCCACGGGGCGAGCCGACTGGGAAGTCGGCTTTACCGACGGACGGTTCAAGGGGTGTCTCCACGATGCTGAAATCGCGCATCGGCCCCCGAACCCCTCCGTGCGACGCGAGAGCGTCTTGGACTGCGGCAGCCCTCTGCCGCTTTGGGGGGTGGGCCGGCGGGCGAGAGCGGCAGACGACTGCCGCACTCCAAGACCTGGCGGAGACTTGGGCGGTTCATGGAAAACGGCGGGCAGCACTCGCTGCCCGCCGCTGCACCCAGCACCCAACCACCATTTCTCCAGCGGTTGGAAATTCATACGCACGAACGTCTCCGCGCCACCGGCACCTCCGCCTTTCACTCGCTTCCACTGTGCGGAGCAACTTTCTGTTTCACTGATGCATTTCATTTAGCACCGGCGATGCCACAACTTTGAGCGGCGCCAATCCGCGGCATTTCACCAGTGTTTACCGGCCATTCCTTGAACGCAATAGATCGAGGAGGCTGTTTCGGTCCAAAAACGCTGTGCAGAATTGCGCAGCTCAGGAAGGATTCGCCACGAGTTTTGGCGAACGACGAAGACTCAACCGTAGATGATCAACTGGATGTTCTCCGGCAGGTCCTTGGCCACGCGATTGGCCACGTCGCCTTTGAACAACTGTGCCAGCGTGCGCCGGTGGCGCGCCCCCAGGATGAGAAAGTCAATGCCCAGCGTGGCGGACAGATCGAGAATGGTCGCCGCCGGATTTTCACTCACCGCGTACAGCGGCACGACCGGCACGTCATTCTGCCGGCCCAGCTCCAGCATGTTGAACATGATCTTCGCCGCAGTCCGGTCGTCCTGCCATTTCGGGCTTTCCTGATTGTCCAACGGCCCGGGCAGGGCCACGGCCAGTTCCTTGACGTACAGCACGTACAAAGTTCCCTGCCGGTAGCGCGCTTCCTCCATGGCAAAACGCAGCACGGGTGTCAGTCCGCGCGCCGCCACCAGCAACGATTGTCCGGAGGTCAAATTCAGTTTCACCTCCGGCGCCAGTTCGGGCGCGACCGTCGCTGCCACCAGCTCGGTCACGGTCACGGTCCGCAGACCCGCCCGCTTTTGCGCGTAAGCCCGCAGCGCAAACCCGAAGCCCAGCACGCAACACGCGAAGAACAGCGCGTCCGGTTTGGTCTTGGCAATCGTCAACTCCACCAGGAAGAGCACAAGGAAGGTCAGCCCCATGATCCCGCGCTCGAACCAGCGCAGCTTCAATTCCCGGTTGAAGGTGCAGGAACCCAGGTTCACCGTGATGGCCCCGACCACCCCGATCGCGTAAAGTCCGGCCAGCGAAACCAGATTCGCCGACACCATCGCCACCACCAGCGGCAACGCCGTGGCAATCGCCAGCGGCACCTTCGGCACGCCGTGGGGATTCAGCCGGGTGAAGCTGCGCGGCATTTCCCCGTCGCGCGCCAGCATGTACACCAGACCGATCAAGGCGCTGAGGGCCGTGTTCACCGCGCTCAACAGCAACAGCCCCACCACCAATCCCACCACGAAACCAAAACCCCGGCCGAAGTTCTCTCCCAGGGCCATGGCTCCATACTGCTCGCCCAGAAACCGCAGCATGTCCTCCCAGCGCGACTCCAGCAACGCTTGCAGGTCGCGCGGCAGCGATAGCATCGCCCACCCCAGCAACACCGTGCCGATCACAACCTCCACCGCCACCGGCACGATGGAGCGCCGCGCCGTCTGCGCCACGCGCGGCTGATCCATGCTCGTCCCGGGGTCCAGCTTCATCACCCCGGTCAGGTTCGCGATGGCCTCCACACCGCTCAACGCCAGGATGACTCCGACAAACGCGATCCAATTCTTCGCGAACCCCGGCTGCGGCGGCTCCAGGTTGGCCACCGTCAGATGCGGGAGACTGAACCCAATGATGGCCAGCACTACCACCACCATCGGCACCGCCAGCGCCACAGCCAGGTTGCCGGTGTGTTTCGGACCGAAATAATTGACGCCGCCGATCGCCAGTATGGTGGCCATCGTCGCCCAACGCACGTAGTCCGGCGGCACTCCGAGATAGCTCATCGCCGCCCAGGCGCTCAACGTGGCGGTCACCGTGAAGTTGGCCACCAACAACAGCGCACCCATCACCGCCAGCACCCGGCTTTGTTTGCGCGCCGCCGAATAGACGCCGCCGCCGTCAGGGAAATGCTTGCAAACGAGAATGTAATTGTAGCCAACCACGGCGGTCAGCGCGCACACGGCCACAATGATGGGGAAGGCGGAGTAACTGGCGGCCACGAAAGCCAGGCCGATGACGTAGGCCTTGCTGGTGCCCCAGTCCCCGTAAAGCAACGCCGCCGCGCGCTTCCAATCGAGATTCCGGGGCCGATGAATACCGGGGCCGTTCATGCGCTCCCAACCAGGGGCCGCTTTGGCCAATCGCTGCCGCGAAGGCCGCCGCCATGAAGTGCGCCATCTGAGTTCATCATGGGGAGGGATGTTGGGGTGGCCGGCCGCGATTCGTCAACGCCCATTGAATCCCACCGGAAATGCCGACCAGCACAGGTCAGTTGGCCGAGGAAACAGGACATGCATCGGCATGGTCGGAGTTCCGGCCTTCGCAACCATCGCTGCCTCAGTCCGATTGCTGACCCAGGTCAAACCAGCCTTGTTTGCGACACCCGCTCGACGCGCGAAGCGACCAGCATCACGAGCGGAGTGCCCAGGCCGAACAACGCCGTTGCGAGCAATGTGAAAGCGTTACCTCTCATCGTATCTGGGCGATTTGAGATAGCCCGACACCTCCGCCCATGACTGCATCACGTCGCGCAAGGATTCGAGATGACTTAACTGGATGGCGGCCCAATCGCGGCGGACAGGCAGCACATCCGCCAGGCTGGTGTCACCCGCCGCGTAACGGGCCTCGGCGGACTTCAACATGGTTTCGGCGCGAGGCAGAATTTCGGCTTGAAGGGCGCGCGAGGTTGCCAGCGCGCTGGTTAACTGTGCGTAAGACTCGCGCAAACGGAGATTCAATTCGTTCTCGGTCAGGCGCGAGCGCACTTCGACGGCGGCAGCTTCGGCGCGGGCTTCGCGCAACCTGCCCTGGTTGCGGTTGAACAGCGGCAACGGAATGCTGAGGCCGATGTCGAAGGTGTTTTCCTTCGTGGCTTCAAGCCGGTGATAGAGCGCCTCGACTTTCACATCAGGGATCCGCTCCGCCTGGGCCAGTTCAAGGCGCGCGTGGCTGGCGCGCAGGCTGGCATTGGCCAGCGCAAATTCTGGTTGCGCGGCCAGACTGGCGGCCAGTGACTCCAGCGTTGGAATCTCGAACGCCGCATCGAGACTTCCGGTGAGTGACTTCACGCTCAGGCGGCTGTCGCCCACGGCAGCCGCGAGACCGAGCATCGCCTGCTCGCGCAGGGATTGACTGCGCTGGACTTCCACTTTGGCCCGGGCGAATTCCATTTCGATGCGGGCCAACTCTTCCGGGATGGCATCGCCGGCATCCACGCGGGCCTTGGTGATGACGGCGACCTTCTCCACGCTCCGCGCGATCTGGCTCTGAATTTCAAAGGCCTGCTCCTGATACAGTGCCGTGGCGAAGGCGCTGTGAACGCGCGTGCGCAAATCGCGCCTGGCGACTTCAAGTCCGCGAACGCGGACCTCACGGTCCAGGAGTTCGGCTTCGCGCGCTTTGCCGAGCCGGCCGCCCAGTGGAATCGGTTGGGCGATGCCCGCGACATATTCGCGCTGGTTGGACGCGTCGCGGTCGAGCGGAAGTTGTTGGGCGCCGACGATGAGCTCGGGATTGGGCAATGCGCCCGCCTGCTGCGCGCGTCCGGCGGCGGCTTCGACCTGGGCCCGGGCTTCGGCCAGTTGTGGGTGCTGCCGTTCGGCCATTTCGAGTGCCTGTTCGAGAGTCAGGTTTTCCAACTGATTCGTTTCCGCAGCATGAAGCGCGGCGGCGAGCGAGAGTAAGAATAAGAGAATAATTAAGAGACTTCGCTGATTCATGAATGCCTCACGTAGTTTGGTTCACAGGTCGTCCGAATTGCAGATACATCGCGGGGACAATGATCATGTTCAGCACCATCGAAGTCAGCAGGCCAAACAGGATCACGATGGCCATCGGAGTTTGGATTTCGTTGCCCGGTTTGTCGCCGCCGAGCGCGAGCGGAATGAGCGCCAGTCCGGCGGCAAGCGCGGTCATCATGATGGGGACAAGCCGCTCCATCGCACCGCGCCGCACGGCTTCGCGAAAGTCGGTCACGCCCTCTTGCTCCTGCAAATGCCGGATGTGCGAGACAAGCATGATGCCATTGCGCGTGGCGATGCCAAACACGGTGATGAAGCCGATGAGCGACGCGACGCTCAACACGCCTCCGCCCACAAACACGCCCGCCACGCCGCCGATCAGCGCGAGCGGCAGGTTGAGCATGATGAGCGCGGCGTCGCGCGCGGATCGGAACGCCAGGTGCAGAAGGAACCCGATCCCCACCACCACCGCGAGTCCCACGAGCAGGAGAATGCGGCTCGCGGAGGCCGCGCTCTCAAACTGGCCGCCGTATTCCACGCGGTAACCGGGCGTGGCCGAGATGATCGGCGCGATGACTGCCTCGCAATCGCGAACGACTGAGGCAATGTCGCGTCCGGCCACGTTGCACGAAACGACGATCTTGCGCTCGACTTGTTCACGACTGATGGCGTTCGGGCCGGTGTCCTTGATCAGTTCGCCCAACTCGCGCAACGGAACGCGAATCCCGGAAGGTGTGTCCACCAGCACTTCGCCCAGCGCCTCCAGTTTCCAGGCAAACGCAGGCCGCGCGGGGACGACCGGCTCGCTGGGCGCGGTGAGGATGCCCATCAACGCCGTCTGTTCCTTGCTCAAGGAAACCGGCGCGGCATCTTCGTCCAGTCGCACGACAAGATCGTGCAGGTGCGTACCCTCGATGATGGTTGTGACTTTCACGCCTTGAACCGCGGCAGCGAGCGTCCGCGACACATCGCGGACCGTCAGCCCGTAACGCGCCAGCGCCGGGCGGTCGAAATGCACGCGCAGGGTTGGCACTTCCATCTGCTGTTCCAACGAAAGGTCCACGACACCCCGGACTTCGGACATGGTCTGCCGCACTTGTTCGCCCAGTTGTCGCAGACGCAGCAAATCTGGTCCGAAGATCTTCACCGCGAGATTGGCGCGCGTGCCAGAAAGCATGTGATCAATACGATGCGAGATCGGCTGACCGATGGTGATGTTCATGCCGGGCACCACCGTCAGCGACTCGCGCAGTGCCGCGAGCAATTCCTCCTTGCTCCGGGCTTTCATGCGGAGCGCCACGTCCAGTTCGGCGGCTTCGACGCCATAGGCGTGTTCGTCCTGCTCGGCACGACCGGTGCGGCGGGCGACGGAGACCACTTCGGGATGCGTCAATAGCGTTTCCTCCAGCAACCGGCCAAGCGCGTCTGATTCCGGCAGCGATGTTCCGGGCAGGGTGACCGCGCTGATGGTGAGCGAACCTTCGTTAAACTCGGGCAGGAAGGCGCGTCCCAGAAATGGCGTGAGTGCGAGCGCGACAATCAGCGCGGCCACGGCGGGCAGCGTAACCCGCCACGGGCGGGCCAGCGCGGTATTAAGCCAGGGAGCGTAGCGTGCCTTGAGCCACTGAGCGAAGCGCGCTTCGTGACCAGTTTGCACCGCGCGGCTTTTCGGCAGTAACAGCAGACACAGCGCAGGCGTGACTGTGACTGCAACGAACAGGGAAGCAAAGAGCGCCACGAGGTAGGCCACGCCGAGCGGCTGCAACAACCGTCCTTCCACACCGGACAAGAAGAAGATCGGCACGAACACCAGTGCGATGATGAGCGTCGCGAAGACGATTGAGCTGCGAATCTCAATGCTGGCCCGCAAGACGACCGAAAGCGCACTTTCGTTCTTCCTCTCCTCCAGCGAGGGAGAGGGCTCGGGTGAGGGGGCCGGATTGGGAGAGCTTGCAGGCTCTAATGACGTCGAAGCTGACCCCTCTCCTCCTCTGACGGAGAGAGGGAAATCGCCCGCTGTGCCGGTTTGCGGCTCGCGGCGGCTCGCCCATTCGCGCAATCGGCGGAAGACGTTTTCCACGTCAATCACCGCGTCATCCACCAGTGCGCCGATGGCGATGGCCATGCCGCCGAGTGTCATCGTGTTGATGGTGGCACCGAACGCCTCCAGCACGAGCACCGCGCTTACCAGCGAGAGCGGAATGGCCGTGATGGTGATGAGCGTGGCGCGAGTGTTGGCCAGGAACAGCAACACCACGATGATGACCAGCACCACGCCTTCAACGAGCGCAGTTTCCACGTTGCGCACCGCAACTTCGATGAAATCGGCCTGACGGAACACATTCGGATGAAGCCTGGTCCCAGGGGGCAAGTCGCGCTGCAGATTCTCCACCGCGGCATCGAGCCGGCGCGTCAGTTCGAGCGTGTTCGCCCCCGGCTGTTTGGAAATGGCGAACAGGACAGCAGGTTGGCCGTTCAGTGACGCCTCCCCGCGCCGCGGCGCTTCGCCCATGCGCACTTCGCCGAGGTCCGCCACGCGCACCGGCACCCCGGCGCGCAGCGCAATCACGGTCTCGGCGATGTCCGCGAGTGAGTGAATTCGCCCTTCGCCCGTGACGAGCCATTCGCTGCCGTGTTGGTTGATGACTCCAGCGGAGACGTTTTCGTTGCCTTCAGCCAACGCCCGCATGACTTCGGTGAGCGCAATGTTATGCGCAGCCAACAGCGCGGGATTTAACACCGCCTGAAACTGCCGTTCGCCACCGCCCACGACCGTTGCTTGCGCCACTCCCGGCACGGACAACAAGCGTTGCCGCACGACGAGGCCCGCGATCTCCCGCAATCTTCCGGGGGAGGCCGTCTCGGAGGTCATGGCCAGGAACATGACCTCGCCCATGATGGATGACGCGGGCGCGATCGTCGGCAGTTCGACCTCCGATGGCAGCGCACCCGCCACCGAGGCCAGGCGTTCGGTGACCGTTTGACGCGCTGCCCGCATGTCCGTGCCCCAGTCGAATTCCGCCCAGACGATGGACAAGCCGACTGCGGTGGAGGAGCGCACCCGGCGGACGTGTTGCGCCCCGTTCAAGGAGGATTCAATGGGCAGCGTGACCTGGCTTTCGACTTCGCTGGGCGCCATGCCGTGGGCTTCCGTGATCACGGTGACCGTCGGCGCGGTGAGATCGGGGAATACATCCACAGGCATTCGCGTCGCGGTATAAACGCCGAACACGAGCAGCAGCACCGCGGCGGCGAGCACGAGCGCGCGGTTGTTCAATGACCAGCGAATGAGGTGATTCAGCATGATAGTTTGTAAAGGAGTCCCAGGACGCCCGCACCGAGGATGACGGCGATAAGATCCCATTTCCACTTCACGATGCCGACAAACGCGATGACGGAAACCACCACGCCAAACCAGTTCACCGGCGCGGCGGCGGGAACGAGAACATGCAGGCCAAACCACACGGCCAGATTCAGCACCACGCCCACCACCGCCGCCGTAATGGCAGACAATGCGGCGGTAAGTTTGGTGTTGTTGCGCAACTGCTCGATATGTGGCGCGCCCAGGAAGATCCAAAGGAAACAGGGCAGGAAAGTCGTCCACGTGGTGATGAACGACCCAAGCGTGGCGGTCGTCAACGGCGACAGCGGTTCGTGGAACTCCCAACCGCCGAGGAAACCGACGAATTGCAACACCATGATGAGCGGGCCGGGCGTCGTCTCCGCGAGGCCGAGGCCGTCGAGCATTTGAGGCGCGCTGACCCAACTGAAGTTTTCCACCGCTTGCTGGGACACGTAGGGCAGCACGGCGTACGCGCCGCCGAAGGTGACCATCGCCGCCTTGCTGAAAAAGACGCCCTGATGAAACAGCACATGGTCGAATCCGAACCACGCGCCGAGCACAAAAACCGGCAGCCACCAAAGCGTCCCACAGACGGCAACAATCTTCAGCGAACGCGGCCACGACGGCTTCGTGTGCGCCGCCGCTTCGGCCTGGTCGTCAATCACGGCGCGCCCTTCGCGCTTTCCGCCATGCCCCTGCAACACCACGAACTTGGCCGGCCACAATTTTTCGCCGAGGAACCCAATCACGCCGGCGGTGAGCACGATGAGCGGGAACGGCAGTTTGAAGAAAAAGATGCCCGTGAAGGCCAGCGCGGCGAGCGTCCACATGATCTCGCTTTTCAGCGCCTTCCCACCGATTCGCAAAGCCGCGCTGGCCACGATGGCCAGGACAGCGGGCTTCAGGCCATCGAACACCGCCGCGACCCACGATACCTCGCCAAAAGCCGCGTAGCCCCACGTCAGCGCCCAGAGAATCAGCGCGGACGGCAGCACGAACAGCGCGCCGGCCACGATGCCGCCCCAGGTCTTGTGCAACAACCAGCCGACGTAGGTGGCGAGCTGTTGCGCCTCCGGGCCGGGCAGGAACATGCAGAAGTTGAGCGCGTGCAGGAAGCGGCTCTCACCAATCCATTTTTTCTTTTCGACCAACTCGGTGTGCATGATGGCGATCTGGCCGGTCGGTCCACCGAAGCTGATGAAGCCCAGCTTGAGCCAGAAACGGAATGCCTCGCCAAACGACGGGTGCGCCTGCACGACGGGCATTGAGGCGGGTGAGTTTTTTGATTCGCCGTTCATCGTTCGGTGGTCTCACGCAAAGGTCAATGCGCGTGACCGTGGGCGGGAATCGCTCCCGTGGCCGTGGAGAGGCGGATGGCGTACGCTCCCCGGGTCACGACACGCTCGCCTTCACTCAACCCGGACAACACTTGAATCCATTCGCCGTCGCGAATGCCGAGGCGTAATTCGCGCTTCTGGAAAGTCTCGCCCGCCACTTGAACGAAGGCGATAAACCATCCGCCTTCCTCAATCAACGCGCTGTCTGGAATGGCGAGCGCATTTTGTACATTCGCGGTTTCGACATGAAGCATCACGCTTTGGCCGATGCGGAAGGCTCCGTCGCAATTGGTCATTTCATAAATCAGCGGCACGGTACGCGTGGCGGCGTCCACCTCCAGTCCCAGCGACACAAGCTGCCCGCGGCCGGCGCCAGTCACGGGAGCGAGTTGCCGGGTTGCGCCGGGCAATTCGATGCTCGCCTCCCTGGCTGTGCCAAGGCTGGCAACACTCGCTTCGGGAACGCTCGCTTCGATCCAGATGGTTTCCGGATTGAGCACGCTGAACAGAGACTGGTTGGCCGACACGACTTCGCCTGGACCGGCGTTGACGGCATTGAGCACGCCCGCGATGGGCGCGCGAAGCTCCATTAAAAGTGGTGCGTTGGGCGACGTGACTCCGCCCGCTTGCTTGAAGGTGGCGAGCAGACTTGCTGCGGCGGCATGGCGCGCCTTGGCGGATTGGTAGGCGAGTTCCGCCTCTTGAAGTTCGCGGGGTGACTTCGCTTGTTCGGCGGCAAGTTTCTTGGTGCGCTCGTAGGCGGCTTCGGCTTGTATGAGTGCGGCTTTCGCCATGGTAAATTCCGCGTCCGCTTCGGCGACACGCGCGGCGGCTTCGGAAAAGTTTGGCTTGAGCAGGGCGAGCAATTGTCCCGCCTCGACGCGCTGTCCCGGCAGCGGCAACGGCTCAGCGGACAGCGCGGCAAGTTGTCCTGAAACCGGCGCCGTCACCGTGGCGCTGAATCCCGGTTTGGCTCGCACTCGTGCGGGCACGCGCACCCGCTGGACTAGCTGGCGTTGGCTCACCGGCTCGGAGCGCGCGAGGACCTTCCATTGCTGCTCCTTGAGGAAGCTCAAGCCAGCCGGTGGCTCGGGAAACTCCGCGTGCGCGGCGGCATGTTCATCCGCATAAACCTTGATCACGCCCATTTCCACCACCGCGTTCGTGCCGTCGGTCGGAATGAGCAACGTCAACTGCCAGTCGCCCGCCTTCGGAAAGATGATGCCGGGCAGGTAGATTCCCGGCTGCGCTGGCGCGGCTTGCGGATCCTCGGCCACCGTTTCACCCTGACGCAAAATGAACTTCACCAACCCCTCGCGTCGTGGCTCGATCGTGTGCAAGTCGGTGACGTGTGTAATGAACGGCGTCGCTTTGCCTGCCGCTGGCGCTTGATGTTCGGCGAAGACCTCGTAGCGGTCCGTCCAGACGGTGATTTGGGCCGTCCTGGGTTCATCGCCCTCATGGTGATGGTCGTTTGGGGAGTGGCCACAACCCGCGGCGGCGACCAGTAACACGTGGACCGAACATAGTGCAAAAAACTGTGTTGGTTTCATCGGACATGGACTTTGATAATACACAACCATCCCGGAAGAGCGGGCCCGAGTTTAACCATCACACTCCGCCTGCGGGAAACTCAGACGGAGAAGGCCCGACACGCCGGCATTGCGGCGTGTGACGCAGAAGAAGAATCAAACGGCGGGGGAGCGCGAGGCCGAAGTGGATCGGGCGGAGATTCACCCGGTCTGCACCCGTGATCCACGATGGAGGAAACCACGAGCGATTCGGGTGGACTGAAGGGAAACGAGGTTGCGGGAAGCAAAAAGGCGAACTCCATGACGGGATATTGCTGTTTGCCGGCCAGTTGAAGCTGATGCTCGGACGCAGCATGAGGCTTATGTTGGTCGTGGTGGTGCTCGTGATCTTCGCCATCCTGGTGACCAGTGTGGTGGTCGGCCACATGTGCATGGGCGATTGAACTGTCCCTATGATGCACCTCCGTCAGGAGATGAATCCGGACGTAATTGACGTGGAACGCGAACAGAGCCGCCGTCAGCAAACCAATCCACCACCAACCCGAAGCCGGGCTGGCTGGCAGAGCGCGTGGTTGGCGTGACGTGACCATATCAATGCTTTGCTGATGGAAAATCTGGGAGGCTTGATAGTCGCTCTGCCAACGGGTGTCAAACCGTTTCCAAAAAAACCGTTGCCAAACCTGCATCCTCACCGACCTGCTCAAAGCGTTGACAGTTTGGGTTAGACGCAGAACTCATTGGCGCGCGGCCCTGCGGCCGCTTCGCCGCCGATTTGGCAAGCCGACGATGAGGCGGCGTGAACGTCGCGCTCCAAAGTCGCCGAGGATTCAGGTTTCCAAAGCAGCCGCACTGACGTGCAATGACGAGGGAAATGGTCGGAGCGACAGGATTTGAACCTGCGACAGCCAGCTCCCAAAGCTGGTGCTCTACCAAGCTGAGCTACGCTCCGACAACGCCCTCATCATGGCAGGATCTGTCACTACAGCAATCCTTTTTGGGCGCGATTGAAGGTGGCGGCCAGTTTGGTGGTGGCAGTGCTCGCGCTGCGAGGACTCCGCCCGCCCAGAGCGGACACAACATCGCCCTGAAGGGTGGCGCCGCCAATCGCGTCGGAACGGCTCGCAGCGCGAGACGTTCCACCCCACAGACGATTTCCCTCAATCGCCCCCATCCATTTTCCGGGTCTTCGCCTCCGCCTCCTGCAACGCCAGGTGCGGCGCACGCTCCGGGCGCAATGGATTGACCGCAAACGCCCCCGCCTCCAATTCCGCTTCCCACTCTTTGATGAGTTGAACCACGCGCCCGACCGCGAGCTGCTCGTGGACTTCCGGATACTTCTCGAGATTGCCGCGCGCCAGCTTGAACAGCGCCGCTGCCGGACGCAGCCGCGCCTTCTGCAGATGCACGAACGCCCCGGCAAGCTGGATCAGCCCCTTGTAAAACGCCCCGTTCGACCCGTGACGGTCCGCCAGCCACAACTCTTCCAATACATCATGCGCCTCGTAAAACTGCTGCCGGTTGAAACAATCAAAGAACCCAAGATAATGCGCATCGAGCGCCTGTCCCTGAAACGACGCAATCCGCACCGCAATGTGTCCGCTCTTCCTGCTCACCCCCCGAACTGTAAAGTCCCGAGGTGGAACTCTGAAGTTCAAAACCGGCATCCGCACGATTTCGCATCGTAGTTTGGATTGCTGGTGGGAACGGGTGTTCGGCGTTTTCGCCGGGCGGTTGAACTGCTGGCGGTTCGCGCGGCGCTCCTGGGTCGAGACAACGCACAGCCTTCTGGCGCAGCCGCGCTCTTCTCGCAGGCCGCCCTCTCACGCCTTCCTCGTCGGTAGATTTGGGTTGCACCCCGGACCCGATTGCTGATGCTCATGAGCGCCCATGAAACGGACTCTGGTGCTGATGTTTCTCTCGGGAATGGTCGCCGCCCCGGCCGCAACGGCGCCCGGGCAATCCAGTTGGCCAACGCTGCATGGCAACCTTCAACGCTCCGGTTTTCATCCCTCCTTGCCGCGCGCGCCCCTGAAGCTGGTTTGGCGCAAGGAACTCTGGCGCGAACTGACCGGCCCCCGCGCGGAAGTCATCGGGGATGCCAGTCTGGTCTTCATGGGAACGTACGCGGGCAACCTGTATGCTTGGGACGCCGTCACCGGAACCGAGAAGTGGGTCTTTCGCGCAAACGGGCCTATTGGCCATTCGCCGGCGCTGGCCGATGGCAAACTCTACTTCGGTTCGATGGACCGCAATCTCTACGCGCTGGAATCCGTCACGGGGCGGGAAGCCTGGCGCTACGAGTGCGAGGAAGGCATCTGGACGTCGCCGGTGGTGCATCGCGGTCTCGTGATGTTCGGCGACCGGGCCGGCACTTTCCACACAGTCCGCGCATGCGACGGCACTCGCGCGTGGAGATTTAAGACAAGCCATCCGATTTTGACATCCGCCTCGATCAGCGAGGATGGGAGCCGGGTGATTTTCGCCTCGGAGGACATGCACGTCTATTGCCTCGACACTGGCACCGGCACGTTGCGGTGGAAGTCCCGCAAACTCCAGGGCCTGAGTGTGCGCGATTACTTTACGGTGATTGCTGGCGGACTGATGTTCATTACGACGAATCCCGTCAAGGATTTTCACACCATCCTCACGCAGCATGAACAAATGCTTGTGAGACGCACCGGCTATCAGGGCAAGGACAACCGTTTCATCCCAGGCACTGCCGCCGACGTCGAGCAGGAGCAGGCGATGATTGTGGATTTTCTGCGGCGCAACCCGGCGGAGCAGACTTTTTACGCCTTCAACGTGGACGATGGGCAGGAGCCGTGGATCGCGCCGATTCTTTACACCGGCGGATTGCATAATCCGCCCACCCCGCCGTGCGTGAATCCGCTGACCGGCGAGGTGTTCGTCCAACTCCGCTCCGCCTACGGCGTTTGGGACGGCGGCGGCGAAGTGCGTGCGTTCACCTGCTTTGGCCGGCTCGATTTGAAGACGGGCCGCGTCGAGTTGATCCCCCACGGTTACCCGTCCAAGTCGCCGGATCGTCCGCCGGGCGCCACCGACATGCCGTGGATGACCTTCAACTACATCGGTGACGAGACCCAGACGCTTTCCTGTTCGCCGGACCGGCTGCTTTGCACACACCAGGGCTTCCTGGGCGCGCTGAATTTCAAAACCGGTTTGACCGAGCGGCTTCATGGCAAGCGCGACACTTACGCCGGATTTTACGGGCCGGGCAATTTCGGTTGGGAAAACCAAGGCGGCCTCCAGCGGGCGCAGGCGACGGGTGAGCCGTTTGGATTGGTGAACGAGTGGCACGGACCAGCCCGCGCCATGGTTTCGATCATCGGCAACCGGGTTTACTTTCCCGCCGGTTCGCAGGTTCTTTGCCTGGAAGGAGCGCAATCACCGTGAGCCTGCACCGGATCATTCGCTGCGGTTTGGCGATGGTTTTCGTTACCGCGCTGCACGCGCAGAACCTGGTGCTCGACGGGAAGGCTGGGCGCACCGCTCCACCAATCCAGCTAACACCGTCGGAGGTTGAGGAAATCGTTGCGCTCAAGCCAGTCTTCCGCGCCGCCCGAGGCCGCGAGGCGGAGCGGGTCGCCGGGAAACTGGACCGGCACACGCGGGAACTGCTCGAGGGCGCGCCGTGGATGCCATTTCATCACACGCTGGGCATCAGCGGTTGCGAGGTTTACTTCAATCATCCGGCGGAATTGTTTTACAGCCTGAGCATCGCCCTTCCTTTGCTCCCGCCGGACACGGCCAATCGCGTGAAGAAGTTTCTCGCTGATCAGTTGGAACGGTGGCCGCCTTATGCCGAGGAGGGTTTCGATCACAAGCAAGGCAACCCACGCGAGGCCTACGACGTGCCGATGGCGCTGCGGGTGGGTGGTCGTGGCAGGGCTACCAGCGCCTTCGGGGTTTACGCCTTCTGGGCGTATTGTCATTACGCGCTGGAGGATTCTGCGCCCGCCGGACATTGGACGGCGATCAAGGCGCGCATGGGACCATTGCTCGCCGGTGATTATGCTTTCGAGGTAACGCGGAAGGAATATCGAAAGGACGAGGCTGAGAAGTTGAACGGCGACCTGGCAGGGCTGATCGGCATGTTGCGCCTGGCGCGCCTCTACGGTGAAAAGGAAGTCGAATCGGACATTTTGAGTAAGCTGACCAAGCTGCTCGAATTGCGCGTCAACCTGGAGCGGCAGAATCCGCAGATTCTCGAGCCCACCGAATCCACGACCAAGCATCTGCATGCTTACAAGCTCGCGCGCTACGGTCAGTTGACCCCGGAAGCGGGCGAGGCGCTCCGGCGATTCACTGAGAACTGCGGCGACACCAACTTGCGGGCCTTCCGGCAGGCGCGGAATGGCTGGCATCTGGCGTTCGGCGACCGGTTCATTGGCGGCGAGAACTACACCAACCCGCTGCACTTTTCGAAGGCGTTGTTTGACGGGGCGGTTTGGATCGAAGCCTTGCCGGCTGAACAAATCCTTTCGTTCGTGGATGTGCCGTGGTGCAAGGCGGACTGGTACTTCATCCAAAAGTGTGTTTACGCTCTTTGGGCGGCGGGCGGGCGGGCACTTTCTTCCGACAGCGAAAGCGCCCGGGATAATTCGCGAACCGGACCGAACGCGCAGACTATTTCCCTGTTCAATGGCAAAGACCTCACCGGACTGTACACCTGGCTCGTGGATGCGAAATACGAAGACCCGCGCGGCGTGTTCAGCGTTACGGACGGGATGCTGCGCATCTCCGGCGATGGGCTGGGTTACATCGGCACGACAATCAGTTACTCCAACTATCACCTCATCGTGGAGTTCAAGTGGGGTCAGCGCAACTGGGCGTGGGGCGACCGGATCGGCAAGGCGCGCGATTCCGGCATCTTCCTGCACAGCATTGGCCCCGATGGCAATTCCCACGACGGCCAGGGCGCGTTCAAAGCCGCCATCGAGTGTAATTTGTTCCAGGGTGCCACGGGTGATTTTCTGCTCATTCGCGGCAACGCGGCGGACGGTTCCTTGCTTGCGCCCCGACTTACGGTCGAGGTCGCCGAGGAACGCGACGCCGACGGCTGGCCGTTCTGGAAAAAAGGCGGCACGCCACTGACCTTGGAACGCTGGGGTCGGGTGAACTGGTTTAGCAAAGACCGCCAGTGGCAGGACCGCCTCGACTTTCGCGGAGCGAAGGACATCGAGAAGGCCACCGGGGACTGGAATCGAGTGGAATGTATTTGCGAGGGCGACAGCATCCAAATCCGGCTCAACGGCGTGCTGGTCAACGAAGCAACCAACGTCTGGCCCGACACCGGACCCATTCTGCTGCAATGCGAAGGCTCGGAGATTTTCGTGAGGAAGTTTGAACTGCGATTGCTCCGGTGATCAGACGCAGGGCAGCTTGGGGCGCCGGCGTCCCGCCCGTGCGAACCCAAACACCCCGGCGGGACGCTTGTGCCACTGCCCGCTCACGCCCGCGGATGCGCGGCGTCGTAGGCTTTCTTCAAACGATCGGTCGTAACGTGAGTATAGACCTGCGTCGTGGCGAGGTGCGCGTGGCCCAGCAATTCCTGCACGCTGCGCAGATCCGCTCCAGCATCCAACAGATGCGTCGCGTAACTGTGCCGCAATTTATGCGGCGTGAGGCCCGGGTCGAGACCTGCCAGCGCCAGGTACTTCTTCAACCGCCGCGCCAACATGACGGCACTGACCGGGCCGGGCCGTCTCTTTTCAGCCAAGAACACAGGCGCATTGCCCGAGGGCGGCTGCCGCAGCAAGCTCCAGTATTTACGGATGGACTCGAGCGCGGGCGCACCGATGGGCACGAGGCGCTCCTTCCGCCCCTTGCCTCGCACGCGCACCAGTTGCTCGTTCCAATCAATGTCCTCAGCCTTCAAACCGCAAAGCTCGCTGATGCGCAGGCCGCAGGAATAGATGGTTTCCAAAATGGCCACGTCGCGATAACACGCCGCCGTCGAAACCGGCCGACCCGGAGATTTCTTGTCCGGCGCGGCCAGACATTGCAGCGGCGCGACAAGCAAATCCTCCATCTGCTTTGCGGTGAGGTAACGCGGCAGGCGCTTCTCCAGCTTCGGCAACGACAAGCCCTTGATCGGCGTCCCGGATACAACCCCATGGCGGATGAGAAACTTGTAGAAACTGCGGAGCGCCGAGAAACGCAGTTGCACCGCGGCGCGACTCAGGTTTTGCCGCCCCAGAAACCGCACGAAACCGCGGAAATCATCGCGCTGAAGCTGTTCCCACGCGGGCGGCGATTGGCGTTCGTCCAGGTGCCAGCACGCGAATTCCGCCAGTGCCTGGCGGTAATTGCGCTGCGTGTAAACCGACGCGCCGCGGTCGGTGCCAAGATGAGTCAGGAAACGTTTGACCCATGAATCATCTACTGTGAACGCCTGGCCTGGAGTTTGGTTCGTCAAGATTTCATGGCCGCTGACCCGTGGTCATCAGCGAAGTTCGACGGGGATTACCGGTTTTAACCCGCACGACGCTACTCGCCCTCCCGGGGCGGAAACTCGAAGGTGATTTTTCCGTTGTCATCCATCACGAGAAACGCCGGGAACGGTTTGCCGGCCTTCGAGATGAACTTGTCCATCAAGTCGCTCTTGCGTGCGGTAAGAAGCCTCTGCGCCTGTGCGCGATCAATGGGTTGCTGCAGTATCTCGCGGCTGATTCTGAACTTGCACGCCTTCTTGTCCAACTGCGAGCGTTCGCACAGATACGCCGCGTCCGTCTCGAACACCTTGCCACCGCACTTGGGACATTGGCCGACGACTTCCCTGCCGGTGAAATCAATCTTCGGCGGCGGCTCCTTGGGTTTGCCGTCCTTGGTCCTGCCCTTCCGTTCGCGCGGCGGGAACTCGAATTTCACATCGCCGTCCTTCAATACCAGGAACGCCTCGAACTTGCGCTTGGTCTTGTTCGAGACGAAACCTTTGAGCAAATCCGTTTTGCCCTCGGCCAGCAGTTTCGTGACCTGCGCGGGCTCGATGTTCTGCTGCAAAATGATTTTGCCCGTGCGGAAAGTGCAGGACTTTGCCGCACCCGCCTGATTCTCGCAGACGTAATTCATCCCGCCGTCAAAGACGCGCCCGCCGCACTTGGGACATTTGCCGAGTGGTTCCTTGCCCGCAAAATCCACGGGGGCGGCGGCTTCGCCGTCCTTGTTCTCGTTGTTGCCGAAGTCGAATTCAATCTTGTGCTCGGCGTTCATCTTGAGCACGGCGGCAAAGGGCCGGCCCTGCTTGCTCATGAAGCCTTGCAACGGACCGACCTGCTTTTCGGTGATCAGCTTCTCGACTTCCTCCGGCTCAAACATCCGGCTGCAAAGCGTCTTCCACACCGAGAAATCGCACTTCACGCATTGATATTGTTTGTACTTCTCATGCACCTCGCCGCCGCACTTGGGGCAGGGCGTCCTGAGCACACCAAAGTCGCCGGGGATGGTGTCGTGCTCATACTTCTTGGCGCGTTCCACGATGCGCCGCGTCATCTCCTCGATGCCGGCCATGAATTCCGGCCGGCTCTTCTGTTTGCGCTGAATTTGCCGTAACTGAAATTCCCAATCGCCGGTCAGCTCCGGTTTGGTAAGCTCTTGAATCCCCAGGCCGTTGAGCAGTTCCATCAGCGAAAAGGCTTTCGCCGTGGGCTGAAGCTCGCGTCCGTTGCGATGGAGGTACTGCTCGTAAATCAACCCTTCGATGATGGCCGCCCGCGTGGCCGGTGTGCCGAGACCCTTCTCGCTCATCGCCTCGCGCAGTTCGTCGTCGTCCACCAACTTGCCCGCGCCTTCCATGGCGGAGAGCAGCGTGGCCTCGGTGTAACGCGGCGGCGGTTTGGTGACGTTTTGTTTCACCTCGACTTCGCTGGTCTTGACGGTTTCGCCGGGTCTCACCGGCGCCAGACTCGGCGCGTCGTCGCCTTGCGCGTCCTTGCCATAAACCGTCAGCCAACCCGCCGTGACCAGCACCTTGCCGGTGCTCTTGAAAGGTTCGCCTTCCACGCGCGTGATGCGGGTGGTTTCCAGGAATTCCGCCGCCGGATAAAAGATGGCCAGGAAGCGCTTGGTCACCAGGTCGTAGAGCTTGTGCTCCGGTTCGCTCAAGCCTTTGGGCGCTTGCGTGGTCGGGATGATGGCGAAGTGGTCCGACACCTTGGCGTTGTTGAAAATGCGCTTGTTCGGGCGCACCCAACCGCTTTTGAGAATCGTGTCGGCAAACGAACCATAGCTCGTGCCGCCGAGCATGGTGAGCGTACTTTTGACTGTCCCCAAATAATCCTCCGGCAAGGCGCGGGAATCGGTGCGTGGATAGGTCAGCACCTTGTGCTTTTCGTAGAGCGCTTGAGCCAGCGCCAGAGTGTTCTTCGCGCTGAACCCGAAGCGGGCGTTGGCGTCGCGTTGCAGACTGGTCAGATCGTAAAGCAGCGGCGAGAGTGACGTGCTGGGCTTGCTTTCCTCGGTGACGACGCCGGGTTTGCCCAGACATTTGGCGCGGATGGCTTCGGCTTTTTGCTTGTCCCAAATGCGCTCGGGCTTGAGCTGTTCGTCGCCATCCTTGTCCGGCTTGGTGAATTTCTCGTCAAACCAGCGTCCGGTGTATTGCCCGGCGGCGGCCTCGAACGTGCCGATGACTTCCCAGTAATCGCGCGGCACGAACTTTCTGATCTTCTCCTCGCGCTCGACCAGGATCGCCAGCGTGGGCGTTTGCACCCTTCCCACCGTGGTTTTGAAAAAGCCGCCCAGCTTGGAGTTGAACGCGGTCATGGCCCGCGTGCCATTGATGCCGACCAGCCAGTCGGCTTCCGAACGGCTGGTCGCCGCGTCCGCCAAAGGCTGCATCGTAGCATCATCCCGCAGCGCGGCGAAGCCCTCGCGAATCGCCGCCGGGGTCATGGACTGCAACCACAGCCGTTTGATCGGCTGCTTCGCCTTGGTAAACCGGATGATGTTGCGGAAGATCAATTCGCCCTCGCGTCCGGCGTCGCAGGCGTTGATGATTTCGGAAATGTCCTCCCGCTTGATGAGTTTCTTGAGAACCTTGAGCCGGTTCTCGTTTTTCTCGATGGGCTTGAGATCGAAGTGCGGCGGGATGACCGGCAGGCATTTGAACGTCCACTTGCCGCGCACGGCCTCGACGCCTTCGGGCGGCACGAGTTCCAGCAAATGGCCGACCGCCGACGAGACGACATAATGGTCGCTCTCGAAGTAGTCTTCATGCCTTTTGAAACCGCCGAGCGCCTTGGCGATGTCGCTGGCGACCGACGGTTTCTCCGCGATGATCAAGGTCTTGCCCATCTGGATTGCGCTGACTGTTAAAACGCGCCGCCGAATGTTGGCAACTCAATTCCGCGGCGAAAGTGGCGGGAACTTGGCGCAAAGGGCGGTCCAAGTCAAAGGATTCGTACCTTCGCCAGAGCGCCGAACCCTCCGCGAATTACTCGAACGCAATCGGTCCGCCTCCGCGGAGTTCAGGCTGGAATCGGCCACTTGAAGCTGGACGTGAGCGCGATGCGGCGACCGGTCTGCTGCGATTCGCGAGCGGCGGTAATGATCTCCAGCACATGCAGCGCGTGCTCGGGGGTCACCAGCAGTTCCCGGCCCGTAACGAGACTTTCCGCCGCGAGCGCCGCACCCTGTTGCCAGTTGTACCCCTGGGTGTCAGTCGCGTGGCGTTGGAGCTTGGGCTGCCTGTGCGTCGCAAGATCCACACCCTGCGGCGCCCAGTCGTAACCCACCAACCCCATGTAACCGCCGGAGCCGACAATCGTGATCGTGTGACGCTGCTCGCCGCTGCCGTCGTGGCCATGCGGGTTGAAGTAATTGAAGCCGGACTGGACATGCGAAATCACCCCCTGGCCGTGGTCGAGCAACACCATTGAATTGTCCTCCTCGGTCACCTTGATCTTGCCTTTGCCGGTGATGTCGCGCTCGGGTGTGACGATGCTCAACATGGCCGAGACCTGTTTTGCCGGACCCAACAAACCGGTCAACGTCGTAAAATTGTAAACGGCCAGGTCCGGCATGCTGCCGCCGCCCTTCTCGTAAAAGAACGAGGACCAGTTCGGTCCTTCGTGTCCGTAATCGGCGTGCGCCGCCGCGACGCTACCGAGCGCGCCCTGCGCCAGCGTCTGGGCCATGAAGGCGAATTGCGGGCTTTGCACGGTGATGGGAGCGCCCCACAGCCTAAGCTTCTTCTCCAAGGCAAGGCGCAGAAGCTTTTGTCCGGCGTCCAACGAGTTGGCGATGGGTTTTTCGCTCCAGACATGCTTGCCAGCCTCCAGCGCCCGCCGGTTCAAGCGTTCGTGTTCCTGCATGTCCGTGAGGTTGACCAGAAACTCGAACGGCTCGCCGGCAAGCATCTGGTCAATGTGCGGATAGTGGTGCGCCACCTTGAACGCCTCGGCCTGCTTGCGCGCCCGTTCGGGCCGGATGTCGCAAAGGCTGACGACTTCGGCATAGGGACACCTGGCCAGCACCGGCAGGTATGAATGTGAAACACTGCCGCAGCCGATCACGCCGATGCGAACTCGTCTGGCGCTCTCGCCCCCGAGGGCAACCGCCCCGGACGCAACCGCGGCGCCCGCCAGCAGTGTCGTCTTGGTGAATTCACGGCGATTCATTGAATGGAATGAAGCATGCATGGTTTGAAATGTGGTTAACCCGTCTTTTGCACCTGCTTGGGGACGTTGGCAATCCGAAAAGAGTGAGCCAGTCTTAACCGGATCCATGCAGTTGGTTTTGGGGGAGCGCGTGCGTCCCGCGTGCCGCCGCCAGCGTCGCGCCGGCGGCTTCGTGACTCCATATTCCCCGCACGGTTTGGTGCGTGATAATGCCGGGACGGAGTTTGCGGCGCGACGCCGCAAACCACCCGCCGGAGGCGTATGCTCCCCGGTTTGAACTGCATCGTTCCGGCCCAAGTCGCCAGCGGCAGTTGGCTGACGTTTTCGATGCAGTAGCCGCACATTCGCCTTCCCATTCTCAGTCAACTCACGACTCTCCCTCACTCCGGCCCTCTCCCGCTGGGAGGGAATTCCCGCAGCAAGACTTCGCGCTTTGAGCTCCTTAACCGCAGGAAAAGGGCGTAACGCCGGTTTTCCAACCGGCGCCCTTGCCCCGTGGAGCAAAGCCCGGGTTGAGCGCGGCAAACTCGCGGCGAAATACTCCACAGGGCAAGCCGACTGAAAAGTCGGCGTTACGAACCGGCGGTTCGTGGGCATGGTGAGGGTGAGGGTGAATCTCGCATCAGAGTCGGCTGACCTGCCAACCAGAGGAAACGCTTACGAACAAAAAGAAGCCGTCTGACTGAGAAGGCACGGCCAAAAACCGATTTCCCCGAGGACGCACTACTCCGGCTTGGACGCGGACGTTTCCGCCATCGCGGCCGCCACAGCCTCGATGAAATCCCGGCGCACCTGATTGATCCGGTTGTTGTCGCGCGTCGGATGGACGCGGTTGGTCAACAGCACGACCTGAAACTTCTTCACCGGGTCAATCCAGATCGCCGTCCCGGTGAATCCGGTGTGCGAGAGCATGGGACCGAAGCTGCCGTCTTCATTTCGCCTGAGCCCCCAGCCCAACGTGCGATGCGAGTTGGCGGGGAGGTTCCGGTCCTGGAAAAAGTTTTCGACCACTGCCTTGGGAAACAGTTGGCTGTGGCCCTCCAACGCCCGCAACCACTCGGTGGCGAGTTTGCCCAAATCCTCGGCCGTGGAGAACAAGCCGGCGTGTCCGGTGATCCCCTGCCCTGCCCTCGCGTTTTCGTCATGCACCACGCCGCGCACAAACCCGTCCGAGTCCGGCCAGCGTTCCGTCGGCGGAATCCGCGCGAGCAGAGTCTCCGCCGGGCTTCGTAATGTGGCGCTCATTCCCAGCGGGATGAAGACCAGTTCACGTTCCAGCTCGGCGAGCGGTTTGCCACCGGCACGCGCGGCGAGTTCCCCGGCGAGAATCATGCCGAGATCACTGTAACGAACTTGCTTGTCCGGTTCGCTCTCCAACGGAGTCGCATAAATCGCCTTCAGCAGGTCGGGGTAGGTATTCACCGACTTGTAGAGTGGCTTCCAAGAGGCAAATCCCGCCGTGTGCGTGAGCAGATGTTCAATGGTGATCTTCTGTCGCCACGACTTCTCCTCTGGACTGGTTGCGGCGTCCATGAACTCCGGCAGGTGGTGGCCAACCCGCTCGTTCACACTGACCTTGCCGAGCGCGACGAGCCGCATGAAGACGGCCGTGGTGCCGGCCACCTTGGTCAACGAAGCCAGATCATAGATTGTTGTGCGGCTCACCGATGTGTTGTTCGCATAATCAAAATTCCCGAACGCCTCCACCCAAAGCGTGCGCTGCGAAGTTCCAACCATCACAGTGCCGCCGGGGTAAGCGCGATTCGTCAGCCCCCGCAGCAGGATTTCCCGCGCCGGCCCAAAATCCGGTTCTGCCGCCCGCGCCGGCGCAATCAGACCGGCGGCGGCCAGTAACGCCGCCAGCCTTCCGCCAAGTTGCTTGCAGGTTCTTGGTGTCATCCGCGAAGACTGATAATCGAAAGCATCCCTGATTGCACTGCAAATTCCGTTTTGCGATCGCCGCGCTGCGGCCTTTGCCGCCCTTCGAACATGCAGGAGACGACGGCAGGGGTCTCCGGCAGGCTTCGGCGAATTCGCGGCCATCGCTGGATCGCTACCTCGCTTTTAACAAAGGGCAAAGGCTCCTTGACAAACCGCAAGCCAGCGTGAGGCAGTTGAATCCCGGTTTACTCACCGACGCGGTTGCCTGTGGGGTAAGGGGCATGTCCAGCCCTGCGGGCTTTTGGCAAATAGTCCACGGGGTGAGCCGACTGGAAAGTCGGCGTTGCCGGCAGCGCATGCACGCAAAGTGTGGAGTTGTGGCCGGACACGGCTCGGGCATATAGTCGGCCCATGAAGCGCATGACGCGACAACAAGTGCTGGACCTCTACTTCCTCGATGCGCGTAGCCGCCTGATTGACCTCGCGGCGTTCATGGATCGTCTCGAGCGAAGTGCCGGCAAGGAGGATTTCCGGATGAAAACCTTCCGCCGCGCTGTCGGCGAACTGATCGGCGTGAAGCGGGATCGAACCAAACGAGTCCTCCTTGCGTTCAGCGACCCAACGACCAAGCCGATTCCGGCGGCGACAACCAAGGCGGCTTGCGGAGCGTGGAATGGTTGAAGACTGAAATCACCCTGGCGCTCCACACATCACGCCCCGCGCACTGCGAAGACGAAGAGAGCAGGATCAGGATCAAAGATCAGGATTAAGAGCAAAAAGGCCGAGGAGTCCTCCCCATGAAATACATCGAACCCCATGCTCACATGGTCAGCCGCGTCACGGACGACTACGCCAAGATGACGCTCGCAGGCTGCCAGGCAGTCTGCGAACCCGCGTTCTGGGCCGGCTTCGATCGCAGCTCGGTCAACGGCTTTTTCGATTATTTCTGCCAGCTCACGGCGCACGAACCAAAGCGCGCCTCCCGATTTGGTCTCGCCCACTTTTGCTGGCTCTGCATCAACCCGAAGGAGGCCGAGGACGTGAACCTTGCGGAGGAGGTGATTGACATCATCCCGCAATTCCTCGACGGCCCAAACGTGCTGGGCATTGGCGAGATCGGCTTGAACAAGAACTCGCGCAACGAGCTGAAGGTGTTTGAAATGCACGTGGACCTCGCGGCGCGGCACAACCAGCTCATCCTGGTTCACACGCCGCACCTGGAGGACAAACTGAAGGGCACGCGGCTCATCCTGGACGCTCTGCGAAGCGACAAGCGAATCAAGCCCGAGCGGGTGATCATTGACCACGTGGAGGAACACACGGTCAAGCTCGTGTTGGATCGGGGCCACTGGGCGGGCATGACCCTTTATCCCGAGACGAAATGCACGCCGGCGCGCGCCATTGACATCCTGGAAACCTACGGGGATGAGCGACTCTGGATGAACAGCGCGTGCGACTGGGGCGTCAGCGATCCGCTGGCCGTGCCGAAGACCGCCCTGGAAATGAAACGGCGCGGACACCTCGCTGCCGCCATCCACCGGGTGATCTACGAGAATCCGCGAACATTCCTGGGCCAATGTCCGAAGTTCAAACTGCCGAAGGCGTGAGCCGGATCAGCCCCCGCCGGAAAGCATCCGGCGCGCGGCCTGGCGCACGGCCTCAGCCAGTTCGCGCGGTTTGAGCACGACGCAATCCCCGCCCCAACTCAACACCCAGCGTTCGATCTCACCGAGACTCGAAAGCCGGAGTCGCAACTCCACGCCGCCATTCCGCAACTCGCGCAACTGCTGCGACTCGTGCCACTTCTTCTCGCGGACGAGATCAGCCACGCGCGAGTGGAACCGCAGAACAACGTCGAACTCCCCTTCGCCGGAATAAACCCCGAAGCTCCCGCGCAAACGTTGTTCGAGGGAAAACTTGTGCGGCCGCTCGAAGATTCGGCCGGTCGGCTTGACGGCTTGGACCCGCGCCGGCACGAAAGTCCGGATGTCTTTTCGGGCATGATCCCAGGCGAAGAGAAACCACTCGCCGTTGATGTTGGCCAGGTGGTACGGGTCCACGAGGCGCGCCTCCGTCTGCTTGCTGCCGGGTTTGCGATAGAGCAACTCGAGTTGCTGGCGGCGCGCGGTGGCCTTGGCCAGCGCGTCGAAGATTTCCAGGTTCAGAATCGGCTCGGCCCGCGTGCGGAACGAAATGGTCTGCTCGACATCGGCCAGGTTGAGCGAAATGGTGTCCGGCAGCGACTGCTCCATCTTGCGGATGGCGCTCAAGAGCGGCTTCTCGAAGTTCGTGCCGCGATACTGCTGAAGCGCCTTTTCCGCCACGATCAAGGCGAACAGCTCGCCCTCGGTGATGTGCAAGGTAGGGAACGCGCTCACCTCGCCGGTGTAGTAGTAACCGAACTTGCTGGCATCGTATTCAATGGGCAACTGCAAGCGGTCACGCATGAACTCGATGTCGCGATGGATGGATTTGGTGCTGACCTCCAGGTCGCGGGCCAGGGCGGAGGCATTGGGAAATCCACCCGCCTGAAGAGCCTGATGGATGCGCAACATCCGCTCCAGCGGCGGGCGGGAGCATGGTGTGGTGCCCTCGTTTGACCCGGTGGGCTTTTTGGCAGAAGCACTCATGTCGCCGCCGCCGGGCTAAAAGTGAGTCACACTGAAGAAAGGCGAGGCCTCGAGGTCAACCGCCCTTGTCCAGCTTGGCGAGCAGTTCGTCGTTGGTCTTGTGTTTCTTGAGCGCGGCGACGAGGGTTTCCATCGCCTCGATGGGGTTCAGGTCCACCATCATGCGGCGCAGCTTGCGCACGGCTTCGATCTGGTTCTTGGGGAAGAGTTTTTCCTCCTTGCGCGTGCCGCTCTTGGGAATGTCAATGGCCGGAAAGAGGCGGCGGTCGGACAGCTTTCGGTCGAGAATCAACTCCATGTTGCCCGTGCCTTTGAACTCCTGGAAGATGAGTTCATCCATGCGCGAACCGGTGTCAATCAGCGCGGTGGCGAGGATGGTCAACGAGCCGCCGTCTTCAATCTTGCGGGCGGAGGCGAACATCTTGCGCGGGATTTCCAAGGCGCGAGCATCCACGCCGCCGGTCATCGTGCGACCGCTGCCGCCATGGACACTGTTGTAGGCGCGGGCGATGCGCGTCAGCGAATCCATCAGCACAAATACGTCCTTGCCGCTTTCCACCATGCGGCGGCAGCGCTCGATCATGAAGCGCGAGAGGCGCACGTGGGTCTCGAGGTCCTGGTCATTGGAGGAAGCGACCACCTCGGCTTTGACGGAGCGTTGAAAGTCGGTGACTTCCTCGGGGCGCTCGTCAATCAACAGCACCAGCACATGAACCTCGGGATGGTTCTCGGTGATGGCGTTGGCGATCTGCTTGAGGATGGTGGTCTTGCCGCTGCGCGGCGGTGAGACGATCAGCCCGCGGGTGCCTTTGCCGATGGGCGTCACCATGTCAATCACGCGCGTCTCGATCAGGTCCGGGCTGGTTTCCAGCTTGAACTTCTCAATGGGGTCAATGGTGGTGAGGTTTTCAAAGCGCACCGCCTTGGTGTACTCCTCGAACGGCATGTCGTTGACCTTTTCGACGGCTTTAAGCTGCGGGCTGGTGCCGCGGTGCGGCGGTTGCGTGGGGCCGGCGACGAGACTCCCCTCGCGCAGGAAGCTGCGCTTGATGGTGTCCGGCGTGACAAAGATGTCGGTCGGCTTGGGATGGAAATGGTTGTTCGCGGTGCGGAGAAAGCCGAAGCCCTTCTCGGAGATTTCGAGGTAACCCGAGCCGTAATCCGTCGCGTTGTTGTTGCCACTGTTCATAATCGTGTTGTGCCGTCGAAGGTTCGGAATGAATCCCCGTAAACCTGTTTGAGCTTTGAATTTTGGGAAGCTGCCGCGCCGGTAACTTCAGAAAAACCCACATCCGCACGCAGCTATCAGACCTTCAACTGGCCAACTTATTACGCACAAAAGGCTGGCGGCGCAACAACTATTTCGCGGTTTTTGGCGACCCAAGCTGCTCACCAGCCAGCCATGTGCGCGGCCCCTGGGCCACATCTGAGGCGGTCGAGGCACGGCCACGACCCCGGCAAAACCGCCGCCACCCTGCCGGGACTTCGGCCCTCAGTGGCAATTGGAGGAATGGAGAGAGCGAAGCCCTTGGCCGCTCGCCCCCGCCAAGTCGCCGGCCTGGCTGCAAACGACGCATCACTTCCAGCAAGTGATACAAGATTGGGCCGAGAGGGTTGGCGTGCAGGCGAAGCGGGAGGATTCCCTGGTCGGTTTCATGCCGGGAATTGCCGGTCGAAATCCTTGTAGCTGCCAATCCAAACCCAAATCCATAGGTTCCTCGCTGTTTTCAGTGGAATGGAATTGAGAGAATGCAGGTGAATGATCTGAAGTCTCGGCAACGGTCTCCCTCTCCCAGCGGGAGAGGGAAAAAGGGTGAGGGAGAGTCTTCGCATCCATCGGGGCGGGCTGAAATGAGTCCCTACGCCCCGGATTTTCCA
>WYBW01000034.1 GCA_011525685.1 Verrucomicrobiia bacterium
GTCCCGAGGTGCGGCGCTACGGGATCATCGGCGGGCAACATGACGACGTGCTCAAGTTGCTCAAGAAGTTGCAGGCGGCGCATCCCGGCATGGCCTTGAAGTGTTGTTACGAAGCCGGGCCGCGCGGCTATCCGTTGGGCCGCTGCATCCGCCAGCACGGGGCGGAGTGCATCATCGTGGCCCCCTCGAAGGTGCCGCGCCAGCCGGGGGATCGCGTGAAGACCGACCGGCGGGATGCCGATCAACTGGCCCGCCTGTTGCGCGCCGGGGAACTCACCGGCATCTACGTGCCGGACCCGCCGGACGAGGCGGTGCGGGATTTGATCCGCGCCCGTTACCAGGTGCATAAGCAACAACACCGCGCCCGCCAGCAACTCAAGATGTTTTTGCTGCGCCAGAACATTCGCTACGCCGGCACAAAGCCCTGGACGCAAAAGCATCTGAACTTTCTGGCGACGGTGAAGCTGCCCTTTGCGGAACAACAGTTCGTCTTCCAGGAGATGGTCAACGTCATCACGGAGGCGGGCCAGCGGCTGGCGCGTTATGAAAAACAAATTGAGCGCGTGGTGGCAGGCTGGCGCTGGCAGCCGGTGGTCAAAGCGTTGATGAGTCTGCGCGGCGTGGCGCTCTTGACCGGGGCGACGCTGGTGGCGGAGTTGGGCGACTTGCACCGGTTTGAGACCGCGCCGCAATTGATGAGTTACCTGGGGTTGTGTCCCGGCGAACACACCAGCGGGACGACGCGCCAGCAGGGCGGGATCACCAAACTGGGCAACGGCCTTGCGCGTAAAGCGATGATCGAAGCGGCCTGGAACAACAGCCGTGCGCCGCGCGTCAGCCGCACGGTGCTGGCGCGGCAGGCCGGTTTGCCCAAGGCGGTGACCGAAGCCGCGTGGAACGCCCAGACCCGGCTGCATCAAAGATACAAGCACCTGACGGGTGTGGGGCGGAAGAAGTCGCAGGTGGCCGCCGCCGCGTTGGGCCGCGAACTCGCCGGCTTCGTGTGGGCCATTGGCCGGATGGTCCAGCCGCACGCGGCCCCGGTTGCCGCCGGGAAAGAAAAAGCCGCCTGAAGGCGGCGGGAAAAGACAAAGACGCTTTTAATAAAAAGACCAGGCAGATGAAAACCAGTGCCTGCCAGACTTGAGCGTGCCAGCGACAGGAGCCCGGTCAGGCGAAACGCTTGATGGTCGTTTGAGGCGGTGGAAGCCGATCCTCGTGCCTAGACTAAGCAAGACGCCGCGTCGGACCGTGTTCTGTTGATAACTTCGTGACGTGCGAACGTTGCGAGTGGACTCACGTATCTCAGCCTTGATCACCGCAGGAAAGTGTTCCTGTCGCTGACTCGCTCAAGACGGTGGAGCAGAAAAGAGCCGAAAGAAAAAATGAAAACTTTCGGAGAGCAGAAGAACTGTGCGCTTGACAGTTTTAAGCCATATCAACGCTCCAATTGAGCGACGCGGAAGGTCATAGCTCATCCGACTCGCCCACAAAATTCGTTCGCCTGCGCCCGCTCTGGCTGACGGCCATTCACTCATCAGAGTTTTGCCGCAATCGCCTTCGCCATGTCGAGCGTGGAATCCTTGCCGCCCATGTCGTAGGTGCGGACCTTGCCTTCCCGGATGACCGCCGCTACCGCGCCTTCGTGCGCGCTGCCTTTGCCAGTTTCGCCAAGCCCCGCTGCGGCGGACGAAACGGAATTTGCCAAGCCCACCGCGCGAGTGGTAAGTTTCGGCGTGTTATGACCTACAAAGGCACAGTGAAAAACGGCGTGGTCGTGCTGGAGCCGCCGGCCAAGTTGCCAGAAGGAACGTCCGTCCGCATCGAACCCGAGCCGCCGCCGACCGTCCGCGATGAGGACCTCGACCCGGCGTGGCGGATAGACGAACTCGCGGGGCCAACGGGCATCCCGGACCTCGCAGTCAACGTTGATCACTACCTCTACGGGCATCCGAAGGTGACCGATGGCAAGTAGGGGCGTCTTTCTCGACACCAACGGCTGGCTGGCGCTACTCAACGCCGATGAACCGCTCCATCCTGAGGCGGGCGCGACATTTCGCCAACTCGGCCGCGCTCGGCGCGAGATGGTGCTGACGGACTGGATTATCGCTGAAACCGGGAACTGCCTGGCCCGTTCATCGCTGCGCGCCGAGTTCGTAGAGACTGTGCGCCGCTTCTCCGCCAATCCGAACTTCCGCATCATTCCGGTGTCTGCGCCGCTTCGGGAAAAGGCGCTCGCGTTGTATGCCGCGCGGCCCGACAAAACCTGGGGGCTGGTAGATTGCGCCAGCTTCATCGTCATGCGGGATGAAGGCATCACAGAAGCCTTCACGACCGACAAGCATTTCGAACAGGCGGGGTTCGAACGCCTGCTCCCAGCCGAGGCCAACTGAGCCGCCACTTCGGAATTCGGATTTCGGGCTTCCTTCGTCATTCGGCTTTCGTCATTCGACATTTCAGAGTTTCGCCGCGATGGCCTTTGCCATGTCGAGGGTGGAAGCACTGCCGCCCATGTCGTAGGTGCGGACCTTGCCTTCCTGGATGACCGCCGCCACCGCGCCTTCGAGCGCGCTGCCTTTGCCCGTTTCGCCGAGCCAGTCGAGCATCATCTTCGCGGCGAGAATCGTGGCGATGGGGTTGACCTTGTATTGGCCGGCGTATTTTGGCGCGGAGCCGTGCGTCGGCTCGAACACTGCCAGCTTCTGCCCGATGTTGCCCGAGCAGCCGAAGCCCAGCCCGCCCACCATTTGCGCGCACAGGTCGGAGATGATGTCGCCGTAGAGATTCGGCGCGACAAGCACGTCGTAGTTGAACGGGTTCTTGAGCAGCCACATCGTCATGGCGTCAATGTTCGCGTCGTCCATCGGGATGTCCGGGAACTCCCGGGCCACGGCCTTGGCACATTCGAGGAACAGCCCGTCGGTGGCGCGCACCACGTTCGCCTTGTGGACGACGGTGACTTTCTTCCGCTTGAATTTCCGCGCGAACTCGAACGCTGCGCGCACGATGCGCTCCGAGCCGGCGCGGGTGTTGATCTTGCACGAGACGGCGTATTGATCGGCGGGCAGTTTGGCGAACGGTGCGAACGGCTTGGCCAGCTTGCCCAGCGTGTCCACCAACTCCGGCGGCACGGGCGCGAACTCGACGCCGGCGTAGAGGTCTTCGGTATTCTCGCGGAACACCACTAGGTCAATGCCTTCCTTGAAATTGATCGGGTTGCCGGGATAGGCCTTGCAGGGACGCAGGCAAATGTAGAGATCGAATTGCTGTCGCATCCGCACGATGGGCGAACGATACGTGAGGCCCTTGCCCTGAAGCGCGGGCGCGAGTTCGGCGGCGGCGGCTTTGACCGGCTTGGAGGTGATTGCGCCGAACATGGCGGCGTCCACGTTCTTGAGGAGGTCCATGGTGCGCGCGGGAAAGGCATCGCCTTCCCTGCGCCAGAACTCCCAGCCGATGTCGCCGTGAATATATTCGGCGTCCAGTTGAATCTTATCGAGGACGATCTTGGCGGCTTCGAGGACATCCACCCCGATACCGTCACCGGGCAGCCAGGCGATCTTGAATCGGGCCATACAGTTTCGCACTCAGGTTGAGCCGCGCGGGCCGGCTGGTACGCAGCGGTCCGCGAAGTTCAACTTGAGGTCAGCCCGGTTGCGATTTCCACACCTGTGTTGGCAAAAGCCGCGCGTTTTTTGGCGTCCCCGGCCAGGTCAAGCCGGAGCCGAAGACGCGCTTGCCGAGGCTTCCTGTTCTTGAAAGTGAACGCCATCCTTCTGATGACGTGCTTCCACGAAATCCTTCAACTGGCACAGTGAATGATTCCAGATCACATCATGCACGAAAGCGGGGAAGGCATGGCGCATCAGCCACCATGCCGGTCCGGTGAGCCAGTTGCGACCGCGGGTGAAATTGAAGGCCACATAAATCGAAAGGTCGCACACGTCCGGCTTGGGCGTTTCCAACTCGAAGATCAAAACCCCGCCGCGCGCGAAGCCGTTCTGAACCCGATAAACCGCCAGTTGATTGACGACCACGTGTTCCAGCAGAAGTCGGAAGGAAAACCGGGGCAGCACCACCCGATACTCGATGGTGCAGCCGCCAACGTTCGGCTCACCGGCCACGCGGCGGATGCGCACCCACCGGGGATGCAAATACTCGCGATCCGGCTCGCCGAACCGCCCCAAGGCGGCGAACACTCTCGCCCGTGGCGATCGGATGCGGATCGTGTACATCCGCTCGAATTCGTAACTCGACGGGCCGGGCATCCGGCACGCTGCCAGCCAGTGTGCGAACGCCGCGCGCTTGGCTTCCAATCGTTCCAAAGCCACCCCGGTCGTAAAGCGTCCCAACCCACGCCAGCGCAAGCCAAACATCAATTCCGCCGCGTAGTTTCGCAGCGTCACCAGCACCCCGCCGCTAATGATGGACCACAGGACCGAGGGCCGCACCATGGCGCGGAAGACTTGTTCGTAGCGGTCGTCGCCGCTGGCAATCTTCCAGAGGATGTTTTCGAGCGTTCGTTGCGATGCCACGGCGTTCTTCCTCTCCGAGATGACGGCCTGATAGAGAAAGCGGCTCAACACCGAGGAACTGAACACCACCCGATGGATCAGAAACACCAGGGCCGCATACCGGTTGTCCCGACGAAACTGGTCAATCACCGGAGCATAACCGCGACGCAGACTCGCTTCGTCCACACCCCGCTCCAGCGCGGCGGCCGCCAGCGCCGCCGCCGTCTGCTGCGCGGATAGCAGGCCGTCCTTGTACAGTCGCGTGACCACCAAATCCCCCACCACCGCGACGCGCGATCCGATGGCCTGCCGGGCCGAACCGATGACCATGTTCGGACTGCAGGTGCAGGCCAGGCGCAGTTGCGTCCGGGGCGGCACCAGCTTCCGGATGTGGGGCAGTTCCAAAAAATGCCGCATGATGCGCCGCGCGGCTTCCGGTTCCCTGGCGGCATCCACGCTGCGTCCGACCAGCACCGCGGTCAGGAAGCCCCGCTTCGGGACCAGCGAACACATTTCCAAAGGCAACGCTTTGGACCCGTACTCCACGAAATGAATCTCCTCGTCCAGCCAGGGTGACTGATGGGCGTCGAGTTCCATTTCAAAGATCAACGCACGGCGCAGCCGCGGCGGCTCGAACCCGGGCAGCGCCTGGCGGATGATCCGCACCATGGGATTCTCGTGGGCCGACAGCCCCGGCTTGCCGTTCACGCCCGCGGCGAACACCAACAAGTCCGCTTCGACCCGCGCTTCGAGTCCGGCCTGCCGATAGATGATCACCGGTTTTCCGTCAGACGCGCGTGTCACGTTGCTGACTTCAGCGCCGATCACCTCGGCTCCGGTTTGCCGGGCCGCCTGTAGGAGGTATCCATCGAAATTCTGCTCCGGATCGGACCTCCGGCTTGGGCGCGACCCCCGATAAACGGAAAACATCTCCCGCCCCGCCGGCACTTCGAGAGTGATGTTTTTCCAGTAGCCCTGGATCGTGACGCTGCGAATCCGGCTCTGAATCACCCCCTCGGACAAAGACAGTCCCAGTTCGTGCAGCCCGTCGTTCAGGCGAGGCGAAATGCCACCGGCGCAATGGTTGCACCCTTTCCAACACTCCGGCAACGAAACCTCCTTCGAGTTGGCGGATTGAAGCCGACGCTCGAAGATCAGCACCTTGAGTTGCCGTCCAAGTTTCGCCGCCAGCCGCAGCAGTTGAATTGCGAAAAATGCTCCCGCAGGACCGCCACCGATCACCACCACGGTTGCCCCTGACGCCAGGCGAAGCGGCTCACCCGTGGGCAACCGTCCTGGTGAATTTGCGGAGTGCATTTGCTCAAGGTCCGCGAACTCGACAAACTCGCAAGGATGATCGCGCTCGGGCACTCCAAAGGCGGGTCAAGGAAGAAGCGGGTGTATGCCCTCGCGGTCGGCTCTCCCATCCCAACTTCGTCTTGAAGGTTTGAGAGTTCATAAGCCGTGGCTCGTCATCTGGCGGGCCGCCTACGCAGTCGAAGCCAGGCTCGCAACCGCGTTCACTTGATACGCCTCCCAACACCGGGTGCAGACTCCGTGCTCCGGCGACCAGTTCGGGAACTCGGTGGTGATGCGCTGGACGAGGCCAGACTCCAACGAACCGGGCTCCGCCCACTGGAATGTCGGAAAGTCGCACAGCGGACAGGACGCGCCGGGCGCGGGCCGATGTGCGTCGCGCAACCCGCGCGGATCGGCAATCAGCGCGAGCAAGTCCGCGTGACGTGGAGCTTTGGCTCCCCACAATGTGTTGAAGGTTTGCGCCCGCTTCTCCTCCGGCCAGAAGGAATAACCACGCGCGAAGGCGGCGGCGTGTTGTTCGCGCGTGGCCATCGGCGCTTGTCCCGCGGCGGCAAGGCGGCCATCAATTGTGATGTCCCACAGCAGCCGATACCGCTCGCGGGCGAGCCGCTTCTGCGCGGTGTTGAGTTCCGGCAACTCCAGTTCGGGCACATAGCCGAAAGCCGGATCCAGCATGTCATGCAGGTGCATGAACTCGTGGCGGAGAAAATCTCGCAGGTCCATCGGAACGCGGGCTTCAGCCCGCTTCAACGTCGTCAGGCTGTGAGACTCTGGAACTGTCCGACTGCTTCCGGCTGTTCCGCGCTGAAGCGGACTGAAGTCCGCGCTCCATTCCCCCACCAGCCGCTCCGGCTTCAGCGCCAGCAGGCCGGTGCGCTGGCCGGCATCATTGACGTAGAGTTCCGCGCCCTCGTCGTTCTTGCCCGTGCTTTTGCGCACGGCCAGGACGGCAAGCCGTTCGCGCACGAGCGGAAACTCATTGAGCACGTCCGTCAATGGCTGCTCCAGTCCCCATTCGCGAAACCAGTCCAGATGCAGCTTGAAGAACGCGGCATTGCGCTCGTCGGGATCAAGGATGCCGTAGAGCCGCTCACGTTCGCGGTGGAAGCGGGCGATTTGCAAGGTCGGCACGCCGCTGCGACGGCCGCTCGTACAGAGGAACACAGCCGCTTCAAGGAAATCGTCGTCGTAGCGCAGTTGCATGGATCAGGCCGTGGCCAGCGCGCCGGGCGGTAGATTCGTGAGGCCGCAGGAGTCACACATTCGCTCGGCCGCGTCGTCCACGGGGCGGAGCAGCAAATCCTCACTGCCGGGGGTGACGCCGAAACGGACACATTCCGTTTCGATGAACGCGCGGGTGAACTCGGCGAGCGCCTGGAGCGTCGGCTCATTGGTCGCAGCGGCGAGGCGGCGCGTGAAGGCGGGCGTCCAGCGGCCCAAATGTTCGCGGAGGAATTTCTTCTGCGCGTCCCGGCATTGCGCGAGCTGTTCGCCGTCGAGTTGATGTTCCAGCGCGTAGGCTTCCTTGGCGGCGAGCACGCACATGAATTCCAATTCGAGACAGATGTGGTCGTGGCGCTCGCCGGCATCGTCGGCAACTTCGAGGCCGAAGGCGCGGTAGAACGCGGCGAGGTCGGCGAGACGGTGCGGTTGGAAGAGGGGGTCGGCCTTGAGGTCGCCGTATTCGATTTCGTTGAGTGGACACGAGCCGCGCGCGGCGTGGCCGAAAGTGGCGAGGTAGGCGTTCAGAAATGAATCAAAGCCGGCGGGCGTGAACGTAGCGCAGACTTCCAGTCTGCTGTGTCGCGGATTTCCAATCCGCGGGCGCTCCAAATGCTCAGGACTTTCGACATTCCCAGTGCCCTGCCGACTGGAAGTCGGCGAAACGGACGGTTGGAAACCTGCGCTACGATTGCTGGCGATGGCCCAAGCGGACTTCAAACCCTCGTGTGTGGCCGGGTCACACAGCCAGGTCCAGCCTTCGGGCGTCGGGTCTTCATAGGCCTTGGCAAGGAAGCGATAGACGAACGAGCGGGCGACCGCGTGGTCGATTGCCGTTTGGAGCGTCGCCAGATTGCTCGTAGCAGCCCGCGTGAGCCGGCCCTGATCAGATGGAGCGGACTCACGTCCGCTGCTACGGGAATCATCGGCGCAATAGTTGCCGAAGACCGAGCGTTTAGGCTTATCCGTGCGAGCCGCCCATTCGCCACTCGGCGCTCTCCGTTCCGTGTTCCGCGTTTCTTTAGATTGAGTTGGCATTATCGGCTGCTCTCCGCTTCCAGAACTCGTCCCCTCATTGCCACTGCCACAACCGGGGTAAGTCATGCGCACAGAATAACCGCACGCGGCATCGCGGGATTTGACCTGTGTCAAGGCGGGTGGGAACAGCAACCTAAGCCAACGACCAATCGGTGACGTTCACTTCCGCCCCAAGACATCCTCCACCCACGTCAACGCCGCCATCATGCTGGGAAAGCCGAGCGTGGTCGTGGCGAGCAAGGCGACGTGGCGGATTTCGTCGGGCGAACAACCGGCGGCCAACGCCCGGCGCGTGTGGCTGTGAACCGCGCCTTCGCGCCACGCGCCCGTCGCAATGGCCAGTTTGATCAGCGCGCGGGTCTTCGCGTCGAGCGGGCCGGCTTGTTGCGTGGCTTCGCCGAGCGATTCGTAGGCGCGCATTACGGCGGGATACTTTTTGCCGAATTGCTGGAAGCGGGTCGGGGGCTGGTTTTTCTTCGACAGACGGGATTGGGTTTTCATGCCGGTCAACTTGCTCAGAAGCGATATTGCACGCCAGCCGAAATCACGTGGGCGTCGAAGTCGTTGTTGCCGCCGGAGGTCTGGTCCTCGGAGTGGAAGTAGGCATAGCGCAGCGAGCAGCGCAGATTGCGGTTGATGCGCTGCACCAGGCCGACCGAGATGGCGTGTTCACGGGCGCTCGCACCGTAGGGCACGCTGACCTGGTAGTTGTCGGGGTCGTAGTTGTCGGCGCGGTAGTAGGAGTAATCGGCGGTCACGTCGGTCTTCGGGCCCAAGGCGTAGCCCGCGCCCAGCGTGGCGAACCAATAATCATTCTGTGAATCCTGAACCAGCCCGGGCGTCGCGCTGGAATCACTGACCGGCGTGGTCATTTCATCGAGCACGTAGCTGATGCTGCCTTGCAGGTAAAGCCGGTCCAGCGGACTCCAGGTGAGGCTTTGGCTGAAGATGTGGGTGTTCAAATCGGCGCTGTCCACCGTGGACAATAGATCCGCGCGGGTCTCCACGGTGGAAATCTGGTAATCGTAGCGCGTGACGGAGGTCAGATTCGGCAACGCGCGCCAGGTGAGCCGGATGTTCGCGTCGTGGGTGAAGGAGTCATTCGCGCGGAGGTAGGCCGGATAGCGGTTGAAGCTGGTCGCGTCATTCGGGGTGGAATCCACGCCGTTGTCGTAGTCCCGGTTGCGTTGCTGATAGTAGTATTGGCCGGCCAGCGTGAGTTTGCGCGTCGGATACCAGTTTGCACCCACGCTGTATTTCTGGAGAAAACCTTGATAGTCGGTGCTGCGGCGCAAATCCGTGTCCGATGGCGCAGAGATCACGTTGGCGTCAACCGGGCGTGATTGCTCGTCGAGATCGCCATCGTCCACTTCCCACTCGCCACGCGCGTAGAAAAGCCAGTTGGTGAGGCCGGTGTAGCGGACTTCCAGTCGCGGGGCGACCGTGGTCTGGCGGCGGCTGGTGTCCGTGCTCACAAACCCGGTGGCATTGGGGTCGGGAATGATCACCCCGCCGAGGTCAATGCCGGACACGACGCCCGGATTGAACGGTTGGTAGAGCGAAACGCCGTCCACTTCCTGATATTGAATCTGCAACGCCGGAATGATCGCCAGATGCTTCGTCGGCGAAAACATGAAGCTAAGATTCGCGACTTGCTGGTCCAGTTGGGAACTGCCCGAAAGGTTGATGTAGCCCGGCCCGCGCAACACGGCCGGATCATACACGGGATCAAATTGATCACCGTAAATCCGGCTGCCCGTCAGATCGGTGTCGAGCCGCGTGTAGCTGTAACCGGCGGACAACACGGTTTGCTTGTTGAACCAGGTGCTGCTCCAGCCGTGGACGTTGAACAGGTCGGATTCGACGCCGTCTTTCTGCGTGACATAGGAGTTGGGCGTGCCGGGAAACTGCTGGAGGTTCAGCGAATTATCCCGGTCGGCCATTTCGTAGGTGAGCTTCAATCCGAGGTCAGTCTTGCCGATCTTGTGGGTGATTTCGCCCTCGATGGTGTCTCGTTCCTCATCGAGGTCGTAAAACGAGGCATTGATGCCACGCGCGCCGTAGGGCGTGTTGACCTGCCCCCAAATGGTAGAGTCCTTCTGTCCGTCGCGGAAGTCGTGGGTGTATTTGACACGGAGCGTGGGCCAGCCGGGCAGCGTCAGACCGCCTTCCACCCACGCGCTGCCGCGATCCACGAACAATTCGTCGTCGGCCAGGGGAAACCACAAATTTGCTCCCGGCAGAAAGCCGCCGCTGCCGCTGTAGAAGGTGCGCGACTCTGTGTAGCCAGCGCGGAAGAAGCCACGGTCCTCGCGGGTGAGGTCGAGCCTCACGCCGTAGTCGTGATAATCAAACAGGCCGTGGCCATCGAGCTTGAGCAGCCACTTGTTGGTGAGCGAGTGCTCGTAATGAAAATCCGAAACGCCGCCGAAGACGGAGTTGGCGGGCAGACCGACGCGCTGTTGGAACGCCCCTTTATTGCCGTCCACGATTGTTCCGCCCAGCGAGAGGTTCACCCAGTTGGCAAAGTTCGCGTCGCCTTCGTCGAGTGTGACCGGCGGGGATTTCTCTTCGCTCGCCTCTTCATTGGCCTTGGGTTCGTCCGCGAACGCCGGACTTGCCAAGCCTCCCGCCAACACGAGCAGCATTGCCCAGCGACGGAGCTGCGTCATCGCCGCAGGCTGGCCAGTCGTAGCGCAGGTTTCCAACCTGCTGGATCGCCGATTTCCAATCGGCAGAGCACCTACCAACCCAGTGGCCGTGGCAATTCGCGTGACTTGCGGATTGGAAATCCGCGACACAGCAGACTGGAAGTCTGCGCTAGGAGGGCTGCCCCCGTGTGCGAAATCGAGTCGTGGCTTCATAGGCAGGTTCAGTAGCGCAGGGTGGAATTGATTTGCGAACCGTGAACGGCTTCATGGCAACCCGCCGTCCAGCACGTGCCCTGGCGCAGCAAGGCGCTGTGTGGCATCCCGCCAATCAGCACGCTGCTGTTGGCGTCCTGAACGTGGCATTTCAAGCAGAGATTGGCGTTGCGAGCGGTCAACATCTTCGCGTTGACCGTGCCGTGCGGGTTGTGGCAGGTGGCACACCCGTCCCGCATGGCCTCGTGCTCGAAGGCGAACGGCCCGCGCTGGGCAGCGTGGCACTTGATGCAGGTATCATCGCGCGTCAGCAGCGACTGGCCGCCGGCGAATCCTGCTCCCCGGTGCGGATCGTGGCAGTCGGTGCAGGAAACCTTGCCCGCCAGCACCGGATGCGAGTGCGGCAGACTGAACTGGCCGCGCTTGTCCAGATGGCAGGCGAAACACGTGTCCGCGTTCTTGCGCGGATTGAGAATGGTGTTCAGCGCGCCGCCGCTCTCCACGTGCTTGCTGCCCGGCCCATGACAGGATTCACAACCGGCGGCGAGCGCGTTCTTGCCCGGCGCTTGCAGGCGCGCGTGGTCGGCCGTGATGAATTCCTTGGTGATCTTTTCGTGGCAATCCACACACTCCTTCGAGCCAACATAGGTCGCGCCGGGAATTTGCGGCGGAGCAACAACGAGGCGGTTGGCCGTGGCGCAACTGATGGCGACCACCGCCAGCCCGACGACCGAGCCGAACAGCAGCACGCGGCGCTGACTCAGCCATGGCTGCAACCGGGCGGAGAATGCAGAGAAGGATTTCATGACAAAGAGTGTGGGGCGCGCCTGGTCTCAGTTGGCATAGGCGGGGACAGGTTGGCCGCGCGAAGGGCCGACGACTGCTTCCAGAGTGGTGAGTTCAGCCTGACAAAACTCCACCGCCAGACTGGCGATGGCCGGGTAGAGCGGGAGCGTGGCTTTGGCGCGAATCTTCCCGGCGAGGTCGCCCAGCCACGAAAGCACATGGGCTTTGAGAAAGTCGCGCTGCATTTCGCGGGCGCGGGTTTGCTTGGCGGTGTCCCCCGCGTCACCAAACTCCCGCTCCTTCTCGCACAGGAAGGCGAGGTAGTGAAATTCCAAGCCGATGTGGTCGGGCAGTTCCTTGAAGTCCCGGCTGATGTCCAGCGCGGCAAACCGATACCACTGCAGCACGTCGAGGGCGGATTGCCCCATCAACAAGCCGGCGACTTCGCGTCCTTCAATCTCGCGCGTGTCGCGGAACACGGATTCGTAAGGGGCAACGTATTGCCCGCCGGGCACGAGAAACAGGTTCGTGAACTCCATTCGGGCCGCATGGGAGAATTCGTCGAGGCCGGCCTCCGTAGCGCAGACTTCCAGTCTGCTGCATCGCGGATTTCCAATCCGCAGGTCTGTTGAACTTCCAGCATCGCAGGTTTGTCCGACTCTCTGCCGACTGGAAGTCGGCGATACAGCAGGTTGGAAACCTGCGCTACAGGCTTCGGCCAGACGCCGAAAGTTCTCCGCGACATCCGGGCTGAACCATTCGGCCAGCACCGCTTGAAAGGACTCCTCGCGCAAGTGCGCCAGGAAGTCCGGGCCAGGCTCGGCCAGGAACGCCGCGCTGAGGAAACGGTAAAGGTCGCGCCGGGCTGAGGCCAGTTCGTCAAGTTCAGCGGCGGCGTCCGCGCCTGGCGGATTGTTCACGAGGGTTTCCACAGGCGTTGCTCAACTGGGCATGACGAACTTGATGTTGGGTTTGGTCAGCGCGGGGTCGTGCATATCTGCCGGTCGCGCGCCGGTCGTTCCCGTGAAGTCCGGGACGAACGTGATCGCGCCCGTCAGGCACGTTGCGGCGCAGGCCGGAATGAGGCCCGCGTCAAGCCGATGCACGCACATGGTGCATTTGCTGACCTTGCCGGTGTCCGTGTCAATGCGCGGCGCGCCGTAGGGACAGGCGAACGTGCAGTAGCGGCAACCGTTGCACTTGCTCTGGTCAATCAGCACCACGCCGTCGGCTCGCTTCGTGATCGCGCCGGTGGGGCACGACTTGAGGCAGGCGGGCTGGTCGCAATGGTGGCAGGAGAGCGAGATGAACTCCCGCTTCACGGCGGGGAATGTGCCGGATTCCCGCATGATGACGGTGCGCCAGTCCGTGCGCAGCGGGGTGCGGTTCTCGGCCTTGCAGGCCACGTAGCAGGCGTGGCAGCCGATGCACTTGGTCAGGTCAATGATCCATCCCACTTTTGGCATAATCGTATTCTTTCGTTGGAGCGGTTAAGCCGCGCGGTTTTCCAGGAGTAGCGCAGACTTCCAGTCTGCTGTGTCGCGGATTTCCAATCCGCAGGATTCAAGAACTTCCAACGCCGATTGTTTGCGCGGTGCGTTGCCGACTGGAAGTCGGCGATACCGCAGGTTGGAAACCTGCGCTACGGTAAGGTCGTTCGCTTGCATCGCAACGGCAGGTTCAAGCCACTTTTTCGACTTCCACCCGCGTGTCGTAGAAGGAGGAACTGCCGCCCACGACATCCTGCAGGGTGACATTGGGCAACACTGGATCGGCGCGCATCACGAGATTGGCATTGACGCCGGCCCGCCGGGAAGCGTCAAAGGCGGTTTGAACTCCGTTGACCCGCCCGGGCCGGGACGACATTTCCCAATGCCCGAAGTGGTGCGACACCGCCACCACCCCCGGCGCCACGGTCGAAGTAACCCGCACCAGCCCCTCAACGCCCTCCGGCGCCGAGGCCGACACCAGCCGCGCCCGGTCGCCGGTGCGCAAGCCGCGGGCGGTGGCGTCCACCGGGTTCATTTCCATGAAGTTCTCGGCCTGAATGGACATGAGCCACGGATAACGGCAGGTATGCATCTGCGAGTGCCAGGACATTTTGTAGCTGATGAGTTCCAGCGGGAAACCTTGGTCCTGCTCGGCGACGGGCCGGCCCAGCAAATCGCAAATCGGTTCATACTTGGGCAGGCCGTCGAACCATTCGCCGGTCATCGGGTGGTGCTTGGTGGCGAGTTTCTCCGAGAAGAAATAAATGCGGCCGCCGAAGCGGTGGCGCAGCCGGGCGCCGTCGTAGGCCTCGGTGTGATCCTCAAAGCGTCCGCCGCGCGCGAGCACGGCTTCGGTGCCCGGGCCGCCGCTTTGCGCGGCCAGGTTGGCGATGGCCTTGCCCCAGTAGTCCCAGGCATTGCGCCACGGGGGCTTGGGCACGCTGGGGTCAATCGCGTGCATGGCGTTGCCCAGGCCGATGAAGATGTCCTCCATGATCCGCGCCTGCGGGAGCACGCCGACGTAGTCGCCGTTGGCGGGGTTCACGGTCCCGACTACCGGCTGGCGAACGGGGCTGGCCTTGTTGATGGTGGTGGGAGTCAGCCCCACGACACTCCAGCGCTCGAAGTAGGTGGTGTCCGGCAGGACGTAATCCGCCCACGCCGTGGCCTCGCCCATGGCGATGTCTATGGCGACCACCAGCGGCAGCTTGTAGTCGCCATTGACCCTGGCATTCATGACCCGCTCGAACGTGGCGCGCGCCGACGGCGCGGCGTAGGGCATGCCATGCCAGTATAGGATCAGCGCCTTGACCGGGTAGGGATACTCGTCCTCGATGCTGGGAAAGATCTCCTGGTAGTTGTAATGACCGGCCAGCGGGAACCAAGGACGCCGCGCCGGATAGGGATTCTGACCGGCGGCCACCTTGTTTGCGTATTCGGTGCTGATTTCGTACTTCGATTTGACGCGGGTGAGCTGGACGCCGGATTCGGTGACGCCACCGGGAACGGTGTTCTGCGAGTAGGGCGCGCCCGAGTAGGAGGTGCTCCAGCCGCCGCCGCCAAAGGAAAGCCCGCCCTTCCAGTTGTAATTACCCATGAGGGTGTTCAGCGACAGGATGGCCATGCCGGTGTAAGTGCCGTTGGTGTGCTGCACCGAGCCGCGATACATCGTCACGCAGCCCTTGCGTCCGGCGGCGGCCAGTTCGTTGCCCAGCTTCTGAATCGTCGCCACCGGCACGCCGCAAATCGCCGACCATTCCGCCAGCGTCTTTTCGCGCACGCGCTCGACGTAAAGCTGGAAGGCCGTCTTGCAGGTGATGCCGTTGACCGTCACCGCGCCCGGCAGCAGGTCCGCCGTGTCCACGGTGTTGAATTTCACCGCCGCGCCGCCGGACCAGACGACAAACTCGGTGTTCGTCCCGCCGACGATGCCCGCCTCGCTGGCGCGCAGGAAGGCCGCGGGTCGCCCGCCTTCAATCTTCACCAGCAGCGTGGCGTCGGTGACGTTCAACTCGCCGGTGGGATTGGCCGCGCCGTCGTGCGGGCGGCGCAAGAAAGGGGGTGTTGTAGAGATCATTGTCAATGAGATGCCGCGCGATGCCCATCGCCAGCGCCGCGTCCACGCCGGTCTTGATGGGAATCCAGTTGCCCTTGGAAGCGGCCACGTTGCAGCGGGGGTCCACGACGTAAAACTTGCCCTTGCGCTGGGCCATCTCGATGAATTTCCGGGCGATAGCCACGAAGGTGAAGTTGGCCGAGCAAGGGTCCGTGCCAAACCACAGCACGAACTCGGCGTTCGGCAGGTCGGGTTTGCTGTGGTTCTTGAACCCGCTGACCAGAAACGGCGCCGCGTCGCCCCAGCCGGTCACCAGTTCGTGCGCGATGTGATGGCTGACCTCGCAGATGCTGGTGTGGTCGTGGCGGCTGTTGACCGTGCCGATGATGTTCTTGAAGAACACATCGGTGAACGCGTTCTGCTGGTTGCGACCGCCCGAGAACACAATCTGATTAACCCTCTTCCCCAGTTCGGGCGCGTCCGGGTCAATCGGCGTGGACAGGTCGCGATACTGGACCAGCCTGGCCGCGATTTCGGACAGCGCCTGCTCCCAAGTGATGGCCTCCCACTGGCCGGCGCCGCGCTCGCCCACGCCCTTGAGGGGCAGCTTGAGACGATGCGGATCATAGAGGGACTGCATCCCGCCCAGTCCCTTGGCGCACATGCGCCCGGCGGCGGTTCGCGCACGGGCGGGGTCGGTGGCAAAGGGGAGGTATTCCTCGAGATTGCAGGGGTGATAGGGGTTGCCCTCAACCTTCACGAGGATGCCATCCACCACCTTGGCCTTGAGACCGCAGCGCCCATGGCAGCCCTGGCAGACGCTGTATTTGATGTCCACGCGCGGATCGGTGTCCACGAGAATCGGGTTGCCAAAGCTGGCGGCCCTGGCTTCGTCCACGCGGAAAAACACGCCCGCGAAAGCCGTGCCGGCGGCGAGCGTGGAAGTCAATTTGAGGAAGGACCGCCGATTGACACCCCGGTTGAGGAGAGTTGCCGATTGTTCCAGTTTCATAGCGTTCGTAGGCGTTCGGGTCATGGGTGGGTTCGGCTCAATAGCGATCATACAACGGCTTGATGCTGCCCTTGGCGTGACAGGCCGTGCAGCCGTTCACTTCGTAGTTCACCTGCTTGCGCAGCGCTCCCGACGAGTGCGTGAGGAAATCCGGCCCGGTGTAGTTCGGCCCGTTGTAGTGGCAGTTGATGCAACGGTCGTTTCCCTGGCCGTAGAAATCCAGCATGATGCTGTGCGCCGTCGGCGTTGTCCCGTCCTGCGCGCGCTCCTGGGTGCGCGTGCCGTGGCACGCGATGCAATTCCGGTAGAACTTGTCCGACTGCGGATCGTGCCAGCCGATGAATGACAGCGAAATGGTCTTGAGCGGAATCGGCGCTGTGCCCACGCCGCCGGCCGTGACGACCCGCAGAAAGCCCTTCCCTGGACTCATCGGGATCACCCCCGACCAGTTCGTGCCGCTGACCGGCCACTCGACGCCGGGCAGCGGTTGCCAAGCGGGCGCGGTCACGTCGGCCGTAAACTGGACGACAATCTCCGTGTTTGCTCCCTGCCATTGCAGGGCGGCATTGCCGTCCTTGTTCAACACAAAGCTCGTGATCTTGAACGGCGTGCCGGAGTCGGCGCGGCCAGCAAGGGGCAAGAGGCAAGCAGCAGCCAGCGTGATGACCCAGACCCCGCCACTGCGGGAGGAATGCTTCGATCGGGTTTCTTTCATGGGAAGTTGATTCAGGTTGAAAGATTCAAGCGGAGAGGGGCGGACAACATGCGCCGACGGGCCGAATTCCCCGATTCACCGTCGCATTGGCCGGATGACGGTGACGCTTCGCTGCCATCAGTGCCGCGAGCGTGGTGTGGCGGAGTTCGTCGGTAATCTCCCGACGGATGCGCGACCAGAAATCGTGGGCGGGACAATTGGTGTGAACGCCGCAATCGTCCTGACCCAACAAACACTCGCCCAACCATTTCTCGCCCTCAATGGACTCGACGATCTGCAGCAAGGAAATCTCCGCCGCATCGCGCGCCAGCGAAATGCCACCGTGATAGCCTCGCTTGGTCCGCACCAGGCCCTGCTGGGAAAGCGTGTTGAAGATTTTGGCCAGATAGGCCCGCGGGACACCTGTGCAGCGCGCGATGTCGCTGATGTGCCGCGGCACGCACGCACCGCTTTCAAGGCACACCAGCGCCTTGATGGCGTAGCCGGTTGTGACCGAGAGCGAGAGCATACTCGCCTCACTCCGTCACGACCAATGCGACCCCGTTGTCCAAAAGGAACAGGACAACACCGTCGTCAAATCCCGACTATACCGCGGTTGGCAACCTTCTTACCTTTTTTGCCCCAACTCGCGTGCGTGCCAGACTTTCGGCTGGTTTCTGCTCGACCGAAATGCTCCGACGCTCGTCATGGTTCAAATGGAGTTGGCATGTTTGGCGTCCCGGACGTGGAGTGGTTCTTCCACGGTGGTCTCGATGATCTTCGTGCCGTCCTTCGCATAGCCGATGATGGTGTCGTTGTAGAGGGCGAACTTTTTCCCGCGCACCTCAGTCTCGAACACCTTCGGGCCTTCCTTGATTTCGTAGCGGTGGCAGATGCGCTGGTCCTTGCCGAAAAGTTGCAGCACGGCGAGCAGTTCGCGGTCGGGCGCGGAGTATTTCTCGATGGCGTCGTCCACGCCCGGGCCGAACATCTGGCGCAGATAGGGCCGCGACACCCAGCGCGGCGGGATGTAATAGCCGTTCGGCTCGGTGCCGAATTGCGGATAGAGCGGCAGCGCGACCTTTGCGACGTGGATGAGGTAATAGAGCGGATTGTTCCGCGCTTCTTTCCATGTGCCGTCCTTGTTCAGCTCAATCAAACCTTGCAGACGGATGTGGCCGATGCAGGAGGCCATGCAGCGCGTAATCATCGGCAGGCCGCCACCGGCCTGGTCTTTGCCTTCGACCCGCGGATAGCAAGCGATGCACTTCTCGCTGGTGCGCGTCGTGCCCCGGTAATAGGTCTTCTTGTAGGGGCAGGCCTCCATGCATTTGCGGTAGCCGCGGCAGCGTTCCTGGTCAATCAACACGATGCCGTCCTCGGGCCGCTTGTAAATGGCGTTGCGTGGACAGGCGGCCAGGCAGGCCGGATAACTGCAATGATTGCAGATGCGAGCGAGGTAAAAAAACCATGTCTTGTGCTCGGGCAGGAGTTCGCCGCCCTTGAAGTATTGGCCCTTCACGCCTTTCTCATTGCCGACGGGATGATCCTCGTAACGATTCGGCGCGGACCATTCCTCGTCGGTGGGCAGATAGCCGAGCGCGCGGTTCGCGCCTTCGGGACCGATGAAGGTCTTCGCCGCCTCAAAAACCGTTTTGCCATTGAACTTGCCGTAGGGCGCTTTGAGGTCCTCCGGTGTACCGCCCCAGACCTGATTGCCGGGATTGGCCTGTTCAAGCAGGTCAAGCGTCTTGACGTCCCAATGATGCGGGTAACCGCCGTAGGGTTTGGTTTCGACGTTGTTCCACCAGGCGTATTCCTGGCCCTTGGAGAAGGTCCAGGTGGACTTGCAGGCCATGGTGCAGGTTTGGCAACCAATGCAGCGGTTGGTGTTGAAGATGAAAGCGAACTGCTGGTCGGGATACGCCGCGTCGTAGGGGTATTCCATGTCGCGACCGAGTTGCCAGTTGAAGACGTTGCTCATAATTCGTTAAAAGGGTTGAATCGTTGAAGGGTTGTCAGGTCGCGGTCAGGTGGTGTATTCGGGAATCGGCGCGCCGGTGGGGTCCGTGACCGGCGTAGCGCAGGTTTCCAAACCTGCTGTATCGCGGATTTCCAATCCGCCGGCGCTGGCACTCGCTGGTGCTACCGGGTGTTCGGGAGCGTTGCCGGCTGGAAGCCGGCGATACGGCAGACTGGAAGTCTGCGCTACGTCGCTCGCCCCAGGCTCGGGCCACGTCGCGACTTTTCCCCAGCGGGCAAACACCTCGGCGATGAGGTCGCGGATGAACGGCTCGCCGCGCTTCTCCAGCGCCAGGTTCGGGCCGAGGTAGTGCGGGTTGCGGAACAGCGCGAGGATTTGCTTGTGGCCGTGACCCATGCGCAGGAACTCCTCGATGAACGTCTCGGCCATGGCGTCGGTCGTGTCCTCGTGTGTGAGGAACGCCATGCCGTTCAGTTCCAACGGGTCGTCAAAATCAAATTCGTCTTTGGGCATAATGGGTTTTCGTTTCGTGCGGTGTGGTTGTGGTCACCGGACGTTGTTGATGCTGTTTTTCACGGTGTCGTGTTTGGTTTTCAGAACGCCGGACACGCCGCTGCGTTGCTGAACGACATGCGCCAGTTCATGCGCCAGCACGTCCAATCCGGGTGCAGGATGAATGTAAGTGGTGTCGTCCCGTGCAAAGGCGCGCGCGCACCAATAACTCGCACCGCCACCACCACCGTAGGCCCGGGCGCTCAACTCGGTCCAGATGTCGAAGAAGGAGGTAAAACCACCGCCGGATGGCAGAATTTCTTTCTCTTTGGGGCTACAGCCCTTGCAATTTTTGCCGCAAAAGCACAGGCCCAGATGCTGATCAAAGGCGTATGCCACGGCCTTGCCTCCACCTCCGCCGCCCATCCGGGACAGCTTGCTTTCCTTCGCGATGGCCTCGATCAACTCAGCCTTGTTCATGGGGTGTGGGGGATTGCCCACACCAACCCCCGGCCCATTCTCCACTTGCCCGGCTCTGGCGGACCGGCCGCCGTCAACCCGGTCGCGCGCCGCATGGTCGGCTTGGGTGGGACGTCTGTCATCGGGGACAATCACCGGTCGCGGAGGAGGCGGTGGGGACGGGCTTGTGGCCGAAGGTCGCGGACGCACGCCGGGAACGACGGTTGTCAACAGGCCACGCGCGCTCCACGGATTGTTGCCGGCGTAGGCGCGGCCTTTCTGGTCGAAGACGTGCGGCATGGCGTAGGTGCGCGTCAAGGTACTGCCGGTGTTGGGATCGAGATGGCCGCCTGACGCAGACATCTCAACCAGATCCAGCAGTTCCGCGTCGTCCACCATGTCCACCTTGTAAAGCTGGATTTCCTCATCCCACTGCATCCCGTGGAACAGGTGCGTCACGCCGGTGAGCGACGCAGTCGCGCCGGGACGCGAGTTGCCGTTTGCGTCGAGGAACTGCGGCGCGCCGTAATCGTCGTAATCGAAACGCTCGACCACGTTGCCGGCGGCGTCGGTGAGGGCGAGCAAGCTGCCCTGGTCGTCGCACTGGTGAAACAACAACTCCCCGCCGCCGCTGAAGGACGCGAATATCGTGGTGTCGAACATCCAAGGCGTATCCGCAACGCGGCCCTTCTGGTCGAAGACGTGCGGCATGACAAACGTCCGCGCCACCGCGCCGCCACCGTCGTTTTCCTCGATGAGTTGGCCGCCTGCGTAGAGGTAGCGGTTGGTTTGCGCGGGCACGGGCGGCAGGCCGGCGTAGAGCACCTTGGCGATGCGGCGGCCCAACGCGTCGTAGGCATACTGCGCCACCGGGCCGAGCGGGGTTTGCACGGCGACGAGCCGGTCGGCGTAGTCGTAGCTGAACGAGCGCACCACCGGGTCGAGCGGGTCGCCGCCCACGGTCTGATGCAAGTTGCCATTCTCGTCATACTGCCGCTGGTCGAAGGGCGTGACGGTGTATTGGTGGACCTGGAAATCCGCCGGCTGCGGCAGCGTGGGATCGAGCAGGTAGGGATGATCCATGCCGCCGCTGATGACGGACTGACGGTTGCCCATCGGATCGAGCACATAACCCGCATCCTGCACAGGCAGGCCGTCGGCGGTTTTGACCGATTGCACCAGCCGGTCGAGCGAATCGTATTGGAACTCCTGCCGGTTGGTTTGCGCGCCGGGGATGAAAGGCGTGGTCAAGGCGCGCAGGATTTTGTTCTGGTTGCGATCGTGAGCGAACAGGCGTTCGTCAATCACGGGCGTCGTGCCGCCGACGGCGTGGCGGACGCGCTGGATTTGTCCCCAACCAAAGTCGCCCGGTGGATTGGCCACGCCGTTGCGCCCGCTGCGGGTGAAGTCGGTCTGGATGCCGTTGGGGCGGGTCACGCGGCTGGCATCGCACGGGCCGACGTAGGCGAGCGTGCCCAGCGACTGGAATGGCGCACCGGCACTGGCCCGCCAGCCCAGCGCAACCGGACGGTCCAGGGAGTCGTAGGTGTATTCCACCACCCGGCCCGACGGGTTCGTCTGCGCGAGAGTCAACCCGTGGGCGTCAATGGCCCAACGCGTCTGGACCAGCGGCAGCCCGAGCGCGGGCGAGGCGGTGGACTCGGTGACGCAGCGGCCCAGCGAGTCGTAGGCGAAAGTGACTTCGGTGTGGTTGTTGGCCGCGCTCACCGGGCGGGACAGCCCGTCGTATTGACAGGTTTCGCGCGTCGTGCTGCCGGCCACACCCGGGCCGGGCTTGATGTTCCGCTGCACGCAACGGTCTAAAGCGTCAAAGAGCGAGGTGATTTGCGTGCCGTTGGCGTCGCGCGTCCAGACGAGGTTGCCGCGCGCGTCATAGGCGTTGGTCACAGAAGTGTTGTCGGCCAGCGTGGTGCGGACGAGGCGATTCAAGGAATCGTAGGTGTATTCGGTCGTGTTGGTGTTGCCATCGGTCACGGCCACGAGGCGCGAGGCGGCGTCCCAACTGTAGCGCGTGGTCTGCTGTGCGCTGCCGCCTACGCCGCCCTTGCGCGAGGTCGGACGGCTGATGCTGTCGAAGTCGCCGTCGAGGATGAATCCGAGCGGGTCAATATGACGGACAAGGTTGCCGCGTGAATCGTAGGCGTAACGATTGGTGTTGCCCACGTTGTCCCAGTCGGCCACGCAGCGATTGAGCGCGTCGTAGCTGAAGCTCTTCACAAACACTTCGTCCGGCCCGCCGACATCGGAGCGACCGGTCTGCGTGGCGGTCAACACGTTGCCGTTGGCGTCGTAGGTGTAGTCCACGCGGTTGGTTTTGGCGTCGGTCTCGCGGATGAGCCGTCCGGCGGTGTCATAGGTGTAACGCGTGCTGAAACCGCGGTCGGTTGTGACGCGAGTCAACTGCCCATTGGGCGCGTATTCGAGCGTGTTGTCCTGGAAACCGTCGCCGGTGGAAAGTTCGGTCCAGATGTCGAAGAAGGCCGGGCGGAAAGTGACGAGCCGGTCGAGCGGATCGTATTGGTAACGGGTGTCGCTGAGGCGGCGGTTGCCGGCGTTGCCGGGCACATCGTTGGTTTCGCCGTAAGTCGTCGTGCGGGTCAGATTGCCGTTGAGGTCGTATTCGAACCGCGTTTCGTTGCCCATGGCGTCGGTCACGCGGATGCGGCGGTCCAGACCGTCGTAGGCGTATTCGGTGACGCGCGGGCCATTGGCGTGTTCGAGGCCGACGCGGGTGGCGCGGAGGTTGCCGTTGGCGTCGTAATCGCATTGCGCGGTGGACTGCGCGGGCGTGCCGGGCGCGGCGGTTTCGCGGAAGAGCAACCCACGCTCGTCGTAGGCGAACTGGCGGACGTGGAAGGGATCGAGGCCGTGAACAGCGGCAGGCGAGCGGGCGAGCACAAGCTGGTCGCTGCCGTCGTAGCTGAATTCGTTGGTCAGGTAGGCGTGGGAAGTGCCTTCCTCCTCCATCGTGCGCACGAGGCGGTTGAGAGAGTCGTGCTCGTAAAGCGTGGTGAACCAGGCGTTGGTGGGGTTGAGCGTGCCGTCGCCGTCGCGGTTTTCCACGTCCACTTGCACGATGTTGTCGGCGGCATCGTAGTGAATCTGCGCGCGCACGCGCTCGCCGAAGGAAACGCCCTGGCTTTGCTTGCCGACGATCTGGTTGAGGGCGTTGACCTCGAAATCGGTGGGCGTGCCGCGCGGGTCAATGACGCGGGTGAGATTGCCGCGCACGTCGTATTCGTAGGTGGTGGTGAGGTTGCGGCCCGCTGGACCGGCATCCACGACGGCTTGCTGGAGGTAGCCGCGAAAATAGGCAAATTCATCAAACGACCGCTGGCCCGCGGCATCCTCGGCGTGAACGTGAGCAGTCAACTGGCCGAAAACATTGTATTCAAAATCCTCGCGGGCCAACACGGGCGCGTCGTCCGCGCCGAGCAATCGGCCGTGGTGCGTGCGCGTGATGAGGTTGCCCTGGGCATCGTATTCGCAGCGGGTTTCAAAGCCGCGCGGATTGAGGACGCGGGTGACGCCGGGGATGGCGTGAGCATTCACCACGTAGCCTTGGACCGCCACCTTCCGACCCACCTCGGGCGTGCCGAAGCGCGGGTCATGCTCAAAGCTAACCACCACGATGTCCGGCAAGCCGTCGCCATTGACGTCGCCAATGGTTCGCTCGACGCGCAGGTTGGCGCGCTGGCGCGGCGGCGTGGCGGGATCGAAATCGCTTTGATACACCCATTCGAGGCGGTTGGTGCGCGGGCGCTGCCAGGCGGTGCAGAGCGAGTCGTTGTTCCATTGCCAGCGCGACTCGAAGAACGGTGGGTCGTCAGGCCGCAGCGGATTGACCGGGCGGTTGAGCGTGGCGGTGGTGGGTTCGGCGGGGTTCGCGCGCCCGGTGAACTCCAGCCGGCGGATCAACCGATGCCGCGCGTCGTAAAATTCCTCGGTCACATTGCCCACGAAGTCGTTGACGATGCAGCGCACGGTGGCGAAATCGTTGGACGGCGCGGGCGTGAGCGGTTCGCGCCAGAAATCGAGCCGGTGGGTGTCGCGCGAGACGGTTTGCACGGTGTCGAAATGGAAATCGGTCGGGTCTTCCGTCTCGGCGTAAGCCGCGTCGAACTGCGCAAAGCCGCGTCCGTCGGTGGCGTAGCGCAGGTTGTGATTCAGGCGGTCGTCGGCAAAGCCGCGGGTGTAGGCGTAGTGGCGCGTTTTGCCGGACGGAAAATCGTTGCCGTTGGGCGTGCCGGTGACGGGCGGCGAGGTGACACTCTTGAGGTCGCCAATCGAGCCACTCAGGTCCATCGCATTGCGAACGTAGGTGAAGCTGACCCTGCGCCCGGAAAAATCCGTGAGGCTGGCGAGGCGGCCATTCGGGTCGTAGGCCAGGGTGTTCGTGCGGTCGAGCGTGTCAATCACGCGCAGCAGCCGGCCCGAGGCGTCGTATTCAAAGCGCATCGTGTTGCCGTTGCGGTCCACGCTGCGGGCGATTTTGCCGGCGGCGGACGTGCCATCCAGCGGCAGAAATTCCCAGTAGCCCGAATCGGCGAAGATGAGGCGGAACACGTCATTGCTCAATGTGCCCTGGCGGAACAGGCCCGACGCGCTGAACGCGCAAACGCCACTCGCGCAATCCCCGCGCCGCAACGTGTCGCGCCGGCCCGTGCCGTCCCACACGTCCATGTCCTGGCCATTGGCCGCGCAACGAAGGTCATACGCGTGCGTCCAGCCGTAGCCCATGGGCGAATCCCCGCCGGTGCGGGAGCGGTAGGTGCGCGTCCAGACGAAGTCCAGCCCGCGCCCGGGGATGACGAGGTCGGTTTCCTGCAAAATCAGTTCGCCGGTGTCGGTGACGGCCGGCCTTTTGGCCGCCTTCTTGGGAGCGGCTTTCTTGGCGGCGTTCTGGTTGTCTTTGCGGGCGATGAGAACGCACTCAACGTAGCCGTCATCGTCATCATCCACTTCACGGCAAACCGGCGCGCCGGGCGGCAGGGTGGGCGGTCCTTGCAGGGAGAGGAAGGGATCGCTGCCCGGGTCGAAGAAGAAGACATCGAAGAACGACAGCACCAGCCCGTCGCGCACCAGTTCCACGCGATGCATGCCGGGCGATTGCGGCGGCACAGCCACCTGGATGAGCGCCGAGGAAAGGACGTTTGCTCCGGGAACGACATTGCCACCCAGGCGCACCGTGTCATTGCTGCCGAAGCGTTGGCCAGTGAGGTAAAGCGTTACCGGCGCGTTGGGCGGCGCGAGAGCCGGCTCGACGGCGAGGATCTGGGGTTGCGGCAGGCGCACGCGGAAGAACTCCTGCTGCCGCAACGGCCAGGGCGCGGTCCAGACCACCGGCCCGTTGCTGGTGGTGCAGACGCGGTCCACCGTCGTCCAGACATTGCTGCCGCCGAGGGCCGCGGCCACTTGGATGTCGTAGCAGGCCTGCAGAACAGTCGGCAGCGTCAACAACTGCACGTGCGGCAGTCCCTCGCCGTCCGTGACCAGTTGCGCCTGGACGGACGCCGATTCGCCGTCAGCGCGGACAGTCCAAGGGTAAAGGCTCAAGGCGAGCAGAGCGCGAACCGCCCAAGCTCTCACGAACAGGGATGCCCTGCTATGAGGGTGGGTGGATTGGAGTTTGGTTGGTGTGCTCACGGGATGAAAGGTGCCGAATTCAGGGTCTGGGTAGCCGGAAAAATTTGGTCGGCAGTATGGGCGGAAGGGTGACGGGATTGGTCCAAGTGCTGGGGGAACTGGTCCAAGTGCTGGGGGAACTGGTCCAAGTGCCGGGGGAACTGGTCCAAGTGCTGGGGGAACTGGTCCAAGTGCTGGGGGAACTGGTCCAAGTGCTGGGGGAACTGGTCCAAGTGCCGGGGGAACTGGTCCAAGTGCCGGGGGAACTGGTCCAAGTGCCGGGGGAACTGGTCCAAGTGCCGGTCACGGCGGCGACTTGTTGAAGGGTCCAGCTCGTGCCGCTGGCGGGCGGCCAGGAGATGTTGGCAAAACCCGCACCGGCCGCGGTGATGGTGAGGGCGGGCGCACCGCGCGTCTGCATCACCGTCGGCAGCGCCCAGAAACCGCCCGTGAGGGAGAATCGTCCGCGGGTCATTGGCCCGCCGGCGTCGGGCTGGGCTATGGTGCCACTGACAGTGAAGACGCCGCCCGTGCTCGTGACCCGGTCGCCGTCCATGATGTGCCATGGCATGCTGTATTGCGCCGCAACGGAAGCGCAGAAACCGGAAAGCAGACAACACAGGAGGACGATTGTCCGCCAGGTTTTGGAGTGCGGCAGTCTTCTGGCGCTTTGGGATGGCGGACTCGCAGGCCTGCGTGGGAAAAGCGGCAGAGGACTGCCGCAGTCCAAGACGCGATGCGCTCGCCCCGCCGTTGTCTCGCTTTTCGGGTTGGGAATCCCGGATTCCAGATTCTTCATCATGCTCCACGAGTTCAGGGTTTGCCGATGGTGGCCCAGCCGGAGCGCGTGGCCCGGAGGGTCACGGTTTTGTTGATCGTGATCTGTTCGTTGTAGTTGCCGGGGCGCACCAGCACGATGTCACCACCGCCGGCGGCCGAGGCATTGACGGCGTTGAGCACGGTGCGTTTGGGGGCGGCGCTGTTGAGACCGGAATTGGCGTTGTTGCCGCTCAGGCTCACGAACCGGGTGCGGCCGCTGATGGTGTGGGCGCGGTCGCTGTTGGCGTAGGTGGCGAACAGATCGGCCTGCTGTTCGGTCAACCGGTTCACGAGCAGATCCTTGTTGGGCGGGTCGTGATACGACATGACGTTGGAGAAGGTGTTCATGGCCAGGGTCTGCTCGGCGGACGTGCAGTTGGTGAACCACTTGTTGAAGTTGGCCAGGGTAAGCTGGTTGATGTTGGTGAAGCAGGAATCGCCCGCCGCCTCCTTGAGCGTGTCGCTCAGGCCATCGTCACCCACCCAATAGCCGTTGAGCAGGGTGCAGCCGGCGGTGGACGGACAGCCGCAACCGCCGTGGGTATGCACCAGCCCATAGAAGTGGCCGCACTCGTGGACGACCCAGAACGGACCATCGTTGACGATGCCCCACGCGGCAATCCACGCCGGCGCTTCCCACGGGAAGGGCGCCGCCCCGCCGGTGTTCCAGTGCATGGCCGTGCTGACGTAATAGTTGAGCGCGTTGGTGCGGAGCAGGTAAAGGCTGCTGCCCTGCACGTCGGATTGAAACGATTGCCACGTGCCGTCATCGGTGTTTCGCGGGTCGCGGCCGAACCATTTGCTCGGACCGTTGGTGCCGCCCTGGGCGGGGCCGCCGATGTCCGCCACTTCAATCAGCTTGTAGCGGTAGCCCCGCCAGTAGCCGGCCATCCACTGGTTGGCGGCGGCGACGGCGTTGGTGAACATCGTTGGCGTGATGCCCCCGGGCCTTGTGCCGGTGGTGGGATTGAGGATGATCTTGACTGAGAGACGCAGGTCAATGGTCTGGGCGGCGGCGGTCAGGCCGACCCACAGCCCGCAAAACGCGAGACAGCGGAGAGGAAGTTTTGCGTTCATGGCGCGACTCCTTTCGTCACTGCAACGCCACCAGCACCAACACCAGGCCCTTGCCATTCTTCAAACCGGTCATGGCTTTGCCGAGAATCGCGCAATGAGCGCGCGTCGGGTCAGCGGCTTTCATCGCGTGCCCCGGCGTGGCGGAAGTGGTGAGCAGATCGCCGGGCTGAATCGGCCCGCTCGAGGCGTCGGCTTGCACATAAACCCGCCCGGTGAGGGCGACCTGCTGGTTGCCCTCCAACACGCCCTGCTGGCTGAGACTCAGGCCGGGGTTCACGCCGCCCGCGCCGCTGATCACGCCCGCCACGCGCCGATCATACGGCTCGGTGCTGAGTTTCAAATGGCCGGGATGCTCGTCATCAATGATGACGACCGCGCCTTTGGGCAGATCGCGTTGCGACATCTGGAAAGGCTCGGCAATATCCGCCCCGCCGGTGATGGTCAGCACCTTGACGAACAGGTTGCCGTCCTCTTTGAGCGTCATCACGTCGCCGTTGGTGCTGTTGTAGAAATTCATCTGGTTGGCCGCGCCACCGCCCACGGCGATGTGCCAGTAGGGCCGGCTGGCGGCTTGAAACTCCAACCGCGCGTAGTCGCCGTCCTGCGTTTCGCGCAGACGAAGTTGCGGCCGGGTGAGGTTGGAATCCATGTCCACGCGTACGGCGCCGGAAAAGCTCCCGGCCAAGCCGTTGGCGCTGGCCCCCGATATGGCGGTGCCATTGGCGCTGGACGCCGAAACGGCCGCGCCAATAGCACTGTCGCTGGTGGCCAAGACGGCATAGGGAATGGTATTCCCCTGAAAAGTGAACACAGCATTCAGGCTGACCGAGGAATTCGTTCCGGTGACGTCCAGTCGTCCGCCGTTGTTCAGGCGCATCCGCTCGCTGCCGGCGGTGCGAAACGTCAGGGCATTGTCACCGGTGTAGCCGATCTGGCCGGGATAGGTGCTGGCGGCGTTATTGAAATTGATCGCGCCAAGATAGCTGGGCGAGGCGGTGTTGTTCCGCAGTTCGAGCACGGAGCCGAAGGCGTTCGCCGTCGAATCCAACCGCACGACGCTCTGCCCGGCCACCACCTGCAACGGCCACGACGGACTCGTCGTACCGATGCCCACCCGGCCAGCCAGATCCACCGTCAGGGAGCTGACGCCGTTGTTGACGAAAAAGTTGAGCTTGTCCGCGCTGACGGAACCCAGCCAACAACCGCCTTCGTCCAGAAAGGTGCTCAGGCGGCGGGTGCCGTCCGTATGTTCAATCCCGTAGCCGATACCGGTGGCCACGGTCAGCGCCGTGGACGGCGAGCTGGTGCCGATGCCGACACGGTTGTTGACGGGATCAACCGCGAGCGTGGTTGAGTCCAACGTGAGCGTGGAGGTCAAGGCCCAGTTGCCGCCGGTGGGCAGGCTGGCCGTGGCGAGCGTGCCGGTCACTTGGTTGGCCGGAATCGAGCCGCTGAGATTGGCGGCGCGGATGGCATAGGGTGTGGGCGAAACGGGCTGGCGGGGCTGGAGGGTCTGGTAACCCGGCGCGCCATTGGTCCGCACGGCGAGCGACAGCCAGCGCGCCTCGCCATTGAAAGGACCGGCGCCAAAATCCAGCGTCAACGAAAACAGACCATTGGTCACGGGCACGGTCGTGAACGTCAGCGTGGACGACACCAACGCGTCGCCCGGCTCGCCGGGCGTGGCGCGGTTGTAAACCTGGGCGCGGAAGTCGTAGAGGCCGTTGCTTGGCTGGCCGCTTTCGTCGAGCCGCCCCTGGTAGGTGAAGGCCGTGCCCTGGCCTTGAAGATTCAGGTTGCCAACCAAACACCCCGATAGGAGAAGCAAGAGTCTGACCGGTGTTTTCATACTTTTCGATCGGAAGGTTGCTCCACATTACATTGCAAGCCTCCGGCGGGATCGGTGCCGCAGATGCGCCGCGTAGCGAGGGTTTCCAGACAGCCATATCGCCGCATTCCAATCGCCAGGGCGATTGAAGCCCCGACGACGCGGGGAGCACACACCATTTGCGGATGGGAAATCCGCGATGACCAGACCAGTCGGGAGAAGTCTGCGCTACGACCATGCACTGCATCCGGCTTTTCGTGCTTCGGATTTCTTTTCTTCTTCGACATTCGGATTTCAGCTCCCGGTTTTACTCAAACGTCGCCGCGCCGCCCTCGCCTTTGCCGCTGAAGTCGCCGGCGAGGTATTTCTTCATCACTTGGTTCTCGGCGTCGGGCGAGGTGCCTTCGGTGCCGGGTTTCCATGGACCTCTCGCGCCGAGGCCGCCGTCTTCCGCCTTGGTCACCCGGATCAGACATTCCTTGGGCACAGTGTTGACAGCGTGATTGTCGGCCTCGCCGCCGAACATGAATCCCATGAACGCCTTGGTCTTGTGGAACAGCGTGTCGGTCTGGTGCATCGGCATGTGCCAGTTGCGCGTGACGGATTGCTGCGAGCCGAAGCGGAAGTTCGAGATGTAGCCCTCATCGGTGAGGGACAGCCCGTCGCGCCGGGTTTGCTGCGCCTTGACCGTTTTCTCCGTGGCAATGAACGACCCGTGCTTCATCATCACCACGTTGTACGGGTAGGCGGCGTTGTACGTGCAACGCAACATGAGACGGCTGACCTTGTAAAACGGATCGCTGGGGGTCGCCCCCAGGTAAGGGCGGTCCGCGGGATTGGCGTCCACATAGACGTAATCGCCGTTGTTGATGCCGAGGTCGCGCGCGGCCTGCGGGTTCATGTGGAGTTGATGTTCGCCCACGTTCGGCAGGCGCTTGTCCACGCGGTAGGGGTCGCCGAAGTTCGAATTCCAGATAAGATGCCAGTCCACGTTCGCCCAGGATGAATGGACCGAGTGGCGCGACTTGGGGGTGAGGCAGTAGAAGTGAAAACCCTTTTCCCAAAGAAAGTTCTTCGATTTCTTGGTTTCGGCCCAACTCAACTTCACGTTGCGCACGGTGCGTTCGTCCCAATGCTCGGCGTCGAGCGGAATGCCGTAATCATTCGGGCGCACGAGCGGATTCGAGCTGACGATGACGTTCGGCAGATAGGGCGTCGCCTCCGGGCCTTCGCGGTGGACGATGAAGTTCTCGCCGCACGCAAGCGCCGTCGGGTCGTCGGAGTAGGAGTGTAACCGGCCGGTGTCCGTGTAGAACGGGTAATTGTCATGCACCTGCTCGTAGAACGGGATGCGCGGATAGCTGCGGAAGAGCATGAGGGCGCCGCCGGGCGGGCCGTACTTGCCGGCCATGATGTCGTCCACCTTGTAGCCGGCGGTGGTGGTGCAGGTGTCAAGCAGGCGCTGGAGATAGACCTTGCGCTGCCCCATGTGCTCGAAGTGGAAGTAGTCGCGGAAGCGTTTGTCGCCGGTGACCTTGCCCAGCGCGGCGGCGATGCCGGCGAGGATGGAAAGATCGTCCTTCGAGTCGTAGAGCGGCTTGATGCCGCCCTTCCAGATTTGCAGGAACGGATTCGAGCAACTGGCGGTGACTTCCAGATCGGTGAACTCGACCCAGGAGTTCGCCGGCAGGCCGAAGTCGGAATACTCGACGCTGGCCGTCATCTGCGTTTCCATGGTTACGATCAACTCCACATTGGGGTTGACGTTTTTGATGACGCCGTAAGCCCATTTGGCGTTGTTGATCAGATTGACGTTGGTGGTGAAGATCGCCTTGGTGGGCGTGGGCATGTGGGTTTTGCCCGTGAACATCTTGCGGCCTTCCTTGGGCGTGTTGACCACCAGCGGGCGGTCGCCGTGATTCCAGTAGGCGGGTTCTTCATCCTTGGTGTAACCGTGCGCTTGCACGTCGCGGCCATGCGCCTTGGGATTGAGATTCACGGCAAACGGGTCTTCGGCCACCCAGCCCTTGAAACCTGGTCCGGTGACCTGACTGCCTTGGAAGAGCGCGGCCTTGTAGTTGCCGGCCCAGTGCTGGCAACCCGTGCCGGGTTTGCCAATGTTGCCCGTGAGGAGCAACGGCAGATGCGCGGCGCGGTTCGCCTCGGTGGCGTGAAACCAGTGCGCGATGCCCTCGCCCTGATGAATCGCAGTGGGTTTGATGGTCGCAATGTCCCGCGCGAGTTTTTGAATCAATTCCTTGGGCGCGCTGGTGATTTCGGAAACGGTGTCCAGGTCGTAGTCTTTGAGATGGACTTGATAGAGATTCCAGGAGGTCGCCACTTCCACCTCCGATCCGTCGGACAGTTTCAGGCGGCCGCGAAAATTGAGCTGCGGATCAATGCCGTTCTTGGTCATCGTCTCACCGACCATGTCGCGTGTGAGGGCCTTGGGCGCATTGGTCTTGGCATCCCATACCACATAGTCGCCCAGCTTCCGGTGCTGTTCGTCCGTGATCCCCTGAACCTTCTTGCTGGGGCCATCGGTTGCCAGCGTGCTTGCGTAATTCGGGAACACTTCCGCCGCGCGTAGGCGCCTGAGATTGTCGGTGCGAATGAGCAATGGGAAATCCGTGAACTGCTTCACGAACGCCGCGTCGTACCACTGGTTGTCCATCATCACACGGGTGATGCCCAGCCAGAGGGCGGCGTCGGTGGCGGGCCGCACCGGAATCCAGTAGTCCGCCTTGGTCGAGGGCGCGCCGTACTCGGGCGCGATGACGACGATCTTGCAGCCGCGTTCCATCGCCTCGACGAACCAGTGGGCGTCGGCCATCTTGTTTTCGACGAGGTTCTTGCCGTTCATGATGATGAGCTTCGAGTTGCGCAGGTCGTTGAAGTCGCACTCGGAGTTTTGCAGCCCATGCACCCACGGCTGGCCGGGCGCCTGGTCGCCGTGCCAGGTGTAATTGGACCAGTTGCGACCGGCTTTGGCTTCCTCGGGCTTCACGCCGCGCACGTGAACGTCCAGCAGCGCGAGAGAGTTTGAGAGGCGATACATGCCGTACTTGCCGAGCACGCCCAGCAGGCCCATGCCGCCACGCATCTTGAAAGTGCGCGTGCCCGCCCCGCCCATTTCCTGAATCATCTCCGGCACATAACCCTGTTCGGCGAGCAACTTCGCGCCGGCTTCGCCCGAGTAACGCCGCGCAATCGCCACCGCGCCGCGTGCGATGTAATCGAACGCTTCATTCCACGACAGCCGCTCGAACTTGTCCGTGCCGCGCGAATCGAATTTGTATTTTGCCTTCAGTTCCGGCGTAAGCTGCGGGAAGCCGTCATCAGCCCAGCGTTTCCAGCCGCGCCGCACGATGGGATGCTTGAGCCGGTACGGTCCGTAGAGGATGCGATGGAAGGTGTAGCCCTTGGCACAGTGGCGGTTGCCCCAGTTGGCGGAGGCATGATTGCCGTAGAGGTCGGTATAGGTGTGGCAGTCGTATTGTTCGCCAAGGCGCACGATGACGCCATTGCGGACGTGCGCGGTGATGCGGCAGTTGTGCGTGTCGTTCGGCGCGCAGACCCACGAGAACTCGCGGTCGTAGGCGTATTGATTGCGGTAGAGTTTTTCCCAGTCGCGATTGGGATAATGCGCGAGCGGATTGCTGACGTCCTCGAGGGCGGGTTGGGCCTGGAGAAAGCGCAATGGCAGAAACTGCGCGGCGGCAATGCCCGCGCCAACAAGACCGCTGCGTTGCAGGAAGGAGCGGCGGGAGAGGTGGTTTTCGTTGTTCATAGTGAATCAAGCGGTGGAGAGTCCGAAATCCGACAAACGAAATCCGAAAGCGGGCCGAAGGCCAAAACAAGCGATGAACACTTCGAGGTCGTAGCGCAGGTTTCCAACCTGCTGTATCGCCGACTTCCAGTCGGCAGGCTGCCCGCAAACAGGGGGTTGCATAAGCTTTTCACTGCACGCGGATTCGAAATCCGCGATACCGCAGACTGGAAGCCGGCGCTACAGTGCGCTCTCGCATCCTCGAGTTTCTGTTTTCGACTCTGTCCTTTATCATTCATTCGGATTTCGGATTTGCTTCGACATTCGGGTTTCGGGTTTCAGATGCGGTTTCAGCGTTTCGTCGCCCGACTTTTTTCAGGGTCAAACTGGAGCTGAAACCAGTTGCTCACCATTTTGCGGCCGTTTCGGTCGCCCTGTTCGCCGTTCCAGATGGCGAAGGCAATCGGCACGCGCTGGGTCTCGGTGAACTTCACGTCGTCCTTGTCCTTGGACTTCAGGTCGCGGATGAACACGACGTTCCAGTTGCCATCGTGCCAGACGCCGGTGCCCAGGACATTCTGTTGCGCGGGCGGTTGAGGACGAAACGAGCCGAACCCGCGCGCGTTGGCATCCTCAATGGGCGATTTGTGGGGCAGCGCGGTGACATTGCCCGCATCGGCCGCCGTGTTGAAGCTGGCGGGAATCCAGCCATCCACCCGCAACGACGGATACGCATCCTCCATCGCCGGTTCACCGCGGCCCGCGATCTCGGCCTGCGCGCCGGCCTTCCAATGCCAGAGATTCACCGGATGCTGCGCGTCGCCCATGCCGATGAATCCGTAATCGCCGGTCATCGAGAATTGCACCGCCGCCGCATCCTGAAAGTCCTGCACGCGAATGGCGGTGTGTTGCGGCAGTTCATCGCGCCAATGCAGCAGCAGCGCGAGCTTGCGGCCATCCGTCACCGCCGTCACGGCCACCGCGTACACCTGTTGCGGCTCGGGCCAGAGCGGATTGAGCGGCACGCGAACCGGATCGAACTGTTCCCACGCCGCGTCCATGGGGTCGGCAGGCAATTTGGCCACACGCTGCACCCGAATGACGCCGTCCTGAGGCAGGAGCAGGTCATTGACCGCCACATCGGTGCGGCGCAAGGATCGGACGTAATGCACGAGCGCCCAGCGTTCATCCGGGGTCATGACTTCGTTGCCGTAGGGAATCATGGGCGTGCCCGGCATGCCGTTGTGAATCCGCAAATAGAGGTCCGTCCCCGTGTGGCCGCCGCGAAAGAGGCCGGTGTTGAAATCGCGCGGGCGCACGGGCAGCCCGGTGATGTCTTTCAGGGTCGGAACCTGCGTGCCGTCCCCTGCCCCAGTCTCGCCATGACACAGGTTGCACTGCATCCGTTGATACACCTCGCGTCCGTGGGCCAGAACCTGGACCGTGGCCGCCGGTTCGGATGGCACCTTCACCGGCTCCGCCAGAGCGCCAACCGTGGCGGCCTGAGTGAACAAATTCACACGTTGCCCGGAGGCATCCGTGCGCGCGGTCAACAGCTTCACGTACTGAACCACATCTTTTTGATCCTCGGCAGAAAGGTAGCCGAACCCCGGCATTGAACTGCCAGGCAAGCCCTGCTGTACGGAGCGCAACAAATCCGCGTCCGTGGGCAGGGACTGTCCCGGAGTGGATTTGATCTTGAACAGACCGGCGCTGAAATCGCGCGGCTTGGGATAGAGCCAGACGGCGGCCGGGCCGTGGCCGTCACCATTGGCGCCGTGACAGGCCGCACAGTGCTGGTCGTAAACCGCCTTGCCGCGCGCCGCGGACAAATCGGCGCTGGCCTCGGCGGCGGAAACCACAGCGACGGCGCCCAAGGCAAGCGCCACCAGGCAGGCTCGAAACAAATTGAGGGCGAGTTGAGGCTTCATCGGTGGCCGAACCTAAAGCGCGCCCGTCGAAAAATCTTTGATACAAATCAACTTGGGCGGGTTTTTGCCGATTGGGCAAAGGTGTGGAAGCCAACCTCAACGCGTGGAAGCAAAGTTGAATTGGCGGACTCCCGCCTGAACCCGGACGCGGCCGCCGGCCAACGCTTCACTCGCCGAGGTTGTGACGCAGGAGCGAACGCAAACCGGCGGGAGACAAGACGGTAAGCGTTTTGCCTTTGACGGAGACGAGCTTCTGCTCGCGAAACTTGGCCAGCGTGCGCGAGAACGTCTCGCTCACCGTGCCGAGTTCGGCGGCCAGCATGCGCTTGGTGGTGCGCAACTCAATGGTCACCGGGCGCGCACTCAACGGATCCGGACAGCGCTTGAGCAGCCAGTTGGCCAGCCGGGTTTCCACGTCCTTGAGCGTCATGTCCTCCAGTTGCCCGACAAGGTCGCGGAGATGGAGACTCATCGAAGCGAGCATGCGCAAGGCCAGTTCGGGTTGCCGGCGCAGCAGTCCCAGGAAACCGTCCTTCTGGACCAGCAGCACCTGCGACGACTCCACCGCGCGCGCGTCCGCCGGGTAACCCACCAGCGTGGCCAGCGTGGCCTCGGCGAAAGACTCGCCGCCGCGAAAGACGTGAATGACCTGCTCCTTGCCCGAGGCGCTGACGCGATGAACGTTGATGGCCCCCTTTTGAACAATGTAGAAACCGCGCGACAAGTCGCCCTCGCGAAACAGGTAATCTCCTTTGCCCAAGGATTTGACCACGGTGATCTCGGCGATGGCATTGAGGTCCGCCGGCGAAAGGCCGACGAACAGCCGGCAGGTCCGCAGCGTGTTCACGATGGCCGCCTGCTTGAATTCGGAGAGTGACGTCGTCATGGAACCCGCGCAGTTCATCCGGTTTCGGGCCAAATGTAAATCCTTCAATCACGTTCAAACGCAATTGGGGCGCAGCTCATTTTCTTGCAGGGGGCGCCGAGGCGATGCCGTAGCGCGGACTTCCAGTCTGCCGGATCGCGGATTTCCAATCCGCAAACGCGGCGAATTCCTGGCCTGCCACGCCGTGCCTGGGCCAGCCGACTGGAAGTCGGCGATACCGCAGGTTGGGAAACCTGCGCTACGCCAGGAATGCCTGCCTGCAATAAACTGAGATGCGCCCCCGCAGTTGGCTACGAAGCGGTTGGACCGTCAAAAAATGTCCTAAATTTGACAAGCCGGGTGTAGAGGCCTGCTCCGCCCGGAGTTACGGTTCAGGCAGCAATTGTGATAGAAGTGACCGACAAGACTTCCGAAGTCATCCCGCCCACGGAGCGCCGGAGAAACGGCGCGGCCCGGGAAACGGCGTTTGGCTGCCCGCGGGACTTTTTGGACAACCGTTTCGTTTACGTGGTGGTGTCCGCGCGCGCGCGCGGCCTGTCCATCGGCGTGAACATGAACCCCGACAAACGCTGCGATTTCGACTGCGTGTACTGCGAGGTCAACCGCAAGATTCCCGCCCGCGAAACACAACTGGATGTCGAGGTGATGGCCGCGGAACTGCAGCGGACCATTGCGTTCGTCAACGAAGGACGGCTGCGCGAACGGTCGTCGTACCGGGGGTTGCCCGACGAATTGCTTCAACTGCGGCATGTGGCATTGAGTGGCGACGGCGAACCGACGCTGGCGCCCAACTTCGCGGAGGCACTGCAGGAGGTGATCCATGTACGGGCGCTGACCACCTCGTCGTTCTTCAAGATCGTGCTGCTGACCAACTCGGTGGGCCTGGACCTGCCGCAAGTCCAGGAAAGCCTCAAGCACTTCACCAAGCGCGACGAAGTCTGGGTGAAGCTGGACGGCGGTACGCAGGCTTATCTGGATCGCATCAACAAACCCGGCGTGCGCCTGGAGAAGATTCTCTCCAACATCCTGCTCCTGGGCCGCCAGCGCCCCATTGTGATTCAGAGCCTGTTTCCGGCCATTCATGGCGAAGAACCGCCGCTGGAGGAGATTGACCACTATGCCCAGCGCCTGCTGGAATTGAAGGCGGCCGGTGCCCAGATCGTCCTGGTGCAAATCTACTCCGCCGCGCGCCCCACGACGCGCTCCGAGTGCAGTCATCTCTCCCTGAAATGTCTTTCGCGCATCGCGCAGACGGTGCGCCAGGTCACGGGGTTGAAGGCGGAAGTGTTTTGACCAAAGTTCGATTGACCTCTTCGCAGGAAGTCAAAGCCAACGGCCTCTCGCGTCCAACGCTTCCAGGAAAGCCATCATGGCAAGGGCGACACTCGGAAGAACCGGCAACCGAAATCCGCCACATTCTGATCTTCGTATTCGAACACCTCGCCTGAAATCACATTTGTCAGGATGGGGGTCCAGTCAGTGAGGTTCGTCGAAGCGAGCAGGATGAATTGGCGGCCCGTCGTACCGCTCAATCGCAACCGGAAGACCTGACAGGCCGGCTGGCCGGCGTTCAATGTCATGTTGATCGTCCCCAAATCGGCTTGGACCGAAACTAGTTCGTCTGACCTGCCGGCTTTATTGGAGGCGATCGGCGGGCTGGACACGCTGCTGGTCCTCGGAATCGCGGTCACACTGAACACCGCGGTACCCCCTCCCCCGGGGTTGACACCATTGGCCCGCCAGGTGCCGTCCGGCTCGACCACGGCCTGCACGCCGTTAACCCAGACGTCATGGCGCGGTGGGCTGACTCTGCCCGTCACCGTCACCGCCTTTTTCCAAAGCTGGTCCGTCGGCACGGGATCAATAATGATCAGATCGTCGCTCCGCAGAACCACGAGGTTCGTCCTCGACTGATTGCCGGCGGCATCGGTGGCCGTCAGCACCAGGAAATTGGACCTGGCCAGCAGTGGCAGATCCGGCACCCAGAATTTGCCATCCCGTTCGACCAGGCCCTCCACGACGACGGTTTTCCCGTCGCCGGAAATCACGCCCACCAACCGGGCGGTGGGATCGTCCAACCGGCCCCGCGCCGTGACATTAGCAGGTTGTTGAACAAAGGCCTTTTTTGAGGCCCGACTCATTCTAATGACTCGGTATTCCCATTTGACGCGTGATCTCAGCCGGATTTTTGTCTGTTCACGCCGCCCGCTTCGGCGTTCTCAC
>WYBW01000035.1 GCA_011525685.1 Verrucomicrobiia bacterium
GCGAACGCTTCGGCTCGGCGGCGAGCTTGCAGCAGTACACGGGCGTGGCGCCGGTGACCAAACGCAGCGGGGGCAGCTCGCACATCCACCGGCGCTACCTGTGCCCAAAGTTTCACCGGCAAAGCTTCCACGAGTATGCCAAGGAGAGCGTGTTGTGGAGCCGGTGGGCGGCGGCGTATTATCTGCAACAGCGGCAGAAGGGCTGTGCGCATCACACAGCGGTGCGGGCGCTGGCCTTCAAGTGGCAGCGGGTGATCTGCGCTGCTGGCAGAGTCACACGCCCTACGACGACGCCCGTTAGGAAGCGGTGCTGCGCAAACGCCACAGCCCGGTGGTGGCGCTGCTGGACCGGGTGGAACTGGGCAAAAGCCCGTGGAAAAATTCTGCGAAGAAAAACTAAAAAACTCCTTGTCGGATTACCTCAGAGGTGAGCTCTCCCTCACCCCGGCCCGCTCCCGCTGGGTGAGGGAGAGTCGTTCACCGACAGCACTGAATTCGTGCGACGAAGGTGGGGCAATGACTACTGGCAAAGTCAGCGCGTTGGTACAGTCATTGTCGAGCGATGCGTTCCGCCAACTCCTCCGCCGGGTAGGTCCAGATTTCGGCCAGGGTGGGATGATAGTGCGGCGTGGCGGCGAGCTCATGCACCGTCATCCGCTTCGCCATGGCCACGTTGATTTCGTGAATCAATTCCCCACCCATTGGTCCGACACAGCAGCCGCCCAGGATTTCGCCCGACTTCGGATGCGCCAGCAGTTTCACGAAACCGTGCCGCGCCTCCATGATGAGCGACTTGCCATGATCGTTGAAGGGGTAAGTCGCAGTCAGAACAGGCAACGCGCGCGCGGTGGCGGTCTTTTCGGTCAGACCGACCGTTGCCACCTGCGGGTCGGTGAACACCACGCTGGTCAGCAACCGATAATCCATGGCGCGAGGACGGCGAGGGTGCGCGAGGTTGTGCGCGGCAGTCTCCGCCTGTTGAATCGCAAGGTGGACGATTTCGTGCGGCCCGGTGCAATCGCCCGCCGCATAGATGTGTGGCGCGCTCGTTCGCATGCGCGCGTTGGTGACGATGCGGCCGTTCTCCAATTCCACGCCGGCGTTGTCCAGGCCCAACTCCGAGGTGTTCGGGGAGCGGCCCAGCGCCAGCAGGATTTCCTCCGCCTCGACGCGCCGGCGTTTTCCGCCGTGCTCAAACTCCACGATCTTGCGGCGTCCGTTGCGGCGCGCATGGAGCAGTTTGGTGCCGGTGAACAACCGGATGCCTTCGCGGCGAAACACGGTTTCCACCACCGTGCCCGCGTCGTCATCGAATTCCCTCAGCACGCGCGGGCTGCGCTGAATTTGTGTCACTTGGACGTCGAAGCGCGCAAAGAACTGGGCCAGTTCGCACGCGATCGCCCCGCCGCCCAGGACGATGAGCGACTTGGGCAGCCGCGGTAGTGAGAGGGCGTGATCGCTGGTGAGGCAACCGACTTCCGAAAGCGCGGCCAACGGGGGTGGCGAAACCACCGAGCCGGTGGCGATGATGAAATGCCGGGCCGTCAGCGCTTTCGAGCTGGCCCGCCCAGGCGAGCCAGAGGCGCCAAGCGGTCGAAGTGCAAGGGTGTGGGAATCTACAAAGCGCGCGTTCGCCCGGAGGAACTCGAACTGACCCTGCTCCAGTTGGTTTCGCCGATAACTGGCGAACTCCTCGATCATCGCCGTTTTGCGGGCCATGACCTTCGTGAAATCGAAGCCGATTCGGCCGGGCTTCAATCCCCAGGTCGCCCCGTGCCGGGCCAGATGCCGCACTTCCGCCGCGTAAAGCAGAGCCTTGCTGGGCATGCACCCGCGCAGGATGCACAATCCGCCGACCTGTTCCCCGCCCTCGATGACGACTGTTTTCAGACCCGCAGCGGCCGCCGTGCGCGCCGCCGCGTAACCCGCGCTGCCGCCGCCAATCACCGCCAAGTCAAACTCAAAAGCTCTCCGCGCTTTCATGCCGTCAAGATGAGTGACCACGGAGATGTAGGGCAAGGCGCAAACCGCAAAAGGGCATGGGAGGCTTATCGGTAGCGACTTTGGAGCGTAGCGTGGCCTGACGGCATCGGCGTTGAAGCGACGTAAACGCCGCGGCCCGCTTGGTTATCGAATCCGCACCTTGAGTAAAGCCCGTGGCAAGTTATAGCGTGAACAGGTTGTTGTGCTAATCTGCGCCCGTGAACCGGGTCATTCATTGGTTTCGACGCGACCTGCGCGTTTCGGACAACACCGCGCTCCAGGCGGCGGTCCAGCGCGCGCGGCAGGTTATTCCGCTGTTCATCCTGGAGGATGCGTTCCGCACCGGGCCGGACGTCGGACCGGCGCGACTGGCGTTTCTGCTCCAGTCGCTGGAAGCCTTGCGCAAGAATCTGGCCGAGCTTGGCCACACGCTGATTGTGCGGCGCGGGCGGTCCGAGGAGTTGCTACCGCGCCTTTGCCGGGAGTTTGGCGCGGAGGCGGTGTTCGCCAACAAACGTTACGAACCTTACGCGCAGGCGCGGGACAGCCGCGTTTTCAACCGGCTGAACGAGGCGGGCGTGGGGTTTGAGTTGTTCAAGGACGCGGTGATCTGGGAGGAGCAGGAAATCCTGACGCAAGCCGGGAAACCGTTCACGGTTTACACGCCTTACTCAAAGGCCTGGAAAGCCAGGAACATTCCGCCGCCGCGTGGCAAGCTTGCCAGGATTCAAGGCAATCAATCCGGACTTCCGGGCTTTCCCTCCGAGCCGATTCCGACGGACCCGGCGGAACTGGGGCATCCCCTCACGCAGAGCCTGCCGGCGGCTGGCGAACGCGCGGCCATGGAGACCTTGCGAAAGTTCATGCGCGGCCCGGTGTATCAATACGCCGCGCATCGCAACCTGCCGGCGGTGGACGGCACTTCACAACTCTCCCCGCATCTGCGTTGCGGCACGATTGGCATCCGAACCATTTTGTCGGCGCTGGCCAAGGCGCGCGAAGGCACCAACCCGGCGCAGCGGCAAAGCTGCGAGGTCTTCTTGAATGAACTCATCTGGCGCGAGTTTTATCTTCAAGTGCTTCACAATTTTCCGCACGTCACCAAGGGCGCGTTCCGGCCGGAATACGACGCGCTGGCGTGGTCGGAGACTCGGGATCACTTCCAGGCGTGGTGCGCGGGCATGACGGGATATCCCATCGTGGACGCGGCCATGCGGTGTCTGAACGCGACGGGGAACATGCACAACCGCCTGCGGATGATTGTGGCGATGTTTTTGACGAAGGACCTGCTGATTCACTGGCAATGGGGCGAGCGTTATTTCATGCACAAGTTGGTGGACGGCGACATGGCCGCCAACAACGGGGGCTGGCAATGGAGCGCCGGCACGGGCACGGATGCCGCACCCTATTTCCGCATCTTCAATCCGGTGTCGCAGGGCGAGAAGTTCGACCCGCGCGGGGAGTTCGTCCGGCGCTGGGTGCCGGAACTGGTGGCGCTGCCGGACGAGTGGATCCACCGGCCCTGGGAGGCGCCGCTGGCGGCGGGCGCAAACCGTTATCCGGATCGGATTGTCATTCACGAGGAGCAGCGCCCCAAATGCCTGGCCATGTTCAGCGCGGTGAAGAAGGTGACGTAGGTGGCGGTTTGCCGACCCCTTCCGCGGAGCGCGGGTTCAACGCAGGGTTTCGATCTGCATCTTGGAGAGTTCGCTCACGCCCAACTCCAGCATGGTGGCGTTGCGATATAGTTCTAGGTTGGGCCGCAGAAACGGGGCGCGGGCCTTGCGGCGCTGGTGCTCGAGTTCGCGGATGGACAGCACATCCAACGCAACCGCGTCCCGGCTGAAGCGCAGTTGGTTGAGCACGACTGAATAATGGAGCAAGCCGCGCTGGCCGCCCTCGTACTGGCCGATCAACGCATCCGTGATGTTGAGCACAACGCGGTCATACAACGCCGGCAAGGCGTAAATCTCCGGCACCGCGATGGCGAGCCGCGCCGGATCGGCCTCAAACCGCAGGGTGTTGTCCACGCTGCCGATGGCCAGGCTGTAGAGGTTGCCGCAGACGCCGGCGCCATTGTGATTGAGCAGGGGCGTGAGGTTGATGATTTTGGTCATGTCCCGGGTGACGAGCCTGGACACAAAGGACTTTTTGCCGATGCCATCGGTGGTGCGGCCGAACTCCTGGTCGCCGAACACCAGGTTGCCGATCAACGAGGTTTCGTAAAAGTTCGTTTCATCATAGCCGGCCCGCGCGCTGGCGGCCACGCGAATGCCGAGTTCCTTCTCCAGTTCAAAGAAACCCGCCGCGCGCAAGTCGTTCTCGAATTTGTCCCAAACGATGATGTTGGCCGGCGGCAGTCCGGCGGCGATCAGCCCGCGCGCCACCGCGCGTGCCACGGCTGGCCGTGTGCCGCTGTTCGGTCCGGGGGTGGAAAACACCTTGATCCCCACCACGTCCTGCGTCGCCACCAGATTCAACCACGCCTCCTGGGCGCTGGCTTTGCCGGTGAGATTGGTGATGGCGCGGCTGACCATCGCCTCGATGCGCACCGGCTGCGGTTTGAACGCCTCGGTGGCCGTGTCGTCCTCGACAATGACGATGCGCGCCCGCTGAAGGTCTGCCGGCAGGGTGCTGAAAGAGGTTGCGCCTGCGGTCAGAAAACCAAGCAACCAGACTGTGATCAAAGCCCAAAGACCCGCGAGGGGCGGCATTTCACGGTGGAGCCAACTGGCGAAACCACATGGACGCACGCTGCCGCTGAGTTGCCGGCGGGCGCGTTGACGGCTGAAATCCTGTGCGTTTCTTGACACGTCCAAGCGCGGATGGTACCACCAGCGACGATGCAGGCCACCAAAAATCGGGGCGGTTCTTGCGCCATGCTTTGTGTGGCCCTCGCCACTGTGGTCGCGGGATGTACTCCCGCGGGACCGCGGGCGTTGTTGGATGGCCGGCGACTGCTGGAGGAGGGGCGCACCACGCAGGCGGTGGAGAAGTTGCTGGTGGCCACCTCACTGCTCCAGACCAATGCCCACGCATGGAACTATCTCGGCGTGGCACATCAACGTGCCAACCAGCCGGCGAACGCCGCGGCCGCGTACCAAAAGGCCCTGGCTCTGAATCGCGACCTGCTGGAAGCGCGCTACAACCTGGGTTGCCTTTGGCTGGAGCAGGACCGGCCGGAACTGGCCAAGGCCGAGTTGACCACTTACACCCTGCTGCGGGGCAACGACCCGGAGGGCTGGCTCAGACTGGCCACAGCCCAACTCCGGTTGCGCGAGCCAATCCCGGCGGAGAAGAGCTTTCGCGAGGTCCTGCGCCTTCAGCCAAACAACCTGGAAGCGCTCAACGGACTGGGACTGGTGCAAGCGCAGCGGAATCGTCCGCGTGATGCGGTGCCGTATTTTAACGCGGCGCTCAAGTTGCAGGCTGACTACCGCCCGGCACTCCTGAACCTCGCCACCGTGTCGCAGCAGCAGCTCAACGACCGGCCCGCAGCCTTGCAGCGTTATCGCGAGTATCTCGCGCTGGACCCCCGCCCCGAAAATTGGGCGGCCGTCAACGCCGTTGCACAGGCATTGGAGCAACAACTGGCCACGCCACCGCAACCGGCCACCACCAATCTGGTCGCCAAGCCGGCACCAATCACGACCAACGTGACCAAGGCGGTGACCTCGCCCGCGGTTCAAACGCCACCCGCCAGGACTGAAACGCCAATCCTCGCGAAGAAGGTTGAACCCGCCCCGCCAGCCAAGCCTGAACCTCTGCCGGCTGCTGAGAAGCCGGCGCCAACACCGGCTCCGACTGAAGTCGTGGCGGTGCCGCCGGAACCCATCGTCCGAACCGCGTCCGAGGTCAAGCCGCCTCCATCAACTGCCAATGTCGAAACGGCCAGTGTGACCGGCCTGCCCGCTGGTCAGACTGCATCCCTTCCAGCGGCGGTGTTGTCACCTGAGATTGCTGAGTTGCTCAAGAAGACGCCGGCGGGGCAGCGTTACACGTATCTTTCGCCGGCTCGCCCCGCTGCCGGGAATCGGCGGGACGCCGAGCGCGCTTTTGCGCAAGGCCAGCAGGCGCACCAGGCAAGGCGGTTGCCCGAAGCCGCGCAATCCTACCGGCAGGCGATCCAGGCCGACCCCGGCTACTTTGAGGCCCACTTCAACCTGGCATTGGTGGCGCTGGAATCGCGTAACTATCGGCAGTCGCTCGCGTCATGGGAAACGGCGCTGACGATTCAGCCCGATTCGGTGGACGCCCGTTACAATTTCGCCTTGGCGCTCAAGGCCGCGAATTATCCCGCCGACGCCGCCCAGCAACTGGGACAAATCCTGGCCACCAACCCAAATGAGACACGTGCCCATTTGGTTCTGGGCAACCTCTGGGCCGATCAATTAGGGAATCCCGCCCAAGCCCGGGCACACTATTTGAGGGTGCTGGAACTGGATCCGCGCCACCCCCAGGCCACCGCCATCCGCTACTGGCTGGTGGCCAATCCACCCTGAGCCGGTGGCATGGAACTGGCTAAGTTTTGGGCAGTGACGCCCGGGGAATGCCCCTCGGGCGGACGAGAAGGCGAACAAATGAATCTCAACAAGCTGCCCATTAACTGGTTTGACGTGCTCGTGCTGCTGATGCTGCTGATTGGCTGGCATCGGGGGCGCAAGCGTGGCATGTCCGAGGAGTGCATCACCATGTTCAAGTGGTTGGCGGTCATCCTGACCGCTGCGCTGGTGTATCAGCCGCTTGGCGAATGGCTGACCACGGTTGTGCCGGTGAGCAAACTGTTCGCTTACATCGCCTGTTATCTGCTGGTGGCGGGAATCGTCGCGGGCATGTTCGTGCTGATCAAGCAATCCGTGGGCAAGAAAATGACCGGCAGTGATGCTTTCGGCAAAGGGGAGTACTATCTGGGGATGCCGGCGGGCATGGTGCGTTTCCTGTGCATCCTCATCGCCGGCCTGGCGCTGTTGAACGCGCGGCAGTACCGGCTCGACGAAATCAAGTCCATGCAGAAATTTCAGATGGACAACTACGGCAGTGAATTCTTCCCCACGCTTCAAGCGGCGCAGTCGCAGGTTTTCCAGCAATCCTTCATCGGCCCCTACATCAAGAAGCACTTGAGTTTCCTGCTCATCACTCCCACCCAGCCCGAGCCGAAGCAGATCCGCCGGGCGGAACGGAAATTACCCTAGACGAGCGCCCCGCTTTGAGTCTTGATGGACTCGATGGCCGGGTTCTTCTCGCAAGCCGCACTCGAACAGATTCGCGCCGCCAGTGACATCGTGGATGTCATTGGCGGTTACGTGCCCCTCAAACGGGCCGGGGCAAACTTCGTGGCCCTGTGTCCGTTTCACAAGGAGAAGACTCCCAGTTTCAACGTCAACCCGGGCAAACAGATTTTTCATTGCTTCGGCTGCCACAAAGGCGGTGACGTGTTCACATTCGTCAAGGAATACGAAAACATCGGGTTCGCGGACGCGGTCCGGCGACTGGCCGAGCGGGCGAAAATACCCCTCGAATTCGAGATGGGCGCGCCCGACGCACAGGCGCGGCATCTCAAGGATCAACTGCTCCAGATTCACGAGCAAATCGCCCAGCGCTGGCAGACCGCCCTGGCGAACGACGCCGCCGGTCAAATCGCGCGTGACTATCTCGCGAAGCGCGGAGTGTCGGAGGAGGCGATAAAACTGTTCCGACTCGGCTACGCTCCCGATGAGTGGGACGACACGGTCAATTGGGCGAGGAGCAAGGGCTACGAACCGGCCCTCATCGAAAAGGCCGGCCTCATCCTGCGCAAGGAGGGCAGCGACCATTATTACGACCGCTTCCGAGGCCGGTTGATGTTCCCGATCTGCGACGAGCAGGGGCGGGTGATTGCCTTCAGCGGCCGCGTGCTGTCCGGCGACGAAAAAACCGCCAAGTATGTAAACTCCCCTGAGACGCCGATCTTCACCAAGAGCAAGGTCTTCTTCGGCCTGGACAAGTCCAAGCGCGCCGTGTTGGACGCCGGTTTTGCCCTGGTGTGCGAAGGACAGCTTGACCTGATCGCCTGCTTCATGGCCGGGGTGCAAAATGTGGTGGCGCCGCAGGGGACAGCGTTTACCCCCGATCACGCCCGCATTCTCAAACGTTACGTGGATGAAGTCGTGCTCTGTTTTGATTCCGACGAAGCGGGCCAGAACGCGGCGGTCCGTTCGCTGGATGCGCTGCTGGCCTCGGGCCTGGCGATTCGCGTGGCGGTGGTGCCCGCGCCGCACGATCCCGACAGCTACGTCAAAGAACACGGCGCGGACGCCTTCCGCAAGCTGGTCAGCGAGGCCGAGGGGTTCTTCGATTACTATCTCAACCGCCTCTGCCGGGCGCATGATTTGACAACCGACAAGGGTCGGATGGGCGTGTTGCGCGGCATGGCGGAGGCCGTGCGCAAAACCGGCAGCGCCGTGCTGCAGGACAGTTACGCTCAAAAGACCGCCCTGCGGTTGGGCGTGGCCCCCGACGCGGTGCGCGCCGAGTTCAAGAAACTGCCGGGACCACGAACATTACCTGCTGAGGCATTACACGAGCCAACTCCCGACGGCGCGGTTGAAACCGTTCCACCTTCGACTCAGGAATGTTGGTTGCTCAAGCTGTTGTTCCTCCATGAGGACCTCGTCCGCTGGGCGGCGATGCACCTTGACCCGGAATGGGTGCAGCATCCGATGGTGCGGGAAATTGTGAATCGCCGGATCGCCGCACAGTCGCATGAGACCTGGACCACGCTCGCGGCCTTTCTGGATGACTTTGATTCCGCGGAGGCCCAGGGCATCATCACCGCGGCCACCGCCGAGAGCCGCGCGATTCCGGATCCAGACCGCCAGATCGCCGACCTGGTCTCACGCTTGCGGAATCAGCACCTGGACCGCCAGTTGGCGGCGTTGACGCATCGCTGTAGCCTGCCGGAGACGAGCGAAGAGGAGCGGTTGGACCTGCTGAGACAACAACAACAGTTGCGGCAGCTCAAACGCCAGCCACTCGCGCCCTTGCCAGCCGGTGTTTGAATAGTTCCATCAAAAGCATCGGGTGTCCTCGAACATTTTTGCTTTTTGGGCTGCGCAGTTCATTGTTCACCTTACACCCGATCCGAGGTGCCCCGACGCGGACGCGAATCTGGCTGAGGCCCGATGGCCGGGAGACTTTCCGAGCGGGAATTTGCTCCACATAATGCAGGCGATGCACTCCGACACGACAAGGCTCGAAAGAGGATTCCACACCGCCTGCCACGATTCACGCTGGACACACCTGCGATACGCCGTCCCTTGCCCTCTCCACTCCTGTCCGGGCCGGTCGCTCGATGGGGTTGATTATTGACATGCCGACATGGGTGCTTATGATCAACATCAATATCCTATGTGAATTTCCATGAGACGACCTGCCTTTTTAGCGTGCGAATCCCGAGCAATAATGGGGTGTTTCGTCTGCGTGCTTCCATGGTGCATTCTTGAAGTTCTCTGCGCTCAAGTGCAGGATAGTCCAGTTGCGGGCGAAAAGGCGAGAGGAGCGGTCGGACTGAAGGAGCAGCCCACCGCGGCGGAAATTCGCAACTGGCGTCTGTTCGAGGAGCCACTGGTGCCGATGGGGGGAACACCCAGTGCAGAGGAAAATGCCGCGCTGGTCGCCGCCTTGCGAGAGTATTCGCAACGCGCCACGCCGGAGGATTTTGGGAGCTTGACTGCGTTTCTGGAACAGCACCCCGGTTCACCTTGGGCGGCTTCCTTACTGACCGTGCTGGGTCTGGAATACTATCGGACGGCTTACTATTCGCGGGCATTGGATGCGTGGGAGCGGGCTTGGGCTTTGGGGCGCACTGCGGGGGAATTGGAGGGGAAATCACTGGCAGATCGGGCAGCCGGTGAAACCGCCTACATGTACGCGCGCCTGGGCCGCACCGATCAGCTTGAGGAGTTTCTCAAGTCCGTGGACGCGCGTGTCTTCGTGGGGCCGGCGACCGAATTGATCGCCGGGGCGCGCGAGGGACTTTGGAACATGCAGCACCGGCCCGAAATTGCGTTCCGCTGCGGCCCGCTGGCGCTCCACCGCATTAAGCGATTGAGCGGCGAGTCCGCCGAGGCCGAGATGGTCATCTTCCATTCCGCTTCGACGCGAAAGGGGCTTTCCCTGTCCCAAGTGGCGGAGCTTTCGCGCGTGGTGGGCTTGAACTACCAGATGGCTTTCCGCGCGCGACCAGTGGATTTCGTGGTGCCCTCGGTGGTGCATTGGAAGCTGGGGCACTACGCGGCGATGGTGCGGCGCGACGGCGACCGCTTCCTGCTGGAGGACCCCACCTTTGGGAACACCGTCTGGGCAACCCGCGCGGCCTTGGAAGCCGAAGCCAGTGGCTATTTTCTCCTGCCGCCGGGGCCATTGCCTGTCGGGTGGCGCTCGGTCGGAGTGGAGGAAGGACAAACCATCTGGGGCAGGGGGTTCACCAGCAATAGCGATAACAAGAACACCGCGCCGGACGATCCGGCCTCCGATCAATGCGGCGCCGGCGGCGCGGGAGGCGGCGTGCCGGTGCCCTATCCTAACACAGGCATGGCCGGTTCCCGGGTTCACCTGATGCTCGTGAACCTTAACCTCACCGACACTCCCGTGGGATATGCGCCGCCGGTCGGGCCGGCCGTGCGTTTCACCGTTCGCTACGGTCATCGCGAGGCCTATCAGCCGGCCGTTTTCACCTATTCCAACTTCGGGCCGAAGTGGACTTGCGACTGGATCAGCTACATCACCGACAACCCGCAAAGTCCGGCGGCGGATGTCAATCTGTATGTGCGTGGCGGCGGCACGCGCTCCTTCACCGGATTCGATGCGAACACTCAGACGTTCAGTCCCCAGCAGCGCAATCAGTCCCGGCTGCGGCGTGTTGGCCCGGCCGGCTACGAGTTGTTGAGCGGCGATGGCTCGAAAATGGTGTACGCGCAATCCGATGGCTCAACAGGCACGTCCCGCAAGGTATTCCTCACGCAACTCATGGATCCGTTCGGGAACACGGTCACTCTGGAGTACGACACCCAACTGCGGTTGACCTCGATCACCGACGCCATCGGCCAGGTGACGACGCTGGCTTATGCCCATGCGACGGACATCCACAAGATCACCCGTGTCACCGATCCCTTCGGGCGCTTTGCCACTTTTGCATACGACACGCTGGGCCGTCTGACAAACATTACCGACGTGATCGGACTGAACTCAACTTTTCGCTATGAAGCCGGCAGCGATTTCATCAATGCGCTGGTGACACCCTACGGGACCAACAGTTTCACCCGGGGCGGCACCGGCACAACGCGCTGGTTGGAGACCCTTTATGCGGACGGCAGCCGGGACCGTGTCGAATTCAACCAAGCCACCAACCTGAATGTGGCCTATTCCGACCCGGTCGGCACCGTGCCGCAGGGGATGAACACGCGCAACGAGTATCTCTGGTATCGCAACACCTACTATTGGAGCCGGACCGCGACCGCATCGTCGTACGGGGACTACACCAAGGCCCGGATTTACCACTGGTTGCATAACCCGGATTTGACGACCGCCTCGGGCATCCTCGAAAGCACCAAGGAACCGCTCGAGGGCCGGGTTTGGTACGACTACGCGGGCCAGAGCAGCCCCGTCTTTGTCGGCAGCACCGACCAACCCCGGAGCATCGGGCGGGTGCTTGATGACGGTTCCACCCAGCTTTACACCTATGGCTACAACGAGTTTGGGAACGTCACCAACACGATTGATCCGCTCGGGCGCTCGTTTACCTATCTCTACGACACGAACGGGATTGATTTGCTCGAGGTGCGCATGACGCGCGCGGGCAAGGACGAACTGCTCTTCAAGGCCACCTATAACGCGCAGCATCTCCCGTTGACCACCACCGACGCCGCGGGACAAACCACCACCAACGCCTACAACGCGCGCGGCCAGTTGCTCGCCACCACCAATCCCAAGGGCGAAACGACCACCTACGCCTACGACACCAACGGCTTCCTCCTCGCCGTGGATGGGCCATTACCCGGGACCAATGACACTCGCTTGGCGACGTATGATGCCTTTGGCCGGGTGCGTACGCTCACGGACGCTGATGGATACACAACCTCGACCGATTACGATGCCATGGATCGCGTCACGCGGATCACCTTTCCCGACGGCACCTTCCTCCAGATTTCCTACGACCGGCTGCAACCTTCTGTTTTGCAAGATCGGGCCGGTCGCCAAACGCTGCTCGAATACGATGCTCTGGGCAATCTGGTGAAGCGCACCGACCCGTTGGGCCGCGTCACTCGTTTCCAGTGGTGCAACTGTGGCGACGTCAAGAGCCTGACCGACCCCATGGGTCGCACCACCGAGTGGCAGGCCGACACCCAAGGTCGGCTGGTCGCCAAACGATATGGAGACGGTTCCAAAGTGTCGTACCTCTACGAGCACGCCTCGGGCCGGCTCCGCCAGATTGTGAACGAGAAGGGGCAATTCAAGCAGTTCACCTACAACCGCGACAACACGCTCCGCTCGGTGAGTTACCCCAACGCCGTCGTGCCAACTCCGACGGTGACCTACGCCTACGATCCGGATTATTTGCGCCGCGTGTCCATGACCGATGGCGTTGGAACGACGGTCTATTCCTATGTCCCGGTTTTGTCCGCACCCAACTTGGGCGCCGGACGGTTGGCCAGCATTGACGGTCCGTATGCCAACGACACCATTACTTACGCCTACGACGAACTGGGACGGCGGATTTCCACCGCCATCAATGGCGTCGCCTCGGTGATCGAATACGACGCCGCGGGCCGCGTTACCAGCGAGACCAATGCACTGGGCATGTTCACGTACACCTACGACGGCGTTTCAGACCGCTTGTTGTCCGAAGTATTTCCCAACGGTCTGACGAGAACCAACACTTACCTCGACAACCTTGACGACCATGCGCTCGCCAGCATCAACTATCGCGTCGGGGCAACCCCCGTCTCCCAGTTTGCTTATGGACGTGACATTCCTGCCGGGCGGATCACAACGTGGTCCCAGCAAGCCGGCGCCGCCGCACCGGATGTTTTCTCATTCGGCTACGACGCCGCCAACCGGCTTTTGTCCGCCGTGGTCACCAATGCCGGTGCGCTGATCAAGGAGTTCGTGTATGCCTACGATCCGGCGGACAACCGGCTGCTGGACGTGGCTGGCGGCGTGACCAACACAGCCACTTACAACACACTCAACCAGATCAGCACCAGCACCGCCCCGGCGGCGGCGCGCACCAATGAATGGGACGGCGAGAACCGGGTGGTGGCAGTTCATTCCGGCGACGAGCGCACTGAATTCACCTATGACGGGGCAAGCCGGCTGGCGAGCATTCGCCATCTCACCAACGGAGTCGAAGCTTCGGTTAGACGCCTGTTGTGGGCCGATCACGAGATACGCGAGGAACGCGACGCCGCCCACTTGATAAAGAAGCGATTCGCCATGCAGGGAATGAAGATCGAGGCCGGCCCGAACGCCGGCAGCTATTACTACGCCCGCGATCATCTCGGCTCGATTCGCAATGTGACCGACAGTGCCGCCACTGTGCGGGCGCGCCACGCCTACGATCCGTTTGGACGCCAAACATTGCGGGCGGGCGACATTGAGGCGGACTTCGGATTCGCGGGGATGTTCTGGTCCGGCGAAGCGGAACTGGCACTGACGTGGTTCCGCTCTTACAGCCCTTCTTTGGGACGCTGGCTTTCCCGGGATCCACTCGATCAGGCCGAAATGGACGAAGGCCCCAATCTTTACGCCTATGTGCGGAATAATCCAATAAACCTGATTGATCCGTTGGGATTATCAGCCTGTTGTGAGCACTTGAGAGAGCAGGGCAGCCGCAACTGGGAGGTTCGGAGCGAAAAGTGCAAGAGGCTCTGGCGTGAAGCCGACCAAGCCTGCCGTGACGAAAGCTTAAGCCAGGCTCTCGGACTCGGCCAAAACCCATTCGGCCCGGGACGGTGCGCAACCGCGCGCCAGGCGGCGACGGACTACTGCCGGCAGGGCCAGGCCGAAGTGGACAAAGATCATGCTGCGTGGCAGGCGTGTCTGAAGAAGCCCTGCAAACAATCCTGTTTGGCAGCCAGACCGCCGGCTTCTGCAAACCTTGGTCCGCGGGTTTCTCTTGGACCTTGAACCGTTCCAGCGACCCAAGAAACACGACAAATGACCTTCGCCCTATTCCACCTTCCACCAGGACGGACCGTTGCCCGCGACAGGATTAGAAAAGTCGTTTGTATATCCGCCTTTGCCCTGACGCTGGCAGGTGCTGCCAGTGGTCAAAACACGCAGTTTGCTTTCGATGCCAACGGCAATCTTTTAGCTTGGACCGGGGAAAGCATCGCGTCACCAAAGATCGTCGCCCAGCCCCAGACCCAGGTCGTTCGCCCCGGCGAATTCGCTTCCTTCTCCGTCGTCGCGGCCAATACCCGCGGGCTGGCCTATCAATGGCAGTTCAACGGCACCAATCTCCCAGGCGCCACGAACGACGCGCTGCTGCTCACCAACGTCGGCGCGCTGGCCGAAGGGCTGTATTCTGTGGTGCTGGCCAACAGTTCCGGCAGCGTGACCAGCGCGCCGGCCGCCTTGTTTCTCGACGCCGACGGCGACGGGCTGCCCGACTCCTGGGAACTGGCCTACTTCGGCAACCTCATCCAGAATGCCTCTGGAGACTTTGACGGCGACGGCGTCTCCAATGAAGACGAATTCCGCGACTCTACCGATCCCACAAACAGTGCTTCCGCCAAGTTTCGACTCACTCTATCGAGCAATGGTGGCATGGTCGAGGTCGTTCCCGCAAAACTGAGCTACACCAACGGCGAGCCCGTCACCCTCATCGCCACCGCCGTCGCGCCCGAGGCTTTTCGCGGGTGGACTGGCGATCTGGTCTCGCCCTCGAATCCCGCGACCTTTTTCATGAACGGCAACAAGACCATCTTCGCGCACTTCCAATCGACCGTGATCCACTGGACCAGCACCGCCAGCGGCAGTTGGCATAATCCCCTGAATTGGAAGCCCCCGCTCGTGCCCACGGAAGGGGACGACGTCATTTTGCAGAACTCCGTGACCATCACCCTCGACGAGGATGCGCACTGCCGAAACCTGAGCCTCCCCGCCGGCACGCTGACCGGTGCCGGCACGCTCACGATTCACGGGGACGCCATTTGGACGGGAGGCACCATGAGCGGGAGCGGTCGGACTCTGATCGCGCCGGGCGGCTCTCTCACGCTCAACAACAACTTGAACGGAGCCCTGAGTCGCACCCTTGAGGTCGGCGGTGTCATGAACTGGATTGGCAGCGCGCTGCTTGCGTTGAACAACGCCGTCATCACCAACCGGCCCGGCGGCCTGGTGCATTTCCAGAATGCACAACCAATTACGTTTGGCGGCGGCTCGCCGCGCATTGACAACGCCGGCACGTTCCGCAAATCCAACAATTCAGGCACGACCACCATCCCTCTGCCGTTCAATAACTTTGGCGTTGTGGAACTCCAAACCGGCATCCTCCTCCAAAGCGGGTCGTTTCTGAATAATGGTGCAGTGGTGCTTTTTCCAGCCACCACCTACCGCCTCACCGGCGGCGGGTCCGCCAGCGGCAACATCACCAACCCTGTCACCGGTTTGGTGGATTTGACCGGCGGCACCTTCACGCTCAACCCCGGCGCCGAACTCGTCGGGGACGGCCTCTACCGGATCAACGGCGCCACGCTCACCTGCAACACGGATGCCATCCTTCACCGGTTAGACTTGGCAAGCGGCACGCTCAATGGCTCAGGCATGGTAACGGTTCTCAGCGCGCTCAACTGGACCGTCGGGACGATGAGCGGCAGCGGGCGGACCATCATTCCACCAGCCGCCGTGCTGACCCTCAACAACAACCTGAACAGCACCCTGGGTCGCACATTGGAGATTGGTGGCACCATGAACTGGACGGGCAGCGCGGGGTTCTTCTTGAACGGTGGAGTCATCACCAACCGCCCGGGCGCGCTCCTCCAGGTGCAGAACGCGGCTTCATTCAACCACAGCGGCGGCTCGCCGCGCATTGACAACGCCGGCACCTTCCGCAAATCCGCCAACGCGGGCACCACCGCCGTCGGTGTCCCGTTCAACAACTTCGGTGACGTGGAACTCCAGACCGGCACCCTCCTGCAAAACGGGTCGTTTCTGAACAACGGTACAGTGGTGCTTGCGCCGTCCACCACTTACCGACTCGCCGGCGGCGGGTCCGCCACCGGACCCTTCATCAACCCCGCCACGGCGGTGGTGGACTGGATCGGCGGCACCTTCACGCTCCACCCCGGTGCCGAACTCGTCGGGGACGGCCTTTACCGCATCAGTGGCGCGACGCTCACCTGCAACACGGATGCCATCCTTCACCGGTTGGACTTGGCAAGCGGCACGCTCAATGGTTCGGGCATGGTCACCGTTGCCAACGCGCTCAACTGGACCGTCGGGACGATGAGCGGCAGCGGGCGGACCATCATCCCACCGGATGCCGTGCTGAACCTGAACAACAACCTCAACAGCACCCTGGGTCGCACATTGGAGATTGGCGGCACCCTGAACTGGACGGGCAGCGCGCTGCTTTCGCTGAACAACGCCGTCATCACCAACCGGCCCGGCGGCCTGGTGCATTTCCAGAATGCCCAACCCCTCAACTTCGGCGGCGGCTCGCCGCGCATTGACAATGCCGGCACGTTCCGCAAATCCAGCCATTCAGGCACGACCACGGTTCCCGTGCCGTTCAACAACTTCGGCGCGGTGGAACTTCAGGCCGGCACGCTCCAACACAGTGGTGCTTTTGTGAACGACGGCGTGGTCACGCTATCGCCGGGCACGACCCACCGTTTTACTGTGGGCGGTTCGGCCAATGGCCCCTTCACCAACCCTGCCACCGCTCTGGTGGACTGGACCGGCGGCACCTTCACGCTCAACCCCGGCGCCGAACTCGTCGGGGACGGCCTTTACCGGATCAACGGCGCCACGCTCACCTGCAACACCGGCACCTCCGTGCAGAACCTCAACCTCCTGAGTGGCACACTGGGCGGCCCGGCCCTCGTCACGATGCTCAATGCGATGAATTGGACCGCTGGTACGATGAGCGGCAGCGGACGCACCGTGATTGCGCCAGGGGCCCTGCTCACGTTCCATAACGTCCTCAACGGCGCGCTGAGCCGGACGCTCGAGATTGGCGGGACCATGCTCTGGACCGGCAGCGCGTTGCTCGCGCTGAACAATATCGTCATCACCAACCGCCCGGGCGGCGTGCTGCATGTGCAAAATGCGCAGTCATTCAATCACGGCGGCGGCTCACCCCGCATTGACAATGCCGGCACCTTCCGCAAATCCGCCAATACCGGCACCACCACCGTCAACGTCCCGTTCAACAACTACGGCACGATGGACCTCCGCAGCGGCATCGTGGCCGTGAACGGTGGATTTACCGCCGGCGGCGGGGCCAGCCTGAACTGTGCCCTCGGCGGAACCACCGCCGGCACCGGCCATGCCCGGCTGCAGCGTTCCGGTACGATCACGCTCGATGGAGCGTTGAGCGTGGAGTTGCTGCCCGGCTTCGTTCCCGCCACCAACGACAGCTTCACCGTGGTTTCCGCCACGACCCGCAGCGGCACGTTCACGGAATTTTCCTATCCGACCAATCGAGTGACGATGACTCTGAGCAACACTGCCACCGCGGTGGTGTTGACCGTCGGGGACGTTTTTCCGATACCGCAACCGGTTTTGCTGGCCCCGGAGCTGGCGGGAGCCGACATCTTGTTAAGGTGGACGGCCACTTCCAATGTCACCTATCAGTTGGAACACCTGGGCGACGCCGGCTCTACGAACTGGACGGTCGTTCCCGGTCATGTGGTCACCTCCAGCAATCTTGCGGCGAAACTCGACACACTGACTTCGAGCAACCGGCTTTACCGGGTCCGCGTCCTGCCGTGAGTGCGTGTCCCCGTTGGAGTCGTGCCGGCTCGTTGGGGGTTGCTACGGCCAGTGTGGCCATGAATCCCAAGCTACGCCGAGGTGCATCTGAGTTTAATGCCGGTTGGGATTCCTGTCGTAGCGCAGGTTTCCCAACCGGCTGTATCGCCGACTTCCAGTCGGCTGGCCTTGGCACGGCGTGGGAGGCCAGGAGTTCGCCGCGTTTGCCGATTGGAAATCCGCGATCCGGCAGACGGGAAGTCTGCGCTACAGCGTCGGCCCGACGCCTCCTGCAAGAAAATGAGAGGCGCGCACTGCCCTTCATGACCCGCGGCTGCTTGGACGGAAAAGCGTTTGACGCGTGCGGTTTCGTTCCCCTACGTTGGCCCGGCGGAACTCAACAACCAAAGGTATTCCCATGAAAATGTATCGTTTGATGATGATGCTGGTCGCGGTGGCAGCTCTGGCCGTGACCGGCTGCAAGCAGAGTGGTGGTGGTTCGGTGGACACGGCCAGTCTGGAGAGCAGCTTCGCTTCGGCGGATGCCGCGGCGAAGAGCGGTGTGGACAAAGCGGTCGCCGCCATCAAGTCGGCGGACTATGCCGGCGCGTTGGCCGAACTCAAATCGCTCGGCGACAAGGTGAAGCTCACGCCGGAACAGGAACGGGCCGTCAAGGACGTGATGGCGCAGTTGGAGAAAATGATCGCCAGTCTGACACAGCAGGCGGGCGAGGCCGCGTCCAAGGCGGCCGATGATGCCGGCAAGGCCGTCGGTGATCTCCAAAAGTCACTCAAGAAGTAGTCGCCTCAGATGTTTGGGAGGCTTGTCAGGACGTTGGTCGGCGGTGCGCGGGAGAGGACGACCCGCGCGCCGCTGGTTTTACCGGCGGTGTTGGGATTGGTGCTGACATTTGGCCCCCTGACGGCGCTGGCCCAATCGCCCCGCTGGTGGAAGGGCAATCTTCACACACATTCGCTTTGGAGCGACGGGGATGATTACCCGGAAATGATCGTGGCGTGGTACAAGGAGAATGGGTACGACTTTTTGGGGCTTTCCGACCACAACGTGCTGCAAACCGGGGAGAAATGGGTGACGGTTAGCCCGACTTTCGCACGTTTTGGCAGTTTTCAGATTTTTTCGCGCGCAAGTGATTGAATGATAGGAGGGCGTTTCCTCAAAACGCCTGTGGGCCGACCTGCCCCCTTGCTGGACGCACCCCCGCCCGTGGTAAACTCCCGGCATGTTTCTCA
>WYBW01000036.1 GCA_011525685.1 Verrucomicrobiia bacterium
AACGCCGGTTGCACGATGAAAACGAATTCATCCTTCGGGTCCTGGGCCAGGCCGAGCAACGCGCTGCCCTTGTATTCGATGGGCTCGGACGTCGCCGTCGGCTGGAGCACGCACTTGTCCGGTCCCCGCTCGATGTGCGTGCCGTTGCAGGCGTAAACCAGGACGATGAATCTTGCAGTCAACGAACGCCGCGCAGCAAAGGTCGTGATCCGGTGGCATGAGGTCGAAATCCTCCAAGTCGATTCCGAGGGCAAAGCCTGCCACAAGGCCGCGCAGTTCAACCGCACTTTCGGTTGCGGAGATGTCTGAGCAGCGGTGCAGACAGAAGCATTCCAAGCCCCGCGAGCGCCAACAAGCGCGGACCGGGTTGCCGGCCAAGAATGCGCTGGCAACCAGGATGATTGAGGCACTTATGATCCTTGGATGCGTCTTCATGGGTTGGGAATAGTTGGCAAAGACAGGGGGGCGAATGTTGTGTGCTCAAGCCCGACTTGGTAGATCGTCGTCGGCAAGGCAAAACTCCGTGTTTCGAGAACAGAGTTTGTCGAGTTCCAGTTTAGGATGAACAGCCTCGAACAGTAGTTGAATGGGAGTCCCTCTTGCGTGACGAGCAAGCAGCCCACGTAATTCGTGAGTAAGGCCCGCGACACTTTGAGGATCTTGTGGTCAACGAACGCCGCGCAATGGAGATCCTGGTTCGGCGGGATGATATCGAAATCCTCAGGCTCGATCCGTAGCGCTAAGGACGGGACAAGCATATTCGTATCAATCGCACGCCCGTGTCCTGAAATGTCTGGCCAGCGGCGCATACAGCAGCACTCCAACTCCCACCAAGAACAACGAAATCACTGACGGCTCTGGTATGACAATCCCTTCGCGAAACCAGAGATCGCTAGATGGGGCCGGCTGGCCGAAATAGAAGGCCGTCCCACCAGTGTAGTTAAAGCCGTTGTGAGCAGCGACCCGCCAAGTGTCGCCAGATTGTACGACAGGTTGGAAATAATAAGCCGTTCCCGGCGTCACCTGCACGGGAGTTGAGAAGGAAAAGTCCGCCGTTCCGGAAAAGCTGTCGGACATGGTGACCGAATCGGTGAATCCCAAAATCGGCCCCGTAATCGAATCCGTCCGCAGGTTCAGGAAAACCGTCGCCCCTATCCCGTTTACGGTTGCATCAATGAGGTACAGCCGAATGAAGCCGACACTCGATAACGTCGGCGTGAAAGACTGACCGATTGGTTGACTGGACTGGATCACTACCGCTGCTTCGCCCAAGTTCGCTTCGGTGGACGATTGCTGGTCGTAGATGAATGTCCCTTGGGCGCTTGCCGAAACCCAGATAAGAAAGATGGCCACAGTAGCCACAGAGTGCTTTCTCAGGTGCGCTTTCACGGGTTAGGAACGGCAGGAAGATCGATGGGGGCGAATGTTACGTGTTCAAACCCGACTTGAAAGATGGTAGTCGGTAACGCAAAGCTCCGCATTTCCAAGGCCGCGTTCGTCGGATTCCATTTCACAATAAACAACCTGGAACACTGATTTGGCGGTAAGCCCTCTTGAGTTATCAGCAAGTCGCCCACATAATTCGTAAGCAGGTTGCGCGAGACTTTGAGAACTTTGTGATCAACGAACGCCGTGCAATAGAGATCCTGGTTCGGCGGGATGATGTCAAAATCCTCAGCCTCAATCCCAAGCACAAAAGAAGTAACGAGGCCGTTCGCGTCTATGGCGTGGATCAGCGGCGGAATCTTGCTTTCCGCCCCTGTTAGAATCTTGCCTGCCCACGGCCCCCATTTCTGCACGTCATTGGTCAGGACTATCACGCCCTCCAAGTGAGGGAAGCTACTGCTAGTAATGTCGGCCAGCAATGTCGCGGTACCAGACGCGGTTACACGCCATACTTCACCACCTTGCTCAGAAGTGCCCCCTGTCACCGCGATCAAGTCCCCGCCAAACATTCCACTTTGATCCACATGGAAACTGCCGCGGAACAGGAAGTTGGTGCCCGCCGAGTTGGTCGTCACCACCGCCCAGGCCAAGTTCGACACCGTCTCATCCGCTGCGAGCCATCCAATGTGACCGTTCGTTCCCGTCCCGAAAAACATCTCCCCGCTGCTAAACCCGTTGGCCGTGGTCCGGACCGTTGCCAGTTTGATTTCATCGAAAAGGTTTTGAATCCCCGACCAGTTCGTGATGAAGGTGTTGGTTCCGGCCAACCCGATCTGGATGAAGTTATCCCGGTTTGCAAGCTGGTAATTCGCCGACGCGATCAGCAGGTTGGACGGCGCGTGGTAATCCAAGCCCGTCGGTGTTTGCAGGCCGTAGGCAGCCAAGTCGGCCACCACCCTGAAAATCTCGTTCGTGCCCAGGTAATCCTCGATCCACATCGTGGCGGAGGCGCTGCCTGGATTCACCACGTAACCGTTGGTCAACACCAGAGTCAGCGTCACCGTCTCGTCAAACTCCAGGTCCGTGTCGAAAAGCGGATGAACCTGAACTTGCGCAGACGAGTCATTGGCCGCAATCGTCACTGTGCCGCTCAGGTTCGTGTAGTCCACGCCGTTGACGGCGGTGCCACCGAGTCGATAGAAAACCGTCAGGTTCTCGTCGAAACCGTCATTGCGAGAGATGTAGAAGATGCCGACCATTGGATTGTTGGTGTCCGAAACTGGCTCGGCCGCCAGCACGATGCACGGATTGGTCCAACTCACGCTGACAGAAACCACCGGAAAGCCCTCCACGCCACGATAGAACTGGATCGGCCAGCCAAGCGCCGGCACCGGGTCGAAGTAAAGCTGATTCGTACCAGTCGAGTTCAGAATCACCTGCCCGAAGTTCCACCACCAGGGCGGACTCAACTCGGTTTTGCTCAACAGTTGATAGTAGTAGTCGGAGCGCGTGTTATGGAGTGTCAGAAAGGCCAATTGATGGGTCAGGTCATAGCCATATATCTCGATCCAAAGATTGGTTCCGTAACCGTCGTAAGCGGGCCCGTCCTCCGGCTCACCCTCGCCCTCGGCTTGAACTTGCGCCTTCCTTTCCGCGTCCAACCGTTCGTAATCCACCAAGCGATCATCAACGAGGAAAATGCGGCGCTGCCAGTCCACGGCGTACACCGGCAAGTCCGGGAACGGATTGAAAGGCAGCGGCGGCGTCTGGCGCTGCATCCGATAGAAACTCCCGGTCTTGGGAATACCCTTGGGAGCAATCAGTTCGCCGTCCGCCGCGCGGGCCGGCCACAAGCCGCCCCACCCGATGGCAGCGATGGCCAGCAGGATCAAAATCAGTTCCGGGCCGAAGCTCATGCGCATCCGAGACGGTTCAGCATTGCCAATGCCACGGGCCAATGGACAGTTCCACCCGCTTGTTTGCCAAAGAACGGTCTCCGCGCCTGAGGGATCCTCACGCATTGGCGCGTCAAGCCCACGCACAGCCGTATGCTGCCGGACTGCCGTTCCACCGGATGGCGGGTTGGTGGCGGTTTGATTGCCGAGTTCATGTTGATCGGGCACGATTTCTTGAAGGCTGTTTTTGTCCATAGCCGTATCTCTGAATTCGTTGTTCCCCTCCACCGGCCCCCGTGGTTGCTGCTGAACCGCTACGAATTCTGTCTTGTTGAGGGACTGGAAAGCAAGGACAAAATTAAATCTATAGGTTGTGGTTCAGCGACAGGCTTCCGGTAGTTGGTAACAGGTTGTGTCGCCAATTCCGAAGTATCGCCGGGCTCTCGGCGAGGCAATCCGTCGTTATCGGAAGCAAGCCGGTCTGAGCCAGGAAAAACTGGCAGAAAAGGCCGAATTGCACCCTGTCTATCTGAGTGCTGTCGAGCGTGGCGTAAAGACCATTTCGATGGACGGGCTGATGCGGATTGTTACTGCCTTGAAGATCCACATTTCTGAGTTGGTGCGAGACCTCTGATTTTGAGCCAGCTTGCGCTCTTAACGGGATTTTACTCGCCCCTAAGTTGGATAGGGACGACCGCCAATCCAAGCCGCTCGGGCCAGATGAATTTGTAATCCTCCGGCGCTTGGGCCACGGCGGCGGCGGTCAGGAACTGGACGTTCTCCTCGACGAAAGGTTTCTCGCGCGGCGTGATCCATTGCTTGAACGCCGGTTGC
>WYBW01000037.1 GCA_011525685.1 Verrucomicrobiia bacterium
AGCCAGGAACCGAGGGCGCTCCTTCGATTGGCCCATTGTGCTCACGGAACCGGCGCCTCGTCCTCCCAATCTCCTGATCCTGGGTGCATCGGGCCACGTTGCGCAGGCGTTCTTGCAGCGGCTGACAGCCCGCCGGGGAGATTTTGGTCGGGTCGTGCTTCTTGACTTGGATGACGGCGTGCTCCGCAATCCATATCTCGACCATGAATTGTTGGACTACGAGTTCGTCCATCGTCGGCTTCGATTTCCCCACGACACAATGGATTATCACCGACTGCTGCGTCAGCACGGGATCAACGTCGTGCTGGATGTGACGGATTTGGATACGCAACCCGTCTTGACCGCGACCGATGCCGTGGGTGTCTCTTATGTCAACACCGCGTTGAACGAGTCGGGCCGAGGCATTGCCGAAGTGGTTTCAGATCTGCATCCAACACGCACCGAGCAACGCCGAGCGCCGCACATCCTCAGCTCGGGCATGAATCCCGGGTTGGTGAACCTCTGGGTATGGCACGGATTCCAGCAGTACGGAGCGCCTTTGGAGATTGTGCATTTTGAATACGATACCTCAGTGCCGACAACCGGCTGGCGTCCCATGATCACGTGGTCACGAAAGGAGTTCCTGACGGAGACGGTTTGGGAGCGGACCGGGCAGGTGGTGAATGGAGCACTCCGCATGTGCTCGGGGAATGCAGTCCAACACCGGGAAGATCTGCGACCCATCATGCAGCCGTTGATTGAGTTGCCGGAGTATCCGCGCGGGATGCTCGTGTTGCACGAGGAGAACGTCAAGCTCGGGGCAAAACTGGGAGCGTCCTCAAGGTACGTTTACGCGATCCATCCCCGAACCATGACCTATTTGGAGCAACTGCTCCGGCAGCGTGGCCGGGTTGACATTGGCGATCTCGAACTCGGAGACAATACCTCCATCCCGCTCGCCGGCTCGGACACAATTGGCGTGTGCCTGCGATACGCGGACAGACGCGTTTACTACCTCAACAGCCTGGCCAATAGCGAAGTGACCGGCACAAATGCCACCTGCGCCCAAGTGGCCGTAGGAGCGGATGCAGCATTACACGCTTTGTTCTCAGAAAGACTGGCACCGCGCATCTACTTTGCCAGCGACTTGTATGACACAGTGTATTCGGATGCCGTGTTCGGCGCCCTGCGCGTTGAATATTTCGTTTTCGAAAAGCTAAACGGCTCGTCGATGCAGCGCCTGCACATTCCGCGATTGCGTCCAACGTTCGCGACTATCGGCGAGTCCCTCGCAGCATAACGAATGGAGTTGTCACCCAATGAAAAGCTCAAAAGAACTGACAAAGATTCTGGACCTCCTCAAAGCGCGGTATCCCGCCGAGCCTGAGTTTCATCAGGCAGTGGCCGAGGTGCTGACGTCAATCTGGCCCTTTGTTCGGAGTAATCCGAAGTACCAGGCTGCCCGGATTGTTGAGCGACTGATCGAACCGGAACGGGCGATTCTGTTCCGAGTTGCATGGATGGACCGTCACGGGGCGGTGCAGGTCAATCGCGGTTACCGGGTCCAGATGAACAGTGCAATCGGTCCCTACAAAGGCGGTCTTCGGTTTCATCCAACCGTGACGTTGGGCACGCTCAAGTTTCTCGCTTTCGAGCAGGTTCTCAAGAATGCCCTGACCACCCTGCCGCTGGGCGGAGCCAAGGGCGGCTCGGATTTTGACCCCAAGGGCAAATCGGAAGAAGAAGTCATGCGTTTCTGTCAGGCGTTCATGAGCGAGTTGCATCGGCACCTGGGCGATGACGTGGACGTGCCGGGTGGCGACATCGGCGTGGGCACCCGTGAGATCGGTTATCTCTTCGGGCAATACCGACGATTGACCACGGAATTCAGCGGTTCATTTACCGGCAAGGGGCTTTATTGGGGCGGCAGCCGGATTCGTGAGGAGGCCACCGGCTATGGCCTGATTTACTTCGTCGAAGAAATGCTCCGGACACGCGGCAATTCAATTAACAAGAAGGTCATCGCGATCTCCGGTTCGGGCAATGTCGCCCAATACGCTGCGGAACGGGCCATCGCCGTGGGCGCGAAGGTTATCACCCTTTCCGACTCCGACGGATTCATTCATGACCCGGATGGCGTGAATGAAGAAAAACTCGCGTTCGTGAAAGAACTGAAAAACATCCGGCGCGGACGGATCAAGGAATTCGCGCAGAAATTCAAGTGTGATTATCATCCGGGCAAGCGGCCCTGGGGTGTGAAATGCCAGATCGCTCTGCCTTGCGCGACGCAGAACGAATTGGATGGACGGGATGCGGACAGCTTGCTGCGCCACGGTTGCATCTGCGTCGCGGAAGGCGCCAACATGCCATGCACCCACGACGCCATTTCCACATTTGTTGATAGGAGAATCCTGTTCGGTCCAGGCAAAGCCGCCAATGCCGGCGGCGTGTCGGTGGGCGGGCTGGAGATGACGCAGAACAGCATGGGCTTACAATGGACACGCGACGATGTGGATCGGCGGCTTCGGGAAATCATGCGAGCCATCCACAGTCAATGCGTGCGGTTCGGCGAGCAGAAAGGTTTCGTCAACTATGTGGTCGGCGCCAACATTGCCGGATTCCGCAAAGTGGCCGAGGCCATGCTCGAACAGGGCGTAGTTTGATTCCGCCGATCCGTGCGACCTGGATGTCTGGCTGTTCGATCACAATCAACACCCCGCTGTTGAGGCGGGCTTCAGACACACGACTCCAGCGATGATCGGCACATTCCGGAGTATCCTCACTGCCTCGCGCGGGTCGCGCCGAGACAATTCCATCCGGTTGCGGTTTTAATTCGACCGCTGCGTGCGCACTCGAAGATTGCGCACGCAGGTTTCCTCCACAAAACGCGCACAAACGAGCGCGAAACTCCGCTGGCATGAACCCAGCTAAAGAGAAAACTGAACCGAGACCAGGCTCACCGGATGAGCCGGTGTTACCAGAGAGCACTTATGAAAACAGCATGCAATCACTCGAGACCAGATACGCCGTTGGATGTGGAGAGCCGCACGAAGCACAACCTCGGAGCAACTGATCAATCCGTTTGTGAAACCGCGCGATTCGTCCCATTCGGATTCAGGATCAGCGCGCGTCCCGGGCGCGCGCCGAGGTTCTCTGCTCGCCGGTCGCGACGGGCGGGAGCAGCCAGTTTTTTTGAAGCGCTGACGCACATTTAACAGCACCAAAGCAATGAAATACGAACACGCAAACAAACGAATACTTCTGGTCAGTGATGATCCCTCCGCCCGTGAGGCATTGGGAGAGATGCTGCGAGCTGCAGACTTCACCGTCCTGCTCGCCGAAAGCGGACGCAGTGCCGCGAAAACGCTCGTCGCGAATCCGGTCAGCGTCATCGTCCTGGATTTCCGTACTCGCTTCGACGCTAAGGATTCCAACCTGCAAAAGTCAAAGACGCTGGCGGCACTGACCGATGTGGATCCATTCCTCCCCGTGATTCTCACGTGCGATGCGGCCGCCGAGTTGAATCACGAGACGGCGTTGATGGCTGACCTGGTGCTGAAACATCCGCTGGAACCGTCAGCCCTGTTGGATGGGGTTGATACGTTGCTCGGAGAATCCTTGCGGGAGCGGGTTTACCGGAAGTCGGACTATATCGCGACGCTGCGTTGAATCGCATGCAACTGGAAAACAGACATGATTCTGCCAACCAACATCGAACCCGCCCATCGAGTCACCCCGTTTGGAAAATTGCCAAACGGTACCAGGATCTCGTGGATGGAGCCATTAGTCGAGTCTCCCAGAACCAGGGAGCGCTGGCTGGCGGTTGCTGATTCGGAGGATTCCGAATCGCAATGTGTGAGCTTCATCCGGCGATTCGCGAAACGTGATGCTGAGCTTCATCTGGCAAAACCGTTGGGACCTGATTCCGCAGATCATGTGCGTCGCTTGGCGATCGCGCTGGAAACCGACTGGCTCTGTATGGTTGCAGAACGCGGCATGGGACTGATGTCGCTCTTTCTGCGAAGTGACGTTGCGAAAATTGTGCGAGCCGCACCATGCCCGGTGGTCTGCATTCCGGAATCATCCCTGCGAATTGGCGAGCTCGAATCAATGAACAAGAAGGCGAACCCAGTTCATCGGGTTTTGGCTCCAATAAGGTTTCCATTGTCGAATCGGGGGCAGGTGGAGAACGCAGTTTCGGTGGCGGAGCGATTCGAAGCCAAGCTCGATCTGTTGGGTGTTGATGAACTTCTGCGGAAGCCTGAATACTTGCGGACTCTCAGGCCCCATGAGGCGAAACGGCTGCAAATCCGAGCCATGAAGGAGGAACTGTCGAATCAGGCCGATGAGCTGATTCCGAACCGCATGCGCGGTCGCCTGCTCGTCAGCGTGGGATTGCCGCTCTTTTATGCGACTACTCGCTGGGCTCGGGAACTTGAATCGCACCTTGTCATGCTCGCTGCACCAACGCGACTGTGGATCAGCGAAGGGCGGATTGACGGAGGCACGGAGCGGATTCTGCATGGAGTAGGATGCCCGGTGATATGCATTCCTGAGCACAGCGAACTCAGCACGAGATCACATAAGCCTGTGGGCGCGGTCAGGCAATGTCATCGGCGCAGAGACCGGCACACTCCGTCACGACTCTCATTGGGGTTAGTTCCGGAGTGTAAAGACCTGAGGGGCACGCGCCACGAGTTATTTGCTTCCACCATTAACCGAAAACGTTTTGATGCTTATGAAACATAAAATCCTGGTAGTTGATGATGATCGTCCGGTTCTTGAATCGTTGACGAAGCTGTTGAGGGCCGAACATTACGAAGTCTATCCGGCGCGAGATGCCATTGAAGCGATCGATTGCTTCAACTCCAAGCGTTTTGATCTGGTTGTGCTCGACATCAACCTCGGCGCGGATAACGGCTGGAGGGTTTTTGAAACGATGACGGCCACCAATCCATTCGTGCCCACCATTGTCATTACGGCGGAATGGGGACAACGAGAGAAAGCGGTGACACTGGGAGTCGAGGGGCTGATTGAAAAGCCGATTGATGTCCCCGTCTTCCTAAAAATGATCCGCGAACTCCTTGCCGAAACCACGGAGGCAAAGCTGAAGCGGATTTGCGGCAACGACGCCTACTGTCGTTATGTAGGCCGGCACTACGAACCGTATCTGCGGATGTTGCAGGAGCGCTACAACGCACCGTTGAGGACCGGCGCTTCGCATTTAGACTCGTCAGGTGCGGACGCCGTCTTACCCACGGCGATTGTCGCCTCCTCGGACCTGCCCGGAGCAACCGAGGAAGTCGCGGTCTGCTCACAAGGTGACGACCGAGATGAACGGAAGGAGGAGCTCTCATGAAGACAGTTTCATCCGACAGAACAATCCATCCGGATTGGAATGCTCGGCGCGGTTGCAGGCCGAACAAAGTTGCGAAACCGCGCCGGCGCCGATTTTTAGATTCGCGCCAACGAACGATCCTTGTGCCGATGGATTTCACTGAGGCGTCTGATCGAGCGTTGGATTATGCCCTCTCAATGGCGGATTGTCTTAGAGCGTCGGTTGCAGTTCTTCACGTGGTGGAGCGAATGTATGCGGAGGGTTTTCTGGATACCCCCGCAAAGTCGACGCTGAGAACGGAAGCTCATGACGAAGCAAAGAAAAGGCTGGATGCCGTTGTGGAAAGAAAACCGGATTGTTTAGCACCAATCAAACGGATCGTTAGCAGAGGCATACCGCAACATGAGATTCTTCGTTTCGCAGAATTTATGGGGGTGGACCTGATCATTCTCGGCCGCCGTCGCCGGACTCTGCTGAGCAGGTGGCTTTGGGGTAGCGTGAGCAATGACATCGTTGACATGGCTCCGTGTCCGGTGCTGGTGGTAAAACCTTCTGGTTTCGATTCCCAGCCATTAAGGGGAAGCAAAACGAGCGAGCCTTGACTCAGGTCAAATCCTTCAACGTCGTTTGCTCTTATTGTGAATGCAGATTCACAATCGGATCAGCAAGCTATGCGAGCCAGGAAAACCAATACCGAGGTCCGACAGGAACAAATTGCGCAAGCAGCGCTAGGCGTCGTGGAACGACACGGGCTGCGCGGCTTGAACGTCGCCCGGGTGGCCAAGGCGGTCGGCGTCGTGCCCTCCGGGCTTTACCGGCATTACCCGGGCAAGGACGGCGTGCTCGACACCGTGCTCGATTTGATAGCCGAGCGTATGGAGTCCAACGTCGTGCAGGCGCGGGCAAACGGCGACCGTGCGCTGGATCGCTTACACGGTTTGCTCACGCGCCATGTGGAACTCATCCGCCGCAACTCGGCCATCCCACGAGTGGTGTTTTCCGAGGAACTCCTTCATGGCCGGCCCGCGCAGCGTCGCCGGATGTATGAGATCATTCGTGGCTACTTGCGGCGGGTAGAGCAGGTCATCCGCGACGGCCAGCGCGAGGGAAATATTCGCGAGGACGTTGATCCTGAAGCGGCGTCGGTGCTGTTCCTCGGCTTGATTCAACCGGGCGTTGTGCTCTGGGCTATGAGCGGCGGCGAGTTTGATATCGCCGCGCATGCCGAGGCCGGCTGGAGGCTTTTTGTGAAGGCCGTTGGCTAAACGCGGCGACTTCACTTTGAACACCAAACCAAACACGAAAGGAAGAACGAACATGAAAACCAACAGAAGCAAATTCATCGCCGCCGGCGTGTTCTCGGCCGCCTGGCTTTGGATGGCTGCGCCGGCTTTTGCTCATTGCGACACGCTGGACGGGCCGGTCGTTACCGACGCCAAAACCGCGCTAGCGAAGAAGGACCTCACGCCCGTGCTGAAATGGATCAAGCCCGATCACGAGGCGGAATTGAAAACGGCCTTTGCACGGACGCTCGTCGTGCGTGCGCAAAGCAGCGAGGCGCGTGAACTCGCCGACCAATTCTTTTTCGAAACGCTGGTCCGTGTACATCGCGCCGGCGAAGGCGCACCCTACACCGGCCTTAAGCCCGCTGGGACGAAAGTCGAGCCCGCCATCGCCGCCGCCGACCGGGCGCTGGAAAGCGGCAAGGCCGACGCCTTGATCAAGACGGTGACCGACGAAGCCGCCGCCGGCATCCGACAGCGATTCGCCGAGGCGATCGAGAAGCAGAAACACGCCGAGCTTAATGTGGAGGCCGGACGCGAATACGTGGCCGCCTATGTCGAGTTCGTCCACTACGTCGAGGCATTGGATGCAACTGCCACACGGCCGGCGTCCGCGCACGAGCACGGTGAGGCCGTTGCTCAACCAGCGAAAGCGGCGCACGAGCATAACCAATGAAGTCAAGACCAAGCTTATGAATTCGGCGCATCTTCATCTGATGTTGAACCATTTCCCGGTCGTGGGACTGGTGTTTACACTGGCACTGCTTGGCTGGGGCGCGCTTCGGAAAAATCCTTCACTGACGAAAGCCGGCTTTATGGCGTTGGTCTTCGTAGCGCTGTTAACCGTTCCGACTTTTCTCACCGGCGAACCCGCCGAAAAAGTTGCTGAACCTCTGCCCGGTGTTTCCCACCCCATCATCGAGCAACACGAAGACGCGGCAAAGGCTGCGTTCATCGTGACACTGGTGGCTGGCGTCGCGGCGCTGCTGGGACTATGGCTGACGCGCGGCAAAGCCGTTGCAGCCTGGTGCGCCTCGTCGGTGCTGCTCGTCGCCTTGGTGGCGGCGGGTCTGATGGCGTGGGCGGCGAACCTCGGCGGTAAGGTGCGGCACACGGAAATCCGTGGGTCTGCACCGGTTGCCAGCGCCCACGAGGATTGACGAATCAAACTACTCCTGTCCCCATGAATTCACCGCGCTTGTCTGCCACGCTTCGCAAATCCGCCAAATGGCTGGTTCTCGTCATCATCGTTGCGGCCGTGCTTTACCGCGTGAAGTTCGCGGCTGTGCCGGTGGAGGCGTTTGAAGTGCAACCGGGCGTCGTGATCGGCGAAGTGATGGGCACAGGCACGCTTGAAGCGCGCGTCAAGACAACCATCAGTCCCCGCATTCAGGAACGGCTCGCGGAGGTGCTCGCGGATCAAAATGACTTCGTCAAAGCCGGTCAATTCCTGGCGCGCCTCGATGACGGTGAACTCAAGCGGCAAGTGGAAGTCGCTGAAGCTTCGCTCGCCGCCGCCAAGTCCACTGCCGAGCGGGTACGCGTGGATGAAGCTCGCGCCCAAGCTGTCGAACAACAGGCGCGGCAAGAGCACAAACGCGTCTCCGATTTGCTCGCCACCAAGGTCAGTTCGGCATCCGAAATGGACAAGGCCGTCGAGCAACTGCACATCGCGGAAGCGGATTCGCAGCGCGCACACGCCGCCACGGCGGAAGCCGAAAAGCAAATCATCACTGCGAAGCGGAATCTGGACTACCAGCAGGAACGTCTGAGCTTCACGCGGATTGTCAGCCCCTACGACGGGCTGGTCACGCGCCGCGACCGCGACCCCGGCGGCGTGGTCGTTCCGGGCAGTTCCATCCTGCAGATCATCGCCACCAACGAGCTATGGGTTTCGGCTTGGGTGGATGAAACCGCCGCGACCGCGCTGACCGCCGGTCAATCAGCGCGTGTCGTGTTCCGTTCCCAGCCGGATAAGAGTTATCCCGGCGAGGTTGCCCGCCTCGGTCGCGAAACCGACCGCGAGACGAGAGAGTTTCTGGTGGACGTGCGCGTGCGCGAGCTGCCGCCCAACTGGACCATCGGCCAGCGCGCAGAGGTGTTCATCGAAACGGGTCGCAACGCCAAGGCGCTCGCCGTTCCGCAGCGTTTTGTTCAATGGCAGCAGGGCAAATCCGGCGTATGGGTTGCGCATCATAGCAAGGCAACTTGGCGCGAAGTCACGCTCGGTTTGCGTGGGCGCGAAACAGTGGATGTCGTGCAAGGGTTGACCGCCGGACAGAAAGTTGTCGCACCGAGAGAGCCGACACAGCCGCCACTAAAAGCCGCCGAGCGCATCGCCATGAAATGAATCTCGCCGCGAAAGACATCCGCCACAACCTCGGGCGGTTTGCGCTGACCACCGTCGGCATCGGCCTTCTGCTGATGGTCGTGCTGGGCATGAGTGGGATTTACCGGGGCATGATTGACGACGCCCTCGTAGTCGTGGACCACATCGGCGCGGATTTATGGGTCGTGCAACGTGGCACGCGTGGGCCGTTCGCGGAGATTTCCCGGCTGCCAGCCAACCTCGAACATCGCCTGCGTGCCGTTCCAGGCGTGGCCAGCGCACGGACCTTTGTTTCTCATAACGTCCAGCGTGAGCATCGCGGACAGCCGTTGCGCATGAACGTTCACGGCCTCGCGTGGCCCGAGGACAAGGGAGAATGGGTCAAGCTCATCGCTGGACGTCCACTCGGGCAGGCACATTACGAAATGATTGCCGATGCGTCGCTGGGGCTGACGCTGGGAGAGAAGTTGGCGCTCGGCAAAGACAGCTACACGGTGGTGGGTGTGAGTCGAGGCATGGTTTCCTCCGGCGGCGATGGCATAGCGTTCTTCACCACGCAGGACGCGCAGGCGATTCAGTTCGACCTGCCGGGCGAAGCCATTCGGTTGGAACGCGCGGCGCGGGTGCAACGGGCCGTCGGTCAGGACATCGGCCAGGTCCAACCGCTGTTGCTGGAGCGCGGCGCAGGCAATTCTGCCGGCCTTCCCGCGTTGGCGCGGCCGATGGTGAGTGCCGTTACCGTGCGCGTCGCTGCGGGATTTGATCCTGCCACGGTCGCCGCAACCATCGCTGCCTGGCCGGACGTGACGGTTTACACTCGTGATAGCCAAAGCGAGTTGCTGGTTCATGGCATGATTGACAAGGCGCGCCGACAGATCGGCTTGTTCCGCGCTCTGCTGGTGATCATTTCCACCATCATCATGGCGCTGATTCTCTACACGCTCACGCTCGACAAGATTCACGACATCGCGATGCTCAAACTCATGGGGGCGCGGAACACGATGATTGCCGGCCTCATCTTGCAACAAGCCATTCTCCTGGGCGCGCTCGGTTTCGGACTGGCTTGGTATCTGGGCGGCTGGGTTTTTCCGAGATTCCCACGCCGGGTGCTCATTGCACCCGAGGATTTGTGGGGATTGGCTCTGGTTGTGACCGCCATTTCCATTCTCGCCAGCCTGCTCGGGATCTGGAAGGCCATGCGCATCGAACCGAACAAGGTATTGTCGTGATTGCCGACGCCAATAATTCACCTGCCGTTGAAGCCCTCGGCCTGACGAAAATCTACGGCGCGGGCAACACCGAGGTCGTGGCGATGAAAGACGTTTCCGTTCGTCTGGCGCGCGGCGAAGTAGTGGCGCTGCTTGGCCCGAGTGGCGCGGGCAAATCCACATTCCTTACCGCTGTAGGGCTGATCAATCCGCCCACGTCGGGCCGAATTGTCATCGGCGGCAAACCGGTGATGGACGGTCCGCGCGCACTGGTGGACTTGCGCGCGTTCCGACGACGGCATCTCGGATTTGTTTTCCAGAAAGCCAACCTGATTCCGTTTCTAAACGCGGCGGAAAACGTCGCCGTGGCGCTGGAGATCAACGACGCCGCTCCGCGAGCTGCCCGCAAGCGCGCCTTGGAACTGCTCGACTACCTCGGCGTGGCCGAACGCGCGAACAACCTGCCTGACGCCCTCTCCGGCGGACAGCAGCAACGTGTCGCCGTCGCCCGTGCGCTGGCGAATGAGCCGAGTCTGATTCTGGCGGACGAACCTACGGCAGCACTCGACAGCCATCGCGGCCGACAGGTGATGGTGTTGTTCCGCAAGGTTGCCCACGAACGCGGCTCGGCGGTCATTGTCGTCACGCACGATCATCGGTCACTGGACGTCTTTGATCGCACGTACGAGATGGAGGACGGCGAACTGCGTCCGGCGGCGGCCGATCATGCGCCCTGATGCGCTATCGGCGCTTGTTCTTTGCCTCATCGTCTGAGGGGTTAATGAATGTTCTCTCGGCAAGCGTTACGTTAGGCTGCGGCCCGGTTGACTTCCTTCCCTGCGAGTCACTTGTCGCGTGACCTAGAAAACGCGCAAACCGAAGGCGGAGGTCATCGCGTAGATCAGCCCGTTTCTGCGCTCCCATTCAGCTCGCTGAGCAGACGGGTGAGTTGCGGGCCGATGCGGCGCAATTGTTCACGGTGGGCTTCGGACAACTTTTCGAGCACCCGCTCGCCGCGCGCCGTCAGGCCGATGACTACCTTTCGGCCATCCGACTCATCCGGCTTGCGTTTGACCAAAGCTTCATTTTCCAGACGGTCAATCAACTCCACTGCCGAGTGATGCCGTAATTGCAGCCGCTCAGCCAGTTCGCTGACGTTGACGGTGTCGCGTCCGGGAAAACCTTTGATGGCCAGCAGCGTCTGATGTTGTTGAGGCGTGAGGTTCTCCGTCTGGGCGGCTTCCTCGCTGAAGCGAAGGAACTGGCGCAACGCAAAGCGCAGCGCCGCCAGCATTTCATACTCGGCTTTCGTGAGTGGTTTTCGGGCGCGCATTTGGGTTGTTTCCGGTTCGGTTCAATCCGAAGTCCGAATCAGAACAGGGAGCGCGCCCGCGGGAAAACGCCCGGGGCGAGCGTGCTCTCCAAACTTCGGAATTTCAGGTTCAATTCACGCCGGTTGACTTATATCGTTCTGCGATATAATCTGCGCGCCTTGATGTTGCAACCGAATTCCACCTCCTGGACGGCCCACGGCGAATCAGTGGCCGGCGAAGCGCATCTGGACGCGGGCCTCTCGGATTTCAGCACGGACCGGCGCGTGCTGGTGTTGTCGGTGATGGCGGTGGTCGTTGGGGTGATCAGTTCGATGGTGGCGTATGCGCTGCTCTGGTTGATTGCGACGATCACCAATCTCGCGTTCTTCCAGCGATTCTCTTATGTGCCGGCCACGCCGCAAGAACATCATCTTGGAGCGTGGGTAATCGTCGTGCCGGTGATTGGCGCACTGATCATCGGCCTGATGGCGCGTTATGGTTCGGAAAAAATTCGCGGTCACGGAATTCCCGAGGCACTCGAAGCCATTCTGCTGGGCCGGAGCAAAATTCAGCCGAAGGTGGCGATCCTCAAGCCCATCTCCGCCGCCATCTCCATCGGAACGGGTGGGCCATTCGGTGCGGAAGGCCCAATCATCATGACCGGCGGCGCGTTCGGCTCGATCTTCGCGCAGCAGTTCCATCTCAGTGCGGCGGAGCGCAAGACGCTGCTGGTGGCGGGCGCGGCGGCGGGCATGTCCGCGGTGTTTGCCACGCCGGTTGCGGCGGTGTTGCTGGCGGTGGAGTTGCTGTTGTTCGAGTGGAAGCCGCGGAGTTTTATTCCGGTCACAATCGCGGCGATTGTCGCGTCGGCGTTGCGTGTGCCGTTGCTGGGACAAGGCCCGATCTTTCCCATCGCAACGCATGGAGCAATGTCCGCAAGCGAACTCGCGTTCGCGGTGATCGTTGGAATTCTCGCGGGTTTCGGATCGGGCGCTCTGACCAGCCTGGTTTACGCTTGCGAAGATGTTTTTCAGAAACTCCCGTTGCACTGGATGTGGTGGCCGGCCATCGGCGCGGTCGTTATCGGAGTGGGCGGAGTTATCGAACCGCGCGTGCTGGGTGTGGGCTACGATACCATTCACGGTCTCTTGCGCGGTGACATGATCGGCCTCGCGGTCATCAGTCTCATAGTGTGCAAAGCGGTGGTGTGGTCGGTCGCGTTGGGTTCGGGCACATCCGGCGGCGTGCTCGCGCCCTTGCTCATCATGGGCGGCGCGCTGGGAGCATTGGTGGCAAAGTGGATTCCGGCGGGCGACGCCGGTTTGTGGGCCATGACCGGGATGGCGGCCATGATGGGCGGCACGATGCGTTCACCACTGACGGCCACGATTTTTGCGGTCGAGTTGACACGGGATTTCAACGCGCTTCCCGTAGCGTTGATTGGCAGTGTGGCGGCGTTGGGTGTCACGGTGTTACTCATGCGCCGCTCCATTCTCACGGAAAAACTCGCGCGGCGCGGTCATCATATCACGCGCGAATACGCGGTGGATTTGTTCGAGTTGATGCGCGTTCGCGAAGTCATGGACACCGACCCGCCCTGCGTGCCCGCGACGCTCACGGTGTCGGAACTTTCCGACCGAATTGCCCAGAACGACCCGGTCCTCTCGCGCCGACAAGGCACGCTGATCGTGGATGAACAGCAACGTCTCGCTGGAATTATCACGCGCGGCGACATCGTGCGGGCGCTGCGCCATTCCGAAAAGACGGACATGGTCGTCACCGAAGCCGGCTGCACTAAACTCATCGTTACTTACCCGGATGAACCATTGCACACGGCGCTCTCGAAGATGTTGAAGCGAAACATTGGCCGTCTGCCCGTGGTGGACCGAAATGATCCCACGCGCTTGCTGGGTTACCTCGGGCGGACCGCGATTCTGTCCGCTCGCGCCAAGTTGCACGATGAGGAACACGTCCGGCAAAAAGGCTGACCGCCCATCACGGCAAATCATGCAATTCCCAATATGATCACACTGAAATTGATTCTGTTGAAACTGTTGATCGCCGCGCTGGCTGGCACAGTTATCATGGCGCTGCTATGAAACGGTTTGGTTATTGGCGCGACCCGTTGTTCGTGGCGTGCTGCGCGCTTTATGTGCTGAACCGGTGGGTGATCAAGCCACACGTTCACTGCGCTTTCCTTCATGGCCAGTTCAACGACCTGCTGCTCGTCCCCTGCGCGCTGCCGCTGGTGCTGTGGCTACAACGCCGTCTGGGACTCCGCCCCAGCAATGCCATGCCCGCCTGGGGTGAAATCGGATTTCATGTGGTCGTTTGGAGTGTGCTCTTTGAAGTCATCGGCCCACATCTCATGCGCGTCACCGGCGACCCGTTGGATGCGCTGGCCTATGTCGCTGGTGGAATCATGGCGGGAATCTGGTGGCACATCGAGTCGCGACAGCCATTGCCAGCGCGATGAGTTTTGATCGCCTCGCGCCGCATTACCGCTGGATGGAGGCGGTGCTGGCGGGCGGATTATTGCAACGCTGCCGCACGCGCTGGCTGACGGATGTCGGACAACCACGGTGTGCGCTGCTGGTGGGTGAAGGGAACGGTCGAATGCTGGTGGAATGCGCCCGCGCTCTGCCAGGATGTGAGTTTTTAGTGCTCGATCAAAGCCAAGCGATGCTCGCGCAAGCGCGTCGCAATTGGGAACAGACCGGGGCAAACCAAAGCGTTGTTTTTCAACAGGCCGATCTTCGTGAATGGCGGGCTGGTAGCGCCCGCTTCGATCTGTTGATCACCAATTTCTTTCTGGATTGTTTCTCGCCCACGGAATTGCGGCGCGTCGTTGCGAACCTCAGCGCCGCCGCGTTGCCAAACGCGCGATGGTTGCTGGCCGATTTTACTGTGCCCGCGACTGGCTGGCCGCGTCTGCGTGCCCGGGCGGTGCTGGCGCTGGCTTATGGTTTCTTCCGGTGCGCCACCGGCATCTCGGCGAGTCGCGTCGCTGATCCCGGCGAATTACTACGCGCGGAAGGTTTTCTTTTGCAGCGTCAGGAACGATTCAACCACGGCCTGTTGCACGCGGATTTATGGATGCGCCACGAAAAATAGGGACTCCCGCATCGGCAGGGCAAGACTTGCCGGTTGATTTCTGCCGGACGATAGTTCTCCCCGTCAGCGGATTGAATTCGACTTTGGAGGAAAGCTGAAACCAAATACCATGTTCAGCAGAAACAGACCTACGGCCGCCGCGTTGCCCAGTGCTCCCCACAGTCGCAGGGTGGGCAGGCTTGCCAGGTCGCCGAGCAGTCGCAGCAACAGCGAAACGTGCAACACCGCCAGCGGCACGTAGGAGGTCCAACGGAATTGAACCGGCAACCCGAGCACAGCGGGAAAGATCACCGGTGCGTGGCCGAAGATCATGGAGAACACAAACCCAACGAAGAACGTGTGCAGAGTGACGTCGTACATCAATCCGCTGGTTTGCGGCCACTTGAGGAGGACGAACACAGCGGTGGCGAACAGCCAGGCGTATCCACTCAACAAACAGACCGCCATGAAGCGAGGCAGTCCCGGATGCCGGATGGTGCGCCAGGCCAAATCGAAGCGCGTCAGCCATGCGGCGAGAGCGAGGAGTGCGAGTCCTATCACCACACCTCCGGTGCGCGGAGAAATCCAGGCGGATGCCAATCCTGCGCTCAAGAGGACGAGCGCCGTTAGCAGCCACGGGCGCGACCACGGTGAGGGCTTCTGGAAGCGCGTCAATTCGATACGCTCACCCGTGATGGTCAGCAGCAGAAACGTCAACCACCACAACACGACTTGGGGAATTTCGTGGCCGCGCGTCCAGAGCCAGTTCCCACCGGTCCACGCCACCGCGCCCAGGCCCATCACGCCATTGGACAGGTTGGGTTGAATGAACAGAATGCGCACGGCGACCACGACGAACAGCACGCTGCCAGCGGTCAGCGCCCATCGCGGCCAGGGGGCGAGCACGCCCGCCGCAATGGCCGCCGCGCCGACGCCAGTCAGGAGCGGGACGAGATACGTCCAAAGCGACCGCAGGCCCACGGCGCGTTCGAGGCTGATCACCGTGCCGAGAAAACCGCACACCATCAGCGGCCCATGAAAGCTGATCCAGTTGGCGTGGCTGACCGGCAGTGGCAGGGCGACCGGCACGCGCAGTAATCCACCCCAGATGCCGGTGATGAGACAACTCATGCCCAGCAGCAACAGGACGACCCGTCCGAGGCGATGGCGGAGTTGCAGCGGAGTGATGGTGGAGGACTGGGATATGGGCATCAGTGCGGAATTCCGGTGCTGTGAACGTGCGCCAAGTAGTTTGCTATCTCATCTGCGCCTTCAACAAACCGGCGACCCTTGGCTTCAAGAGATCCAATCAGTCGCGATGCATGGAGAGTGTGAAGCGGTTTGAAACGGATGCGCCAGCTTGCACAGCAACGGGGCTCGGCAATGTATTTGGATGATTCACGGGTTTTTTTGAGCTGCGACGTATTTGTCTCCGGTCAGTGTTTCACGAACCATGCGTTGCACCTCGTAGGGAGTCCAAACGTTGCTCTTCCAAAGATGCACCAGCCGTCCGTCTGGGCCGATGAGCGCTGTGCGCAAGTCATGAGAGATCAGTCCGTTTTCCTTCACGTAATACAGCCCGATCAATCCCGCGACGAGCTTGATTTGTTCGGCGTCGCCGGTAGCGAAAGTCCAATCCTTCGCGTTGGCGTTGTAGCGCGCCGCATACTCCTTGAGCACTTCCGGCGTATCGAAATCAGAATCCATGCTCACACTTAAGAGTTGATACCGGTTAGTAAACTCCGCGCTCAAGCGCTCCTCAAGCTGGGAGAAGTTCTTTGACATCAGGGGGCAGAAATTGGGGAGCGGGCAGCGCGTGTAAATGAACGTCAGCACGACGGCCTTGCCGCGAAAATCGCTCAGGTGAATCACGCGCCCATTCTGGTCGGTGAGCGTGAAATCGGGCACAATCTCTCCAATTTGAACCCGTTCGGCTTCGCGATCTTGTAATGACAAGGTCGTCTGTTCGGCCTTTACTGGCTCGACTGGCGTATCGGTGTGAATTTTTTCAATACGAGCAATCCATGAATCGTCGTCGGTTACCACCAGCTCGAATTGCACGCTGTCACCGGCGGCCAATCCTCTCAAGAGCGCGGCGTTCTTCACTGGGAACGGCATCGTCATGGCCGGCATGTAATCGGGAATTTCCTCGTGTGTAATGCGGAGGGTTTTCTTACTGGCGTCCACGCTGCGGATTTGGCCATGCACTTCAAACGTCCTCGCGCCGGCAATGGCCATCGCCGATGGGTGATTGCGATGGTGGAGCGCCACGACTGAAAGCACAGCTGTCAGCGTCAGGGCGCACAGGATAGTCAGGACTATTTTCAGTTTCATAAATCAGTTCTGTTGAATCGCCAGGCAGATGCGCCCAGTGGGAATGCCAGCCAGAGCGCCACCGCCAGCGCCGCGGTGAGCGCAGATACTCGAATGCCGGTTTGCGCGGGAAGGTTCATCGCGCGGAATAAATCCACGGGATTCATCGCCAGCCAGGCCATGGACGTTGTTGTGCCGGCGGCAACCGCTCGCGCGGGCTCGTCAGCCACATTGTTGTAGGCGGAATGCAAATCTGCCGCCGGGTTGACATGTGTGGCGTCGCAGACGAATTCGATTTCTTGGGCCGCCGCTGCGGACCTCGTCGAAACCAAAATTCCCAACACGATCAGGTCGAACACAAACACAGCCAGACACCAGGTCAACAGCGCCAGGACGAGCGCTTGCACACGTGTGCGGCTGAAAGTGGAAATCATGAGACCAAGGCCGAGAAACAGAATCCCCAAACCCAGGCCTGAAAGCGCGAGTTTGAGGAATGGACCGAAGCCGTTGTCCCTGGCGGCCAGACCGATGACCGCGCCGGCAACGGCGAAGCCGAGTGTCAACGGCACGGCCAGAGTGAGACAACCGCCTAGGAACTTGCCCAGCAGCAGTCGCGTCCGGCTGATTCCGCCAGCCACAATCATACGCAGTGTTTGCTCTTCCTTTTCGCTGACGACGAGATCGTAGCCCAAAAGCAGGCCGAGCAACGGGACGACGTATTGCACGAGGTTTAGCAAACTGATGACCGTGCGTTGGTATCCTTGCATCCCGATCTGGCCGATTTGCAGCATCCCGAAGAAGCTCGTCAATCCGATTGCGCCCAGCCAGACCAGCACGCAAGCGATTACCCAACCGCTGCGGAAACGGTCACTGAAGTCCTTCGCGGCAATGATCGACACCTGCCGGAAAGATCCGATATCACGAAACGTGTTCTTCTCGGCGGCGGCATCCATAGCCGCATCACGCTTGGTGGCGCAAACGAAAGGAATGGTCGAATCTGGCATCATGCGAAAACCCCTTCGGTCTCGTGCTGCTGCCGCGCGATGCGATGATAAATCGCCTCCAGCGAGTCGCCTTCGCCATGTTTGGCGCGCAGTTCTTGAATCGTGCCTGAAGCCGCCAGTCGGCCTTGCAGCAGGATTGCCACGTGCGTTGCCAGCGGCTCGACTGCGGACATGGTGTGAGTGGAAATCAGCAAGGTCGCGCCGCGCTCGTTTTCCTCGCACAGGATGGATTGCAGCGTGTCGAGCAACGCGGGATCAAGGCCGTTGAATGGCTCGTCGAGCACGAGCAATTCCGGCCGACCACAAAGCGCAATGGCCAATCCGAGTCGTTGCAACATGCCTTTGGACAACTGGCGCACCTGGCGGTTGCGCGCATGTTGCAATCCCACGCGCTCAAGCTGCTGCTCGACTTCGGCAACCGGTTGGCCTTTGAGCCGAACGAAGAAAGTGGCGTTCTCCGCGACCGTTCGTTGCGGATACAGTGAAACGCGCTCGGCAACGTAACCAAACCGGGCGCGAGCGGCGTCAGTGAATGGCTGACCTTGAAACAGGATGTTTCCGCTGGTGCGCCGGGTCAGCCCCAGCAGGCAGCCGAACAGCGTGGACTTGCCCGCACCGTTCGGTCCAAGCAGCGCCAAAACGTTTCCTCGTTCGACGCGCAGGTTAACGTCCTCCAACGCGCGGGTTGTGCCGTAGAGTTTCGTCAAACGGGAGATTTCGAGATACGAGTTCATTTTGTGGTCGTAACAGCCGACGTGAGGGATCTCTGCCTGATGTCGCTTTCCGCTTTCAGCTTGAGCCTCATTACTTCGGCGGCTACGGGTTGCATCAATGGTGCAAGGTCCGTCACGCCGGTTGTGTCCAGCAGCGGCATCAACTCCTCGCCTTTGCGCAATACTGCAAGGGCGGGACTGAGCGCGAGCACTCGCGCCGCCGGGTGGCGATCCACGATATAACCGAATACATCAGTCTCGTGATAAGGGGTGTCACCAATGCCATCGTGATTGCGGTCGCTGCCGGTGTAGTCACTCCAGTAGTTCCCGCGCCCGTGCTCCGAGAAACTATTTGGCCCTTTGCGACCCTGGTCGGTCTCAAAGGGCGGCTGCCAGACCTGGTCCGTGTTCCTGAGGAAAGCGTTGCCGACAAAAACATTCTCCTCCGAAGCGTTGCTCAGATAGAGACCGATGTCGTTCGTGGCGATGATATTTCCCTCGAAACGATTTTGATTCGCTTGTTGGACGAAGAAGCCTCTGTTCTGGCCGGCAACGACGTTGCGCAGGATTCTCGAGTCGTCGATTTGCTTGAGCACCAAGCCGTGTCGGCGGTTGCCAGCCAGAATGTTCCCTTCCACGAGCAACTGCCGGCCGAACATGAGGGTCGCGCCGACCGCGTTGTCGGCCAGTGAATTCGTCAGCAACCGGTTCTGGTGCGAATACATGTAATGGATGCCGAAGCGCGTGTCCCAAACCCGATTGCCCGCAATGACGCTGTCGTCCGCATAGGAAAGGTAAACGCCGTCGCGCTTGTCGTGAATGATATTCCCAACGATACGGTCACGTTTCGTTTTCCAGAGGTGAATTCCATTGCCGCGTTTTGCTGCTGCGAGATCTTTGCTGCCGAAAATCTCGTTCTGCTCCACTACGCAGTCGTTGCTGCCGCGCACGTAAATACCGAACGCATCGCTCTCAATGCGGCAATCATGCACCCGTGTGCGCGGGGCGTTGACGAGGATGCCACAGTCAAAGGCCACCAGATCGCGACCGGAATTGCGAACCACAATGCCACTGACTTCGACATCTGCCACGGCAATGGTCACGGGTTTTCCTGAACCACCGCCGTCAATGACCGGCGAATTCGTGCCGAGCAGATGAATGGACTTGCCGATGACGATACGCTCATGAAACACCATCGGACCAGACACAAGCACGGTGTCGCCTGCCTGCGCTCGCGCGATGGCGCTACTAATTGAATCGGTAACCGGCACGGTCGCGGCGCAGGCAACCAATGCGGAGCAGAAGGAAATTGTCAGGGTCAGTTTCACAATTGCGCAACCGCAGGTCCGGTATTGCCACCCAACGCCGAGAGCACCGTGAACACGACCGAGTTGATGACCCGGGTGTGATCGAACGCGATCAGCACGGCTACCGTGATCATCACGGTCGCGCCGGTCCATTGCAGGCCGCGCGTGAGCCAGGGACGATGCACGAATTGCCAGCTCCAGTTCCCAACCGCGACCGCGATGATCGCCATGGGAATCGCCAAAGCCAGCGAGTAAGTGCCGAGAATCAGCGCGCCCCAATACCAGGTGGAAGTGCCCACGAAGATAAGCAGCGGATAAAGAATCGCGCCGCCCATGCAGGTGAGACAACTGACGGAAAGGCCCAGCCCGGCACAGAATGAATTGGCCGCCGTGATGTTGCCCGGCTGGCGCATGCTCAATCCGGGCGCGCGGATGATGGCGGCGCGTTTGGGTGAAACCAACCCCACCACTGCGGCGAGGCCCACGCGAAATTTCCGTCCCCATTGGCCGAGCCAGACAAAACATTGCCCGCCACGCTTCAACACGCCAACCGACTTGAGCGCGAAATAAATCAGGAACGAAGCGCCCAGCCAGTTCGCGTAACGCGTCCACGCTCCCAAACCCGCACCGTGATTCATGTGACCGCCTTTTTCGGGGGGAGCGGCCGTGATCGCCGCGTTCATCTCGCTCGGCGGCGTTCCGCAGAACACTTCCGTAAGCGTTGCACCCGATTGGAGCTTTGCCTGCATGCCAAGCAATTGCCGGCCCATCAATGCCACCGTCGCGCCGCTGGCCATGTAGAGGATGGTGAACCCGGCAACAAACGCGGCGAGGTTTCGCAGGATGCGTCCGCGCACTTCCAGTGGCATTCGCGCGCCCCGTTCCGCGATGGCGGCGGAACTGACGACGCCCGCAATGATGCCGGTGTAGTAGCTGGTCAGTTCAATCGCGCACGGACTGAGAATCACCATCAACGCCCCAATCACGCTGAGCACGAGCATTAGCGTGCTGGCGATAGTGCGGGCGGCAGCGGGTTCAACAACCGGCAATTTCCACTCAAAGACGCGCTCGGAAGTTTTGCCGACACCCTCCACGATGAGGCGGAAATGCCCGCGCTTGGCATCGAAGATCGGTTTGCCGTAATTATCCAACAAAGGAAAGACGACCAGATACATATTGTGATGTTCACTCAACACGACCGGCGTGCCGAGCGACGGATAGCGGTCGCCATTGTTGTCTTCGATGAGAACTTTGTTACGTAGATCGAGATCGGCGATTGTGCCAACGTGCGTATTGATGCCAATAAGGAACGGTTGAGCACGGCCTTCCCATTGCTGGAGGTAGGGTTCGAGCTTCACGCGCTTCACAAATTCCGGCGTGGCGTAAGTGGCATCCACGAACACATCTGACAACGACACCCGCGACGCGTCGCTCTGCCGCGCTGTGGCCGGGCTGCCGGACTGGAGCTTCGGCACGATGTAAATGCCCACCACGAACACCGCCAGCAGCAGAGTGATTCCAGAGAGAAAAAGGATTCGAGTGGCTCTCACGATCGTGTCACGTCAAAGTGTTTACCGCGGAAGCGCCAAGGCGCGGAGAAGCCGAAACCAATTTTTCGCTGCGTCTCGGCGTCTCGGCGGTGAGTTTTCGTTGCCGGCTCAATCCCGCCGCTCCGAGTTGCAGTGCCAGCGCAGCACCGATCAACCACGCGCCCAAACCAAAACGCGAGCCGACTTCAAACTGGGCAATCCTGGTCGTGCCGAGAAACGGCGGGGTGAAATCCTTCACGCCGACCAATATCGTGTGCTGATCGCGGTTGTGGCCGATGTCATGCATCTGAAACATGGCCTGAACCGCGGCCACGGCGAGTGCGGTGGCCAGCAAAATGACCACGACGATCAGCGCCCGGCGGCGAATCACCAGCGGCAAAAGGACGGCGATCGGTCCAAGAACTGCGCCTGCGAACAGCGTCGCGGGCAACCACTTGAACTGGGGAAGCGATGGCGGGATATGGACGCCAATATAACGATCGAGCACGGTCAATTCCCCAAGGTCGCCTCGGAATGCGTTTGGATGAACCGCGATTTTGAGAGCTTCTGCATCGCGATACTGCGGGGCTTCCATCCGCATCTGCCAGAGCGGCAGTTTCAGACTGACGAGGAGCAAGGCAGCGGCAGCGACGACGAGCGAAAAGCTGGCGATCCTTCGACTGCGTGGCATAGATGGGGTGCTATTCAAAGGACGACTCCTTTCCACCGACGCTGCCGGCTTTTTCCGCCTTGGTAATCGGACCGACGGTTTCGTTGAGTTCCGCCCCGACGGGTTTGACCAGCATCCGTCCGCGCATTTCCAAATGCAGCGCGGAGCAGAACCAGGTGCAGTAATACCAATACGTGCCCAGTTTATCCGCGACGAACGTCGTTTCGGTCGTCAGTCCGGGATCAACGGCGACGTTGATGCCATAGCGGGACAGCGCAAGCCCATGTGTCATGTCGCGAACGGTCTCGACATTCGTCAGGTGGAGTTTCACTTCATCTCCCTGATGCACTTCAAATTGCTCCGGCACAAACTTGGATCGGATGCAGGTCATATAGACCTCCACCTTGTTGCCGTTGCGAACGACTTTTTCCTCGCCCAGCTTGACCGCCGTCGGCTGCTGTTCGTAGGTTTGCACCACATGGTTTTCCAGAGTCGTCCGGGGAATCATCACTGCATCATGCGGTTCAGGAAGTGACGGGAACGCCGCGACGACTCGCATCTTTTCGCCGGAGATATCGATGAGTTCCTGCGATTCCGGCATGGCCGGGCCGACCGGCAGAAACATTCCCTTGCTGAGCTTGTTCAGCGAAATCAGCCAATCGCCGTTGGGATAGCTGGAATCAGCGCCCGCCGCCTTGGTGTGCCCGACATTGTAGTGAACGTCCACCCGGTCCACGATGTAATCCGGTTCGCCCTTGATCGCTTTCTCGATGTTCCACTTCACAATCTGCGAATCCACAAACAGCGAGGTGTAGGCATTGCCGCGGTTGTCGAACGTCGTATGCAGCGGGCCGAGGCCGACCTCCGGTTCAGCGATTGTTCTCAGCGTGTGCGCGTCAATGATGCTGACCGTCGGAGAAAGTTTGCCGCTCGCCAAAACGTATTTGCCGTCGGGTGTGACGTTGCAGCCGTGCGGATTCTTAGGCACGGGAATGAGCGTCAGCACGCCGGGCACTTTTTCTGATTCGATCACAGGCACGCCGTTGATTTTGGTGAATTTGCCCTCCGCCACCGCCTTTTCGGCCAACGGCACGTCAATTGCGCCCACGGCGTCACGATCGCGCTCGATCATGCCTTCGGAGGACACCGCGTTCTCGGTGTTATACATCGTTGAGAACACATAACGGCCATCCTTGCCGGAGGTCGCGATGTCCGCGTTGCCCACAAAGCTGACTTCGAATTTCGTCTCCAACGTCTGCGCGTCGAGGAAAGCGATGGCCGAGCGATACTTTTCCATGTCGGTTGAATTGCCTGCGGCGTCAGTTTCGAGTTCGCCGTTGACGAAGACGTACTTGCAGGACGGCAGATACGTGGCCAGTCCGTGCGCGCCCTGAAGGTTCGGCACGAGCTTGATCTCGGCGACTTCGAAGGTGCGCAAATCAATCTTCGCCACACGATCGTTGGCCTTGTCATTGATCCAGAGCCAGTGCCCATCGTAGCGCCCGTCGGTCTGGCTTAACACCGGATGATGCGTGTCGCCCCAAAGCGGGCCGGTCGCGGCGAGGCGTTTGTAGGTTTCCGATCCCGGATTGTTCGCATAGCCGAGGGCCGCCCGCGGTTCAAAGATGGGAATCTCCTTGATGAACCGGCAGGACGGAATGCCGAACACGAACACACTGCCGCTCTGGCCGCCGCTCAATAGAGCGTAGTAATCGTCGAGTTTTCCTGGCGGCACATAAACCCGCTCGGCGGCTGATTTATTCTGCGCGGCTTCCTTCTCCTTTTTTGCGGTCGTATCGGAATTGCAGCCGGCAAGAAGAATCGAGGCAAAGGATGCGAGGATTACGAAATGTGTGGTCTTCATGGTCTTGAAATTGGGAGGGTTCACTTTGCGGAAGCAGATTGTTTGGCGGTATCATCCTCTACGATGAATGTGCCGTTCATGAGCGGATGAAGTTTTTCAGTCGAGCATTGCGTTGCGCAGTAAAAGGTGAATTGGCCGGCGCGATCCGCGCGAAACTTCACAGTCTTGGGCGCGCCAACCATCGCGCCATTCAGGAAGGCAACTTCATCATAGCTGCTGATGGCGAATCCATGCCCGACGCCCAAGCCGTTGTCGGTCGGCTCGAACGTCACTTCGACGATCTGGCCTTTCTTCACGCGGATGACTGCGGGGTCGTATTTCCAGGCGCGTTCAATCAGGTTGACACGCACATCGGGGTCGCCCAGCTTTTCGCGCTCGAGAAAATTCTGCGACGCGCGAACGATGGCCGCCGGTGGAGCGGCCTTGACGAAAGTTTCAACGTAGTAAGCGAGCTTCCACGCGTCCTGGTCCTGAATCGTGCCGTGAAATCCAAGCATCGGTGTGCCGTTGAATCCCGTCTGGATGGTGCGAACAATCTCCTTGGTGGAATACCCGGACTTGAAGAGTCCCGGTTTGGAAAAGTCACGCGGCTTGATACGAATGTTGCTATCGTCAACCAAGCCCGCTGCTGAAGTCCCGTCGCCGTGACCGGACTCGCCGTGGCAGGTGATGCAAGCCATTTTCGTGAAGAGCGCCTTCCCCTCGGCGAGTGTCGTTTCGTTGCGCGCTGGTGGAGTGCCCAAACTCACCGCGCTCCGGTCTTCGTTGCTGTCTGCAAAACGCGGCGAGAACGTCTTAATGTAATCGACCACCGCCCAACGATCCTTGTCGCTGAGATGGATTCTCCACGGCGGCATCGGCGTCCCCGCCATGCCTATGGAAACGGAGCGGAACAAATCCGCGTCCGTCGGAAGATGGCCGATCGGAGTTGAGCGCAGGCGATAGTTTGCTTGAACGAAGTTTCGTGGTTTCGGGAGCAGGAACGCGGCGGCATCGCCTTTTCCGTCTCCCTTCGCACCGTGGCACGCCAGGCAATTTTGTTCGTAAACGGTTTTGCCGTGCGCGACCAACTGAGCGGTCGCTTCCGGTTCCGGCGGCACGGGCAGGTCCAAGAAGGTGATCTTGGAAGCCGGGGCAACCGAGGCGGAGTTCGCCGTTTGAATTCGGTTCGGCGGCGCTGGCGCCTCCGTCGAGGGTTTGCAACCGGCGGCTAGCAAACCCAACCCCACCACAATCGAAATGGATCCAATAGTTTCTGTCGTTACACGCATAAAATTATGAGGCCCGGCCCAACACCGCGGTTCGAGGTTTGACGGCGATGAAGGCGACGGCGGCGAGATGGTGGCGGTGCTTGCGGAACAAACGACGCATGGAAAGAACGCGACTCCGCGCCGCCGGCCTTCGCGCGACGTTGAGCATAAACTTCAGTGCGCGGAGGAAGCCTTCGTCCCGAAACAGCCGGCGCGGTTCGAGAAGATGCATCGGCGCGGTGGCTTGGGATTGAATTTTGAAGCCCGCATTTTCGAGCACCTCCCGCCATTCACGCGCCGTCAAGGGCTGCGCGCCGACGTGGATGTTGCGGGACATTTCCCGGCTGACGTCCGCTTGAACCGCCTCCGGCAGATCATCGGGCGTGAGGGCCAATTCATGAATGCCGTAGCGTCCGCCGGGTTTGAGCAGGCGAAAGGCTTCGCCCACGATGCGGCACTTTTGTTCGGACCCTTGCATGGTCAGCATCGCTTCGCCGTACACCACGGTGGCGGAGGCGTCGGGCAACCCGGTCTGCTCCGCGCCGGCAACGCGACAATTCTGCCGGTGACCCTTCAGGTATTTTCGGACTTCGGCAGCGGCAGTTTCCTCCCGTTCGATGGCCGTGTAGGAGTCGGGGCGCCGGGCCAGCGTCAGGCGCGCGGTCACGCCCAAGCCCGGCGCAAATTCAACCACCGAATCGTTCGATTGAATGTTCAGCCTGTCGAGCATGACGCGGGTGAGTTCGACTCCGCCGGGGCGCAGGACGCGTTTGCCCAAACTGGCGAGCAGCCAGTGCCCAGGCATCTTGTGAGTCTGGTCCGCGGAGGGCCCCTGAGTTTCGGAGAGGTGAGTGCAGACGGTGGAGTTCATAATGAGACAGTTTTTGGTTAAAAACATCAATGCGGAATGCCGATGCCATGGGCGTGCGCAAGATAACGGGCGATTCCGTCCGTTCCTTCAACGAACCAACGACGCTTTGCCTGCTGAAGCAGAGCGGCTGAAGGCACACCGGTCGGCGCACTGTTCAACACGAGCACGGGACAGCTTTGGTTTTCCTCGCCGAGCAGTTCAATCAGTTCGGGACGCGGGCGCGGGAAATCGAGCCAGCGCACCTCCACGTGCCGTTTGAGCGCCGGATAAAATTCCAGCAGCCCGACCATTTGCGCGCAGCCGGGACAGAAATACGGTCCCTGGCCCGCATCCATGAAATGCGGTTTCAGGAGGTAGAGTCGGTCGGGTTTCATAGCGATGGGTGCGAGACGGTTTATCATTCAGAGTTTAAGCACTGCGCGCATCTTTGAGGGTTGTTTCACCAAGTCGGCAAGAGTGTATCCGTCCAGCACCGCGAAGAATGCCGCTGCCGCCTCAGCCAACACGCCTTTCAAGCGGCAGCATGGGAGCAGCCGGCAGATGCGATTGCTCCGGTCCCTGCAATCAATCACCGTCTCGGATTCCTCCCCGAGGCGGACGATGTCGCCCAGGCGAACCTCCTCGGGCGGACGAGCGAGCGTGAATCCGCCGCCAATCCCGCGGCGCGTTTCAAGATAGCCGCTGCGACCGAGATCATGGACCACCTTGACCAGATGGTGGCGGGAAATGCCGAACGTCTCGGCAACTTCATCCACCGTGACTCGCTCGGGCACGCGCAGGGCCGCCTGCATCAGCACGCGGAACGCGTAATCGGAATAAGCGCTCAGTCGCATCGCAACCAAGATGCAGTAGCGTCGGCAAGGACACAAGGTTAAAAATGTATTTGAAATACAGCTTTAGCTCACCTACCATTGAATACGTTGTTTGATGCACTCTTATGGAAACGACCTTAGAGACGATTCCTTCCGCTGCTGCGGAAATAAATCACGCCTTGGAGGCGCAGGAAAAGACTCAGTTTCTGCGCCAGATGCTGCGTATTCGGCGATTCGAGCAGGCGGCGCTCAAGCAATATCAGACCAGCGGCCAGATTGGCGGCTTCTTGCATCTTTGCATCGGTCAGGAATCCGTCGCCGTCGGCACGATGTCGCTCTGCGGTGACGACGACCATATCATCACCGGCTATCGTAATCACGGACATGCCCTGGCGGCAGGCATGAGCATGAACGAATGCATGGCGGAATTGTTCGGCAAGGCCACGGGTTGTTCCAAAGGGAAAGGTGGTTCGATGCACTTTTTCGCCCCGGACAAGAATTTCTGGGGCGGGCACGGCATTGTGGCAGGGCAGACCCCGCTCGGCCTCGGCCTGGCCTTCGCGTTGAAATACAAAGGCATCAAGGGCTGCTGCCTTTGCTACCTCGGCGACGGCGCGGTCAATCAAGGCGTTTACCAAGCGTCGCTCAATCTAGCCTCACTCTGGAGTCTGCCGGTGATTTACGTCATCGAAAACAACCAATATTCGATGGGCACGAGCCAGGAACGTTCCTCCGCCTATCGGGATTGCCTGGCAGCAAGGGCCGAGGCTTACGACATCGAGTGGGATCGGTTTAACGGCGAGGACATTTACGAAGTGCGCGCCAAAACTTTGCCGGCGATTCTGCGCGCCCGCGAGGAATCACGGCCGACGGTTCTCGAAATCGCCACCTACCGTTACTATGGTCACTCGGTCTCCGACGCCAATGCCAAGAAATACCGCAGTCCGGAGGAAATTGAAAAATACCGCAAGCTGCACGACCCGATTCAGCTTTGGCAAAGGCGATTGTTGGACGAAGGCGTTTTGACCGCGGAGCAGGCCGAGGAGTTGGACGCGGCGGCAACGGCCGAGGCCGCCGAGTCGGTGCGCTTTGCCCAAGAGAGTCCGTTGCCGGAAAAGGCCGACATTTTCGCGGATGTTTACTGCGAAGTGGACCGGCAGACCGCAGCCGGCCGAACCGGAAAATTCTTCTTTAACGATTAACCGCGAATTTCCATGCCTGTCATCACTTATCGCAAAGCCTTGAACGACGCGCTGGCGGAGGAACTGGCGCGCGATGAAAACGTTTTCATCATCGGCGAGGAGGTCGCGCAATACAACGGCGCTTACAAGGTGACCGAAGGCTTGTGGCAGCGGTTTGGCGATAAGCGCGTGCTGGACACACCAATCACCGAAGCGGCGTTCATCGGCCTGAGTGTCGGCGCTTCGATGCTGGGGCTGCGGCCGGTCGTTGAACTGATGTTTTGGAGCTTTGCCTACGTGGCTTACGACCAGATCGTCAACAATGCCGGCTGCATCCGCTACATGTCCGGCGGCCAGATCAATCTGCCACTGGTCATTCGCGGCCCGGCTAACGGCGGCACCAACGTCGGCGCCACGCACTCGCACACGCCAGAAAGCATCCTGGCGAACAACCCTGGCGTGAAGGTCGTTTGCCCCGCCACGGCCTACGACGCGAAGGGATTGATGAAAACCGCCATCCGCGACAACGACCCGGTATTTGTAATGGAAAACACCCTGCTCTACGGCGAGACGTGGGAAGTGCCGGAGGAGGAATACTTGATTCCGCTAGGCGTCGCCGACGTGAAACGCGAGGGTTCCGACATTTCGCTCGTAGCCCACGGACGCGCGGTCATCACGAGCTTGCAGGCCGCGGACATTCTGGCGCACGAACACAACATCCGCGCCGAGGTCGTGGATTTGCGCTCCATCCGCCCGCTCGATGAAGAAACTCTCCTTCGCTCCGTGCGAAAAACCCACCGCGCCGTGCTGGTGGACGAGAACAAACCCTTTTGCGCCGTGAGCGCCCAAATCGCCACGACGATCCAGGAAAAAGCGTTCGACGATCTGGATGCGCCGGTCCTGCGCGTTTGCACGCTGGACGCGCCGGCGATTTACAGTCCGCCGCTCGAAAAAATTCAACTGCCCACGCCGGAGCGCATCGTGGGAAAAGTTTTAAGCATTGCCTGATGCCGTTATGCCCTACATTGAAATGCCCAAACTGAGCGACACGATGACCGAAGGCACCGTGGTCAAGTGGCGCAAGGCCGTTGGCGAGCCGGTCGGCATTGGCGACGTCATTGCTGAAATCGAAACGGACAAGGCAGTGATGGAACTCGAAGCCTTCGACGGCGGAACGCTCCAGGAAATCTATGTCAGTGAAGGCGGCAAGGCACCGATCGGCGAAAAACTGGCGTTGCTGCTGGCGGCTGGGGAAGACGCGCCACAAAAGGACCATCGGGCTGCCAAAACTCAACAGGTCAATCCGCTGGCCGTGAGTCCGAGCCGGAGATCTCCGGCTCCAGCCAAAGCGGAGAAAGCAACCGCACCCGTTTCACGTGGCCGCGTGAAAGCCTCGCCGTTGGCGAAGAAAATTGCCGGCGCAAAAAGCGTGGACCTGGCTTTGATTCAAGGTTCCGGCCCAGGTGGACGCATCGTTGCCCGCGACGTAGAGTCGGCTCCCGTTACGCCGGCGGCGATCCCAACAGCGGCGGCAACAATTCCCGTCTTGCCGCCTGGCCTAGGCGACCGGCGCATACCGCTTACTGGAATGCGCAAAATCATTGCCGAGCGGTTGCTCGCCAGCAAAACGCAAATTCCGCATTTCTACCTTAACATTGAAGTGGACGCGGGTGAACTTGTCCGGCTGCGGGCCCATTTGAACGAGCACTTGGAAAAGTCCGGCCAGGGCAAACTGACGTTCAATGATTTCATTTTGAAAGCCGTGGTCGCTGCCGTCACGAAAGTGCCGCGCGTCAATGCGTCCTTCGCGGGCGACGCCGTTATCGAATACAGCGACATTCACCTTTCAGTGGCGGTGGCCGTCGAGGATGGTTTGGTGACGCCGGTCATCCGGCAAGCGCAGAAGAAATCACTGCGCGAAATCAGCGAAGCGGTGAAAGACCTGGCCACGCGCGCCCGCAGCAAGAAACTCAAGCCGGAGGAATATCAGGGTGGCACGCTCACCGTGTCGAATCTGGGCAGCTACGGCATTGATGGCTTTTCGGCGGTCATCAATCCGCCGCAGGCCGTCATCCTCTCGATTGGCGCCATCGTGAAAAAGCCGGTGCTCAACGCACAGGACCAGATCGTTCCGGGCCATCGCCTCGCCATCGGTTTGAGCGCAGATCATCGTGTGGTGGATGGCGCCATCGGCGCGCAATATCTCGCGGAACTGCGCGGGCTACTGGAGAATCCAGCCGCGTTGTTGCTCTAATTGAATTTTTATGAACTATGATCTGATTGTCATTGGCGGCGGTCCCGCCGGCTATGTTGGCGCCATTCGCGCCGCGCAACTGGGCAAACGCGTCGCCTGTGTCGAAAAAGAGCGGGCCGGCGGCACCTGCCTTAACTGGGGCTGCATCCCCACCAAATCGCTGTTGCGCAACGCCGAACTGTTTCACCTGATGAAGCATCGTGGCGGCGAGTTCGGTTTCAGCTTTGAGAACCTGCGGTTCGACTGGAGCAAAATCATCAAACGTTCACGGGACATCGCCGACAAAAACGCCGCCGGCATCGAGTATTTGTTCAAGAAGAACAAGGTGGAGTATGTTCGCGGTGAAGCGTCGCTCACCGAAGCGGGTGCGGTGACGGTAAACAGCGCCGATGGGAAAACTCGGGAACTCGAAGCCGCGAAAATCCTGATAGCCACCGGCGTCGTGTCGCGGCCGTTGTCCGGTTTTCCGTTCAACGGGCGAACCGTGATTGGCAGCCGCGAAGCGATGGTTTTGGAAAAGCAACCCAAAGACATCATCATCATCGGGGCCGGTGCGATTGGTGTTGAGTTCGCCTACTTCTTCAACGCCTTCGGGACGAAGGTCACGCTGCTAGAGATGATGCCGAACATTCTGCCGCTCGAAGACACCGAAGTTTCGCAAACACTGGAAAAGGCCTTCGCCAAACAGGGCATCAACGTTCTAGCCGGAACCAAAGTGGTCAAAGCCGAAGCCGATGCCAGCGGTGTTAGAATCTCGGTCGAAGGCAAAAAATCAGAATCACTGGAAGCCGAAGTTTGTCTCGTGGCGATTGGCGTGCAACCGTTGCTGCCTGCTGGCCTATCACTTCAACTCACCCCGCGCAATTTCATCCAGACGACGGATCGTTACCAGACGAGTGTGGCGGGCGTCTTCGCCGCCGGCGACATCATCGGGCCGCCGTTGCTGGCGCACACCGCGAGCTACGAAGCGATTCAAGCAGTCGAGGGAATGTTCACCGATCACGTCCCAAAAAGAATCAATGCCTTTCCAAGTTGCACCTATTGCCAGCCGCAAGTGGCGAGCGTCGGCTTGACCGAGCGCGCGGCGCGGGAACAGGGACTGAAACTCCGGATCGGTAAATTCCCCTTCAGCGCCAGCGGCAAGGCCCGCGCCGCGGGCGAAGTGGACGGCTTCGTCAAACTGCTTTTCGGCGAGCCTTACGGCGAACTGCTCGGCGCGCACATCATCGGCGCGGAAGCGACGGAGATGATCGCCGAACTGGGTTTGGCGCTCACACTCGAAGCAACTCATGAGGACATCGAGGCCAGCATTCATGCCCATCCGACTCTCAGCGAAGCCGTGCACGAAGCGACCGGCCAGGCCTTCGGGACCGCGATTCATCTTTGAGAATTGAGGAAGGACAGCGCTTGAGCCAAAACGATCAGGCAAATGCGACGCAGCCGCCGAATGCGGACATCCGGTGTGATGTCTGCGGACAATTCGGCGCCGTTCGCGTCGGCGACCGCGCGCTCTGTCAGGATTGTTACACCGGCAGCGGCTCCTGCTGTCCGGAGTTCGGCAAAGACGATTTGTGGACTTTCCCGGAAGAACAGTCGAGGGAATCGAACCGATCCTCCAATCCCCAATGAAGCGCATAGAGAGAAAGGCAAAACATCATGGCCGACAAGAATAGCCGATTGCCACAGAATGCATCGGGACCTTGGTATGTGGATTCCAATTGCATTGATTGCGATTTGTGCCGCGAAACCGCGCCCAGCGTCTTTCGGCGCGACGAAGACAATGGCAACAGCATCGTGTTTCACCAGCCGGAAACCGAGGAAGAGCGGGCGCTCGCCGAGGAGGCCAGAAATGGATGTCCGGTGGAAGCGATTGGAAACGATGGGGCGCCGGCCACGGGCAGGCCAGACGAGACGAGCGCGCCGGCATCCGCGGCGACCGCCGAGTCTGCGCAGCCGGCGGGCATGGCGCCGTCGGCTAACACCGCTGGCGACTCGCACCAGTAACAGACAGCTCTTGAACTTTTCGTGAACAAGTCGAAGCTATGAAAATGAAACCATTCCCCCTTGCGCTGGCCGGGAGCATTGCCCTGGCACACTGCCCAGTTGCCGCGCTGCCTCATGTACAAGCCACATTGACGTATGCGCCCGAGGTCCCGCCGCCCATCACGCGACAGGAACCAGCCATCGTGGAAGTCAATTTGACCTCCACGCACAAGGTGATCCCGCTGACGTCTTTCGAGGATTACACGTTCTGGACCTTCAATGATCACGTGCCGGGGCCTTTCATCCGCGCGCGGGTTGGTGACTGGCTTCAGGTGCGGATTTCGAACACCGATCCGAGCGGCATGCCGCATAACGTGGATTTCCACGCCGTGATCGGTCCGGGCGGTGGCGCGGACGTGTTGACGGTGACGCCGGGCACGACGAACGTGGCCTGGTTTCATCTCCGACACGCGGGTTTGTTCGCCTATCACTGCGCCGTGCCACCCATGATTGATCATGTCGCCAACGGCATGTTTGGGCTCATCATGGTGGATCCGACGAACGGATTGCCGCGCGCCGACCAGGAGTTTTATGTCGTGCAATGTGAATTTTACACCACGAACAATCCCAACGGTGGGCGGCTGCTTGGCTTTTCGCACGAGCGCGCCATGGCGGAGCAACCGACTTACGTGGTGTTTAACGGCGAGTCCGGCTCCATGATCTTCAAGGATGCGTTGTCAGCCCGAGCCGCCGGGCGCATTCGCATTTACTTTGGCAACGCCGGGCCGAACCTGATCTCGTCCTTCCATATCATTGGAACGGTCATGGACGATGTTTATCATGCGGGCAGCCTGGCCAACCCGGCGGCTCACGGCTTGCAAACGGTAACCGTGCCGCCCGGTTCGTCCGCGATCATTGACTTCACGCCCATCGTGCCCGGCATTTACACCTTTCTGGATCACGACATGGCCCACTCTGAAAAAGGCGCGATGGGTCAGATCAAAGTCACCGGCGCGCCGCGACCGGACATTTACCGATCGGCACAGGATGGCCCGCCGGAGAACTGAATCGGCGGCGGCCAACCAGTCTTCCCAGACGACGGACGCTCGAAACATGCCAGTTCAGGCCGAAAACGTGAAGCGCGTGCTGGTGCTGGGCGCGGGCTTCGGAGGCCTGACCTTTTGCCAGGCTTTCAACTGCCCGCGCGCCCACGTCACATTGCTGGATCGGCAGAACCACCACTTGTTTCAACCGTTGTTGTATCAAGTGGCCACCGCCGGTTTGTCGGCGCCAGAGATTGCGCAACCGATTCGCTCGATAGTCAGTCGAAGAAAGAATGTCAGTGTGCTGCTGGAGAACGTCGCGGGCGTGGACCTCGCGCGTCGGCAAGTGCGGCTCGATCACACTGTGTTGACCTACGATAATCTGGTGCTGGCCCTCGGCGGCGTGACCAGTTACTTCGGCCATCCGGAGTGGGAGCAGCATGCGCCGGGACTTAAAACGCTGGACGATGCCCTGCGGATTCGCCGGCAAATCCTGCTCGCGTTCGAACGGGCGGAAACCACTGCCGACGCCGCCCAACAGGCACGCTTGATGACCATCATTGTGGTGGGCGGCGGAGCGACCGGAGTTGAACTCGCCGGTGCGTTTGCCGAACTGGCCCGCCGGGTGTTAAAGCGCGATTTTCGTCGCATTGACCCTCGGCAGGCGCGTGTGATTTTGTTGGAGGCGGGTCCGCAGATATTGCCTCAATTCTCACCGCGTCTGGCAGCGAAAGCAGTGGCGCATTTGAACTCACTAGGCGTGGAGGTTCGCACCCGCACCCGCGTCGGGGCAATCGATGATGGCTTCCTGCTGCTGACCAACGGGGAGCGGATTGAAAGCGCCAATATGATTTGGGCGGCAGGGGTCGCGGCTCATCCGTTGGCCCAAACGCTAAACGCTGAATTGGACCGTGTGGGGCGTGTGATCGTCGAACCCGACCTCAGCGTGCCCGGTCATCCGGAAGTTTTTGTCATTGGCGATATGGCGCTGGTTCGGGACGAGAATGGCCAGTCTGTGCCTGGAGTGTCGCCGGCGGCGATGCAAATGGGCCGGCACGTCGCTCGCATCATCACGAGCGAATGTCGGACCGGGCCGGCGAGTCCGCCGGCGCGCCCGGTATTTCGGTATTGGAACAAGGGCTTGATGGCGACGATTGGCCGGTCGGCTGCCGTCGCGCAAATCGGGCGTTTGGAATTCTCCGGATGGCCGGCCTGGGCCGCGTGGCTGCTCATACACTTGGTTTTCCTCATCGGTTTTCGTAACCGGGCGGCCGTGCTGCTGCAATGGACCTACTCATATTTCACCTACAAACGAGGCGCTCGTATTATCACGGGCTTGGAGGGTTCGCGGGAGCTTCTGACCTCGAATCATCTGTAATCCGCGAACCAGCCTGTGCTGGCCGCCGAAATCGCTGCGAGATGAGACTCTTTCAAGAATCCTGGCGAATGGGAGGCTCTGGCTGACAAGGGCAACCAGAGCGCCTGTGAATCTCCTTTGCGCGCGATTTCCTCGCCCAAAGCCCAAGCCATGATGCTGGTGCAATATGCGGATTGGGTGAAGTAGCTTGGTGAGACAGTGTTCTTTCGCGACCATTTGCTATCGTATGGTGTGGTTCACGTGCTTGGAAGTTGACAATTCTTCGCGTTGCCCGGCGGGAGTTCTTCCGGCAGGTTGGCGGGATGAAAAAGAATATTTCCGATGGCAAGCAAATCACCCGCCGCCCATTCTCCAGCATCCTCGTGGACGGACCGGAACGCGCCGCCGCGCGCGCCATGCTTTATCCCGTCGGCTTTAAGGACGAAGATTTCTCGAAGCCTATAATCGGCATCGCATCAACGTGGAGCAACGTCACCCCGTGCAACATGCACATTGATAAACTCGCGCTCGAAGCCGAGAAAGGCACGAACGAGAACGGCGGCAAGGCAATCGTCTTCAACACCATCACCATCTCCGACGGCATCTCGATGGGCAGCGAAGGCATGAAGTATTCGCTCGTCTCGCGCGAAGTCATCGCCGACTCCATCGAAACCGTCGTGGGCTGCGCGGGGATGGACGGCTACGTGGCCATCGGCGGTTGCGACAAAAACATGCCCGGCGCACTGATCGCCATGGCGCGCATGAATCGCGCGGCCGTGTTCGTTTACGGCGGAACAATTCTCCCCGGCTGCCTCACGAATCCCGCGTCTGCAAACAACGGCAAAGAACTCGACATCGTTTCCGTGTTCGAAGCCGTGGGCCAACACGCCGCCGGCAAACTCGATGACACCGGTCTGCACGATGTTGAAACTTGCGCCATTCCCGGACCAGGTTCATGCGGCGGCATGTACACCGCCAACACCATGGCCAGCGCCGTCGAAGCGCTCGGCATGAGTTTGCCCAACAGCTCCGCGCAAAACGCCGTTTCACCCGCCAAGATGGACGATTGCCGCCGCGCCGGTGCAGCCGTCGTCGAGATGTTGCGTAAAGGCATTCGCCCGCGCGACATCCTCACGAAGAAAGCTTTTGAGAACGCCATCACCGTCGTCGTCGCGCTCGGCGGTTCGACCAATGCCGTGTTGCATTTGCTCGCCATCGCGAGCGCTGCAAACGTGAAGCTCACCATTGACGACTTCACGCGCATCGGCAAACGCGTGCCCGTGCTCGCCGACCTCAAGCCCAGCGGCAAATACAGCATGAGCGCGCTCGTCGCCATCGGCGGCATCCGCCCGCTCATGAAGACGCTGCTCGACGCCGGATTGCTCCACGGCGATTGCCTCACCGTCACTGGCCAGACCATGGCCGAGACGTTGCGCGACGTGCAGCCGTATCCCAACGGCCAGCAAATCATCCGCCCGCTCGACAACCCGATCAAAAAGGACAGCCACCTCGTCATCTTCTACGGCAACCTCGCGAGTCAGGGAGCAGTGGGGAAAATTTCGGGAAAAGAAGGACTCCGATTCGAGGGCAAGGCGCGCGTGTTCAACTCCGAAGAATCCGCGCTGGAAAAAATCCTCGATGGCACAATCAAAAAAGGCGACGTGGTTGTGATTCGCTACGAAGGGCCGCGTGGTGGGCCGGGAATGAGAGAAATGTTATCTCCAACCTCCGCCATCATGGGACGCGGACTTGGAAAAGACGTGGCCTTGATCACCGATGGCCGCTTCTCTGGCGGAAGTCATGGATTCGTGGTTGGTCACATCACGCCGGAAGCTTATGTAGGCGGAACGATTGCGCTGGTGAAAAATGGCGACCCCATCACGATTGACGCGGAAAAGCGAACCATCACCTTGGGCGTCTCCACCAAAGAACTCGCCGCCCGCCGCAAAACTTGGAAATCAATCAAACCTCGCTACACTCGTGGCGTGCTGGCGAAATACGCCGCGCATGTGACCAGCGCATCCGAAGGCGCAGTGACGGACAAAGATTTGAAGCTGTGAGGTAGCGCGGGAAACACTATTCGCAACCGTGAAAGATTGCAGCCATGACAGCCTTAATCATCCCATGCTTCATAAAATCAAGGTGGGACATTGAGTGCCTGAACAGATTGTGCGGCAGCATTCAGAGGCAATCGCAGCCTTTCGATAAGGTTTATTTGGTGGACGATGCAAGTCCGGTGAAACACAAAGTTCACCATGACTTCGTTGAAGAAATTTTTCTCAACGAAAATGGCGGGCCGGCGAGAGCCAGAAACATCGGCATCAACAACGCCATCAGTTCAGGTGCAGAGTATCTTTTGTTCACTGACCACGACTGCATATTAGACCCGGACTGGGCCAAGGAAATGACTTCATTTCTTGCGACAACGGAGTTTGGAGCAGTCGGCGGCATGACATACTCGTGGGGCAAAACTTTTCTTGACCGTTATCACGACCTCAACGGAACGCTTGCAGGCAAGTTGAGATGTACCCCGTTTTTTAGACCACTGGTGTAGGTGGATTTTTTGGTGTCTGCTCCTGGCTTGCTCGATGAACGAGCGAGTCAAAAAGCAAGAAAGGACAGACAGCAAAATGAGAGCGAAGCGAAGACGGTTGGAAGCGGGCTTCAAGGCCAAAGTGGGGCTTGAGGCATTGAAAGGAATCAAGACGGTGGCGCAGATTGCGCGGGAGTATCAGGTGCATCCCAATCAGGTCAGCCAGTGGAAGAGCGAGGTCAGCCGGTGCCTGCCCGAAGTGTTCGAGAACGGGCCGAGCGTGCAAATCCAGGAGAGCGAGAAAGAGATCGAGCGGCTGGAACGCAAGGTGGGGCAGTTGACCATGGAACTGGACTGGCTCAAAAAAAAGTCCAGACAACTGGGCTTGTGAAGGAGCGCGTGGAACTGGTGGAAAACCTTCCCGCGGGACTCTCATTGCGGACGCAATGCGAGTTGCTGGGCATTTCGCGCGGAGCGTATTACTACGAGCCGCGGCCCGAGAGCGCCGAGAACCTGGCGATCTTGCGCCGGCTGGACGAGCTGCATTTGGAGCGTCCGGTCTTCGGGAGTTTGCGGCTGGCCGCGCTATTGCGCCGGGAGGGTTGGGAGATCAATCGCAAGCGAGTCCAGCGCCTGATGTCGGTGCTGGGCATCCGGGCGATCTATCCGCAGAAGGACACCAGCCGGCCGGAGCCGGGACACGAGATCTACCCGTATTTACTGCGTGGGAAAGAGATCACGGGACCGGATCAAGCGTGGTGCGCCGACATCACTTACATCCCGATGCGCCACGGATTCATGTATCTGGTGGCGGTGATGGATTGGTGGAGTCGGTATGTGCTGGCGTGGCGTTTGAGCAACACGTTGGAGGCGGCCTTTTGTGTGGGGGCGTGGCAGGCGGCGCTCAAGAATGGCACGCGAGCGCCGTTGCTCGGCAACACGGATCAGGGTTCGCAGTTCACCTCGCTGGCCTACATCGAGGCGGTGGAGCAAGCGGGCACGTGGGTGAGCATGGATGGCCGGGGCCGCTGTCTGGACAACGTGTTCGTGGAACGGCTGTGGCGCAGCCTCAAGTATGAGGACATCTACCTGCGCGACTACGAGGACGGGCTGGAGTTGGAGAACGGCATGTTCCACTGGTTCGCCCATTACAACGACGAGCGACCGCATCAGGCCCTGGGCTACGCGACGCCCCGGGAAGTGTATCGCTTCCCCGAATCGCACGGTGCCAGGCCCGCGAAGTGGGAGTTGAAAAGCGACCGCCTGCGGCGGTAAGATGACGGTGCCTAAACAAAACGGGAGAGAGGAGGCCGGCGCCTGGCGTCGCCTTCTCTTTTCCAAAATGATTCTGTGCGCAGAGCAGACAACAGAAACAAACAAAAAATGCGGACCCAGGAAATCACACCTTATTTTCTGCGGTCAGTGGTTTGAAGATGGGGTCCAGCTCAAGTGGCTGCTCCCGGACCGGAAGGAATTGTGGTATATGCCTTCTCTGAATTTCGGGATGAAGAGTTTCGTTGCGGAGCAGTTCCAGTTTGACGAAAGGTTTCCAACGGCTGCCGGAGAAGACGTGGATGTGTGCTTGCGCTTGCGGAGCAAATACAAAATCGGGTTTTGCCAACGCGCGAAACTGTGGCACGACTACGGATACAAAAATTCCATCGTTGATTTCAACAAGTTCCTCAAGCTGTTCAAAAAATACAAAAGTTCCAGCGCAACCGTTTACGAGGGGCACACAGTTTTGATGTGGGATTCGTCGGAATCAATCTACGAAGGAAACATGAAACCATGAGTCTCATCTACAAACGCAACGCCAACGAGCCCAGCGTGACTCACGTAATCCATGATTACCTGGGCGAAATGCGCCCGTTCGCAAAGCGGGTGCGGAATCCACTTTTGGTGATTCCGATGCTCGTTTTGAAGTCGCTGGAGTGGGGCATCTACCGCTGGTATCAAACTCCAATTAGGCGATTCTATGGCGTCAAAGGCAACGAGTTGATTTACATGATTACCAACGCTTGCAATGACCGCTGCCCCAAGTGCGGAATTTGGGAACGACCAGAACCCAAAGCCCAACACTTGATGATTTCCCATTTCATTAACTGTCTGAAGAGGCTTCATCACAACTTGTATCAGGTTACTCTGACAGGCGGTGAACCCATGCTTTTCAAAAAGGATGTGATGCTGATCGCCGAAGAAGCGAAAAAGCTGAATGTGCCAATGGTGATGGTTACGAACGCACGACTCCTCGATGAGCCGTTCTTGAAGCGGTATAAAGAGCTGGGGCATATCCTTGTGATTTCAGTGGACTCGGTTGAACGGGAAAAATGGAACGAGTTCAGAGGGAGACAAAGCTTTGATGTTGTCTTCCCCAAAATCATGCTCGCGAAGGAGATTTTGGGAGACCAGTTAAGGATTCAATCCGTGCTTGCAAAGGAATCAGCCAAAGAAATTCCGAAAGTCATCGAATGGTGCAAACAGCAAGGCATTCAGCACAACACGCAACTGTATCAGGACTTTGGCGCTTACAACTGGCACAATGAAGTTTCGGAGAAAGTGATGGTTGACGATGGCACTCCGTGCGCGGCGAGAAAAAACATCTGCATCTATCCGAACGGCGACGTTGTAAAGTGTTTTGACCACCGCAGAATTCCATTGGCAAAAGAGCCGCTGGGAAATATCGCCAAGCAAGACATCATTGAAATTCTCTGCACCAAGCGTTCGACTGAGATTTCAAAGATAATGAAGAGCTGCAATTTGCCCTGCAAAAACATGTCGTGCAATAAACCGCAGAGCCTTTTGTTCAACTGATGCAGGCAAAGCCCACCGACATAATAATCCTTCGAGGCGCGCCCGGCTCTGGCAAATCACAGACGGCAAAAAGTTTGTCACAGTTCTTTCCCAAAGGCGTGAGGATGGAAGTTGACACCATTCGCCAAATGGTTGTTTCAGTGGATTGGAAGAACCAAGAGGAGCATATCAACATGCTTCAAGCGTCCGCAGGGCTGGCTTGTGACTTTCTAAAGCGCGGCTTCAGCCCCGTCATCGTGGTTGACACATTTAGCGGGGATAAGGTTTTCGGATTCATGGATAGAATCCGCCAATTCGACCGCAATATCACAATCAGTGCGTTCGGGCTGTTCGCAACAGACGATGAATTGGAAAGGAGATTGGCGTTGCGTCAGAACGGAGAATCCAAAGATGTCGCAATCTGCAAAAAACTGAACGCCGACGTTCTAAAAATAAAACACGAGACGGAATTGCAGATAGACACCACAGGTTTATTGCCGCCGCAGACAGCGCGAAAGATTTACGAGCACTTATCTTTTCGCGGGCCGGTTGAACCGAGTGTTCATTGAGCAAGCGAGCGGCATTTGATTCAATGCGTTCACCGAGTTCACCGGGAATTTTTACGCGAGTTGAATTTGAAAAGTTTAACGCCAGTTCTGGCACGTTCACGCCGCCGCTTTCCCAGTCTCGCGATGCGGGACGCGGGCGAAAAACTTTGCGGCAATGGGACGGCTGTGTCAGATCTCCAAGAGCATCCGCGCCGGGTTCTCCACGGCATCCTTGATGCGCCGCAGAAACAACACCGACTCCTTGCCGTCCACAATGCGATGATCGTAGGTCAACGCCACATACATCATGGGCCGAATCACCACCTGGCCGGCCAGTGCAATGGGGCGCTCTTGAATGGCGTGCATCCCGAGGATGCCGCTCTGAGGCGGATTCACCAGCGGCGTCGAAAGCAACGACCCGAAAACTCCGCCGTTAGTGATAGTGAACGTGCCGCCTTGCAGTTCCTCCGGTTTGAGTTTGTTTTCCCGGGCGCGCTGGGCGAAATCGGCAACTGTCCGCTCGATCTCCGCAAAGCTCAAACGGTCCGCCTCGCGCAACACCGGCACGACCAAACCGCGGTCGGTGCTGACGGCCACGCCGATGTCGTGGTAGTTGCGATAGACGATGTCCGTGCCGCGGATTTCGGCGTTCAACTGCGGAATCTGTTTCAGCGCATCAATCACTGCCTTGACGAAGAACGACATGAAACCCAGCTTCACGCCGTATTTCTTTTGGAATACCTCCTGATATTGCTGGCGCAGCGCAAGAATGGCAGACATGTCCACTTCGTTGAACGTCGTGAGCAAGGCCGCCATGTGTTGCGCTTCCACCAACCGCCTGGCGAGGGTGCGCCGCAGCAAACTCATGCGGACCACTTGCTCTTCGCGAGCGGACGGTGCTGATTTCGCTGGCGGCGCGGGCGCGGTCGGAGCGGGCGGCGTCGTTTCTTTTTCTGGCCGCTGCTCCACGTGGCGCACGACGTCTTGCTTCGACACTCGGCCGCCGGGCCCGGTCGCGGACACTTCGTCGGCGCGCAGGCCATGCTCAGCCAAAACCTTTTCGGCCAAGGGGGTGGCGCGAGTCCGCGCCGGCGTCTTGGACGGTGGTGGTCCTTCGCCACTTTGACGGCTTTCGGAAGTTCGTTCCAAAGCGCCAGACGACTGGCGCGCTCCCAGACCTGGTGGCGGTTCGGAAGCGCTCTTGGTCTCTGTGCTCCCCGCTTCGAGAAGGCCGATGGTCTCGCCCACCTTGGCGGATTCGCCGGTTTTTTTCAGAATCCGGCCAAGCTTGCCGGCTGCGGGCGCGGGCAACTCCACGGTGGCTTTCTCGGATTCGATGACCACCACAGGTTCGTCTTTCGCCACGGCCGCACCTTCGGCTTTCAGCCACTCGCCGATTTCGACTTCAGTGATGGATTCGCCCACCGACGGGACTTTCAACTCGATGGTCATGGTTATTCTCCAAAGGCTTTGGCGATCAGCGCCGCTTGTTCCCGTTTATGGGTTTTCGCCAAACCGGTGGCGGGACTCGCGGAAGCAGGTCGGCAAATGCCGTCGAACGGCCAGCGTCCGGAAATCCGGTCACCGAACCGCACGCGGAAGTCATACCACGCTCCCATGTTCAGCGGTTCTTCCTGGACCCAGAAAACCGGCGTGCTATCGCGATAGTTTGCCAGCGCCGCTTGCAATAACTCCTCCCGCAAGGGATACAGTTGTTCAACACGCAGGATGGCGACGTCGTCACGTTTGGTTTTTTCGCGCTGTTCCACCAATTCAAAATAGATTTTGCCAGTGCACAACAGCACTCGTTGGATTCCCGCCGCTGCCGGCAATTCGTCCGGAATAATCCGCTGAAAGCGTCCGTGGGCCAGTTCGTCCAGAGTGGAAACTGATTTCGGATGACGCAACAGGCTTTTCGGCGTCATCACCACCAGCGGTTTGCGCCAGCGCCGCACCGCCTGCCGCCGGAGCAAATGAAAATACTGCGCGGGGGTCGTCGGATAGACGGCCTGGATGTTGTCTTCGGCAGCCTGCCGGAGAAACCGTTCCAGCCGCGCGCTGGAATGTTCCGGCCCCTGGCCTTCGAGGCCATGCGGCAATAGCAGCACCAGGCCGCTCAAGTGGTCCCATTTCTTCTCCGCGCTGACGATGAACTGATCCACAATGACCTGCGCCGCGTTGACAAAGTCGCCAAACTGGGCTTCCCACATAATCAGACCATTGGGGCAATCGAGACTGTAGCCGTAATCAAAACCGAGCACACCGGTTTCCGACAGCGGGCTGTTCCAAATCTCCACCGGCGCCTGGTCCGGCACGAGATGTTGCAGTGGCGTGTAGAGATGACCGTCCTCGTAATCATGGAGAACGGCGTGCCGATGACTGAATGTGCCGCGCCCACTGTCCTGGCCACTCAACCGCACCCGCACGCCTGCCGTCGCCAAGGTGGCAAAGGCCAGCGCTTCGGCGGCAGCCCAGTCCAGCGCGTGTTCACCTTGAGCCATCCTTCGGCGGACTTCGAGCAGCCGATGAATTTTCGGGTGCGGGTGGAAATCAGCAGGCAGTCTGGCTTGCGCGTCGAGCAGCGCCGCCAGTTTTTGCTTTTCCACGCCGGTGTCGGTTTCCTCTGCCGGTTCCGGTCCGCCGGAATAATTGTTCCATTTGGAGGGACGCCTACCCTTCAGTTGCGTGCCTGGTTCGCTGCGAGCTTCGGCCAGGTTTTTTTCCAGCAACGCCTGGCGGCGTTCGGCGATCTGGTCAGCTTCGGCGCGCGTGACTTCGCCGAGCTTGAGCAGATGTTCCAGATAACCTTCCCGCACCGGCTTGCGCCCGGCGATGCGCCGATACAGCACCGGCTGCGTGAAGGTCGGCTCATCGCTTTCGTTGTGACCGAGCCGGCGGTAACCGTACATGTCAATCACCACGTCGAGCTTGAATTTCGCGCGAAACTCCAAGGCGAGCATTACGCATTGCGCAACGGCTTCGGGGTCCTCTCCATTGACGTGAAATATCGGCGCGGGCAGCATTTTCGCCACGCTCGTGGCGTACATGGAGGAACGGCCCTCATTCGGAGGCGTGGTGAAACCAATCTGGTTGTTGACAATGACATGCAGCGTGCCGCCGACGGTGTAACCCGCCACACGGCTCAAGTTGAGGGTTTCCTGCGCAACGCCTTCGCCAATGAACGCCGCATCGCCGTGAATTAACAGCGTCAGGCCGTGCTTCCGCTCCACGTCGCCGGCCAAGTCCTGACGGGCGCGCATCCGGCCAGTGGCGACGGGATTGACAAATTCCAGATGGCTCGGGTTGAAGCAGAGGGACAGATGCACCTGTTTTCCGGTCGCCGTAGTCCAATCGTTGCTGTGACCGAGGTGATACTTCACGTCGCCGCCGCTGTTCCGGGATCTGGTGCCGGTTTCCTCGAACTCGCGGAAGATCTCGCGCGGACTCTTGCCGATGATGTTGGCCAGCACATTGAGCCGGCCGCGGTGGGCCATGCCCAGCACAATGTCGGTTACGCCCTGTTCACTGGCGCGTTCAATCGCCAGGTCCAGCAGCGGTATCAAACTTTCGCAGCCTTCCAAGGAAAAGCTTTTCGCGCCGATGAATTTCTTGCGGATGAATTCCTCGAACATCACCGCGTCGGTCAGCCGCGTGAGGATGCGGAGTTGCTCGTCGCGCCCGAGCGCCAGATGATTCTGGGTGCGCTCCATCCGTTCCTGCAACCAAAGACGCGTGCCGTAATCGTCAATATGCATGAACTGGACGCCAATGGAGCGGCAGTAGGTGTTGCGCAGCCGCTCGGTAATTTCCCGCAACGCCAACAAGCGTTCCGGCTCCATCGTGGCGCAGGCAAATGGCCGGTAGAAATCAGCCTCGGTAAGACCGTGATATGCTGGATCGAGTTCGGGGGGCGTCGCCTTGGGCTGCCGCAGCGGGTCCACTTGGGCGATGATATGGCCGCGGGTGCGATAGCTGCGGACCAGCGCATCAACGCTTTCTTGCCTTCCGGCTACGCCGGGTTCCTCTTGTGGCGGCATGCTGCCCAGCCGGCTCGTCGGCGGATTGAAGACGCTGTAGGAACGAAAAGACGGTCCGGTCTGGAATTGTTTCTCCGCCGGTTCGCCATTGCTCAGTCCGGCAAAATAATTCCCCCACTCCGGCGGGGCTGACGCAGGATCGCGCAGATAGTCGGCATACAGACGCTCGACATAGGCAAGATTCAGAGGATCAACTGGTATTTGGCATTTCATGTCGTCACCGCATACAGTTGGCCGCTCGCTTTCAAACCTATGAGAGGGTCAATGGCGTCTGCGGGGTAATCGTCCGCTTCAATACGGGAGACATGAAGCTCATTTGTTTACGCTGTTCTTGGGGGTTTGGCATCCAGGAACTGTTCTGCCACGGCATCGGGTTTATCTGTCAATGACCAGCCGGTCTTGATGCCCAACACGAACCAGCCCAGCACTACAACGCCAATGCCGAAGATCGTATCACCGATCACTCGCAGCCAGCGCAGCGTGTTCATCAAGTCCGTCTGCATAAACTCCGCCGAACGCGCCCACCACATCCCCTCGTTGACGCTGGCTACGGTTTGCATCAGGCCGCGCGGCAGGTCGGAGAGCAGCACCATAAGCGCGAGGCCGATGTTGATGGACCAGAACGCGAACGAGAGTGGTCGCGTCCGCCATGTGTGATGGACGGTGAGTCCTTTGAGACAGAAGAGCATCAGGCCGATGCCCAACATGCCGTAAACACCGAACAACGCCGTGTGCCCGTGGACGGCGGTCGTATTGAGGCCCTGCATATAATACAGCGCAATCGGCGGGTTGATGAGAAAGCCAAACAACCCGGCGCCGACCAGGTTCCAGAACGCGACTGCTACGAAGCAGTAGATCGGCCAGCGATAGGCCGACACCCATTTTCGCGCGCGGGAGAGTGTGAGGTTTTCATAGGCTTCAAAACCGATAAGCACCAATGGCACAACTTCCAAAGCACTGAATGTCGCGCCTAAAGCCATCACCGCGACTGGTGTGCCGCTGAAATACAAGTGATGAAAGGTTCCAAGGATTCCGCCCGAGAGAAAGATCGTGGTTGAAAACAAAACCGCCGCCGTGGCGGTGACCGTTCGCAATAGTCCCATTCGTGTGAAGAGAAAGGCGATGACGACGGTAGCAAACACTTCAAAGAATCCTTCCACCCACAAATGCACCACCCACCAGCGCCAATACTCGGCGATCGCGTAGTGGGTTTGTCTTCCCCACATCAGTCCGGCGCCGTAGAACAACGCAATGGCGGTCGAGGCGATCAGGAACAACGCCAGCAGGTGCCGGTGTTCGCCCGGTTTTTTGAATGCGGGCCACATGGCGCGGCCCATGAGCAACAGCCAGACCCACAAACCCACAAACAGGAAGAGTTGCCAGAATCGTCCAAGGTCCACGTATTCGTAGCCTTGGTGACCGAACCAGAAGTTCATTTCGTAGCCCATCCGCTGGCGCGTCCCGTACCACGTGCCAAACATCGAGCCGACCACGATGACCAACAGGCAAACGAAGAGGAAATTGACGCCAGCACGCTGAAACTTCGGCTCATGTCCGGACACGGCGGGCGCGATGAACAACCCGGTCGCCAGCCACGCCGTCGCGATCCAGAAAATGGCCAACTGGGTGTGCCAGGTGCGCGTGACAGAATACGGCAGCCATTCGGCCAGCGGGATGCCGTAGAAGCCGCTGCCTTCCACACCGTAGTGGGCGGTCACCACACCCATGATGACTTGGGCCAGGATCAACGCCGCCACAACCCAGAAGTATTTCAGGGTCGCGCGCATCGAAGGCGTTGGCTGCAGTCCGAGCAACGGGTCTTTCTCCGGGAGATCATGAGGTTGCTCTTCTTTGGTTTTGAGCACGGCGTGATACCAGGCGAGCGCCCCAATGCCAGCCAGGAGCAGGACAAAGCTGACGACGGACCACAGAACGCTGGAGCCAGTCGGCACGTTGGCGACGAGCGGCTCGGGCGGCCAGTTCTGGGTGTAACTGATGGTTTCACCGGGACGATCCGCAGCGCAGGCCCAAGCGGCCCAGAAGAAGAATCCGGTCATCTGATGCCGTCGCTCCGCATCGCGCAGCACATTCCCGGGAATCGCGTAAGCCTTGCGCAATTCGGACAGCTCCGGTGCGTCGCTGAAAAGTTTGCTGTAATGCTCCGCCACCGCGCGAATGGCCGCCGCGCGATCGACCGATACGATTAACTCACCAGTTTCCGGTTTGTAAGTGTTGGTGCGAAGCTCGGCCTGCAACTTTGCCCGCAAGGCCGCTTGGTCGGTCGCTGGAATGTCCCTGTAAGCCTTACCGAACTGCTGGTTTGCCCAATGATCCAGCAGCCAGACCGATTCGCGATGCAGCCAGTCCGCTGACCAATCCGGCGCGACATACGCGCCGTGTCCCCACACGGAGCCCATTTGCTGCCCGCCGGCGGACTGCCAGACATTCTGGCCGTCGCGGATTTCCTGACCAGTGAAAAGGACCTTGCCGTCGGCTGTGACCACCTTTTCGGGAAGGGGCGGCATTTTGTGATAAATGTCGTTGCCGAAATAGATCAGCACGGCGAACGACGCGACAATAACGACGGACAAACTGATCCAAAGTTTTCGATAGTTCATAGGTTCAATAGCGCATCGTTTTAGAGTTTTAGCGCGGCGCGCATTCGGGACGGCTGCTTCACGAGATCGGCCAACGTGTAGCTGTCCAGCACCGCGAAAAATGCCGCCGCCGCTTCGTCCAACACGCCCTTCAAACGGCACGCCGGAAAGAGCCGGCACAGGCGGCCGGGCTGGTCCGCACAGTCTATCACAGTGTCCGATTCTTCGCCAAGCCGGACAATGTCGCCCAGCCGGATTTGCTCCGGCGGTCTGCCCAGCGTGAACCCGCCGCCGATGCCGCGCTGCGTTTGCAGATAACCGTTGCGACCGAGGTCATGGACGACTTTCACCAGATGATGGCGTGAAATGCCATACGTGTCGGCGACCTCGTCCACGGTGACTCTTTCGGGACTGCGCAACGCGGCGTGCATGAGCACGCGGATCGAATAATCGGAATAGGTGCTCAGTCGCATCGGGAAGCAAGATGCTTGAGCGGGAGAGCGGATTCAAGACTAAAGATGTATTTGCCATACAGCTTTTGATCGATTATTCTTTTGTCCGACGATTGCGCCTATGAACACCGCAAGCATCAACGAGCACTACACGCACGATCATGACCGGCTGGATGAACTCTTTCACCAGTTCCAAACCCTCAAGACCTCCGACCGCGTGCAGGCGGCCAACAATTTCCGAGAATTCAAAGCCGGCCTAGAACAACATATCGTGTGGGAGGAGGAGATTCTCTTTCCTTCCTTTGAAACGAAATTCGGGCTTCCCGGCGGGCCAACCGAAGTCATGCGCTGGGAACATCGGGAAATCCGGAAATACCTGGACGCCATCGCGGATAAACTGGCGCGCGGCGAATTCGACACAGCCGGCGAAGAATCCGGTTTGTTGGCGGTGTTGTGTCCGCACAACCAGAAGGAAGAAGGCATCCTCTACCCGATGATTGACCAGGTCACGGGAGCAGAAGAACGCGCCGGGATTTTTGCCCGGATGAGCGCACGCGCCTAAACCGGTTTGTCCGTAAATCACGTTTGAATACCGAAATTGAAAAATTATGAAAACCATCACACCTGAAACCACCGTTGGGGAAATCGTCCGCGCCATGCCGATTCGGTCGCGGATTTTCGAAAAACTCGGCATTGACTATTGTTGCGGCGGCAAGAAGCCGCTCGACGAAGTCTGTCGCGGCAAAGGACTCGATCCGGCAACCGTCATCGCGATGTTGGCCGCGCTTGATGGCGCGCCGGAATCGGCGAGCGCCAATCCGGACACGATGAGCCTGAGCGAGCTTTGCGATCATATCGAGCGGGCGCATCACGATTATTTGCGCGAGGAACTGCCGCGGCTGGATTTCATGACCCGCAAAGTCGCCGCGGTCCACGGCGACCACGAGATTCGCCTGCGTGAAGTGCGTGCCATTTTCGAGTCGTTCAGCGAAAAGATGACTTCGCACACCAAGGAGGAAGAAGAAATTGTGTTTCCCAAAATCCGCCAATTGGAGAAAGACAGGCAGGACAAACCCATCCTCGCGGCCGATCTCAAGGACATTCTTGCGAAATTGGAATCCGAGCACGATGGCGCGGGCGCTGCCTTGGTGCGCTTCCGGGAGTTAACCGACAACTACACGCCACCGGAGTGGGCGTGCAACACGTTCCGGGCGCTCTACGACGGCTTGGAGCGGCTGGAAAAGGAAACGCACCAACACGTCCACAAGGAGAACAACGTGCTCTTTCCGAAAGCGCTGGCCGCGGCATAGCCGCCGCGACAAACCAACCAACGGACAAACATGCCAACGGCTTCGATTGATCCGAATACGACGTTGAGGCAGTTGCTGTCTGTCGCGCCGGAGCACGGACCGGTTTTGGAACGTCTCGAGATCAATGCAACCCGCGACGGACACAGGACGCTCGCGAAAGTCTGCGTGTCGCGCGGATTGGAAGCGCGCACCGTCGCCCGCGTGTTGGCGGCGACGCGGGACGCGCGGCAACCAGATCCCGTCGTCTGCGTGGAACTGATGACACTCGCTGAGTTGTGCGATCATCTGGAGCGCGCCCACCGCAATCTTCGCGACGAGCTGAAGCGACTCGACCGGCTGACCAAGACGCTGGCGAAAGAGAATGCCGCGGAGAATCCGAAGCTGCTGGTGATCCGGAAACGCTTCGTGGTGTTCCAAAGACAGTTCAAAGCGCATCTGCGCAAAGAGTCCAGGCAATTGTTTCCTGTTTGCCGCCGGTGGGCGGCCAGCCGCAACGAAACCGGGCACGCCCGCTTTTCATTCAAGTCACCGCTGGCGCGATTGCAGCGGGAACATACGCAAGCCGACGAAGCCCTCGCCGATTTGCGGAGTTTGACTGCGGGCGATGTCTCATCCGCTTCAGCGGAGGCAGCCGTGCAAACCATCGCCGACGCGGTTGCCCGCCTGGAGCACGCCGTCCACGAACAAATCTACAAGGAAAACCGCGTCCTTTTTCCGAGGGCCTTGCCGCTGCAAACGGCGGCGCGGGCCAGAAGACGGAACTTTTCGTGAAGGGCTTTTGCCCCCGCGCAGCCAACGCTGTACGTTTCATTTGGCGAACCACCTTGAAATAGAAGGATCAAGCAACGGAAAGGAATATGAAAAGTCGAATGGACTACAAAACCACGGCCCCCGAGGGCATCAAAGCCATGTGGGGATTGGAAAAATACGTTCACCAGTGCGGCCTGGAGCCGTCGCTGCTGGAGCTGGTCAAGACGCGCGCCTCGCAGATCAACGGTTGCGCCTATTGCCTGGACATGCACACGAAAGACGCGCGGGCACAGGGCGAAACGGAGCAGCGCCTTTACACGCTGTCGGCCTGGGAGGAAACGCCGTTCTTCACGGAACGCGAGCGCGCCGCGCTGGCGTGGACCGAAGCGGTCACGCGCGTGGCGGACACGCATGTTCCCGACGCGGTGTTTGAGTCTGCGCGCCGGCATTTCACGGAAAAAGAGTTGGTGGATCTCACGCTGGCAGTTGTGGCTATCAACGGTTGGAACCGCCTGGCCATCTCCTTCAGGGCCGAGCCGGGAACCTATCAGCGGCCGACACATTAAGAGCAAAGCCAGAAATGCACTCAGACGACCAACGCTCCCGCGCCGCACGACTTCGCGATTTGCATCGCGGGCCGAAAATCCTTGTGCTGCCGAATGCCTGGGACTGCGTCAGCGCGCGTTTGTTTGAACAGGCGGGCTTTCCGGCCATCGCGACCACCAGCGGCGGTATTGCCGCCATGTTGGGTTATCCCGATGGCCAGCGCATCAGCCCGCGCGAGATGTTGCAGATCGTTGGACGAATCGCCGCGTCGGTTTCCGCGCCCGTGACTGCGGATTTGGAAGCCGGTTACGGGCAGGCGACGGCGGAAGTCGCGGAAACGATGCGGCAGGCAATGGCCCTGGGCGTGGCGGGCGCGAATCTCGAAGACGGACGCGGCCCGACCCAGCCGCTCGCTGAAATCGCTTATCAAACCGACATCATCAAAGCGGTCCGCGAAGTCACCGCGGCTTGTGACATCCCGTTGGTTCTCAACGCCAGAGTTGATGTTTATTTGCATGGTGTCGGAAATGATACGGACAGTTTTAACCAGGCCGTTGAGCGTGCCATCGCTTATCGCGATGCGGGCGCAGACTGCGTTTTCCCGATTGGCTTGAAGGACCGCGAAACCATCGCTCGATTCGTCCGCGAAGTGGCTTGCCCGGTGAACATCATGGCGGGACACGGTGCGCCGGGGATTTCCGAATTAGAGAGCATCGGAGTGCGGCGTGTGACGTTTGGCAGCGGAATGATGCGCGCCCTTTTGCCGTTCGTGCAGAGAATGGCGAAGGAGCTGCGCGCGTCCGGCCAATCGGATTTGTTGGAGCAGACTGAATTTTCCCACGCGACGGTGAATCAACTTTTCAAGGTATGAGATTGGCTCCCAAATCAATGGTGAACTCCTATTTCCGTCATAATCCACCGCCCTGCACGGTTCGCGAGCGGGGTGTCCGAGTGTGCCAAGTACCTGCATGAACAATCTTCAGCTCTCCGTTCAGTTTTTTCTTCAGATCGCCGTCATTCTGCTTTTCTGCCGGTTCGTCGGAGCCATTGCCCGACGGCTTGGGCAGCCACAAGTGGTCGCGGAGATGATCGCGGGGGTGCTGCTCGGCCCGTCGCTGTTTGGGCTGGTCTTTCCCGAAGCGCAGACGTGGCTGTTTCCGTGGGACCCGGCACAAAAGTCCCGCGACACCCAGAGCTACCTCTTCCCAGCGTCGCAGCTTGGGCTGGCGCTTTACATGTTCGTCGTGGGAATGGAATTTCGCGTGGACATCGTGGCAAAACGGTTCAAGAGCGCGATTGCCGTGTCCGTTGCGGGCATGCTGGTGCCGTTTGGGCTCGGCGTCGGGCTGGCCTGGGTCTTCTTCCACCACACCACGCTTTTCCCGGAAAAGACCAAATTGTCGGAGGCGATGCTCTTCCTCGGCGCGTCCATGTGCATCACCGCGTTTCCCATGCTCGCGCGGATCATCGATTTCAAAAAGCTCGCAGGCACAACGATGGGCACCGTGGCACTCGGCGCCGGGGCCATTGATGACGCGACGGCCTGGTGCCTGCTCGCCGTGGTGCTGGCCAGCTTCGACAACAACTGGAACCACGCGCTGGCCAATATCGGCGGCGGCGCGGCTTATGTGGTGTTCACCCTGCTCGTGGTGCGGCGGCTGTTCGCGCGGGTAAAATCATTCCTGGTCCATGACGATGCGCTCACCGAGGCGGGGTTGGTGGTGAGTCTGGCGCTGATGGCGTTGGGCGCCTGGTTCACTGATCTCATCGGGCTGCACGCTGTTTTCGGCGCGTTCATCATGGGCGCGGCCATGCCGCGGGGTGTGGTGGCCCGCGATCTCATCAAACGCATTCAACCGCTCACCGTGGCGTTGTTGCTGCCGCTCTTTTTCACCTACTCAGGGCTGAACACGAAGATCGGCCTGCTCAACACCGGCTTTCTCTGGCTGATGTGCGGCGCCGTGCTGGCCGCCGCCGTGCTGGGCAAAGGCGTGGCGTGCTGGTTCGCGGCGCGGGCGACGGGCATCTCCAATCGCGAGGCGCTCGGCATCGGCACGCTGATGAATTCGCGCGGGCTGATGGAGTTGATCATCATCAATATCGGCTTGCAACGCGGGATCATTTCCGACGGGTTGTTCGCGGTCCTGGTCATCATGGCGGTGGTGACCACGCTTATGGCGTCGCCGATTTTTGACCGGCTTGTCGGCGCAGGTCTGGACGATGCCAGACGCGAACCCAAGTCCGAGGACTCCGCACTTACTGCATCACCGCTGAACGCCCCTGACGGCGATACCTTTCGCCTCGGCGGCGATCTGTTAAAACGTTGACCTTGACCGACCTTGACCTAGGTCAAAGTCGGAGCGGCTTGCAGCCGTAGAATTTTAGTTTATGATTGCCCCGACCGTCCCGGACCTGCCGTCCCAACGGGCACCGGTCAATGAGCCGGTGGCCGGGAATTATTTTGTGGCGGCTTATCCCCCGTTCTCGGCTTGGGACGCGGCGCACTCCCCTGGTCTGCACAAAGCCTTGGAACGACCCGCGCCGGCCACGCCGCTCGGGCTTTATATCCATCTCCCCTTTTGCCAGAAGAAATGCGACTACTGTTACTATCTCTCCTACATCGCGCAGCCGGCGGCGGTGGTGGATCAATACCTGGAGACGGTGGTGCGGGAGTGCGCGCTTTATGCGGAGCAACCCGGAGTGAAGGGACGTTCACTTTCCTTTGCGTATTTCGGCGGGGGAACGCCTTCCTCACTCAGTTCAACCCAAGTCCGCCAGTTGGTGGACGGGCTGCGACGAGAGTTTTTTTGGGACGGGATCGAGGAAGTCACCTTCGAGTGCGCGCCCCGGTCGGTGCGCCCGGAGTTTTTGGAAACCTTGCGGGAGGTTGGCGTCACCCGCCTGAGCATGGGGGTGCAGAGTTTTGATGACGAATTGCTCCGGCTCAACGGCCGGGTTCACCTGGCCGAAGATGTCGTGCGCGCTTACGCACTCATTCGGCAGACGGATTTCGCCTGGGTAAATCTTGACCTGATGTGCGGCCTCCTGGGCGAGACGGAGGCGCAGTGGCGTGAGTCCATCCGGCGGGTCATTGCCCTCGCGCCGGACGGCGTCACCATTTACCAGACTGAGATTCCACACAACACGCAGCTCTATCGCGACGTTAAAGCCGGCGTCTTGCCGGTCGCACCGCTTTCCTGGGACACCAAGCGCGCCCGACTCGACGAAGGCTTCCGGGAATTGGAGCGGGCCGGTTACACCATCGTCAGCGCCTACAACGCCGTGAAAGAACCGCAGCGACATCGCTTCCTTTATCAGGAGTACCTGTGGCGCGGTGAGGATATGCTGGGGCTGGGCGTGGCGGCGTTCGGCTATTTTGGCGGCGTTCACGCCCAGAACGAAATCACCCTGGAGCAATATGAGGCCGCCGTCGCGCGGGGAGAATTGCCAGTCAAGCGCGCCTTCAAACTCTCGGAGCACGACCAAGTGGTGCGCGAGTTTGTCCTCCAACTCAAACTCGGTGAAGTGCCGCTCGCGCCGTTTCGTGAACGGTTTGGTGTGGATCTCGGGATCGAATTTGCCAAACCGCTGCAAGCGTTGGCGGCGGAAGGCTGGCTCATCGTTTGCCGGGAGTTCGTGCGCTTGACCCGCCCGGGCTTGCTGCGCGTGGACCGCCTCTTGTCGCATTTCTACGACTCCCAATTTCAAGACATCCGTTACACCTGAACCTCACCATTCCTAAATCCCATGAACAACCCTCATACTTCCCCAACCAACTCCACCTACGACGTTGCCATCATCGGCGGCGGCCCGGGCGGCGCGGCACTGGCGACTTTCCTGGCCAAGGCCGGACATCGCTGCATCGTGTTCGAGCAGGCAAAATATCCGCGCTACCACATTGGCGAATCGCTCGTGCCGCACACCTACGGCATCTTTGAGCGGCTCGGGATGCTCCCACAACTGCGGGCGTCCGCCTTCCCGGTGAAACACAGCGTGCGCTTCGTGTCGCCTGATGGGAAGGCGTCGTTGCCCTTCTATTTCACGGAAACAATCAAGGGCGACGGCGCGCGCACCTGGCAGGTGGAGCGTAAGCAGTTCGATGTCCTGATGCTCGACCACGCGCGTGCCAACGGCGTCGAGGTTCACGAACAATCCGCCGTTCAGGAAGTAATCTTTGAAGGTGAACAGGCCGTGGGCGTGCGAATCGCCTCTCAAAACGGCGCGCCGACCGAGGTGCGGGCGAAGGTCGTGGTGGACGCCTCGGGCCATGCCTGTGTCATCGGCCGGCAGTTGAACCTGCTGTGCAAGTTGCCGGAACTGCGGAAAGCAACCGTGTGGAGTTATTATCGCGGCGGCAAACGGCTTCCGGGCATTGACGCGGGCGAGACCACGATGTTCCTGATTCCGGGCGGCGGCTGGTTCTGGTACATCCCGCTGCCGGACGACGTCGTCAGCGTGGGTCTCGTGGCGGATCCCGAATATGTCTTTTCGGAATCCGATGACATGGAGACGGCGTATCTCCGCGAGGTCGCGCGCTGCGCATCCTTGAGCGAGCGACTGGTCACCGCGGAACGGTTCGGGCCGGTGCGCGGCTCGCGCCATCTGGCTTACGTGAACCGACGGACCTGCGGCGACGGTTGGGTGATGATCGGCGACGCGCGCGCGTTTCTCGATCCGATCTATTCGTCGGGGTTGTTCCTCGCGCTCGGTTCCGCCGAGCTGGCGGCGCAATGCATTGATGAGGCGTTGAAATCTGGCGATGTCTCCGCCGCCCGACTGGGCCGCTTCGAGGGACCGCTGATGAAAGGGGTGGAATCGGTCCGTCGCCTCATTCACGCGTTCTACGATCCGAAGTTCAGCTTCATGGAATTTGCCAAGCGTTTTCCCGAGCAGCGCCGCGCGCTCATTGACTGTCTCGTGGGCGACGTCATCAAGGATATGAGCGCCTTCACCAACGCGCTGGCCCAAATGACGCCGCCGCCGCCGCCCTTGGGCTCCAACCTGCCACCACCGTCCACGCCGGCACCGGTCAATGCGTAGCACCACGGTAGCCAATCTATTCATGCAAAAAAAAGTCCTCCTTACCAGCGTCTGCCGACCACTCGGGCCGGAATACGGCGATGCCCCTTCGGTCGGTTACGAACTCCTGTACCGACAGGTGCTGCGCGCGCAAGGCATCTTCAGCCCGCGCACGGTCAACATTCATTTCGGCCTCGAATACATCGCGGAGAATCTCGACGTGCCGACGGTGGTGCTGCAATATCCATCGAAACGCGAACTCATCAAGGAACTCAAGAAGGGTTACGATTACGTGGGCGTTTCCTTCCTGATGGCGGTCATGCACAAGATGAAGGAGGTCGTGGCCCTGATCCGCAAGCATTCGCCCAACAGCAAGATCGTGCTCGGCGGTTATGGGACGATCCTCAAGGACGAGGTGCTCAAGCCGTACGGCGATTACATCTGCCGCGAGGAAGGCGTGGCGTTCTTCCGGCGGCTGTTGGGCGAGCCGGAAATTCCCATGCCCTACAAGCACCCACTCATCGTGAGCTGGCTGAAGCTCTTTGGCATCAAAGTGTCCGGCACGGGCAAAATCTTTGCCGGCCTCGGCTGCCCCAACGGCTGCGACTTCTGCTGCACCTCGCACTTCTTTTCCCGCAAGCACATCAAGCTGCTGCCCACGGGCCGGGACATTTACGCGGTCGCCGAGCGTTACCTCGATCTGGACCCCAGCCTGGTGTTCCTGATTCTGGACGAGGATTTTCTGCTGAACAAGAAACGGGCGATGGAGTTTCGCGATTGCGTAATGAAAGGCGGCAAGAAGCTTTCCATCTTCGCCTTCTCCAGCATCAAGGCGATCAGTCAATACACAGTGGAGGAAATTCTGGAGATGGGCATTGACGGTTTCTGGATCGGCTACGAGGGCACACGGTCGAATTACGCCAAGCAACAGGGCCGGCCCATCGCGGAGATTCTCACCGAATTCCGCGAACACGGCCTCACGGTGTTGACCTCCATGATCGTGGGGTTTGATTACCAAACGCCGGAAGTCGTGGCCGAGGAACTGGCCGGGCTGATGAAGCTCAAACCGGCGCTGGCGCAATTCCTGATTTACGGTCCCGTGCCCGGCACGCCGTTTCACGAGCGGGTCATCAAGGAAAATCTGTTGCACGATATTTACACGACCGACAAGGATTTGTTCTACCGGCGCGCGGATGGCTTCCGCACGATGATGAAACACCCGACGCTTTCGCCGGAGCAGATCGAGGACATGCAACGTTGGTGCTTCGAGCAGGATTTTCAAAGGCTCGGTCCCAGCATCTACCGGGTGCTCGAAGCGCGATTACTTGGCTACCAGAAGTTGAAGGATTCACCGAACCCGATCCTGCGCGCCAAGGCCGAATACTACGCGACGGAGTTGCGCGTTGCTTACCCGGTGTTCCTCGTGGGCCGTTTGCTTGGACCGAACGCCGCCGTGGGACGATGGATTGGCGATTTGGAACAACGCATCCACGCAGAGTTGGGCCGTCCGGCTTTCGGCGAAAGCTTCAAATCCGTGTTGGCGGTGGGCGCGGCGTTTTGGACGGCGCTCACGCTGAAGCTGAATTGGTTTCAGCACCCCAAATTGATCCGCACTACGTACCGCCTGCCGGAAGAGCAATGGAGCGGCTTTGAAATGTGGGAGGGACTTCAGCGCAAGGTCGCCTCGCCGGATTTCTCCATCCAGGTCGAATTACAGCACGCGAAGCAACAAGTCTGGATGCGCCTGGAAGGCGCGATCTCCGCCCGCCACGCCGAAGGGTTGGCGCATCGCCTCAGCGAATCCCTGGCCCGGAGCAGAAACCAGCTCGTGCTCGACCTTAAAAAGCTGCATTGGGACAAGGCTACAGATTTGAAGCCGTTGCGGGAGAAACTGGCGGAGTATCGTTCGCGCATCCGCGTGGTGCTGCCCAAGTTGGCCGCCGCGCATCCCGAAGTGATCCTGGTGGCCGGCATGTTTCACCATTATCACGGATGAACCGGACGCGGCTCTGTTCGCGCTGACAAGAACGAGTTGAAACCCAACCTCTATTCGAGAAAGGAACAAAACCATGAGTCAATTCGAAGGTGTTTATCGTGAAGTGATCGAGAAATCCGAGTGGGTGGCGATTGCAACCACCGGGCCGGATGGGCCGCACCTGGCTGGATGCTGGACGCGTTACGCGCTCGCGCTGGGAATCCAGGACGATGAAATCGTCTTTCCCGCCGGCGGATACCAAAAGACGAGCGAAAACCTTCGGCGTGACCCACGCATCGAACTGCTTTTCGCCACCGGTGCTGTGGCGCGCGCGAAAGGTCAAGGACAGGGCTGCACCGTGAGGGGCACGGGCGAGTTGCTAACGTCCGGCCCGAAAGTGGACAAAGCCAAAGCGCAGTTTCCCTGGGCGCGCGGCGCGCTCGTCGTCAAAGTCACCGGCTTGAGAACTCATCTGTCGTGAATCGTATTACCCAAAACGACATTGGAGCAGGCGCGCCGACCGATTGAGCGAATGCTGGAGATTTCCACACGTTGAATGCACGCGCAGGAGGCTTTGCTGCGGTTAATTCATGGTATAGGATTGGCATCATGCGCCAACTGCCGATACTCATGATCTGGATGACCGCGTTTCCTCTGACGAGCACCGCGACAGATAGTCGTGTGGTTTTTACCGGCATCTGCGACGCCTCGGCCGCAGCGGCGGTGAACTCGGACCTGTTTGTGGTGGCGAACGATGAGGACAATCTTCTGCGGTTTTATCGGTTGAGCCGACCTGGACCGCCAGTCCACGTATATGCCGTCGAGCCGCCCGCCCGCAAAAAGAAGCAACCGCCGGAGATGGATGTTGAGGGCGCCGCGCGGATAGGTAATCGAGTGTTCTGGATCGGCTCGCACGGACGGAATGCCGACGGTGAGTTCGCGCCGAATCGTCACCGATTGTTTGCGCTGGATATCTCGGATAACCGTGATGGCGTGCGCGTGCGTCCGGTCGGCTCGCCCTACACCAATCTGGTGGCCGACATGAGCCGAGACCCCAGGCTCGCCCGGTTTCGGCTGCAACACGCGGCACAAGTGAAACCAAAAGCGCCCGACGGACTGAACATCGAAGCCTTGACGGATACACCCGAGGGAACGTTGCTCATCGGCTTTCGCAATCCGGTTCCCCAAAATCGCGCCTTGTTGGTGCCTTTGCTGAATCCTAACAAAGTCTTAACTGGCGAATCCGCGCAATTTGGCAATCCCATACTGCTGGACCTCGGCGGCTTGGGACTGCGCGGTATCGGCTCCACCCAACGCGGCTATTATCTGATCGCCGGTCCGGCGCTGGGCGACGCTGAAAGCCGACTCTTCTTTTGGCCGGGTGGCGACGCCGTTCCGGAGCTGGTTTCCAATGTTACGCTCGCCGGCCTCAACCCGGAGGGAATTTGTTTTCATGATTCCGATGATCGCACGGATTTTCTTCTGTTGAGCGATGACGGAACGCGCAATTTGCATGGTAAGGATTGCAAGGACTTGCCAACATCGGAGCGACAGTTCCGGGCCGTCAGGATTCCGAGGTAGAAGTCTCGTGTCCAGCTACCGTCGAGATTTGGCAATTTGCTGGATGATTCTGATCAAGCCCTGACGTCACGATGAACGATATGAAAGTTAACCGACCCGAACCCGACTGGAATCCGACTTCGCGGGAAGTGCTGCGCGACCAGCGCGCTGCTTACGACGAGATGCGACGCCGTTGTCCCGTCGCTTATAGCGAGTTCCTGGGGTGGTCGCTGTTCCGGCACGAGGACGTGATGCGTGTGCTGCTCGATCACGAGACTTTCAGCAGCGCTGTGTCGCAGCACCTCTCCGTGCCCAGCGGAATGGATCAGCCAGAACACACGGCATACCGGCGCATCCTTGAACCCTACTTTTCCACAAAGCGGATGGAGGCTTTCGAACCGAACTGTCGCGAGATCGCGACGAGACTGGTGCAGGGCATGAGTGCGAATCAGGAAGTGGAATTCATGGCGGACGTAGCCTTGCCCTTTGCGGTTCAGGTCCAATGCGCTTTTCTCGGTTGGCCAGCGGCGCTTCAAGAACCGCTCGTGCGATGGACTCGCAAGAACCATGAGGCCACGCTCGCGCAGGACCGCAAAGCGATGTCCGAAATCGCGCTGGAATTCGAGGGCATCATTGACGACCTGCTGGAAACCCGGCTTCAAGCGGGCGCCGGCCCGGAATCCGATCTCACCGCCGCGTTGATGCACGAAAAGGTCTGGGGACGTCCGTTGAGCAACGAGGAAGTCGCCAGCATCCTGCGCAATTGGACCGTCGGCGAAATCGGCACGATCTCGGCCGGCGTAGGTATTCTGGCGCATTATCTGGCTGAACACGCCGTGTTGCAAAAACAACTGCGCGTCGAGCCGGAGTTGTTACCGTCAGCAATCGAGGAAATCCTCCGTATTCACGGCCCGCTCGTGGCCAACCGGCGGGTCACAACGCAGCCGGTGGAAATCGGCGGTCGAAAGATCAACGCTGGCGAACGCATCACACTTATGTGGATCGCGGCCAACCGCGACGAGCGCGTCTTTGAAGACCCGGATTCATTCCGCTTGGATCGCGATCAGAGTAAGAATCTCCTGTGGGGCGCGGGCATTCACGCGTGTCCCGGCGCACCGCTGGCGCGGCTGGAAATGCGCGTGTTCATGGAAGAACTTCTATCCCGTACCAGCGAAATCGCCCTGACGCCGGAGAAAGCGCCAACGCCTGAAGTTTACCCCGCCAGCGGATTTGCCAGACTGCCACTGCGAGCCAGGCCCGCAGCCGTCAGCAATGCGCCGAACGCAACGCGGCAGTAATCCTCGTTCCGCACGTGGTTCGCGCCAAGCCGCAGACCAGGTATTCTGCGATGGAAGTCAAGCGATCCAACAGCATGCTCAGCTTTGGCCCGATGCGCCGCAGTTGCTCTTCGTGAGCCGAGGAGAGCTTGTCGAGAACTTGTTCTCCACGCGACGTTAGATGCACGTTCACGTGCCGGCGATCGGCGACCGACTGCTCGCGGGTGACCAGCTTCAAGTCTCCCAGTCGGTCCAGAAGTTCATCGGTGCTATGATGACGAAGCTGCAATCGTTCGGCCAACTCGCTCACCGTCACCGTATCACGCCCGGAAAACCCTTTGATGGCCAGCAACGCTTGATGTTGCTGTGGCGTCAGAACCGCGCGCTTGGCCATCCTGGCTGAAGCGAAGCAATTGTCGCAGCGCGTCCCGTGAACGACCCCGGAAGCGGCAACCGTTCTCCTGAGGTGGCCTTGAGTTTGCAGACTCTGGGCGCAAAATCTGCACAAATCTGTATTGGCAATACAGCTTTGTTCCGGCTATCCTCCTGCCTGAACTGATGAGCGCCGTGTGCATCATTCAACACGTGGCTGTGGAAACGCCCGGTCTGATTGCCGGGGCGCTCAAGGCTCACCATATCTCCCTCGACTTCATTCGTCCTTTCGCGGGCGAGCGGATTCCGCGTCGCATCGGCGATCATGCCGGCCTGGTCGTGATGGGCGGGCCGATGGGCGTTGATGAACAAGGCAAGTATCCGTTCCTGCGGCGGGAAATCCATTTGATCCAAGATGCCTTGAGCGAGCGTCGCCCCGTTTTGGGCATCTGCCTCGGCAGTCAGCTTCTCGCCGCTGCGCTCGGTGCATCGGTAATGCGTGGACGGCAGAAGGAGATCGGCTGGCATTCCGTGACCTTGAACCAAGCCACTGCATCCGATGCGCTGTGGCGCGGCTTGCCCAAGTCCTTTACCGCGTTCCACTGGCATGGCGATGTTTTCCAACTGCCCCACGCCGCCACATCGCTGGCGTCGTCAAGGCTGACCGAACACCAAGCCTTCTGCCATGGAGAATCCGCCTACGGACTTCTTTTTCATCTGGAAATGACGGAGCAAGTCATCCGGCGAATGACGCGGATGTTTCGGGGCGAGTTGCACGAGGCTGGCTTGAGCGAACGCCCCGTGCTCGACCGCGTGGCGGCGCAGCTGCCGGCATTGCACACGATTGGTCGTGCGGTCTTCGGGCGTTGGGCGGCGCTGGTCAACGGCCAAACCGACACGCCGTCGAACCGGCTGGGAAGCCGAATCAAGGGCGTTAACGAACCGCCGGCCGCCGCTGACGATGAACCGTGCGAACCTTCCAGCCCGCCGTGCTATTTGAGCGAGTTCAAAGATCAGTGAACCTACCGCCATGAAACTCCACATCAAACGCGCCTACGAACCGGCCGCGCCCGAGGATGGCGAGCGCTTTCTGGTGGACCGGCTCTGGCCGCGCGGCGTGCGCAAAGAAGCGCTGCGCCCCACCGGCTGGCTCAAGGAAGTCGCGCCGAGCGATGCGTTGCGGCGCTGGTTTGGGCATGACCCGGAGCGGTGGGTGGAGTTTCGCCGCCGCTACCGCGAGGAATTGAAATCGCAGCGGACGGCGCTGCTACCGCTGCGCGATGCCCTGAAGCGCGGACCGGTGACTTTGGTGTATTCCGCGCATGACGAAGCACATAACCAGGCGGTGGTGTTGCGCGAGTTTCTTCTGAAGGCATCCTCTGCTGCGCGCAAGCATCGCCAACCTGCATCAAAACGACATGAACGCTGATTCACTCCATTTCGGCGCATCCACTCTCAGTGTCCATGCCGGCACTCATCGTGATGAAAGCACCGGTGGTGCGAACAGTCCCATTTACACCTCCACGGCCTACGCGTTTCCGAATCCAACCAACGAAAACATTTATCCGCGCTACTTCAACACCCCCAACCAGCGCGTGATCGCCCGCAAGCTCGCGGCGCTGGAACAGGGCGAGGACGCGCTCGTGTTCGGCTCGGGTATGGCGGCGATCTCGACGCTGCTTTTCGCTTATTTGAAGCCCGGCGGCCACGCCGCGTTTCAAGCCGACCTTTACGGCGGCACACAGCAGTTGGTGACGAAGGAACTGGCGAGTTTTGGCGTTGAGATCTCCTTCTGCCGAACGGCGGAGGAATTCGCCGCAGCCCTCCGGCCCAACACGCGACTCATCTACGTCGAGTCGCCATCCAATCCGCTGCTGCGATGCGTGGACCTCTCCGCGGTCGCCAAACTCGGGCGCGAGCGCGGTGTGTTGACCGTGATTGACAACACCTTTGCCACTCCGATCAATCAGAACCCGATTCCGTTGGGCTTCGACGCCGTCATTCACAGTGCCACGAAATATCTCAATGGCCACAGCGATGTGAACGCAGGCGTGGTGGTTTCCTCCACGGGCGTGATTCGCCGCCTCACCGAATGTGCCACGAATTACGGCGGTATGTTGGACGCGCACGCGTGTTACCAACTCGAACGCGGTCTGAAGACGCTCGCGTTGCGGATGCGCCAGCACAATGAGAACGCTGACCACCTCGCGCGCTTTCTGCAAAAACACCCCGCCGTGGCGCGCGTGAACTACCCCGGGCTGCCCGACCACCCCGACCACGCTATCGCTGCGCGGCAGATGCGCGGCTTCGGTGGGATGCTGTCCTTCGAGTTGCGCGATCCAGCCCAGGTGGACCAATTCTTAAGCCGCTTGCGTGTGGTCATGCCCGCCTTGAGTCTGGGCGGAGTTGAAAGTCTCGTATGCGTTCCCAGCCGCACTTCGCATCGCTTGCTGACGCCTGTCGAACGCCAGCGCGCCGGCATCAGCGACGGGCTGGTGCGTATCTCGGTGGGTATCGAGGATACCAAGGACTTGATCAAAGACTTTCAACAGGCTCTGGCTGCCGAATCGGGAACGGCGTTATGAGTTCTCCGCTTCCTGTTGTCCATAACGCCAGCCTTCGGCGCTTTGAAGACCAGACCGGTGATGGGCCTTCGTTCCTCAGCTACACGTTTGAGGGCGATTGCGTCGTGTTCGATCACACGTTTGTTCCAGACGCACTTCGCGGTCGTGGCATTGCAGCAAAACTGGCCCGCGCCGCGCTGGAGGAGGCAAGGCAACGACGATGGAAGGTCGTTCCCCGCTGTTCGTATGTCGCCGCATTCATCAACCGGCATCCCGAATTTGCCGATTTGGTGGTCCGGGAATCACGGCCGTGAGCTTTGATGCCCTGCACAAGGCCATTGCGGGTACGCAAGAGTTGATTACGCTTTGTTTTGGATGAATCTGCCATGACGAGCCAAAAAACGATTTTAAAGCGCCGACGCCGTGCGTCCGGCACTCAAGCTGGGCGCCGTTCCGGTGAAAGGTCCATTGATACACCGAAGCAAATTAGCAGTTCCGCCGACAAATCCCGCCTCGCGGCCATTGTTGAGTCTAGCAACGACGCCATCATCAGCTACACGCAGAAGGGTATCATAAACAGTTGGAACCGGGGTGCGGAGCGGCTCTATGGCTACTCCGCTGCAGAGGCTATCGGAAAATCGGTCACCATGCTTATCCCATCGCACCAAGCGGGGGAGGAAGCGAAAATTCTTCAAAAGGTCCGGCGTGGCGAGGGGGTGGACCATTATGAGACGCAGCGTTTGGCCAAGGACGGCAGACTTGTGGACATCGCACTCACAGTCTCGCCGATCAAGGATGCACACGGGGCATTCGTCGGCGTTTCGGCAGTGGGGCATGACATCGCGGAACGGAAACGAGCTGAGTGCGAGCGTGGTCGGCTCGTTCGCCAACTGAGTGAGCGCGTCAAGGAACTCACCGTGATGTACAGCGTGGCGCACCTGGCGCAAATGGAGGAAAAGTCAACGCTGGCGTTAATGGAGGAAATCGCGTCGCTTTTGCCTCCAGCCTGGCATTACCCAGAAATCGCCGCGGCCCGGGTGCAGTTGGGCGAGGTGGAGTTCAAGACGCCCAACTTTCGTTCCTCCCGTTGGCGTCAGAAAGCCGAGTTCACGGCGACGGATGGTCGAAAGGGCACGGTTGAGGTCGTCTATTTGGCGGAGCGCCCGCCGGAGGCTGAAGGTCCGTTTCTGGCCGAAGAACGAAACCTGATCAACGGTGTGGCGGAGGGTTTGAAAGGGTATTGGGAGCGCAAACGGTTGGAAGCGGAAATCCTGGAAATCAGCGAACGCGAACAACGACGGATCGGACAAGACCTGCACGACGGATTGACGCAGCACTTGCGGGGCATCGTGTATATCAGCCATGTGTTACACGAACGGTTGGTCAAGCAGTCTCGGCCCGAAGCAACCGACAGCGCCCGCATCACGCAATTGCTCGATCAGGCTGTGGATCAGGCGCGCTCCCTGGCGCGGGGGTTGTTTCCGGTGGAACTTGCAGCGACTGGACTCATGCAGGCTCTACGCGCGTTAGCCATTTCGATCAATGGCATCTATGGAATCTTCTGCCAGTTTGTTTGCCCCAAATCCGTCCTGATCCACGACAATCCCACTGCGATTCACCTGTACCGCATCGCCCAGGAGTCGGTGCAAAACGCCGTCAGGCACGGCAAGGCGACGCGAGTGGTCATCACGCTTTCGGCGACCAATGACGCGGTGACGCTCTGCGTCAAAGACAACGGGCAAGGGTTTCCTGAAGTGTTGCCGGAGATGCGAGGTCTGGGTTTGGAAATCATGAAATATCGCGCCCGCACGATCGGCGGCCAGGTGAGTCATAAGCCGGATGCTCGCAAAGGCACGGTACTCACCTGTGTATTGCCCGCACAAGTGGGTCTCCCGAAGGCGAGGACCTCATGAGCGGACGGAAGCCAGGCTCAACATCGCGGCGGCGCTCACCCGGAATCGCGCCGAAGAGGGCGCGCATCTTGGTGGTTGATGACCACCCCACGATGCGCGAAGGACTGGCACGGGTGATCGACGAGGCCGGGGATTTGGTTGTGTGTGCTCAGGCCGAAAGCATCCACCATGCACTGGAGTTGATCGAGACCGCACAGCCCGATCTGGCAATCGTGGACATCACGCTTCGCCGTGAGAACGGCATTGAACTCATCAAGGATCTCAAGATTCGTCATCCGAAGTTGCCCGTCCTGGTGCACTCGATGCACGATGAACAAGTCTATGCACAACGGTCGCTCCGCGCGGGTGCGCGAGGTTACCTGATGAAGCACGAGCCGCCACCCAAGCTCTTACACGCAATTCGCCAAGTGTTAGCCGGCGAGATTTATCTTAGTGAAACCATGACTCGACAGATGCTCCACCACGTCGCCGACAGTCCTTTCGCCAAAGGCATCTCACCTGTGGAACGCCTGAGCGATCGCGAACTGCAAGTGTTCGAGAAACTCGGCCAAGGTCGCAAAACCAAAGAAATCGCCGCCGATTTACACTTGAGCATCAAGACGGTGCAAACCTATTGCGAACATCTCAAAGAGAAGCTGCAATTGAAGGACGCGACAAGTCTGGCGCGCTTCGCCGTGCAATGGGTGGAGACCCAGATGTAATCGCGTCGAGCTAACTGCGGCTTCAATCGCTTCAACTGGGGCGGATGGGATTCCCCAGCGCAGTTGTCTCCTTTTTTTCTCTTCGTTTCCTCGCCTCCTACGCGCCAATCCGAGCTGCGCGGAGGTTCGCAAAAGCGACGTTCCGGTTCTGTCTGAGATAGGACATTTCCCGATGCCGCATCCGACGGGCTTGGAAGCCGGAATGAGACCCGCGGCCGATTTCCCCGGAGTCGTCTTCGCACGATGCTGTGGTCATGCGAAACACGAATGCTCCTTCGACCGCAGGTCAACTTCGCTTGAAAAACCACCCAGCATTCCACGTGGTGCTGGTCTACGACAAGTATGCGGACGGCATTCGCGCCAAGGAGTTTATTGACGGGTTGGTGTTGATCAACGCCGTGGTGAAGAGGTCGCCAACCCAGTCATTAACAAAGGAATGATCTATGTTACGAAGTGTTACAAAACTTTTTGAAGACAAACTCGGTGCGACGGATGGCGAAATCGGCCGCGTGAATGACTTTTATTTCGACGACCAGAACTGGGCGGTTCGTTATCTGGTGGCAGACACTGGTTCCTGGATGCCGGGGCGTCTGGTGCTGATCTCTCCCCATGCTCTCGGCCCTCTCTATCAAGGCGGAAGGATCTTGCTCGTCAATCTGACTCGACAACAGATCGAGAACAGTCCGCCCATCGAGTTGCACAAGCCGGTCTCTCGACAATACGAAGAGGAGTATCATCGCTACTACGGTTGGCCGTTCTATTGGCAGGGAGGGCAGTTGTGGGGCATGAGCGCTTTTCCAGTTGTGTCGCCGCCGCCAGGACGATTGCCAGATGAGCAATCGTCTGCAAAAGGCAGAAAGAAAGAACCCGGTGATCCTCATTTGCGGAGCACGAAAGCGATCATCGGGTATCACATTCAAGCAACCGACGAAGTGTTCGGCCACGTGACGGACTTTGTGCTGGATGACAAAGACTGGACGATTCGACAAGTGGTCCTGGACACCGGGCATTGGTTACAGCGGAAACGGGTCATGATTTCACCCAGCCGGATCAATCGGATCCGTTGGGATGAGTCCAAGGTGTACGTGGACCTGACCAAGGAGGCCGTTGTCGGCTCGCCAGTCTTTGACCCAGTCGCCTTCGGCATCCGGGAACACGATCCGCGTATTTTTGCATGATTGAAAACAAGTCCAACGTGCAGATGACCAGTAAGAAGATTTAACAACCGAAAGCTATGAACACCACACTCACAGAAGCGCCTAAAATGTACGAAACCGAAAACGACATTTCCCAAAACCGCCGGTCGGAACTGAATGCGCTGATGAACCAGCGTTTGGCGGACGCCGTTGATCTGCAGATGCAGATGAAGCAGGCGCATTGGAACGTGAAAGGCCCGAGTTTCATCGGTTTGCACGAACTTTTCGACAAGGTGGACGAAGCCGTGGAGTCCTACGTGGATATGATCGCCGAGCGCATCGTGCAACTGGGCGGCATCGCCGAAGGCACGGTACGGGTGGCGGCAACGCGGTCGCGGCTCGACGAATATCCGCTCTCGATTGCCGACGGTCTTGCGCATGTCGAAGCCGTCGCACGGGCGCTCTCCACATTTGGACGCGAGGCCCGTAACACGATCAATGAAGCGGATGAGTTGGATGACGCCGGCACGGCGGACCTTTTCACCGAGATTTCGCGCGGAATAGATAAATGGCTGTGGCTTGTCGAAGCTCATTCCCAAGCGCCGAAATGAACATGATTTTCACCAAGCAAACAAAACCAAGAAAGAAATAAAATTATGAGCACACCCATCATTGACCGAGACCTGACCAAACAAGCTCCGCACAGCCCGCGTGAACGCATCGGCGGGTTCGCTATCGCGAGCCGGACCGTGGACAAATGCCGCGCCAGCCTGGCCGGAACGCTTGGCGAGTATCATTACGATTGTCCGTTGGACAACGTGCTCTTCAGCTTCAAGGGAATCAACGGAGAGCAATTCAAAGCTGCCGTTCGAGCTGCGAAGACTTATGAAGAGATCGGGGACTGGCTGCAATCCAACGGCACAAAGAGGACGCCGGCTGAGATCAAGGCTTGGTCGGATGGCGTGGAAGCTGAAAGCATGATGAATGAGCCAGCAAAGCGCGCTTACTTCATCGAGAACTGCGCCAAGCTCGGACTGAATCCGGAAACAAGCACGACGTTCGACTGGCTCGAAGAGGACGACCGCGCAAGTTTTGAACGCGTCGGCGTTTGTTAAGCAAACGCCCGAAGCCCAAACAGCATTTTCATCAAACAAACACAACACCAAGAGAAAAATAAGATTATGAAAATACCAACCAGTGACAGTTGTTTTACGAAACTCGAAAAACACCGCGGTAAGTTAAAAGCATTCGTGCTCATTCTTACCTCGGTCGCGATGGCCGCGCTCAGCACAACTGCCAATGCTGCGGACAAAGCCTCTGCATCGGCCCCGACCGATGCCCAAATCGCGATGATTGTCGTCGTGGCAGACACAGTCGATGTCGATTACGGCAAACTGGCGGTGAAAAAGACGGGCAATCAGGCGGTCAAAGAATTCGCAGAAACGATGATTCGCGATCATACCGCCGTGAATGACAAGGCAACGGCGTTGGCCAAAAAGCTCGGTGTGACCCCTGAAGCGAGTGACACCAGCAAGAGCTTGAAAGCGAACGGCAAGGAAGAATTGGCGAAGCTCAAAGCGCTGACGGGGGCTGAGTTTGATAAGGCATACGTCGATAACGAAGTGAGCTATCACGAAGCCGTGATCAGCTTGCTCGACAAGACGTTGATTCCAAACACCAAGAACGCTGAATTGAAGAGCCTTCTCGAAAGTGGCCGGCCTATTTTCGCTGCCCATTTGGAACATGCGAAAAAGTTGCAGGCATCATTGAACAAATAAGGCCAGGACGCCCCGGCTGAAACGAGCCGGCGGGACTGGCGTGCCGGCCGGCCTTCGAACTGCAAATGAAAACAAACGACCCGATCACGAACCTCCATCGCCAGGAAGTGAATAGCGCAGCGACAGAGGACGTGCAAAATGTGCCTGGTTCGCTTCACCACCAAAAACGCGAGTCGCGCGCTGGTCGCAGAATGTCACGACTTTGGTTGTTCAGCATCTGTGCGCTTGCGATCATCATTGTTGGGGTATTCCTCGTTCGCTCTCGGGGTTCTAGTGGCACAGGCAATGGCAGTGCTCCTGCCAATACTGTTCCACCTGCTGTTGCAGCTTCTGTCACTCAAGTTTCCATGCGGAATCTCCAATTTTACCCTGTGACCATCGAGGTAAAGAGCGGCGACGTGGTCGAGTGGAAGAACGACGATTTGGTTCCTCATACCGCCACATCTGCTTCATTTGATTCCGGCACAATCGTATCGGGACAATCGTGGCGTCATACGTTTACGCACGCTGGCGATTTTCCATACATCTGCACCTTCCATCCTCAGATGAAAGGCGTCGTAATCGTCAAATAATCCAAAGACCCTGATGAGCCGATCCAACTTGAAACGAGAATGGATATGAAAACAACCGAAGTCCGAAGCAAAGATCAAATCTCGGAATCCGACGAACACGAACCTTCGCGTGCCGTGATCGGAAATCCTGCCTCCAGCCAGATCTTTACGCTAATCGCACAACAGCCTTTCTTTAGGGGGCTGAGCGAGCCGCATCTTCGACTGCTCGCGGAATCTGCCATGGTCACTGAGTTCGAGGCTGGCCAATGGATTTATCGGCAGGGCGACCCGGCCAACCGTTTTTATCTGATTCTGGATGGCAAAGTATTGATCGAATCGGAAGTGAAGGAACGCGGCATGATCCCCATTCGAACACTCGGGCCGGGCGATGACCTGGCCTGGGCCTGGCTATTTCCTCCCTACTACATGCATTTCAGCGCATGTGCGACGGAACCGACTCGGGCCATTTTTTTCTACGGGACTCGTTTGCGAGAGCAGTGTGAAACAAACCACGAACTGGGCTATCAACTCATGAAGCGCATCGCAGAAGTGGTCGTACACAATCTTAACGCGACGCAACAACGCTTGTTGGAGTGCACCGATACGCGAAACCTTTCAACGTAGATGACTGCGCCCGCATTGGAATCAACGGTTCAATCGCTCCTCGCCTCCGGCAAAGGCATCCTGGCGGCGGATGAAAGTTTTCCGACCATTGAAAAACGATTCAAGGCGCTCAACATTTCGTCCACGGAGGAAAACCGCGGTGCCTACCGCGAGATGCTGGTCACGACTCCCGGACTGAGCGAATTCATCAGCGGCGTGATTCTGTTCGATGAGACGGTTCGCCAGCGAATGTCGCACGGCATCCCCATCACCATACCGGAAGCTCTCGCTCAGCAGGAAATCATTCCCGGCATCAAGGTGGACAAAGGAACCGCCTCCCTGGCGAACTTTCCAGGTGAAAAGATTACCCAAGGGCTTGACGGTCTTCGCGAACGACTTGCCGGGTATCGAGAACTCGGGGCGCGCTTCACCAAGTGGCGTGCAGTAATTACGATTGGCGAGGACGCTCCAACCGGCGCGTGCATCAAAGCGAACGCCAACGCGCTGGCGCTTTTCGCCGCGCTGAGTCAGGAAGCCGGGTTGGTGCCGATTGTCGAACCGGAAATCCTGATGAACGGCAGTCACACTATCGCCCGCTGCGAGGAGGTCACGAATGCCGCGTTGGAAAGTGTTTTTGCCGCGTTGTTTGAGCAGCACGTCGCACTGGAACTAATGCTCCTCAAGACCGGCATGATCTTATCTGGTGCGGAGTGCCCGCAACAAGCCGAGCTCGGGGAAGTGACGGAGGCGACCCTGCGATGCTTCCGTCGTTCGGTGCCCGCGGCGGTGCCGGGAATCGTGTTTCTTTCCGGTGGGCAAGGTGACGAAGTGGCGACGCAACGGTTGAATGCCATTTGCAGGGCGGGCGACGTTCCCTGGCGGCTGAGCTTCTCGTTCGGACGCGCGCTCCAGTCGCCTGCGCTCAAGATTTGGAAGGGTTCTCCGGATAATGTCGAGGCAGCTCAGGCGGCTCTCCACCATCGCGCTCAGTGCAACGGTCTGGCAACCCAAGGAAAGTATTCCGTTGAGATGGAGAACGCAAAATCAACCGTCGCTCAATGAGTGATGCCCGATGAAACACGAATTCAAAATTGGCGATCATGTGGAGTGGAACTCGGAAGCGGGTCGCGTCCGGGGAACGATCAAGAAAAAGGTCACCTCTGCGATTAGGTTTAAGACGTACACCGTCCGCGCCTCGAAGGGCGAACCGCAATATTTGATTAAGAGCGACAAGACCGACCACTTGGCCATGCACAAAGTCGCGGCTCTCAAGAAGATCAGGAAAACGAGGAGGCAATGAAGTCGCAATATGAAATCGGAATGGTTGGTTTGGGCGTGATGGGCCGCAACCTGTTGCTGAACATGGCGGACCGCGGATATTCCGTGGCCGGCTACGATAAGGATGCCGCCAAGGTGGCAGCGCTGCGAAAAGAGGCGGCGAACCAAGCGATCAGCGGTGCAAAGAGCCTGCCTGAGTTTTTGGAGCTGCTCCGCGTGCCCCGCGCGGTGATGTTGCTCGTTCCGGCCGGGGCGCCCGTTGATGCGGTGATTCACGATCTGCTGCCGTACTTGGCGCGCGGCGATCTGATCATTGACGGAGGCAACTCTCACTTCAGCGACATGGAGCTGCGAACGACGAAGCTGTCGGAGCGCGGGATTCAGTTTCTTGCTGTCGGCATCTCCGGCGGTGAACATGGTGCGCGGCACGGCCCGAGCATTATGCCCGGCGGTCCGCGCGACGCCTACGAGCGAGTGCGACCCATCTTCGAGGCAATTGCGGCAAAGGTGAATGATGAGCCTTGCGTGGCCTGGCTTGGACCCGGCTCGGCCGGACACCACGTCAAGATGGTCCACAACGGCATTGAGTATGGTTTGATGCGATTGATCGCCGAGATTTACGATTTCATGAAGCGAGGGCTTGGTTTCACCGACGCCCAAATCCACAGTGTTTTCGACCGCTGGAATCATGAAGAACTCAATTCGTATTTGGTGGAAATCACCGCCGATATTTTCGCTCGCATAGACGAGAAGACGGGCCGGCGGCTTATTGATGTCATCCTCGATGAAGCCGGGCAAAAAGGCACGGGGATGTGGGCTTCGCAGGATGCAATGGACCTCCAGGTTCCGATTCCGACGATTGACGTGGCGGTGGCCATGCGAAATTTGTCGGGCTACAAAGATGAACGCGAGGAAGCCGCCCACGTTCTTCACAGGCCGCTCTCGCATTGTGAAGGCGATCGTCTCAAGTTTATTGGTCAATTGCGGAGTGCGCTCTATGCGGGGATGATCATTACCTATGCCCAAGGAATGGCGTTGTTGGCCGTGGCTTCGGTCAAGCACGAGTATCATCTGAACCTCGAAAAAGTTGCCCGCGTCTGGCGGGGCGGTTGCATTATTCGCGCGGCTTTGTTGGAAGACATCTGCGCCGCGTTCCAGGCCAGGGGCGACCTTCCCAATCTGCTCCTCGACCCAAACCTCTCGAACAAGGTTATGGAACATCAGGAAAACCTGCGCAGCCTTGTCTGCGCGGCCAGCCAACTCGGAATTCCGGTGCCCGGGCTGATGGTTTCGCTCGGTTATTTGGATGCTTATCGCAGCGCGTGGATGCCGGCCAATCTCATTCAAGCCCAGCGCGATTATTTCGGCTCGCACACTTACGAGCGGGTTGATGCCAAGGGCGCTTTTCACACGCAATGGAGTTCGGAATGAGCCAAACTGTTGATGCACGACACGAGCCGGGTCCCGTCGCGTTCATCATTTTTGGCGGTGCCGGGGATTTGACGTGGCGCAAGTTGATCCCGTCGCTTTTCACTCTGCACCTGAACCGAAGCCTGCCGGACAAGTTTGCGATCATCGGCGTGGATCGCGCGGCATTGAGCGATGAAACCTTGCGAAAGCGGCTTCACGAAGGTGTGCGCCGGTTTTCCAACCTCGGCTCGACCAAGGCGGCGGATTGGAAAACATTCGCCGCGCACATCAGTTACCAGCGGGGCGATTTTGCCGCAGCCAAGACTTACGCGGTTCTGGCCAGAAGATTAGCCGCGCTGGACGAAGCTTGGAACGCAAAGTCGGTTCGCATTTTCCATCTCGCCACGCCGCCTTCACTAATCGGAGTGATTTCCAAATCCCTCTCCGCTGCCGGCTTGGCTCGTGAGAGGCAGCGCGCCCGGATTGTCGTCGAGAAGCCGATTGGGTCGGACCTGGAATCCGCGCGCCGCCTGAACCGTACGCTCACGAAATACTTTCACGAGTCGCAGGTCTTTCGGATCGATCATTATCTGGGTAAAGAAACGGTTCAGAACATTCTGGCGTTCCGTTTTGCCAATCCGATGTTCGAGCCGGTCTGGAACCGGCGATACGTGAATTATGTGACGATCACCGTCGCCGAGGAGGTCGGGGTTGGACATCGTGGCAAGTATTACGAACAGGCCGGCGAACTGCGCGACATGATGCAGAATCATTTGATGCAACTGGTCTGTCTCGTGGCGATGGAACCACCCGTGTCGTTTAGCGCCGACGAAATCCGCGGCAAGAAAGTCGCTGTGCTGCACGCGCTTCGTCCGTTCTCGCACGACGAGGTGCAGGCCAGCACGGTGCGCGGCCAGTATGGACGCGGGACCATTCAGGGAAAACGTGTGCGCGGTTATCGCGAGGAGCAAGACGTTGCACCGGATTCGCACACGGAAACCTACGTCGCGCTCCAACTGTTCGTGGACAACTGGCGCTGGCAGGATGTGCCCTTTTACTTGCGCGCGGGCAAACGGATGCCGCGACAACTGACGGAGATTGTCATCCATTTCCGCCCGGTGCCGCATCGCTTGTTTCCATCCGACGCTGTGCCCGACTGGCAGCCGACTCGCGTAATCATGTCCATCCAGCCGGACGAGGGCATTGTACTGCGATGCTATGCAAAACAACCGGGCAGCCCGATGCGCTTGCGCCAGGTGGACATGCGGTTCAGTTATCGAGAAGCGTTCAAGACCCCTTCGCCTCCGGCCTACGCTACATTACTCCAGGATGTCATGGTCAACGACGCGACGCTGTTCATGCGCAACGACCAGGTGGAGGCGGCGTGGGCCGCGTTGATGCCGGTGATCGACGCTTGGAGTGCAACGCCGGCAGGGGATATCTCGAATTATGCGGCTGGTACCGACGGCCCCGAATCGGCCAAACAATTGATCGAGCGCGCGGGCCACGCGTGGAGTCCCATCGCATGAAAATCCTCGTGATCGACATCGGTGGCACCCATGTGAAGGTGCTGGCTACCGGCCACCGGAAGTTTGTGGAGATTCCGTCCGGACCAAAAATGACGCCCGCGAAAATGGTTTCCGCGGTGCGAGCCGCCACGGAAGGTTGGAATTACGAGGTCATCTCAATTGGCTATCCGGGTGCCGTTGTCCACGGTCGTCCTTTCACGGAACCGCACAATTTAGGCTCCGGTTGGGTGGGGTTTAACTTCAGAAAGGCATTCGGCCGGCCGGTAAAAATTATCAACGACGCCGCCATGCAAGCGCTGGGCAGTTATCAAGGCGGGCGGATGCTGTTTCTTGGATTGGGCACGGGGCTTGGCTCGGCGCTCATCGTTGAAGACGTTTTGGAACCGATGGAACTGGCGCATTTGCCCTACCGAAAGGGACGTAGTTACGAAGACTATGTGGGACTGGCGGGATTGGGGCGGCTCGGCAAAAACAAGTGGCGTCACCAGGTCAAAGAGGTCGTTAAACAACTCAAGGCTGCATTGCAGGCTGACTATGTAGTGCTCGGCGGCGGCAATGCCCGGCTGCTCAAGGAACTTCCGCCAGGCACGCGCCTGGGAAATAATGCCAACGCATTCCAAGGCGGATTTCGACTTTGGAACAAGCGTTACAGCGGTTCTACTCCTGATCGATTCGTCCACTAACTCATGACCCATGAAAACATCCTGACGTGAATCCAACCGAACATTCCGTCGCCTTCGGCGCGCCTGGTATCGCGCCGCGTTGGACATCCAGCGCCAAGGAAGGTCTTGGCACCGCTTATCATACGAGTTGCCGGGTCTGGTTCACGTTGAGCCACGGCATCGTCAACGAAATCTATTACCCGACCGTTGACCAGCCAAACACGCGCGATTTTCAGTTCCTGATCAGCGGCGGGAAAACATTCTGTCACGAGGAAAAGCGAGACCTGGATCACAGGATTGAATACCCGGAACGTGACTGTCCATTCTACCGGCTCACCAATTCGGAGCGCGGCGGCCGCTACCGGCTGATCAAGCATGTCTTGACCGATCCGCACCGGTCGGTGCTGCTCGTGCATACCAAGATCGAGGTGTTCGATAAGTCATTACGTGGAAAGTTGCATCTCTACGCACTCCTGTCGCCACACATTGCGCGCCAGGGCGCGGGCAACTCCGGTCGGTGCTCCGAAGTGGGCGGCAACAAATTGCTTCATGCCGAGCGCAACAATGTTCATCTGGTCATGGGATGCAGTGCAGGATTTTCGCGGCGGTCGGTCGGCTTCGTCGGGGCAAGCGATGGTTGGCAGGATTTGATGGATAATTTCAAAATGGATTGGGAGTTTCAGGCTGCGGAGAACGGCAACATTGCGTTGATCGGGGAAATCAATCTTCAGGACGGCGATGAATTTGCGATCGCGATTGCCCTGGGCGGAAGTTACCAGAGCACAGTGGCGAAGTTGCTGCAATCGCTGGCGGAACCCTTCGAAGTTCACCGCGAAGCTTACGTTCGACAGTGGCAACGCACGGTTATCAATCCGAAGTATGATTTCAGCGATCACACGTCAGACGGCGGTTCCATGTATCGCTTGAGTCGCTGCATCCTGCTCGCCCATGAGGACAAAATGTTTCAAGGCGCGTTGGTCGCGTCGATGAGCATCCCGTGGGGGGAAACCAAGGACGACAAAGATCTCGGCGGTTATCATCTGGTTTGGACCCGTGACCTGGTGCAGAGCGCGACCGCACTTTTGGCGACGGGCCAGACGGGTACGCCTCTGCGGGCCTTGATCTGGCTTGCGGCGATTCAACTGCCGGATGGACGGTTTCCGCAGAATAGTTGGATCAATGGCCAAATGTATTGGTGCGGAGTGCAACTCGACGAGGTCGCCGCCCCTATCTTGTTGGCGTGGCGTTTGCATAGCGCAGGCGTCACTCTGGGACGATTCGATCCGAGCGTCATGATTTTCCGGTCAGCGGGGTTTCTCATCAGGCACGGGCCGGTAACCGCACAGGATCGTTGGGAGGAAAACGCTGGCTATTCACCTTCGACGCTCGCCACGGTGATTGCCGGCCTGGTTTGTGCGGCCGAATCCGGCAGGCAGTGCCATGACACGGGCACCGCGGAATTTATTCTGGAGTATGCTGATTGGCTGGCCGCGCATGTTGAAGAATGGACCGTGACTACAACTGGCGAGTTGGTCGAAGGCTTTCGGCGTCACTACATTCGGATCAATCCAACTGATCTTCAGACGCCTGATCCGCACGCTGATCCCAATACAACGATACTCGGAGTCGCCAATGGCGGCGGCCTTCATCCAGCAAGGAACATTGTCGGCGGCGATTTTCTTCATCTGGTGCGGCTGGGTATTCGTGCCGCGAACGATCCCATCGTGCGCGACTCGCTCGAAGTCATTGATCGCGTGCTCAAGCGGGACCTGCCGCAAGGACCGGGCTGGCGTCGCTACAATCACGATGGCTATGGGCAAAAGGATGACGGCAGCGCGTTTGATGGAACGGGCGTCGGCCGTTCGTGGCCTATCTTGACGGGTGAGCGCGGCCACTACGAACTCGCTGCTGGACGCGATCCCATGCCGTTTATCGTGGCGATGGAAAAGTTTGCCAACGCTGGTGGCATGATCAGCGAGCAGTTGTGGGACGCGGCCGAGCTGCCGAAGGCGCATATGCGCCGAGGCCTGCCAACGGGTGCGGCCATGCCATTGTGTTGGTCACATGCTGAATATGTCTCGCTCGTTCGCAGCACCCACGACGGCATCTGTTTCGATCGCGTCGAGCCCGCCTTTCAGCGTTATGTCGTCAAGCCGGTGCGGAGCTGGCATGAAATCTGGAGCTTCCGCCATCCCCTTCGCCGTATGTCTCTTGGGAAAATCCTGCGCATCATCGTAACGGCGGAGGCAACCGTCGTCTGGTCGGCCAATGATTGGGCGAGCACCAACAGCGTAGATACCACTAATAACAGCACACTGGATTTGTGGTTCGCAGATCTTCCCACGGAGAAGTGCCCGGGTGGTACGATGATCGAGTTCACGTTTTTCTGGAAACAAGATCAGCGCTGGGAAGGCAGGAATTACGCAGTAGTGGTCGGCGAGCTAAAGTAACGGTCCATCTGCGATGCACAAAATCAAGAATGAGCGCGATCCAGAGCAAAACGAAAACTGCCGGCGACGAAGGAAGGCGGACGCCAACGGCAGAATCTTCGCCCATTGTTCTGACGGTTGGGCATTCCACACGCACGCTCGATGAATTCATCCGCCTGTTGCAGGCACACGGTGTGTCTCGCGTGGTAGATGTGCGTACGGTGCCGCGCTCGCGGCACAATCCACAATTCAACAAGGCTTCGTTGCCCCGGGCATTGAAGAAAGTCGAGTTGGGATACATTCACCTGCCGGGACTCGGCGGTCTGCGTCACGCGAAGCGTGATTCGCTCAATGTGGGCTGGCGAAATGCCTCGTTTAGAGGATTTGCCGATTACATGCAGACGCCAGACTTTGAGGAGAGCCTGGAAGAATTGATCCAGTTGGCGACCGAGGAGCGGGTCGCCTTGATGTGCGCGGAAGCGGTGCCGTGGCGATGTCATCGCTCACTGATCGCGGATGCCTTGCTGGCTCATGGAATTCGCACCGAGGACATCATGAGTCTGACTCGCCGTCAGGTTCACACCCTCACGCCCTTTGCTAAGGTTCGGGGAAGCACCATCACATATCCGGCGGAAAACCAGCGGAGCACTCAAAAGAAGTCGCCGCTGAAACAATCCCGGCGACGGCCAATTGAGAAAAACGAATTGAGGAGACGACCTCCATCTCGGCCATGATCGCGTACAAAACCTCCAAGAATGCGAAAATCCTTTTCGTGGGGATCAATCCGCATCCCGGTTCGTATCGGCGCGGTGTGCCTTTTTCCAACAACAAGATGTTTTGGTATCTGCTCAATCGGGCCGGTTTGCTGAATGAAATTGAAAGCGATCTCAAGAGTGACGAATCGCTCAAGCACATTTACGACACGAAGTTCCTTTCGAAATACGGGTTAAATTTTGTGAACCTGGTGGACCGTCCCACGATAGACGTGACAAAACTCACCCGAGGTGAAGAGCAAGCGGGCATAAAGCGAGCGCTGGACGCCATTCGAACTTACAAACCCAAAGTGGTTTGTTTCATCGGCAAGATCGCTCTCAATAAATTTCAAGGCAGTCGCGCATGTGACTACGGCTGGCAGAAGGACATCGGGAATGCCAGAGTTTATCTGATGCATTTCCCGATCCGTGGTCCTGCGTCCATCCGCGTAAGAGAACTAAGAGAGGTGAACCGAGCCAGTGCTCGTCCCTTGCGACTCCAGAAAGCAAAGCGATGAGCCAAGAGTCTGAATCGTTCAAGAATGTCGGCCGTACGCGGCGCGCTCAACGATTCGTTCTGGCTCTCAATGCTGGTTCTTCGAGCCTGAAGTTCGCCCTCTTTGACGGTGGTACGGCACCAGTTCGCATTCTCTCTGGAGCCATTGACCGCATCGGGCTGCCAAAGGCGACATTCACCCTGAGAAAGGTCGAGGGCCAGCAAACTGAACGCGCGGAAGTTTCTGCGCCAAACCATGTGAGCTGCTTGGACTATCTTCTGGCGCGGCTCGCCGAAACGACTGGAGCAGTTGGCTTCCGAGCGATCGGTTATCGCGTCGTTCATGGGGGCGAACGCTATACACAGCCGCAACTCGTGACGCCCGAAACGATGGATGAACTGCGGCGGATAACCTCGTTTGCGCCAGAACACTTGCCTGCGGAAATCGCTGTAATCGATGCACTGAACGAACGATTTCCATACGTTCCGCAAGTCGTTTGCTTCGACACCGCGTTCCATCGCGACCTGCCGCGAGTGGCGCGCCTTCTTTCCATTCCGCGACGCTACGAAACGGCGGGCGTTCGGCGTTACGGCTTCCACGGTTTGTCTTATGAATTCTTGATGCAGGAACTGGCGCGCGTCGCCGGCCAAGAGTCCGCGAATGGTCGTATCATTCTCGCTCACCTTGGGAACGGAGCGAGTCTCGCCGCGGTGCGCGGCGGCCAAAGTATCGACACGAGCATGGGGTTTTCGCCTGTCGCGGGATTGGTAATGGGACGGCGTTCTGGTGATCTCGATCCAGGATTGGTCGCGTACTTGGCAAGCACAGAAGGCATGACGCCGCAGCAGTTCCACGAACTGGTGAACCACCAGTCCGGTCTTCTGGGCGTGTCTGAAATTAGTTCGGATATGCGGGAGTTGCTCGCTGGGGAGAAAACCGATGCGCGCGCCGCTGAAGCGATAGCGCTTTTCTGTTACCAGGCTAGGAAATGGATTGGCTCCTTTGCCGCCGCCCTCGGCGGAATGGACACGCTAGTTTTTTCTGGCGGCATCGGTGAACACTGCCCGTCCATTCGCGCGCGTATCTGCGATGAGTTAGACTTTCTGGGTATCGATCTGAACGAAGCGCACAACGCGAAGAATGCGCCACTGATTTCGACGAACACTGCTCGAGTTGCCGTGCGCGTAATCAAGACCGACGAAGAACTGATGATTGCGAGTTCAGTCAGCCAAGTCCTTGGCGCGCATACAAAGGAGAATTGACCATGAAGACGAAATCAAAATCGCTCACCCCGGACTTATTGCGCAAGATGGACGCTTATTGGCGCGCCGCAAACTATCTCTCCGTTGGCCAAATCTATCTCTACGACAATCCGCTGCTGAAGAAGCCTCTCAAGCTGGCACACATCAAGCCGCGTTTACTCGGGCACTGGGGCACGACGCCAGGGCTGAATTTCGTGTATGTCCATTTGAACCGCGTCATCAAAGAATACGATCTCAAGATGATCAACGTCACTGGGCCGGGCCATGGCGGGCCGGGACTGGTGGCGAACGCTTATTTGGAAGGCACCTACAGCGAAGTCTATCCCAACATCACGCAAGACGAAAACGGGATGCAACGGCTGTTCAAACAGTTCTCCTTTCCCGGTGGCATTCCGAGTCACGTTGCGCCCGAAACGCCCGGTTCGATTCACGAAGGCGGCGAGTTAGGTTATTCGTTGTCGCACGCTTTCGGCGCAGCGTTCGATAACCCCGATCTGCTTGTCGCGTGCGTCGTTGGCGATGGCGAAGCGGAAACCGGCCCGCTCGCCACAAGTTGGCACTCGAACAAATTTCTTAACCCGGTGCATGACGGCGCGGTGTTACCTATCCTGCACCTGAATGGCTACAAGATTGCCGGCCCCACGGTCCTGGCGCGCATTCCCCGCGACGAACTGGAAGCGCTCTTTCGCGGCTACGGTTACACTCCGTATTTTGTCGAGGGTGATGATCCTATGAAGATGCACCAACTAATGGCTGTTACTCTGGACGCCATCGTAGCCGACATTCGCCGCATTCAACGCGATGTCCGTACCAAGGGGTTCAAGACACGGCCGAGTTGGCCCATGATTATTTTGCGCTCTCCCAAAGGTTGGACCGGCCCGAAAATTGTGGACGGCAGATTGACCGAGGGGACATTCCGTTCGCATCAGGTTCCAATGGGCGAAATGAATCGTGCGGGGCATGTGAAGCTCTTGGAAAAATGGATGAAAAGCTATCGGCCACGGGAGTTGTTCGACAAAACTGGCACGTTGCGTTCCGAACTCATGGAGTTGGCCCCGAAAGGCGCGCGCCGCATGAGTGCCAATCCGCACGCCAACGGCGGTCTCCTGCTGCACGACCTGCGCCTGCCGGAGTTCCATAACTATGCGATGAAGGTGCCAAAGCCCGGTGTCGTGAACGGCGAAGCCACCCGCGTCCAGGGCCAGTTCATTCGCGACGTGATTAAACTGAACCCGAAAAGCTTCCGCGTGTTCAGCCCGGACGAAACAACATCGAATCGCTGGGGCGCATTATTCGAGGTTACGAACCGTTGCTCGACTGCCGAAATCATTGCCATTGACGACCACATCGCGCCCGATGGCCGCGTGATGGAAATGTTGAGCGAACACCAGTGCGAAGGCTGGCTCGAAGGTTATTTGCTCACGGGCCGCCACGGATTTTTTTCCTGCTACGAGGCCTTCATTCACATCGTTGATTCGATGTTCAACCAGCACGCCAAGTGGCTCAAGGTCGCGAATGATCTCCCCTGGCGCCGCCCCATTGCCTCGCTGAACTACCTGCTCACGTCACACGTCTGGCGGCAGGACCACAACGGCTTCAGCCATCAGGACCCGGGCTTCATCGACCATGTGGTGAACAAGAAAGCGGAAATCATTCGCGTCTATCTTCCGCCTGACGCCAACACCCTGCTCTCTGTCACCGACCACTGCCTGCGCAGCCGCAACTACGTCAATGTGATCGTTGCCGGGAAACAACCCGCGCCGCAGTGGCTCGAAATGGATGCAGCCATCAACCACTGCTCCGCTGGAATCGGCATCTGGCCTTGGGCGAGTAACGACCAGGGCGGCGAACCGGATGTCGTGATGGCGTGCGCCGGGGACGTGCCGACACTTGAAACTCTGGCCGCCGTTGAGTTGCTGCGGAAGCATTTCCCCCAATTAAAAGTCCGGGTGATTAACGTCGTTGATTTAATGAAGCTCCAGCCACGGAGTGAACATCCCCACGGTTTGAGTGACAGAGATTTTGACGTGCTCTTCACGACCGACAAGCCGATTATCTTCGCCTACCACGGCTACCCGACGCTGATTCATCGCCTGACCTATCGTCGCACCAACCACTCAAACGTTCACGTGCGCGGCTATAAGGAAGAAGGGACGACCACCACTCCGTTCGACATGGTGGTGTTGAACGATCTCGACCGATTCCATTTGGTGATGGATGTGATTGACCGAGTACCGAAACTCGGTCCGAGCGCGGCCTACATCAAGCAGCTCCTGTCCGAAAAGCTCGTCGAGCATAAGCGTTACATCGCGGAGCACGGTGAGGACATGCCAGAGATTCGGAATTGGAAGTGGGGCGCAATCAAGTAATCGACAGGAAGATGATGCTCGCGCGCATTTATCTCATTCGACACGGCGAAACCGAGTGGTCGCTTTCCGGGCAACACACTGGGCGAACCGACCTTCCACTGACCGAGCAAGGCGAACGGGATGCGCGCAATCTTGGAGAACGACTGCGCGCCGCCAGCTTCAACCGTGTGTTCACCAGCCCGCGTCAACGGGCGCGACGGACGTGTGAATTGGCTGGGTTCGCTTCCGTTGCCGAAACTGAGCCGGACCTGGCGGAGTGGAACTATGGCGACTACGAAGGACAGCGATCGGTGGACATTCTAAAAGGGCGACCGGACTGGAATCTGTTTCGCGACGGTTGTCCATGCGGCGAATCACCCGCGCAAGTTTCTGACCGCGCTGACCGCTTCATTGCTCGTCTCCGTGCACTGGGGGGAAATGTCGCGCTTTTCTCGCATGGCCACTTCGGGCGCGCCCTGGCCGCGCGTTGGATTGGATCGCCTGTGAGCCAAGCGCAGCATTTGCTCCTCAGCACAGCGTCGATCAGCATTCTTGGTTACGAACACAACCACGCCGACGAGCCGGTCATTGCGCTTTGGAACGCTGCATGACCACAGCGCCTTCTATCGCCGCACAACCAAAAGGCAAAGCCTGGCATAGTCAGTCTGCCGAGGAAGTCCTGGCACAGCTTGGTTCGGCAGCGACCGGACTTTCCGCGCAGGAGGCAGCACATCGCCTCGCGACCAACGGTCCGAACGAACTGAAAGAAGGCAAGCGCATCGGCCCTCTCCACATTTTTTTCGGCCAGTTCAAGAGTGTAATCATCTGGATTCTCATCGCCGCCGGTGTCATCTCCGGCCTGTTGGGTGAAGTGGTAGACGCCATCGCCATCCTCGCCATCGTCGTCCTGAACGCAGTCATCGGTTTCTACCAGGAGTCCAAGGCGGAGAAATCCATCGCAGCGCTGAAGAAGATGACCGCACCGCAAGCCAAAGTGCTACGAGATGGGAAAATCACTTCTATTCCGGCCTCGGGGATCGTCTCAGGTGACATCCTCGCGTTGGAAGCCGGCGACCTGGTCGCGGCTGATTCCCGGCTGCTTGAGGCGGCTTCGCTCAAGTGCATCGAGTCCGCGCTCACCGGCGAATCGGAGGCGGTGACGAAGCAAGCCGGAGTTTTGAGCGGAGGCGACATCGCTCTCGGCGACCGCGAAAATATGGTGTTCATGGGCACGAGCGTCGCGGCGGGCACTGGGCACGCTGTCGTGGTGGCCACGGCAATGGACACGGAGTTGGGCCATATCGCCGGCCTGATTGAAGAGGTGGATGCGGAGGAGAGCACGCCCCTTCAGCAGAAACTCGATTCATTCGGACGCATCCTGGTTTGGGTGGCGCTGGGCATCGTCGCGCTGCTGTTTGGACTTGGGTTGCTGCGCGGAACGAAACCTTTCGAGTTGTTCATGACTTCGGTCAGCCTCGCTGTGGCTGCCGTGCCGGAAGGACTGCCCGCTGTTGTCACGGTTTCGCTCGCGCTCGGAGTGTTGCGCATGTCCCGCCGCCGTGCGCTCGTGCGTAAGCTTCCAGCAGTCGAGACGCTTGGCTCAACGACGGTCATTTGCACGGACAAGACCGGCACATTGACGGTCGGCGAAATGACCGTGCGCGCTCTGTACGTCGCGGGCCAAAGCTACGAAGTCACCGGCGAAGGCTACGGACCTGGCGGCGAAATACGCTTCGAGGGCAGGAAGGCGGAGGCACGGCACGCAGCGCCATTGCTCGAATTGGCAACTGTCCTCCTCGGCTGCAACAACGCCCATCTTGTCGAGGAAGACGGAGCTTGGAAAGTTATCGGCGATCCCACGGAAGGTGCGTTGCTGGCCGCCGGTCTCAAAGCAGGCGGTAACCGGGAGCGCCTTGAGAAAGAGCTTCCGAAGCAGCACGAGATCCCTTTCGACTCCGACCGCAAACGCAGTTCGGTGATCCGACGGATGCCGGACAGAAAACTCCGCGCCTTCGTCAATGGTGCGCCCGGCGTTTTGTTGGAACGTTGCACGAGACTTTACACCGGCGCTGAGATACGCCCCCTAACCGACCAAGACCGGCAGCACATTCTGGCGCACACCACCGCAATGGCGAAACAAGCCTTGCGCGTGCTCGGTTCGGCCTATCGCGACCTGGACAACGCTTCGCCCGCCGATCTCACTGCGGACGCCGTAGAGCACGATCTCGTGTTCGTCGGTCTGACGGGTATGTATGACCCGCCGCGCGCCGAGGCGAAGGAGGCGGTCGCCAGATGTCGTTCTGCCGGAATTCGCGTGGTAATGATTACGGGAGATCACCCGCACACCGCAACGGCGATAGCACGGGAACTCGGAATCGCGCCGGGTGACGATGTGGCCATCGCAGGAGTTGATCTCGACAAGATGTCCGACGATGCGCTTCGGCAACGCGCACCCAGGATCGCCGTTTATGCTCGTGTCACTGCCGAACACAAACTGCGCATCATCCGCGCCTGGAAAGCGAACGATGCGGTGGTCGCGATGACCGGCGATGGCGTCAACGATGCCCCTGCGATCAAAGGCGCGGACATTGGCATCGCCATGGGAAAAACAGGCACGGAAGTCACGAAGCAGGCGTCGGACATGATTGTCACCGATGACAACTTCGCTTCGATCGTCGCCGCCGTCGAGGAAGGTCGCGGCATCTTTGATAACATCCGCAAGACCCTCCAATATCTGCTCGCGGGAAATTGCGGCGAGCTACTGCTCATGACCATCTGCGTAGTCATCGGCTTGCCCACGCCGCTGCTGCCGATTCATCTGCTCTGGATTAACCTTCTCACCGACGGTCTGCCCGCGCTCTGCCTGGCCATCGACCCCATCGATCCCGACGTGATGAAGCGGCGCCCGCGTCGGCGGTCTGAGCGAATCACAGATCGCCACTTCCTCGGTACGATGTTCCTCACCGGTTTCCTCACAGCCGGTATTTCGTTCGTGGTTTACCTCTATGTCCTGAGGATGGAAACCCCCGAAACGGCCCGCACTTACGCCTTCACTGTTTTGGTCTTCGCAGAACTCCTGCGTTCTTTCGGTGCCCGCAGCGAGACCAAGCCGGTTTGGCGCATCTCCTTATTCACAAATATCAACCTCGCCGTGGTGGTTTGCGCCTCGTTCGGACTTCAAGTGTGGAGTCAACACAATGCGACTCTTGGCCGTTTCCTGAAGACCTCATTCATGCCGCTCGCTGATTGCTTCCTGCTCCTCGCTTTAGGCGCGATCCCGCTGGTGGTTTTAGAGATGGTGAAGGTTGTGCGGAACGTCTGGCGGCAAAAACGCAACTGAACGTAACCGCGCTGGCACCTCAAATGTATCGCACCGTGTCATAAACCCAGATTCGAGGAAGCCAACCCTGAAGACGCCGTGGCCGCTTCCACCTTCGGAGGCCTGAAGAACGGATAGACAGCATCGGAACAAATCGGACAGATGCCGAAACATACAATTTCGGTTCGCATCCCCACATCGGGTTCGTGAGGTCCAATACGCCAGATAAACACCTGTTTGAGATCTAAAACCTCAGTGGCACGAGCGTAACAAAAGAGTGCCTGAAGCAGAAGGAGTCGGGCTTAAGGTGAGTGAACAACCCGCACGCGCAGTTCAAACAATGAACAGAAAACAGTATGAGTGGGGATTGCATCGTCGTTGTCTTTGTGTCGGCGATCGGGAAGCTTCTGCGCCAAACCATGTGAGCTGCTTGAACTCTCTTCTGGCGCGACTCGCTGAAACGACCGGAGTAGTTGACTCCCGAGCGCTCGGTCATCGTGTCGTTCATGGCAAAGCTACACAAAGCCACAACTTGTGACGCCCGGGGCGGATGGGATTCCTGCGCGGATGTCTTCATTTGTTTCTCTTCTCTTGTCCCTTACAACGCGCCAATTCGAACTAACCGGAACTTCGCAAGAGCGACACTCCAGTTCGGTTTGGGATAGGACATTTCCCGATGCCGCATCCGACGGGCTTGGAAGCCGGGATCAGACCCGCGGCCGATTTCCCCGAAGTCATCTTCGCGCGAAGTTGTTGTCATGCGAAACACAAACGCCGGCCAGCCGAGATGCGATTGAACGAGTAAAGACGAACCGTTGCCATGAAGGCTGAAATGAACACCTCGACAAAGAAAAAACCGATTGCTGTGCGTCTCGAATTTCACGATGACCAGGCGAAGACTGTTTGCGTCGCGGGAACTTTCAACGACTGGCATCCGAAGTCCACCCCGATGCTCACAACCGGGCCGGGCCAATGGATCAAGGAATTGGCGCTGCCGCCAGGAATCTACGAGTACCAGTACGTGGTGGATGGTCGATGGATCAACGATCCGCAGGCTGTGAAGTCCACGCCGAATCCCCTCGGCGGTCGCAACTCGGTGTTGGTGGTTGAGCAGAACAACACCAAGTCAGGAACGGGCTCCAGCCTTGCGACCCCGTGTTCAAAACTCCCGGAGAAAAGGAGGCATTCATGATCGGTGACTATCTTGTCGTTGCCTTGGTGTTCGGGATTGCGGTGTCGTTCGTAGCCGTCATTCACCGTTTCTGGTTGCGTGATGCCTTTAAGGAAGAAGCTCAACAGCGTGCGCCTGCTAAAAACGAAGGCACATGTGGAATCTCCACCCCGAGGCCTTCTGCGCAACGGCAATCACGCGGATTGTCACAAACACAGGTGTCTGGCCGGTCTTAATCACTGGAATCAAAAATAACAATTATGAACAAGTTCCCACTCATCCCCTTGCGAGCACTGATCCTCAGTGCTGCCGTGCTCTGTCTTGACTCAGGATTTGCCGACGAGCCTGTGCGACTGGATATCTCAAACAAGCCGGAAGGCAAAGTGGGAATTCATTTGAAAGGAGGCCAGGGACTGCATCAATTGCAGAGGCTTTCCAGCCTGGATGGCGACTGGCTGAATTTCGGCGGCCTGACTTCTGAGCCGCATTGGTTCATTGAGCCAGCCGGGCCGTTTGAATTTTTCCGCACGGCACGCGCACCGGAGGCAGACCAGCAGATCAGCCGCAACGTGCGGCAAATGCTCGATAATGGCCGGCATATTTTCCGCCACGACACTTTCGGGAATGAGGCGTTCTGGGGCGGGAGTTTGAGACTGCACGAGGCTATCGCGGGAGCGAGTAATGGCGGCGTTGGAGGTGGCGTCAGCCCGGCCACCGCTTTGGCGGTTGGACTCAAGGTCGATGTCGAAGCTCTGCCGAAATCTCTCCAGAAAAGCCTGGGGCGTGGAGAGGTTGATCTCAATGATCCAGCGACCACGCTTGCTCTGCTGCAACTAGACGCCGTGATTGGGGTTAAGGGGTCCTTTGACGGGCAAAAGCGACTGACGGCCGTTGGCATCAACTGCGCGTTGTGCCATTCCGTCGTGGACAATTCGTTCGCTCCCGGAATCGGACACCGGCTGGATGGTTGGCCGAATCGAGACTTGAACGTCGGCGCCATTATCAATCTCGCGCCGGACGTTTCAGCATTCACAAATGTGCTCCAGGTGGACGAAGCGACCGTAAGAACAGTCCTGCAAAGCTGGGGTCCGGGAAAATTCGATGCCTCTCTGCTTCTGGACGGAAAGGCGTTCCGACCGGATGGAAAATCGGGGGCGACTCTGTTGCCCGCCGCGTTCGGTCTCGCTGGAGTGAATCTTGCCACCTATACCGGTTGGGGCTCCGTGACCCACTGGAATGGATTTGTGGCGAACCTGGAAATGCAGGGGCAAGGCGTGTTTTATGATCCGCGCCTGAACGACGCCACAACCTTTCCTATTGCTGCTCGAATTGGCTCAGGAAATGTCCGTCATTCACCCGATTTGGTCACGGCCAAACTTCCCGCGCTGCATTTTTACCAACTTGGTATCGCAGCACCGAAGCCGCCGACCAACTCATTTGATTCTGTCATCGCTGAGCGTGGCAAAGCGATCTTCAATGGAAAGGCCAACTGCACAACCTGCCACGTACCGCCGATCTTCACTGAGCCGGGCTGGAATATGCACACTCCGGCGGAAATCGGCATAGACGATTTCCAGGCCAATCGTTCACCGGACAAGCGCTACCGAACCACGCCACTCGGCGGGTTGTTCGCTCGCAGCAAGGGTGGCTTTTATCATGACGGTCGATTCCCAGATCTTCATTCCGTGGTTGAACATTACAACACGCATTTCGCGCTAAGCCTCAGTCCCTCGGAAAAGACCGATTTGGTGGAGTATCTCAAGTCCCTGTAGTGCCGGAACATTATGGCTCGGCATCCGAAAATCGAAAACACCAGAAAGAAAGACAAAGAATGAAAGTCGCTGTCTATGACACTCACGTGACGAAGAAGAACGGTGAGACTATGCACTTCGACATCCTCGTCTCCGAGGAAATGCCTCGGGAAAAAGTGCTGGAATTTGGAAAGGCTTACCTCCAGCGAGTTGGTCAGGAAGGGCAATCGCTAGGCGCTCGGGAATGTGAATTCTGCCACATCGAGCAGGCAAGGCCGCCTGTGGAGCAGTCTATCCGTGACCACGGATTCCACATTGTCGAGATGGAAGGATGTCGATGACAGCAGCCCTCTTCGGTCCAAAATATTTGAGGACAAAATCATGCAACACTACAAATACCTGATCATAGGTGGCGGCATGACCGCCGACGCGGCGGTGCAAGGAATTCGGAGCGTTGATCCGGTCGGCGAGATCGGACTCTTCAGCGCCGAATCTGATCCGCCGTATAATCGGCCGCCGCTCTCAAAGGCGCTTTGGAAAGGAGAATCGGTCGAAACCATCTGGCGCAAGACAGGCAATGAGAACGCCACGGTTCATCTTGGCCGCACGGTGACCGCTATTCACCTCGACAGCAAGCAAGTGGTAGATGGCCAAGACAAGCGATACTCGTGGGATAAGATGCTTCTGGCCACGGGTGGTTCACCGCGGCGACTGCCCTTTGGCGACGATCATATCATCTACTTTCGAACGTTGGCGGATTATCGGCGACTCCGAGCACTGACCGAAAGCGGGCGACGCTTTGCTGTCATCGGTGGCGGTTTCATCGGCTCAGAAATCGCAGCCGCCTTGACCCTGAACCAAAAGAAAGTAGTGATGCTTTTCCCCGGCAAGAGCATCGGAAACCGCGTCTTTCCGCACGACCTCTCTCAGTTCGTGTCCAACTTCTATAGGGAGAAGGGTGTTGAAGTTTTGACCGGTGAAAGGGTTTCCGGTTTGGAAACACGAGGCGGCCAACTCGTCGTGAAGACGAGCAGCCCGCGAGAAATAGTGGTTGACGGAGTGGTGGCGGGAATCGGCATTGAGCCGAACGTCGAGCTCGCGCAAGCGGCGAATCTGAAATTGGAAAACGGGATCGTCGTGGACGAATTCCTGCGCACCAGCCATCCCGACATTTTTGCCGCTGGTGATGTTGCGGCGTTCTACAATCCGACGCTGGGAAAACGTATTCGCGTAGAACACGAAGACAACGCCAACACCATGGGGCGGTTGGCGGGACGGAACATGGCGGGTCAGTCCGAGCCGTATAATCACCTGCCGTCTTTTTACTCCGACATGTTCGAGTTGGGATACGAAGCGGTCGGCGAATTGGATTCACGCTTGGAGACATTCGCTGATTGGAAGCAGCCCAACAAGGAAGGCGTCATCTATTATCTGCAAAATGGTCGCGTGCGTGGCGTGCTGCTTTGGAACGTTTGGGGGCAGGTGGATGCCGCGCGTGCATTGATCGGCGAACCTGGTCCGTTTCGCGCCGAGAACCTCAAAGGACGACTTGAATAGAAGGAGCAATATGAAGCTGATTACGCTTTCAAAGAAGAACCCGCTATTGGAGTTGGCAGAGTTCGGCCAGTCCATCTGGCTCGATTACACCCGTCGCGACCTCATCCTCAGTGGCGAACTGCGGCGATTGATTGAGGAAGATGGATTGCAGGGAATGACTTCCAATCCGTCAATTTTCGAAAAGGCATTCGTCGGCAGCCAAAATTACAAGGAGGACATTCGGGCCATGAGTTTGGACGGACAAAGCCCGAAGATGATTTACGAAACTCTCAGCCAGCGCGACGTGCAAGGCGCGGCTGACGAGTTCCGATCCGTGTATGATGAGAAGGATGCGCGAGACGGATACGTCAGTTTGGAAGTCAATCCACACCTGGCGCATGACACCAAGGGTACGATTGTGGAGGCTCGTCGTTTATGGCGGGCGCTGAACCGGCCCAACGTGTTCATCAAAGTCCCTGCGACGGCAGAAGGGCTTCCCGCTATCCAGCAACTCGTCAGCGAGGGCATTAATGTCAACGTCACGTTGCTCTTTGGGTTGCCGCGTTATCGGGAGGTGGCGACAGCCTACATCGCAGGCATTGAAGAGCGCCTGGCCCAGGGAAAACCGGTGGGACATGTCGCTTCAGTTGCCAGCTTCTTTTTGAGTCGCATAGATACGCTGGTTGATCCGCTTCTGGAAAGACTCATCAGCCGAGGTGGCACGGAGGCGGAGATCGCAAAACGAGTGCGTGGGCAGGTTGCGATTGCTGGCGCGAAGACGGCTTATCAACTTTACAAAAAGATTTTCCAGAAGGAACGCTTTCGGAAACTTGCGAATCGCGGTGCTCGTGTCCAGCGATTGTTGTGGGCCAGTACCAGCGCCAAGAATCCGGACTACAGCGATTTGAAATACGTCGAACCGCTAATTGGCCTGGATACCATCAACACCGTCACGCTCGAAACACTCGTTGCCTACCGTGACCACGGCAAACCCAAAGCCTCTCTTGACGACGATGCCGAACGCGCCGGCTGGGTTTTGCGGCATTTGCCGAAACTGGGAATCAGCATAGACCAGGCGACGCAGCAGCTAGAGGACGAGGGCGTCGCGAAATTCAACCAGGCGTTCGATAAGCTGATGAATTCACTGAAGGAGAGCAGTCGCGTCAGTAATAACATTGGAAAGGAAACACCAGCATGAATGTGACCAATGCCCCTCTTCAGGCCCTTCCAATTCCGGCATCGATGCCTCCCTCACGCAGGTTGTCGATGGCGATTGACGTACGGCCAAAACGCCCTGTTCCGCAGACGCCCGTACACGACCTGCAAACAGACCTGGCCAGCCCGCGTGAGGTGACCACACCGAAGGCGGTGCTCTCCGTTGAGGCGGCACCCGCGCCATATAGCCATTGGGGAATCAACGAATAGCGAGGCGAGAGATGGAAACCCTGGTACATCCAGCCGATTCACGAACAAGCGACACGCGCTCGGGTCTGCGCAGACTGAATCTGCATGTGCAGAGCTTCGAAGCCACCGAAGCGGAAGACCGATGCAACGACAATGGAGCGACAGGAATTTCGTTACACTTGCCTCACCGGCTTGCCGAGGATGCTCATGGTTCCCACCTCGTGAATTTTCCGTTTGCGTTTATGGTGTTCTTGATTCTGACAACGGGCCTTACGGCGGTTGGATCGGGCTTAATTGTTACGAACGTGTGGCTGGCTGGGGTGGGAGTTGTCACCACGCTGGTTGGATGTTCTCTCTACGGTTGGAGTCTCCAGGACGATTGACCATAAACAAACCGACAAAGCAGAAAGAAATGATGATATGTCGCAACCCGACCTCACCAAGCTAGCAGAGCACTACGCTGCAATCCTGAAAGAAATTGGCGCAGACGTTGATTCCGAAGGGTTGAAAGAAACGCCTCTGCGTGCCGCGAAGGCGTTGGTGGAAATGACCGAAGGGTCACGGATGGGAACGGATCAGCTTACGAAGATGTTCAAAGCTGAATGCCGGACGGCAATCTGTCACGACATGGTGATCGTGGAGGGGATCAAAGAAGTCGGGCTGTGTGAGCACCATCTACTGCCGATTAACATGACCATCACCATCGCCTACGTCCCCGACAAAAAGATACTCGGATTGTCCAAGCTCTCGCGTATTGCTGGGTACTTTGCACGGAGACTGCAAAACCAGGAGCGAACCGCCCATCTGATTGCGGCGTTTCTGGAAAGCGTCGTTGAACCTCTGGGCGTGGCCGTGCTGATTGATGGCAAGCACATGTGTGCCATGGCGCGTGGCGTCCGAGATACACATTCAAACATGAAGGTAAACGTGATGCATGGAGTGTTTCAGAAAGATCAGAATGTGCGCAGCGAGTTTTTGATGAGACTGGCCGCCTCAAAAATCGGGGGACTCCCGGCCTGAGTAGCATGGACGATACACCAGACCGCATTTGTCAAAACGTGAGAGCATCAACATGAAAAGTGGCACCTTGAACAGACTACCTCTGAGGCAAACTGAACTGCAGGCATGGCGGTCGTACATTCTCAGTCAACTTCAGAGCGACAGAATAACGTGGTCAGCGGACAGTCGGCGGCCCGGACCCGCGGTCACGATTTCTTATCAAACCGGCTCTGGTGCCCACGAAATTGCAAAGTCGTTGGCTGGCGCTTTACAGAAAGCGGAATCCAACGGACATGTCCCATGGACCGTCTTTGACCGCGAGTTGGTGGAAAAGGTGCTTGAGGAGCACAAGTTACCTAAAGCCCTGGCGAAGTTGATGCCCGAGGATCGCCGATCCTTTATTCAGGACGCAGTGGAGGAATTGGTCGGCCTGCGTCCGCCATCGTGGGTTATGGTGCCGAAAATCGCGGAGACAGTCCTGCACCTGGCTGACGCCGGGCATGTGATCCTGGTGGGCCGTGGGGCGAACTTCATCACGGCGCGCATGCCTAATGTATTCCATGTCCGGCTGATTGCGTCGCTGCCGAACCGGATTGAGCGGGTGCAAACATCGCACGGCTTGACCTCGGAGGAAGCCACTGCGTTTGTCAGGAGCGAAGATCGCAGTCGCAGCCGATACGTGAAGGAGCACTTCCACAAGTTCATTGACGACGATTTGTCTTATCATTTGATCCTCAACACGGACCACATTTCGTTGGCAGACGCCGCGCAGTTGATCAGCGAGGGAGCGCGGCGGTGCTTCGGTTGGAGGGGCGAATGATCAAGTACCAAATTTCCAACGACCCGAAGATTCTGTTTGTGGGCATCAATCCGCATCCTGGTTCGCATCGCCGTGGCGTGCCTTTTTCCAACAACAAGATGTTCTGGTATTTGCTCAATCGCGCCGGGCTGCTGAACGAGAAAGAAAGCGATCTCAAAAACGACGAATCGCTCAAGCAGATTTATGACGACAAATTCGCACCGCAATACGGATTGAATTTTGTGAATTTGGTGGACCGCCCGACGGTTGAGGTAACGGAACTAATCAAGGGAGAGGAACAAGCCGGCGTGCGTCGCGCTCTAAAGATCATCCGGACGCGCCGACCTAAAGTCGCCTGTTTCATCGGCAAAGTGACGTTCAACAAGTTCTTCGGCAGTCGAGAATGTAGTTTCGGCTGGCAGACTGGAATTGAAAAATCGCGAGTTTACCTGATGCACTTTCCCATTCGTGGGTTGGCGTCCATTCGCGTGAAGGAGTTGAAAGAAGTCAAGCGAGCGGCCGAATCAACTGCTTTTGACGGCAAGCTCGAACTGAAAATTGGAAACGCCCGCTACGGGAAGGCAGTTTGCAGTGATCGTCACTTTTTGAATCCATGAATCATAAGATCAAAGTCTACGAAAACGTTTTTGAGATGCTGCCCAGCGAAGAGAATCCCTCTCCGCTGGTGCGCATCAATAAACTGAACCCGCGCGCCGAATTTCCGCTTTACGCCAAGCTCGAATGGATGAATCCGTTCGGCTCGGTGAAGGATCGCGCCGCGTGGGCCTTGCTGAACGACCTTGAATCGCGCGGCGAACTCGCCAACGGGCGCGGATTGGTTGAGCCGACTTCGGGCAACACTGGCATCAGTCTGGCCGCGATGGCGCGGGCGCGCGGCCACCGTTTGCTGGCGGTCGTGCCGAACAAAGTGCCGCTGGAAAAGAAGGTGCTTCTGAAAATTGCCGGAGCCGATCTGGAAGTCGTTTCGGACGAACTTTGTCCCGCCCCCGGCCTGGGTGACGGCTCAATCAACCTGGCCAAAACGCACGCAAAAGCTTCGGCCAAAAAATACGCGATGCCCAATCAGTATGAAAACGACAAGAACTGGGAGGCGCATTACCAAACCACGGGGCCGGAGATTTGGAAGCAGACTGAAGGCAAAATCACTCATTTGTTCGTCACGCTTGGCACGTGCGGCACGGTGACGGGTATCGCCCGGTTTCTGCGCGAAAAGAAGCCCGCCGTGAAAGTTATCGCAGTTCAACCGACCGAAGGCCATGACGTGCCGGGATTGCGGAATGTTTCGCAACTGAGTGTTTCCAAACTCTTCGATGCCTCGCTCGTGGACGACATTCTCGAAGTGGATTTTCGCCTCGCGTACACCCGCGCGATGGAGTTGTGTCAGAACGAAGGATTGCTCGCGGGCCCAAGTTCCGGACTGGTTTTCACTGGCGCGCTGGAAATTGTGGCGCGCGATCAGCAAGGTTTCGGCGTGATGATCTTTCCGGACAACATTTTCAAATACACCTCGAACATGATCAAACACATTCCCGGGCTCGGTTCGGGAAACCAACCTTAATCATCAAATCTATGGCAAACTACTCACATCCCGAAGTCCTGGTCGAAACCGACTGGGTCAAACAAAACCTCGGACAAGCCGGTATCAAACTGATCGAGATTGATGTGGACACCAAAGGCTACGATGCCGGCCATATTCCCGGCGCGGTCGGCTTCAATTGGCAGACGCAACTGCAGGATCAGGTGCGCCGTGACCTCATCAGCAAAGAGGCGTTTGAAAAGTTGCTTGGTGACGCCGGCATTTCTCCGGGCGATACGGTGATTCTTTACGGCGACAACAACAACTGGTTTGCCGCCTACGGCTTTTGGCTGTTCAAAATTTACGGGCACAAGGACGTTCGCCTAATGAATGGTGGACGCGTCAAATGGCTCAATGAATCCGACAAGGAACTGACGACCGAACGTCCAAAGATTGTTCCCACGCAATATCGCGCCAGCGGACCGGACCTGAGTTTGCGCGCGCTGCTGCCCGAAGTTTTGCGGCTACAACCGGGTCAAACCTGCAATCTGGTGGACGTGCGCAGCCCGGACGAATTCACCGGCAAAGTCATCGCGCCGCCCGGCATGACGGAAACCGCGCAACGCGGCGGCCACATTCCCGGCGCGAAAGGCATTCCCTGGAGCACCGCGGTTAATGCCGACGGCACATTCAAATCCGCCGATGACCTGCACCGGATTTATTTTCAGGAGAAGGGTGTGGACGCGAAGAGGGACACGATTGCGTATTGCCGGATTGGCGAACGCTCCAGCCATACCTGGTTCGTGCTCAAATACCTTCTCGGCCTGAACAACGTAAAAAATTACGACGGCAGTTGGACCGAGTATGGAAGCATTGTCGGCGCTCCAATCGAAAAAAGCTGAGCCATGAAACACATCGGATTGATCGGCGGCCTGAGTCCGGAATCAACGGTCCATTATTACCAGATTCTCTGCCGCGAGTATAATCGGGAACTGGGCGGGTTGAACTTTCCAGAAATCACTCTCGAAAGTCTGAACCTGCAACAGCTTGTCACGTTGTTCGAGAAGAATGATTGGGATGGCGTGGCGGCGATTTTGTCAGCCGCGCTGAATCGCTTGAAACAAGCGGGCGCGGAATTCGCGGCAATCCTTGCCAACACGCCGCACAATGCTTACGAACGAATCCGCGGAACGTCGCCGCTGGAGATTCTCACCATCATGGATGCAACGTCAGCGGCGCTTAGAGCTGACGGACGGCGAAAAGTGGCTTTGCTCGGAACGAAACCGACAATGGAATTCGGCTTCTTCCAGAAGCATTTTGCCGCCGCTGGAATCGAGACCCTCGTGCCGGAAGCCGGGGAGCGCCGGGAACTCGACCGCGTCATCTGGGAAGAACTCTCGCATGGCAAAGTCGAAGCATCGTCCCGGGATGCAGCGCGACGGATGCTCGCAGAACTGGAACGGCAGGGAATAGAAGCCGTCATTCTGGGCTGCACTGAACTGGCGATGTTGATCGAGACTTCGGATACGCCATTGCCGCTCTATGACACCACTCGAATTCACGCCGAAGCTATTCTCGAATTCGCGCTCGGTCGGAAACTGAAGGGACGCAAATGAGCCGGACCCATGAACTCAAACTCAAGCGGGCTTACGAACCCGCCGCACCGGAGGACGGTGAGCGCTACCTCGTGGACCGTCTTTGGCCGCGCGGCGTGAAGAAGGCCGCGTTGGTCCTCACCGGTTGGCTCAAGGAAGTTGCTCCAAGCAATGGCTTGCGGCGATGGTTCGGGCATGACCCGGCGCGCTGGACGGAGTTTCGCCGCCGCTATCGGGAGGAATTGAAATTTCATGAGGCAGCGTTGAAACCCTTGCGCGACGCTCTGAAGCGCGGAAAGGTAACGTTGGTTTATTCCGCGCATGACGAGGAGCACAATCAGGCGGTGGTGCTGCGCGAGTTCCTCGCCGCGGGAAAAGGACATTAGCCAACCGAAGGAAAATGAATATGAAAAGTCGCTTGGATTACAAAAACGTTTCCCCCGACGCCATCAAAGCTATGTGGGGATTGGAAAGCTATGTCCGCAACTGCGGTATCGAACACTCGCTGCTCGAGTTGGTTAAAACGCGCGCGTCGCAAATCAACGGCTGCGCGTACTGCATTGACATGCACACGAAAGACGCGCGCGCCAGAGGCGAAACCGAGCAGCGTCTTTATGCGCTTTCGGCCTGGAACGAAGCGCCCTTCTTCACCGAACGCGAACGCGCGGCGCTGGCCTGGACGGAAGCCGTCACCCGCATCGCCGACACCCGTGCGCCGGACGACGTGTATGAAGTTGCGCGCAAACATTTTTCGGAAAAGGAACTGGTGGATCTGACGTTAGCAATCGTGGCCATCAACGGCTGGAACCGACTGGCCATCTCCTTCCGTGCCGAGGCAGGAACGTATCAGCCGACGAAACATTGAGCGCACCGCCGGAAAATGAATGCCAACGAACAACGCTCCCGCGCCGGCGCTTCGCGATTGGCGTCGCAGACCGAAGGCCTTGGAACTGTAACGCACGATGTAATTTCTCGACGCTTTGAGGTTCGTGCTGGCAACCATCCTCTGGCGTTTCTCAGCTACTCGTTCGATGGCGATCGCGTGATCTTCGAGCACACCTTTGTGCCGACTGCCCTTCGCGGAAAAGGAATTGCCGCGAATCTGGTCCGCGCCGCGCTGGAGGAGGCAAGGCAACGCCGGTGGAAGATCGTTCCCCGCTGTTCGTATGTAGCGGGGTTCATAAATCGGAATCTCCAGTTCGCTGATTTGGTGGCGCAGGAGGCTCGGACATGATCGCGTTCGATGCCGCGCACAAGGCTGTTCACTTTCCGGAAGACCGTCGGTTTCGCATTTGGCTCCTACCTTCGATTCTAGCTGGCGTCGGCGCCTTCGCGGTGTTGTTGATCGCGGCGGCGTGGATTCAATGGGCTTTCGTCGGGCTGCCGGAAATTTCTGAGGCGAAAGTCAATCCTGCAGGCCCGCACGGTTTTCCGCTGTGGGTGCGATTGTGTCATTTCCTGAATTTCGCATTCATCATGCTGCTGATCCGCAGCGGGCTCTCGATTTTGATGGATCACCCGCGGCTTTATTTCAACGACCATTGCACGCCGGGAAGTGAATGGCTTCGATTGACGCCGATCAAAGTTCCACGTGACCGAATTTGGACGGCGAAGGACGACGCCCGCTATATCTCTCCGCTCGTCAGCACGCCCGGCTATCGTCACACCGTTGGGGTCGCGCGCGTCTGGCATTTCATCAACGTCCACGGTTTTATTCTGACCGGCGCTGTTTTCATCGCGTTGCTGTTTACCACTGGGCAATGGCGTCGGCTGGTTCCCGACTCGTTCAGTATCGTTCCCGAAGCCTGGGCAACGTGGGTGCATTACGCCACGTTTCACCTGCCGCCCGAGCCGAACGGATTTTACGCCTACAACGCGCTGCAAAAACTTTCGTATTTCGCTGTCATATTTGGCCTCGGTCCCCTGGCGATTCTGACCGGCATCGCCATGTCACCGGCGGTGGTGAACCGCTTTCCCTGGTATGCGCGGCTTTTTGGAGGTCGGCAATCCGCGCGTTCGATCCACTTTCTAAACATGGTGTGCTTTGTGGGATTCATCGTGGTGCATGTCGCGCTGGTGGCCGTCACCGGGTTTGCGCGCAATATGAACCACATCGTGTTGGGCACCGACGATCTTCGCTCGCATGGGATGATTATCGGATTGTTTGCCATCGGTGCGGTGGCGCTCTCCTGGGTGGCAGCGCATTATCTTTCGTGGTTCGCCCCGCGCCGGCTTCAGCACGCGTTGAAACTGGTTACCTACCCCATGCAGTTGCTGACTCTTAATCGCCTGTCCCCGCAAGGCTGTTATACGGCGGCGGACATCTCACCTCATTTCTGGCCGAACGGGAAAATGCCAAAGCGAAACGATTGGAAGCGGTTGGCCGAAGGCGGCTTTCGGGACTACCGGCTGAAAGTTGGCGGCCTCGTTGAAACGCCGGTGGAGCTTACGCTCGCGGACCTTGCCAAACTCGGAGCACAGGATCAAATCACGATGCACCACTGCATTCAGGGTTGGAGTGGGATCGCGCAATGGAGCGGCGTCCCTATGAAAGCTATCATTGACCTCGTACGCCCAAAGCCGGAAGCGCGGACGGTGGTGCTTTATTCGTTCGGCGAGGCCCTCTACGGCGGCGCTTATTACGACACGCAATCCATCGAGAATGTCCTGAAACCACAATGTCTGCTGGCCACCCACATGAATGGACAACCGCTGCCGGAGGTGTACGGAGCGCCGTTACGGCTGCGCGTTGAAAATCAACTGGGCTACAAAATGGTCAAGTGGATTGAACGGATTGAGTTTGTTGAATCGGAAAAAGGCGTGGGTGAGGGCGAGGGTGGAAAAAACGAGGACGACGAGTACTTCGATCTGCTTCCAAACATCTGACGAACTAACCGCCGCGTGACGGACAAACGAAGTCACAAGTGCCACTTCGCACCGATCCGATGACCCTGGCAGCCGCCACGCTCGAAGTGGCGAATTACCAAACCCGTTGGGTCGCAATGACCTGAGGTTGCGCAATGACGATTATTCTTCAATGGTGGAGAAATGATCGCTATTGTTCACTGACGCGTAATTATTTGCAGAGTAGCTACAGTTTAGTCTATGGAAGAATTGCAGGACAACATTACGGTTTTCTGGTTGATCTTTGCGGGAATGGTTCTAGGCATCATCGTTGGATCGCGCGGTTTATTCTGCAATTGGATCGCGGGCATGGTGTTGCGAGCCAAGCATATGCAGCCAGGTGACCTTGTCGAATTTCATAACGGGTGTGCTTGGATAAAATCATTCGGGGCGGTAAGCCTTATCGTGCAGACTTGTGATAAATGCCACCACATTGTTCCATATCATGATTTCATGGGTGGCATCTTTCCATCAAAGTCTTACTCGAAGCGCGACTTCATCCTTCGAATTCCCCCGGCGCGAGAGGATATCCAATTCGGGCAGCAAAACCCTTCGCCTGTCGACGACATTGCGCTCGAACTCAACTCGGTGTTAGGACAATGTCCAGCCCTTGGCATTATAGAAAAGGTCACTCCGCAAGGTATGGTTCTTAAGACACGCGCTTGGATTAAGAATCCGACAGACGGCCTGAGCAACGTCAAGAGCCAATTCGTGCATGAAGTTTTGAATCGGCTCAATGCCGCCGGGTTTACTTTGACTTTTCCAATCGAGCCTGATTGGAGTCTTAATTAATTTGGCTCGACAAACTGAGGGGAGAATGTGGGGGATTTTCATCGGTGCCAGTCCCCCGTTAGAAGCGTCGAAGAACCATTACCTGA
>WYBW01000038.1 GCA_011525685.1 Verrucomicrobiia bacterium
CACCAGCCAGACTGCCGCTCTGGCTCACCAGATTCCCATAGGCGTCATACTTGTAGCTCGCCGCCAAGCCCTGACTGCTGTTCACCAGATACGTGATGTTCCCGCCGCCGTCGGCATGGTAGAAATTATGCGTGCTCCAGTTCCCACCCGAATACCCGTGGCTGCGCCCCAGCAATCCCCCAATGCCTCCCGCTCCTTCCAAACTACCGCTCAAATCCGTTCCCCGGGTATAGCTCACCTGCGGCGTGTTGATTTGTCCACAGGGGTCTGTCCGCGGAGCAGGCATACGTTGCGGTGCCCACGGCGTCCACCATCTGGGTGACGCGGTTGAGTGGATCATGGGCCAAGCTTACCTCCGAACTGGTCGCGTAGTCAATGTTCGTGAGATTGCTCACCGGGTCGCGAGGGTAACGCCGGTTTTCCAACCGGCCCGTCGCCGACTGGAAAGTCGGCTGGCCCAGGCACGGCGTGGCAGGCCAGGAGTCCGCCGCGTTGGCGGATTGGAAATCCGCGATCCGGCAGACGGGAAGTCTGCGCTACGGCGTCGCCGCGGTGACACTCACCAAGAAGTTGAGATGCACGCGGAATCAGGAGCCGCAGAAGTTTTTGCTGGCCTTGGCCGGGGCCGGAGCTTAACTTGCCCCCGCAGTCGCAAACCAACTCTCTCGGCTTATGGCGGATATCATCTTCAATTGTCCGAAGTGCGACCAGGAACTGGCCGTGGACAGCACCGGCGCCGGCTCGGAAATCAACTGCCCCGCTTGCGGCGAAAAAATCGTCATCCCGTCGGCACCCTCGCGCCCCCCCAGCGCGCACATCCCAACCCACGAAGCGCATCCGGTCAACCCCATCGCCTCGTCGGCCGCGGCCAAGATCGAAAAACATCTCAAAGTTCCCGTCCACAACAAGCCCAGCGAGAGCCTCATCGAGAAGCCGCTCGTCCCATTGGAGGTTGCCGCCAAGGAAACCGACAAGAAGATGCGGGTCAAAACGATCCGTCACACCGATTGCATCGAGGTGGGGCACGACAAATTCGACGAGGTGGTCACCAACTTTCTCCAAAAAGTGGGCGAGGCCAACGTCATCAGCATCAACAGCCTCACCTACACACACATTGACATCGGCTCGCAAAAGCTGCTGACGGACTACGCCGTGTTGGTGGTGTATCGCGGCTAACCGCACCGGTGAGCCGCACCGGGCCGGACGGCACCCGGCTCCTCCGGCGCTCAGTTCACCAGCCGATACCAATTGTCCCGCTGGTGCGGTTCATAGCCGAGGTCACGAATCAACCGGTGCATGTCCGCCACGGTCATGCGAAAGGTCGTCCCAGCCTGCGAAACAACGTTTTCCTCGATCATGATGCTGCCCAGGTCGTTCGCGCCGAACTTGAGCGCCACCTGGCCGATGTCGAGTCCCTGCGTCACCCACGAGCTTTGGACGTTCTCAAAGTTGTCGAGGTAAATCCGCCCCAGCGCCTGGGTGCGGAGATAGTCATGCGCTCCCACGGTTGGCGCGCGGAGCTTCGTGTTCTCCGCCTGAAACGTCCAACAGATGAACGCGGTGAAGCAACCGGGTAGGACAGGCGTCGCGCCTGTCTCCATTCTCCCTGCAGAGCTGGTGGCAGGCGCGACGCCCGTCCTACGTTCAAGCGACTTGTCCTGTTGAGCCCGCAACCGTTCCAAATGCTCAATCCGATCTTCCGGCGTCTCCACGTGTCCGAACATCATCGTGGCGCTGGAATAAAGTCCGAGCCGGTGTGCCACGTCCATGACCTCCAGCCAGTCGTCGCTCATGGCCTTGAGCGGTGAGATGCGCTGGCGGACGCGATCCACCAGGATCTCACCGCCACCGCCGGGAATTGAGCCAAGTCCCGCAGTCTTGAAATCGGCAATGATGCGCTCCAGCGGCTCGTTGAACACTTCGCGGAAATGGATGAACTCGCTCGGGCTGAAACCGTGGATGTTCACCCGCGGAAACTTTGTTTTGATGTGCGACAGCAACTCGAGATACCACTGCTTCGTGAGTCTGGGATGATGCCCGCCCTGCATGAGAATCTGCGTCCCGCCGAGCGCCAGAGTCTCTTCGATCTTGCGGTCCAATTCCTCGAAAGTAATGACGTAGGCATCGTCATCCTTCTCGGTGCGGTAGAACGCGCAAAACTTGCAATAGACGTTGCAGACGTTGGTGTAGTTGACGTTGCGATCCACATTGTAGGTAACGATTCCATTGCCGCGCCCGTCGTAGGCGTACTGCTTGGCCAGTTGCCGCCGCCGGTCCGCCAGCGCGCCGAGTTCCTCGAGTGGCAGATGAAAAAGCCGCAGCGCCTCGGCCTGGTTGATGCGCCCGCCGTCCCAGACCTTCTGCCGCAACTCGTCCAATGCCGCGTCGTAGATCACGCCGCCAAGTTAGCCGGGCCGCCACCGGCCCACAAGCCGACAAGCGGCCGCCGGCCGGCGTCGCCGGCTGGCCGTGGCCTCGAACAACGGGTGTTGGAGCGGTTCTCCGAGTGCATCAACCTCACGGCGGCCTACTTTGAAAGCGACGCTCCCAATCGGCGCATTCTTGAAGTGATGGCTGACATAACCGTTCCATTTCGCGGCTCTCCGACGCGGATCTACCATCTGCCAGGGACATCCGGCTGGAGCGCAGGGTTCTATGGTTGCCCAACGGCCCTACGGCTACCCCGCCTCGCTCCCGCGGGGATACGGTTCGGCGGCAACGGGAATAACTTCCGTGTCACCATCCATTGGGCCTGGGGAAAAACCGTCCGCGTGGAATTAGCCACCGACGCGGCCGACCTGGTCTGGACACCCCTCGCCACCCTCCATCTCGCGGATGGTTCCGCTACATTCACTGATGCGGAATGGACCAACCACCCGCAGCGATTCTACCGCACGGTGGAGGGCGATTTCAAACCGTGAACCCCTGCTAAAGAGTGACAGAGCGACATTTGCTTTGGACACGGTAGGGCGAGACTCCCGTCGAGCCGTAACCATTTTACCCTCGTCACCAGATGAATTGGAATTGATCCCTGTCTGCCCATGACGCGTCCAGACTCCGCCTGCTTCCAGATGCACAGAACCCGGAGATTGCCTGAAACCTTGGCACCCGCCAATTCGCTCTTACACTGAACAGGCCCTGGACCAATCTTCCGCCCGCCAGTCCCTTCCGACGTTCGACCATCGGCGAGAAGGCCTTCTCCCAGGTGAAGGTGGAGGATTGAGACCACCACAACAGTCGCGGTCGGTTTCGGTTGGCCGAGGGGTGTCTTGAAATCGATGAGTGGCTTGGCTCATTCCCGCCGTGGGCGAGAGCATGAACCGCTCGCTTACAGTAAGCGGCTGGCCACTCGGGCCTTGGCATTCGGGCTCGGCGGAGTAAAGTGTGTGCCATGGAAACGACGATCAAAGAGCCGCCGGTGGATTTGGGATCGTTGATTGTGCGCTCTCCGGGTGTGGCCGGCGGCAAACCCTGCGTCCAGGGTCACCGCATTCCCGTTCATCGAATCGCCGGTTGCTGGCTGCTGGGTCTGCCCGTCGAGGAGATCGTCTAAAAACCATGATTATGAACCCACTGGCAGTCATTGAATCTCATCTGGCGGAGCTTCTGGCCTTGGGCGCCAGCCGCATCGGTGTGTTCGGATCGTTCACCCGCGACGAGGCGCGGGCGGAAAGCGATGTGGATGTGTATGTGGAGTTCGACGACGCCAAACGCACGTACGATAATTTCTTTGCTCTGCACGAACGGCTGGAAACTCTGTTGGGCCGCCGCGTGGATCTCGTGACGGATCGGTCGCTTTCGGAGACGAAGGCGCGACTGATCCTTCCAACCGTGCGCTATGCTTCCCGCCACGGTTGAGCTCCTCCGCGACATTCTGCGCGAGGCGGAGTTTCTCTCCGCACAGGCGGCGCAAACCGACCGCGCGGAATTCCTCCAGAACGAAGTCCTCAAGCGCGCCATGGTTCGCAGCTTGGAAATCATTGGCGAGGCGACGAAGCAGGTGCCGGAAGAAACCCGCTCCGCATTCCCGGAGATCGAATGGAGAAAGATGGCTGGGATGCGCGACCGGCTCATCCACGATTATGGAGGTGTGGATTACCTGATCGTCTGGGACGTGGCGGCAAACAAGGCGGCGGAGCTCGCCTCGCGACTTCGACCGATTGTCGAGACCGCTGCTGGTTCATAGTCCCGTTCCGTTCTTAAACCGGAATGTGATGGAGATACCCAACCCCCGGGCCGGGGCCGCCGCCGGACCTGCCCACGTCATCCGACTGCCCTCCCGTGCCAAGACGATGCGGACAACCGTGCGTTGAACCCTCACCAAGCGGCCCGCGGCACGCGGGCCGGGTGGTCGCAGCGCGACCACCGCTACCACCAAGACCGGCGCGATCAATCTGATGACAGACTGGCCACAGAAAAAATCTTTGCCGCCGGCAGCGGCGCAGGCATCGTATCCGCACCATGGCATCGGTTGCCGCACCCGGTTTGCCGGACACCATCGAGAACGAACCTGCGCTCGATGAAGTGCTGACACGTCCCCGGCCCGAGTTGATCCAGTTCATCAAGTCGGTCCGCAGTCCGCTGGTGATTCTGGGGGCCGGCGGCAAAATGGGGCCAACCCTGGCGGTGCTCGCTCACCGCGCCGCAGAAATGGCCGGACATCGGCTCGACGTGCTCGCCGTCAGCCGGTTCTCCGACGCCCATGCCCGTCGCTGGATCGAGGAGCGTGGCGTCCAAACGGTCAGTTGCGATCTTTTCGATGCGGAAGCCTTGAGCCAACTGCCTCCCGCCGAGGACGTGTTGTATCTGGTTGGACAGAAGTTCGGCACCACGCAGAATCCGGCCGCGACCTGGGCGGCCAACACCCTCGTCCCGACCCGCGTGGCGGAGCGCTATCCCGCGGCGCGCATCGCCGCGCTCTCGACCGGCAACGTGTATCCGCTTGCGCCGGTCGCCCACGGCGGCTCGGTGGAGACTGACCCGCTCACGCCATTGGGCGAGTACGCCAATGCGGCAGTCGCGCGCGAACGGCTGTTCGAGTTCTTCGCCCGACGAAACGGCACGCGCATCGCCTTGTTGCGTCTGTTCTACGCGGTGGACTTGCGCTATGGCGTGCTGCGGGACATCGCGGACAAGCTCTGGAGCGGCCAACCGGTGGGTCTCGCCAATGGCCATTTCAACTGCATCTGGCAGGGCGACGCGAACGAGATGGTGATCCGTTCGCTGGCGCTGGCGGCGTCCCCGGCGGAGGCGTTCAATTTGACGAGCGCAGAATCCTTCTCCGTCCGCGCTGTCGCCACGCGGCTGGGTGAACTGCTGGACCGGCCGGTGCGGTTCACGGGAACGGAGAGCGAAACCGCGCTGACCGCGAACACGAACCGGTTGCGCCGGGAGCTGGGCGACCCGCCCACGCCTTTGGACGCGATGCTGCGCTGGACGGCCGACTGGGTGCAGCGCGGCGGCCGCAGCCTGGGCAAACCAACCCACTTCGAAGTGCGCGACGGGAGATACTGAATGAGTTTCGAGACCAAAGTCCAAAGTCCAAAGTCGAGGCCAGAAAGAGCGACAAGACTCGTTTCAGCCGCTTGGACGGCTTCGACAGAGGGGGTGAAGCCGTTGAAACGGCGTCCGTCCTCGGGCCCGCTCCCCACCGGGCTGAAGCCCGGCGCCAATGAGGTGAAGCCAATCGAGTGTGGGATATCCGGGTCAGAGTAGCTTCGTTATGGCTGACAATTATCCGCTGCCGCCGGCCTGGGTGCTGGAAAGACTCCGCGCGGGTCTGGTCATCCCGGCGCATCCGCTGGCCTTGACGGACGAGCGCCGATTGGACCTGCGCCGCCAGCGCGCCTTGACCCGTTACTACCACGCCGCCGGCGCCGGGGGCATCGCCGTGGGCGTTCACACGACGCAATTTGCCATCCGCGATCCGAAACACGCTTTGTTCGAGCCGGTGCTGCGGCTCGCGGCCCAGACCATCGCCGCTTGCGACACCGTGGCCGGAAGGCAGACCGTCCGCATCGCGGGCATTTGCGGCGACACGCCCCAGGCCGTGGCCGAGGCGCGGTTCGCCCGCGAAACCGGCTACCACGCCGGGCTGCTCTCGCTGGCGGCGCTGCACCAGGCGGGTGACGACGAACTGCTGGGGCACTGCCGCCGCGTGGCCCAGGAGATTCCCCTGATCGGTTTCTATCTGCAACCCGCCGCCGGGGGCCGTCGTTTGTCGTTTAACTTTTGGCGCCGCTTTGCCGGGATTCCAAACGTGGTAGCCATCAAGATCGCGCCGTTCAACCGTTACCAGACACTCGAAGTGGTGCGCGCCGTGGCCGAGGCCGGACGCGCCGGCGAAGTCGCGCTCTACACCGGCAATGATGATGCCATCGTGACGGATTTGCTGACGGAGTACGCGCTGGCCACGACGGGCGGCGAGACGCGCCTGCGCATCGTGGGCGGTCTGCTGGGCCATTGGGCGTGCTGGACGCGGGCTGCGGTGAGGCTGTTGGAGGAATGCCAGGCGACTTGGTTGGATGGAAACATTCCGGCGCGGCTGCTGACGCTGGCGGGACAGGTGACCGATTGCAACGCCGCCTCTTTTGACGCCGCCAACGGCTTTGCCGGTTGCGTTCCGGGCATCCACGAGGTGTTGCGGCGGCAGGGCTTGATGGCCAACACGCTCTGCCTGAATCCGCGCGAGAACCTGTCGCCCGGTCAGGCTGAGGAAATTGACCGGGTCTGCCGCGCTTATCCCCACCTGAACGACGACGAGTTTGTGCGGGAGAACCTTGAACGGTGGCTGGCGTGAGGAGCGAAGCGGCGCCTTCCGGTTGGCCGGTTCGCCGTGTTCATGATGTCGGGATGGAAGCACGCGCCGCCGGGCGGTACATTTTCGAGGTCGCGACGCACAGTTCGCCATTCCCGCTCGACCGACTGATCGAGTTGAACTCGAGATGGGGTCACGATGCCGTCAGCGCGACGCTGACGGCGGCACGCGAGACGCGTGTGCTCCCATGTCCATAGAGGGTTCCGGATTAGAACGACAGAAACCGCAGCACCTGAACTTCCTTCTTGAAGACCAAGCGGATGGAGTTGCGCTCGAATTGCACATCCAAGGGCGCGCGTTGCTGGAAGTGTTCCCACATGATCTGGCCGTTGCGCGGATTGAGGCGTTTGAGGCGCAGGTAAGGCGGCGTTTCGAAACCGGTGTCCGGGATGTAGAGATCATCCAGTTCCTGGTCGTCGGGTTGAAACCACTTGAGGCAAAAGACGTTTTTGCCGGCGACGTGGCAGATGGGTCCGCCGGGCTCGGCCGTCCACAGAATCCTGCCGGTCTTCGCGTCAATCTTCAGCACGACGGCGTTGACCCGTTCCGCAATGTCAATCTGCCGCGAGAACTTGATCCGATCCGGGCTGGCGGTGGTGCTGTTGACGTAAATCATCCCGTCCGCGTCGAAGAACAAGCCGGAGAGGCCGACCGAGGGCAGTCGCCAGCGCGCGTTGCCGTTGGCGAGGTCGAAGGCGGTCAACACACCCTCGTCCATCGCGAAGAGCGAGCCGTCCCGTTCGACCAACGGCCCCAAGCCGAAGGGCGCGTTGGCTTCGTCCATCGAACCCGCGTCTTCCGCGAGGTCGTAAGTGAGCGTAACCTCCCATTTCTTCCGGTTGCCCTCGTCCAGGACGATCAAAGTCTTGCCCGCCGCGACCACGTTCACCGTCCGCAGTGGATACAGCCCGGGCGAACCGACGACTTCGCCCTGCCACTCCGGCAAAGCCTGCGCGCCGGGAATCCGCACTGTGACCTGATAGCGGCTGTGATCCTCCAAGACCGTCCCGCCGCCGCGTTCGCGTTGCATCTCGTTCAAGATCTCATTGGCGATCTCGGTGGTGGCCGTGACGGAGACGGGGCCGTCAAGCGCCGACTTCCGGGGCGCGGCCCGCATGGCGGAGCGTTCGATCATCCGGTGCTCGAGCAAACGCACGGAAAACTGCACGAACCCGTCGGGGGCTGGTCGCAGCTCGAAGCGTTCGCGATAGTCCGGTCCCGCGGTGGTGGTGGGCGTCGGCCCGCTCATTTCCGAAAGCAGCCGCTCCTGTCCCCGGCCGACCGAGAGGGTGGCGGGCAGGGCAATCCGCGCAGGCAGGGGCAATCGTTGGACCTGTGCGGCGACCTGATCCGGATCGAGCGGCTGCCGGACACCGGTGGTCAACGCTGCCTCGGTCGCGGCCGGGTTGCCATCGGCCAGAACCGCAGTGGGCGGAATCGCAAGTCCCACTCCATTGGTTTGCATAACCCCCGTCGCCAGGTTGAGGCGGGTGATCAAGTTTTGGCCGGACTCCGTTTCCCGGATCAGCCACATCTCGTCGCCGCGCGCCAGCGCGCCCGCCAAACCGCCGCGCATCGGAATCTCCCGCACGGGCTGGCCGGTGTCCCAATCGTAGCGCACCACTTTGTCGAAGGACGAAACCCAGATGCTGCGGTCGCGCACGTAAAGTTCGAGTTCCTCGGCGGCGGCGCGGTTGAGTCTTGCGGCCAGTTTTTCGGGCGACGGAACTCGGATCGGGTCCGCGTCGGGAAAGTCGCTGTCGCGTTTTTGCTGAGTTCGGCGCAGCCGCTCGAGGGTTTCGGCCACCTGGCGCTGAATCTTCTCCGGGTCAATCAAGGCGCATGACCAGACTTCCCGCCGGGCCTTCATGTCATGTCGGGCCAGTGTGCCGCCGTGCAGAAAGATGATCTGGTCCGTGCCGGCAAAGGCGCTTTGGCCGGAATAGGCCGGCTCGGCGAAGCGGACGGAAAAGACCGGTTTGGGCGTCGAGCCAAACCACACCCACCAGAACCACACGCCCAAGGCCGCCACCACGGCCGAACCCAACGCGCCCGCAACCAGGTTGATCCGCCGCCAGAAGCGCCGCTGGACGACATCCCGCTGGCCGCTAAACTCGGGAACCTTGAGACCGCTGAACTGGGCTTTCTGCCGGCATTTGGGCGAGCAGACGTAACCGAAAAGCTCCATGCACTTTGCGCACATCGGCTGGTGGCAGACCCGGCAAGACGCCACCGACGGCCGGCCGTGATGACGGGCGCAAACTCCGAAATCCGATTCGACCGCAGGAGCGCCGACCGGCGGTTCGCCGCTGGTGTGCAGGCGAACCCGTGGTGTTTCCGGAAATTCGTCCGCGGCAGCAGGGTCTGGCGCGGGCGCTGCCAGTTGCTGCCGCACCAACTCGTTGACGTAGGCGGACGAATCCAGTCCGCAGCTCGGGCAGACAAACCGCACCGGCTGTTGAAGCATCTCCGGCTGGACCTCAAAGGCGTATTTGGCGCCGCAGGCGCACTGGATTTTCATGACCCCGCTACGGTTTGGGATTTAGCAACACCACGCCCTGCGTCAACGCCAGGGCAAATGGCGGCGCCGCCGGCGTGGGTTGGACGCGGCCATCCACGAACAGGAAGTTGCCACCGGATTTCGAGTGGTTGCTGCCCGGGCCCTTGCCTGTGGACGAGAAGGCGGCCTGGCCGGCGGGCCGTGCCCGCGTGTCCAACTGCTCGTCGCTCATGAGCGCGTCGGCGCTTTCGGAGACGCGACGACCCATGTAGTAGGCGTAACTGATTTTGTGTCGCGACAACGGTTCGCCGCCGGCCGGGATGGAAGTCCGCGTGCCCGGACAAATGAACGAGCCCGTGTCCACCGTGTAACGCGGGACAAGCGGGTCGAGCGCCGCCTCCGAGGTGGTTGCGCCGGCAACGAAGGGGAACTGGCCACCGTGGTCACGAGTGTAAATCTCCATCGCCAGGAAAAGTTTCTGGAGATTGCGCTGACAGATCTGCTGTTGCTGGCGTTGGCGACCATTGCCGCGTCCACCCCAGAACATCACGGTGAGCAGGAGGATCAACGCCAGGACGACGAGCACTTCGATCATGGAGAATCCCGACCCGCGGGAGGCGTGGCTGGCATGGCGACCGTCAGCCGTGTGGCGGGCGTCCTGCCTGGGCTGCGTCATGCCCTGCGTATAATCCAGCGCCGCGCCGAAGGCAACGGCCATTTAGGACGAGCACAGGAAGCCGAACAGGTCGGAGGTGCGGGAGGCGTTCTCCCGCATCCTCCGTGGTCTGGTTGGGAGCCGTTGGGCCGGCGCTACCGGGCAAGGCGGAAATAGACTTCCGGCCCGGAGATGGCCTCGGTGTGGCTGCTGCTGCCTTCGGTGCCTTCGATGTTGCCCCAGTTGGGATTTGTCAGGCTCGTGCTCTTCTGGAGCCGGAGGCCTGGCGCGCCTGGCCAGGTCACCGTCACATTCTGGCCCACCCTTACGATGCTGCTGATCTGGAGCGGCGCGGACGCGAGACTGTAAAACCCGACGTTGTCCACGCCGAAATACCAACTATCAGTGCCCGCGTGGGCGAAGCGCAGGCGCACCTTGGGCTGGTTGTCGGCTTGGGGCAAGCGGAAGACCTCCACGCGCTTGGACTCGACGGGGTTGTCGTCCAGCCGGGGACTGATGTAAGGCCCGAGATCGGCCCACTTGTCCTGCGTCACACCGATGAAGGCGCCGTAATAGCCGCCCTGAGTCGCGCCTTGCTCATCCAAGTAACGGGCCACATCACCCCAGACGGTCGAGAAGGTGGCAAAAGCGTCAATCGTGTCATCCGGATTTCGAATCACATCCCCGGCAGCATTGAGCATGTACACGATCGGCAGCCAGGTCAGGCCCTCGTCAATCGAATATTCCACGGCACCGATGCTGTCCTGGTTTTGCTCCCACAAACTGTGGAATGCCAGATGCACATCCGTTTTGCCGGTCAGGTCGAAGTCGGGCGAGAACAGGTAAAGCACCTGGCCCAGGGAATCATTGCGGTAGCCGGAGTTGCCAAACACCATGCGACCGCTCGCCAGGTTGCGGAGAAACACGCCGTTCACAACGTTGGAAGGATTGACAGAAAGGACGCGCTGATAATCCTCCGTCCAACCCACTGGTGGCGGGTTGAAGTTGTAGAAGCGGCTGTAAACGTCGAATGTGCCGGTGAAGCGGGACACGTCCACGACGGTCCAGTTGGTGTAGGCGGCGGAATCGAGGTTGGTCATGGTGATCTCCGGCTCGGAGAAGAAGTCGCGCAGGGTGTCGAGACTTACGGAGGTCCAGCCCGGCGGCAGGGTGCCTTCGGGCGTGTTGTCAAAGTTCTCGAAATGGATGGGCGGCGGGAGCTGGAGGTCCGTGTAAGCCGCGACGATGAATTGCACCTGGTTGGTGTAGCTCTTGGGCGGCACCGCGTTGTCGGAGTACGTGAGCGTGTAGCGATTCGTCGAGCCGCTCGGCAACAGGGCCGCCGACTCGTAACTCACGGTGGTCAGCCCGCCGTTTTGAGTGATGACCGGCGGCGGAGAAACGGGCGCGCCATTGAGGCTCAACTGAATGCTTCCCGGCACAACCGCGTAGGTGAGGTTCGTGAGGGTCGCGCGGTAAAGCCGGTCAGGGGCCACGCTGATCTGACTGTTGGCCGGAATGGTGGAGAGGACTTGTGGTCCGACCGCAAACTCGATTTCCGGCAATTGCGCGAACGTGATGTCATCTATGGCAATGTTGCCAGAACCGCCCACGGTTTCGCCCTCCTCCAACACCGAAGCCACGCGGTCAAGACGCAAGGTCAGGGATTGATTGGGGCTTCCCGTGTAGTTGATGCTCACGGGCACCTTCACGGATTCTGACCTGAAGGTGATGTTGCTCGGTCCGCTGACCACCGTCGAGCCGGCGACCACACTCACGTCGTAGGTGAAGCGTTCGCTCGAGGTGTAGTAGGGATGAAAGTTGAAGGACTTGATGACCACGGAAACCTGCTCCGCGTTGGGGGTGAACACGATTTCGTGGCGGTCGCCCACGTTGGAACTGTCCAACTGGACCGCAGACCATAGGAAACCTCCGTCGTTGTAATAATCCCACCGGCCACCCGTGGCCTGCCAGGTCAGGCCGATGTTGGGGGTGCCAAAGCCCACGACGGTAACGCCCTCGCTCGAGGCGGCGGCGTTGTCGCCAAAGGTCTGGAGAATGGGCTGGTTGCTGGCTTGACCGGGCGGGATGCTTTCAAAGTCCAGGATCGTCTCGGCCTGGGCGCCGCGCCCGAGGAACAGGCCCAACGCGGTCAGTGCCACGGGGCGAAGATGTTTGAGTCGTTTCATTTTCATGGTCGGTGTTGTGATTCAGGTTGGGGTTTGGTTTTTCAGACTACGTCGCGGAAACAAATCATGGCACGCAGACGACCGGATATTTGCCGTCCGGTCCGGGCACGTTCCACTCGGTCAGGATTTTCTCGCCCTCGGGAGAATCCAGACTGTGCCACTGTGCGTCCTCCAGGCGCTTCACAAAACGGAATGAGTTCCGCGTACCGCGCGGCAGTGGATCAGCCTCGCCGGAACGCACCTTGACCAGTTGCTGCTTGAACTCGGGCGCGTACTTTTCCAGGTAGGCAATCCGGCGCGCGGCCTTGTCCTTGGGGTTGCCGTTGGGGGCAATCACCACCGCGCGCACCGCGTCCTCCTGCTCATCGTTGAGTCCGCGAATTGGCGGCACGGACTCGCGCGGCGCGGCGAAAAGCTTCTTCTCGCTCAGATCGTAAAAGAACGCCTCCTCGGCCACACCGCTGTCCTCCCGGAGGAAGCGGAGGAACAGGAAGGCCGCACCAGCCAACAGCACGGCAGCCAGCCCGATCTTGGAGAGGTTCGTCTTGTTCATCAGCGGGTCAGTGCGGGTCGGCCTTGATGGACCACCAGCACTCCTCCAGGTTGCACGGGATGCGACCCGCCTCGAGCAGGGAGGCGCTGCCGTCCGCCAGCGCGTAATTGGACCGGCGATTGTGCCGCACGGCGCCCTTGTCCCCCTGGGCCACGCGGTTGAAGCCCGGTGCGTTCTCCTGGTCGTACTTCCAAATCCACCAGCGGTCGGCCGGCCACTCGTCGCGGACGTCGCTGTGGCCATCGCCAAAAATGATCACCCGCGACGGCTTCTCGATCATGCCCGAGCGGCAAAGATTGTTCTCATAGCCCGCCGGACGGCCAAAGGGGGGCGGGGCGCCACCGCGCGACCAATGAACGTTCACCGCGCCGATGCCGCTGAACAGCCGGATTTCGCCATTCACCACCTGCCCGACCAACTGGGGCGCGTCCGGCAGGCGGGACCGCCGGCCCAAGGAGTAGATTTCATCCTTCTCCACCGGACAGTCGTACACCTGCGCGTTCTTGCCGACAAAAGGAAAGACATAAGTACGCCAGCTTGTCTCGAATCCCGCCGGCATGAGCGCCTGGATCGGGGGCCACCACTGACTGTTGTCATCCACGTACAGATGAACCGCCAAGGTCAACTGTTTAAGGTTATTGAGACAGTAGGTTGCCTGCGCCCGGCCTTTCGTCTTGGACAGGGCCGGCAGCAGCATCGCCGCAAGAATGGCGATGATGGCAATGACCACCAGCAATTCGATCAGGGTGAAACCCGCCACGCCACGCGGGCAGCGATGGCGCGCCTCGTTCAGGCGAACAGGCTTTTGTTCAGGTCGCAACACAAACATGATTCCGGGTTGATGGCGAAATATAAGTGGGCAACCGCGCCCCAGCAATACCCCCAGTTTTGGGGATAACCCCGCCCACCACGCGCCTGCAACCAAAGGTGGCAACCCAAAACCGCCACTGTTTACACGGTTTCCGCCAACATCGGAGAATGCCACCGGATGACTGGTCGTCCGAGGTTCGCAAAGATTTAACCTAGCCGTAACCGTAGGCTTGCACGAAGGGCGACAGTTTATCGAGCCACGGTTCAAGATATTTTTGATAATTCCGCCATCGCCCGATCGCTCCACGGGAAACCGGTTTGGTGACTTCGGCGTAGCTGGGCGAACGCAAGGCTTTGGTCCGCGCGTGCTCGTGAAAGCGCAGCGCCGCCTCGTGCCATTCGATCTCCAAGAAGGAGAAAACCGGCCGGACGGAGGCTTCCAGGTCCTGCACCATCGCCTCGTAGCGGACTTCGACCCACGGATTGCGCAACCTCGGCAGGATCGCCCGCCAGAATCCCATCACCGAGGCGTACTGGTTGACCGTTCCCTCGAGGCTGAGGTAGGCCGAGCTTACGGGATTCAGTGACAACGGCTGCATGAAACAACTCAGACACACGTCCCGTGGATCGCGAATCGCCACCAGAAACCGCGCCTCGGGAAAAATGCGCGCCACGGCCGGGATCAAAACGTTCAAGGCGGGATTCTTGTCAATGAGCAGCCTGCCTCCAATTTCTCTGCCGATGTATAACCCGGTAAACTGGAAATAGTCCTCCCGCGACTTTTGGAGCGCGCTGATGGGGGCGGATTCCAGCACTTCCAGCAGCGAGGCCTCCGGTGAGAATCCCCGGCTCAACGGCAGATAGGCTTCATCGTGCAGGATGTGGGTTTCCTCGGCTGAGACGACGTCCGGGTGTGAGTCCAAGACCTGCTCCAGCAAGGTCGTGCCGGAGCGGGGATGACCGCAAAGCACCGCGAGGCGGCGAAGCGGTTGCAGCGACTCGCGCCCATTGAACCATCGTTCCAGCACGCTGGAGGAAATGGTTTGCTCCATCTCCCGGACTCGTGACTGAACGCCGGCCAGGATTTGCTGGTAGGACGCGGCGGACGGACGCAGCAGGGCTTTCGCTTCCAGGAAGGCCGCCATGGCTTCGTCAAACCGGCTCTGACGATCTAGAATGTTGCCCAGCTCGTACCAGGCGCGCGCGCGGGTCGGCGCTTCGTCGAAGGACTTCGTCAAGAGCGATCGGATGCCCGCTTCGGCTTCCTCGATTCGCCCGCCGATGCGGCTCAAACGGGCGCGGGTGAGCAGGGCGGCCGGATGATCGGCTTGCATCGCCAGCGCGCGGTCCACCCACAGCGCGGCTTCCTCCAACCGCGAATGGCGTTCGGCAAACTCGCCGAGGGCAACCAACACCCCGGGCGAAACTCCTGTTTGCTCCGCGGCCCGCTCGAAATAGCCCCTGGCCATGCCGTGGTTGCCGAACTCGTAGCAACGCCGGCCGGCATCGGCGAGCGCCTCCACTTTGCGCGGCGCCACCCGCACGGCCCGCTCCAGGCAGCGTTCCGCCGCGGGATAATCGTAGCGCAATCCGTAGGCGCGGCCCAAGTCCAACCAAACCCGGGCGTTGGCGGGGTCCAGTCGGACCACCCGCTCCAGGGTTTCGATGGTTTGCTGGTAGTCCTGACGTTTCCAAGCCTCCGCCGCTTCCTGCAACAACCGGGAAAGCGAGCGTGGCGAAACGAGGCTCTGGCGCTTCATCAGCGTGATGGAAGACTATTACCCGCTCGTCGAAGTGCCTGCGGTCTCTCCGCGACTTGGTTCAACAAAAGTTCCCGCCGCGCCAAAACGGAAGCGGCGGCGGCGTTGGCTCACTGCTCGCAGCCGCGTCCGAATCTGTCGCGCAACCGGAACCCCAGCAGGGCCAAGAGGCCCATTGCGGCGAGCGCGATGGACGACGGTTCGGGAACGAGGATGCCCTGCGCGTTGGGGCCACCCAACGCGAGAATCTCGGCCGGGGAAAGCATCCGGTCCACAAATGCAATGCTGTTCACATACAGTTCATGTGTGTATTGGCCGCTCGTGTCGCCTTCATTGAACAGCAGGAACGAAGGTTCGACATCAAGATTGGAATACAGCGAAAACCGCCCGTTCAACAACGAGCCTCCCACGCGGTCGTAAACCGAGGCGCCGTTCACATAATACGAGACCGTGCCTGCCCCAAGGTCCGCCGCGAAGCCGACTCGATACCAAGTGTTCGGCGCGATGACTCCTGCGCCCGAGTAGCCGAGGGTGCCAATGCCAACCGAACCGTCGTCCGCGATGTAAAAGTCCGCGTCGTTGGCGTTGTCCGGTGCCGTGTTGAACAACGGCGTCCAGTTGATCGAGCCGGGACTGTAGATGTCAAAAATGATCGTGTATTGGTTGATGTAATCACCACCGCCATTCGGGCCCGAGCCATTGAACTTCAGGTGGTAGCCGTTGCCCAGGTTGGCGAACGCGGGGACGTACAGGTAATTGGCGACCTGCCCGTTGATGTTGGGGACAAGGCCGCCCGTGCTGCCGAACAGTGTCAACGTCCCGGTTTCGGCATCCGCATAACTCATCGCGCCGTTGCCGAAGGAGGCGGCCAGGTTGCCGTTCTCGAAATTCCACATGTATTCAGCCGCCGGCGCCTGAGCGGCGGCCAGGGCCACAGCCACAGTCGCAACGCCCCACTGGTGAAACCTGCTTCGTGTTCTTGAGAGGATTGCTTTCATGTCAAAAGGCTTTCTTCAAACAATGGCAGCGCTTGATGCATGGCCACCTTCGCGCTGGACCTTTGTTTCTGATTGCAGACTGCCGCTACACTTGCACCCCATGCCGGATCGTTGCAATCCCTTTTTTGGGGGGCTGCTTGAGGGCGTGCGTTCGCGCAGACCCGGCGCCGAAGGCGGCAGACATGTCTTGCCCGGAGCTTGATAAACCGCCACGGCCGGGTTACGAACCGATGTGTTCAAGAAACGTCCAAGAGCGCCGCGCCGGACTGCAACCCAAACGGCCAAGTCAAATCTTGCTTCCAAATCCAAGCCGGATTATTGGCGCCAGCGGTTGTTCCGTAACACCTTCACCTACAAAGGACGGCGCGTCGAAGTCAAGGGCTGGTCGGTCAAAATCCAGGTCTTCGGCAGGCGCAAGACCTTCGCCTTGGATTCGCCCAACCCTGCGCGAGCCGCCGCCGAGGCCTGCCGGATTTATAGAACCATCATGGCTCAGGGTTGGGGCGCGGTCGGAAATCGTCGCGGGCGAAGGACTGACGCATCCAGCGGCAACACGCCTTCCGCGGACTTGCTCGAATCCACCAACGAGGACTGGAGAAGGCGGCTCATCCACCGACGACATTCGGAATCTCCACCCTTGCAATCGAACCGGGAATTCTCGGTCCGTATCGAGCACGCCGGTTCAGCCTGTTATTTCCCCCTGGGCACGGACGACGAAGGCCAGGCTGCGGCACAGGCCCGGCGCATTTACGAAACGGTGTCCAGCCGCGGCTGGGAGGCCGCGAGCCTGCGTTTCCCGCGCGAACTGACCCTGGCCCTGCGCTGGCTGGACGACCCGCTCGCCTGGACCTACATCACCCTCCACTCTCAACCCGGCGATGACGCGCCTTTGATCGCTGCCACACCGACACGGTCACCGTCTGATCTCGAAGTGGCGTTGATCGAGCCGGATGCCGGCATTCGTCGCGCGCTCGCCGCCTGCATCAACCGTCAGGCGGGATTCCGCTGTGATGCCGCGTATGCCTGTGCCGCCGACGCGCTCCACGAAGCAAGTCATCGCCGGCTGGACTTCGTCGTGGCCAACTCGGTCATCTTGCGCGAGCCGGCCGCCGCCTGCCTGGAAGCCCTGCGACCAGAGCAGACCAATCTGGCAGGTTTGCTCTATTCGGTCTTCGAAGACAGCGACCATCTGTTCATGGCAACCCCCGGCGGCGCTGTCGGTTACTTGCTCAAGCGAACCGCGCCCACGCAACTCTTCGAGCCCATCGCCGGGGCCACGCGCCCGCTGACACGCGAACAAATCGCCACCCGCGTGCGAGGCTACTTTCAACGCCTGGCCGCTTCGCTGCCGGCCGGACCGCCCTCGCGCGAACTGGAATCACTGACCCCGCGCGAGCACGAAATCCTGGGGCTTTTGAGCAAGGGCCAACTGGCCAAGGAAATCGCCCACACCCTGGGCATCAGCGTCTGGACCGTGCATGGACACGTGAAAAACATTTTCGAGAAGCTCAAAGTTCACTCGCGCACGGAGGCTGTTGTGAAGTTCCTCCAAAAATAGGGCCAGCACGTTCGGATCGTTCACCGCGTCATTCTCATTCTCCGCCAGTTGGCTTCCTGCGTTGACTAATTGGCGTCCGCTCAATATCGTCAACCCGGTTCAAGCAAACGTTCAGAGAAAAGTTTTCGCCCAAATCCTATGCCACCGAAAGCCGCCGAAAAACCCGCCGCCGATTCCAAGGCCGCCGAGGCCGCCAAGGTCGCCGCCACCCGGCAACGCGAACTCGAAGCCGCCATCTCCTCCATCACCAAAGCCTATGGCGAAGGCAGCATCATGCGCCTGGGCGAAGCACGCGCGCAGACCAAGATAGACGTCATCCCCACCGGTTCGCTGGCGGTGGACCTGGCGCTGGGCGTGGGGGGAATTCCGCGCGGGAGAGTGATCGAAATCTTTGGGCCGGAGTCCTCCGGCAAGACCACCCTCATGTTGCACGTCATCGCCAACGCGCAAAAGAAGGGCGGCTTGGCGGCGTTCATTGACGCGGAACACGCTTTGGATCCCGCCTATGCCAAAAAGCTCGGCGTGAACCTCGACGACCTGCTGGTTTCCCAACCGGACAGCGGCGAAGAAGCGTTGACGATATGCGAAACGCTGGCCCGCTCCAACGCCTTGGACGTGATCGTAATTGATTCCGTCGCGGCCCTCGTACCCAAGGCGGAGTTGGAGGGGGAAATGGGCATGGCCACCATGGGCATGCAGGCGCGCTTGATGAGCCAGGCCTTGCGCAAGCTCACCGCCATTCTGGCCAAGTCCAAGACCGCTTGCATCTTCACGAATCAACTGCGCGAGAAGGTGGGGGTGATGTTCGGCAATCCGGAAACCACGCCAGGCGGGAAAGCATTGAAGTTCTACGCCAGCGTACGCATTGACATCCGCCGCAAGGACACGCTCAAGGACGCCGCGGGCAACGCCATCGGCAACCACGTCCGGGTGAAGATCGTGAAGAACAAGGTGGCCCCGCCGTTTGCCGAAGCCGAATTCGACATCCTCTACAACCACGGTATCAACAAGGAGGGCAGCGTGCTGGACGTGGGGATCGAAACCGGCGCGGTCGAGAAGAAGGGCGCCTGGCTGCAATTCAACGGCGAATTGATCGGCCAAGGCAAGGATGCCGCCCAGCGGGCCCTCGCCGAGAAGCCCGAACTGGCGGGCAAAATTGTGGAAGCCATTCTGGCCCGACGCAACCCGACCGTGAGCGCCCGCCCTTGATACGGGCCGCCAAAGGTTTGCGGCACCCTGAAGCCGGGAATTGAGGGTCAACGGAGCGCATCTCAGTTTATTGCAGGCAGGCATTCCTGGCGTAGCGCTGGTTTCCCAACCTGCGGTATCGCCGACTTCCAGTCGGCGGGCCCAGGCACGGCGTGGCAGGCCAGGAATTCGCCGCGTTTGCGGATTGGAAATCCGCGACCCGGCAGACTGGAAGTCTGCGCTACG
>WYBW01000039.1 GCA_011525685.1 Verrucomicrobiia bacterium
CTACGCCCCGGATTTTCCACGTGCTCTCCCTCACCCCGCCCCTCTCCCGCTGGGAGAGGGAGAACCGCTGTCCGCTCCGCGTTGCTCCTTGCTTTGGTTTCATTCCACCGAAAACAGCGAAGAACCAATCCATACATCACCTTCAAACCGTTGAGCCACGGCGCGGTAATCCCGCGTGACCCGCACTGACCAGAACCGCGGGTCAGAACGCATTCGTTCCAGTTGGAGTGACGGATGCGCGGGGTTTTCGAGAAGCTTTCGATAGGCTGCACAGGTGGCTGCTTTGACTTCCACCGGTAGAGAACGATACGCCTTCCAAAAGTTTGGCGTCCCCAAGAATTTCAGGGTTCTTTGTCGAAATCGGCATCCCGCAATTCAGAAAAGGCAGCGGCATTCTGTTTGAACTGCGCGGCAATCTCATCGCCCAGGGCTGTGAGCGCAGATCGTGTGCGGACGTCGTTCACGATGCGCCGCCACTGCAAGTCGCCGTTCAGTTCAGGGAGGATAGAAGGTAAATCTTCAGCGAGACGTTCGCGGTCCGCAGGCGGCAACGCCTTGATGGCAGCTTTGATTTCAGCAACCGTGCTCGTTCCTTCTGAAGCTTAATTCAAAGGAGGCGGGACGCGAAACCCTTTTCATAAAGCTCTTCACAAAAATGCAGCGAGTGCTCGCTCAATCCTTCCCATCACCTTCCCTTTCCCCATCACCTCCAGCAAATGATACAGACTCGGGCCGGAGGGGTTGCCGGTGCAGGCGAGGCGGACGGGATGGACGAGCACCCCGGCTTTCACGCCGAGTTCGGCGGCCACGGCTTTCAACGCGGCTTCGAGAGTTGCGGCGTTGAATGGGTCGGCCTTGGCGAAAGCGTCGCGGAGTTTTTCGAGGCGCGGTTTGTTTTCGGGCACGAAACTTTTCCTCGCGGCTTCGGGGTCGTAGCTGATTTCGTCCTTGAAATAAAAGCCGCCGTAGGCCGGCAGTTCGCTGAAGGTCTTGATCTTGCCCTTGCACGTGTCGAGCGCGGCTTTGACGTAGTCCACGTCGAACTGGTTGGTGTCAATGCCGGCCTTTGCGAGCGCGTGGACGCACATTTCATAGAATCGGTCATCCGGCAGTTCGCGACAGTATTCGCCTTGCAGCCAGAGGAGTTTCTCGAAATCAAACTTGGCATTGTGCCGGAGGATTTGTGGCAGGTCGAAGCGTTCGACCACTTCGGCAAGCCCAAGTTTCTCTGTGTTATCCTTGGGCGACCAGCCTAGAAGGCAAAGGTAGTTGGTTACGGCTTCGGGCAGGAACCCTTCCTCAAGGTAAGTCGTGAGCGACGCGCCGCGGTCGCGTTTGCTCATCTTGCTGCCGTCGGCGTTCAGGATGAGCGGAATGTGGGCATACTTGGGCGGCTCAACGCCGAAAGCGCGGAACAGGGCGATGTGCTTGGCGGTGTTGCTGAGGTGATCCTCGCCGCGAATGACGTGCGTGATGCCCATCTCCAGATCGTCCACCACGTTGACGAAGTGGAACACGGGCTGGCCGTCGCTGCGAACGATGACGAAGTCGGGATCGGCCTCCTCGCGGTCGGTGAGCTTGCGGAGCACGTCGCCGACGACGAGATCGGGAATGAGTATCGGCTCGCGGTGCATCTTGAACTTGATGGCGCCTTCATGTTCGTAGGCGAGGCCGTGGGATAACAACGCTTCGACGCGGCGCTGGTAATTCTCCTTCCGCTGCGATTGAAAGTAAGGACCGCGATCTCCCTTGCACGGGCCGGTGGCGTCGGCGGTGAGCGGGCCTTCATCCCAGTGAAGTCCCAACCAGCGAAGGCCCTCCAGGATCACGTTGACGGCTTCCTGCGTGTTGCGCGCCACGTCGGTGTCCTCGATGCGGAGAACGAAGGTGCCGCCGGTGTGGCGGGCGTAAAGCCAGTTGAACAGCGCGGTGCGCGCCCCGCCGATGTGGAGATAACCGGTGGGCGATGGTGCAAAACGAACGCGAACTTTCATGAGTGGAGGTTAACCAAGAACGCCACGGTTGGACACGGAGAAAGTTCGCTCACGCGCTGAAGGGACCAAGTCGCTGCAATACCCTGCAGAGGGATTGCAGCCGCGGAGTCGGCACACCTGCCCGCCTTGCCTGGCGCAGTGGCTCCAAAAAGAGGCCTTCGAGTTCAAGCGGCCGACCCTGTTCAAAATCCACCAGCGTGGACGCCTTGTATGCGCCCATGGTCCGGGTGCGTTCGATCATTGCCGCCGCGAGGGAGGTCTCAACCTCGTGTCCCAATGCCCGTGCGGTCGCAATCACTTCGAGCATCAGTTCCCGCACGAGTTGCTCCCATCGGGGATCAGCGAGGAGTTTGTCCGTGGTCAGGCAGCCGCCACGTGTCCGAGTGGCAGGGCTGGAAACGTCACCCGTTGCGACAGCTTCATGGCCGGCAGTGCCGGCCACGCCGAGACCATTGAACGGAATGTTCCAGACCAGTTTTTCCCAATGAGCGCGGGCCAGGTTGTCGGTCACTTTGCACGGCACCCCGGCGCGGCGAATCACCGAGGCCAGTGCGTGGGTGCGCGGTTCGGGCGGGCGTTGATATTCGCCCAGCACAATCAGGCCGTGATCCGTGTGCTGGATCACTCCCGGTTCAAGCCGATTCAGGCAGACGAAGCACAATCCGCCCATGATCTGTTGCGTGGGAAAGCAGCCGGCCAGCGCCTCTTCATTGCCAAGGCCGTTTTGCAGTGTGACCACCGCCGTGTGCGCTCTCACCAACGGCGGCAGGAGATTGGGGAACTGGTCGTTCGCCGTGGTCTTGAGGGCAATCAATACCACATCGCAGTCGCCGATGGCCTGCGGCGTGGCGGCACAATGCGGGCGGACGTTGAAATCACCCGCCGGGCTGCGGATGGCTACGCCCCGATTCAGGACCACGTCGTAGTCGCTGCGCAGCAGAAAATGCACTTCCTCCCCGGCGCGACACAACATTGCCCCGTAATAGCTTCCCACGGCGCCACAACCCACGACGGCGAATTTCATCGCGGCCATGGAATCAGCGTCGGACCGCCCATCGCAAATCGAAAATAAAAAAGGCACTCCGACCATGCCGGAGTGCCTGGAAGAAAAATTCGCAGCTTACTTGGCGCCGAGGATGGCGTCCTTGCAGGCCTTGGCGACGGTGAACTTGACGACACGCTTGGCGGGGATCTGAATCTGCTCGCCAGTGGCCGGGTTGCGGCCGATGCGCGCGGCGCGGTTCTTGAGCTTCAACTTGCCGATGCCCGGCAGCGTGAAAGTGTTCTTGGCGTTCTTGTACGCGAGTTGCGCGAGGTGCTCGAGAATCTCGGCCGCCTGTTTCTTCTTGATGCCGGCCTTGTCTGCGATCGCCGCCGCGATTTGGGATTTGGACATTGCGTTTGCCATAGTGTGTGTAGTGTTTTTCGGTTGTTGGTTGTTGTTGGTGATTCAAAAAGTCATTCGACTCGGCACGAATTAAAGACGAAGCCCCAAGGCGCGCAAGGAAAAATTGTAAATAAATCTGCGTAAAATCAGGCTTTCGCGCACCCAGCCGCCCAGCCGGGACTTGACTTGTCGCGGGGTTTTCTCAACATCATCCCGTGGCCTTGTTCACCATTCAGAACGAATTCCGCTACGACATTGTGCGCAAGATTTTTGAAGGCGGCATGGGTGTCGTTTACGAGGCCGAGCAGCGCGGCGCGCGGGATTTTGTCAAACGCGTGGCCATCAAGGTCGTGCGCGCCAACTACGCCAGCCAGAAGACGTTCATCGAAAACTTCATCGGCGAGGCCAAGCTCGTGGCCGACCTGATTCACACCAACATCGTCCAGACCTACCAGCTCGGCGAGGCCAACGGCGTTTACTTCATCGCGATGGAATTGATCCGCGGTGTGAACCTCGAGCAGTTTGCGCAACAACTGGCTGACAAGCGCCGGGTGCTGCCCAAGGAACTGGCGGTGTTCATCACCAGCCGCGTGGCGCGGGGCCTGGCCTACGCCCACGCCAAGACCGACAAGGATGGCCGTCCGCTCGGCATTGTGCATCGGGACGTGAGCTTCAAGAACATCATGATCGCGTTCGAGGGTGACGTGAAGCTGACCGATTTCGGCATCGCCAAAGCGCGCGGATTCCTGATTGACCAGGAGGGGGAAATCGTTGCGGGCAAGGCTGATTACATGAGCCCGGAACAGGCGGATTTTCAGATCACCGACAAGCGATCGGATCTGTTTTCCGCCGGCGTGGTGCTGGCCCACCTGCTGCTGGGCCGGAACATTTTCAAGGGGGCCACCGCTGACGAATCACGGCAACGAGTCTTGAGCCAACCGATTCCGGACTTCCGCACGCTGGACGAGCGTGTGGATGACCGCCTCAACGAGATTCTGCATCGGTGTCTGGCCCGGGACCTCAGCCAACGCTACCCCACCGCCGACGAGTTGATGTACGACCTTGAGTATTACATCTATCGTGACGGTTATGGGCCAACCAATGAAACCCTGGGCAAATTCATCCGCGAGTTGTTCGGCCAACTGATGCCCGAAAGCGCGCTGACCGCTCACGGCAACACCGAGGTCATCGAGCGCACCGCCCGGATTCATGGTCAGGGTGCGGCCACATGAAACAATCCGCCCGCGGCTCGCTGGTCACACTGGGGCTGATCCAGACTCGTTGCTCGTCCAATCCACGGGTTAACCTCGAACGTACGCTTGCGCTGGCAGCACGAGCGGCGCGCTCCGGAGCACAGATTATTTGCACGCAGGAACTGTTTCGCTCCCAGTACTTCTGTCAAAGCGAGGACTACGAAAACTTCAAGCTCGCCGAGCCCATTCCGGGCCCGACCACCAGAGCTTTCCAAAAGCTCGCGCGCCAGCATCGGGTCGTGGTCATCGCCTCGCTGTTTGAGAAGCGGGCCGCGGGCGTTTACCATAACACCGCGGCGATCATTGATGCGGATGGTTCGTTGCTGGGAACCTACCGGAAGATGCACATCCCCGACGATCCGCTTTACTACGAGAAGTTCTATTTCACACCGGGCGACCTGGGCTTCCGCGCCTGGCAGACCCGCTACGGCAAGATCGGCGTCTTGATCTGCTGGGATCAATGGTATCCGGAAGGCGCCCGGTTGACGGCGCTCCAGGGCGCACAAGTTCTTTTTTATCCGACGGCGATCGGCTGGCATCCGGCTGAAAAGAAGTCGCACGGTGTCAAACAGCACAGCGCCTGGGAACTGATTCAACGCAGTCACGCCGTGGCCAACGGCTGCTTTGTAGCCGTGGCCAACCGCATCGGGCACGAGCGGCCGGCGGGCGGCGAGGGCATCGAGTTCTGGGGGCAGAGCTTCGTCGCCGGCACGTCAGGGGAGTTGCTCGCCAAAGCCAGTCACAATCGGGAGGAGATACTGGTCGTTCCAGTTGACCTGGCCCAAGTGGACACGATCCGCACGCACTGGCCGTTCCTGCGCGATCGGCGGATTGATGCCTACAACGGACTGACGAAGCGGCTAATTGACTGAAACACCCCACAAACCTACTGCCTGGATCACCGGCGCGGGCGGACTCATCGGCAACTACCTCGTCCAATCTGCTCCACAATTCGCGCCGCACTGGCAGATTGTCGGGTTGACCCGAGGGCAGCTTGACTTGCTCGATTTTCCGGCAGTGCGCCGGGCCTTCGCCAACAACCCGCCATCACTGATCATCCACTGCGCCGCCATGAGCCGCAGCCCGGATTGTCAGGCCAATCCGCAACTCGCCCGCAAAACCAACGTCGAAAGCACGTCGGTGTTGGCGGAACTGGCTCACGAAATTCCCTTCATCTTCCTCTCCAGCGATCTGGTGTTTGATGGCGACAAAGGCGGCTATGTGGAAACTGACACGGTCGGTCCTTTGAGCATTTATGCCGAAACAAAAGTGGCTGCCGAAAGGATCGTGCTGACCAACCCGCGTCACACCGTGATTCGCACCTCGCTCAATGGCGGCGCATCGCCCACCGGCGACCGCGGTTTCAACGAGCAGATCCGCCTGGCCTGGCAGGCGGGGCAAACGCTGAGACTCTTCACCGACGAGTTCCGCTGCCCGATTCCAGCGAAGGTGACCGCGCGGGCGATCTGGGAACTGGCGAATCAGAATGCTACCGGCCTGTTTCATCTGGCAGGCGCGGAGCGATTGTCGCGCGTGCAGATCGCGCAACTGGTCGCCGCGCGCTGGCCGCAATTGAAACCGGAGATCAAAGCAACACCGCGCAAGGAGTATCAAGGTGCGCCCCGTCCCGCAGACACCTCGCTCAACTGCTCAAAGGCCCAGCAACATCTTTCGTTTCCTTTGCCCGGACTGACAGCGTGGCTGAACGAGCATCCGAAAGAATCATTCTGAAAGCCAGGCAACGTGGCGGCCGCCGATACATCACGTTTCACTGATCACGTTTCACGCCCGACTTATCGCGGGCGGCTGGCACCATCACCTACCGGCTATCTCCATCTGGGCCATGCTCGCACCTTCTGGATCGCTCAGGAACGCGCTCGTGCAAATGACGGGGTGCTCATACTCCGCAACGAAGACCTGGACCGCGCCCGCTGCAAACCGGAATTTGTCCGAGCGATGTTTGAGGACTTGCGCTGGTTCGGGTTCGGCTGGCAGGAGGGGCCAGATTGCGGCGGAGCGTTTGGTCCATACAACCAAAGCGAGCGGATGCCGCTTTACCGATCGGCCCTGAACCAACTGCTCGCGGGAGGATGGATTTATCCCTGCACTTGCTCCCGCAAAGATATTCAAGCCGCCGCTCGCGCCCCCCATGCCGCGGACGAGGACGAACCCCGCTACCCGGGAACCTGCCGCCCGTCACCGGACAATCCGAATCCCGAAATCCGAATCCCGAAATTCAACTGGCGCTTTCGTGTGCCGGATGGAGAACAAGTTGTCTTCACTGATGGGAACCTCGGCCCGCAGCGGTTCGTCGCAGGCGTAGATTTCGGGGATTTTGTCGTTTGGCGGCAAGATGACGTGCCGGCCTATCAACTCGCGGTCGCAGTGGATGACGCGGCCATGCGCATCACCGAGGTCGTGCGCGGAGCGGACCTGTTGAAGTCCACGGCGCGACAGTTGTTGATCTACCGGGCGCTCGGGTTGCCGCCACCGGAGTTCTTTCACTGCCCGCTGCTGACGGACGCAACGGGCGTCCGGCTGGCCAAGCGCCACGATGCCCTGAGCTTGCGCGCGCTCCGCGAGCGAGGCGCTGTTCCGGAGTCCTTGCGGAAGGCGGACCGCTTTTCTCTACATTTGTAGAGATTAGACTTGACTCCTTGACAGTTGTAGAGACAATGCGCCCGTATCAACAAAGCCGCCGCCCATGCCACGGAAACCGATCGAACTCACCGAAGCCGAGTGGACAATCATCAAGGCCGTCTGGGACCACGAGCCCTGCGCGGCCCCGACGATTCAGGAGAAACTCTTCAAGCAAACGGAATGGACCTATTCCACCGTCCGCACGCTGATGGATCGGATGGTCGCCAAGGGACTGCTCACCGCCAATAAGGTTCGGAACACGACGCTGTATCAATCCGCCGTGACCCGCCTGCAGGCGCAGCGGGGCGAACTGCTTTATGCGCTCAAGCACGCCTTCAACGGCGCACTCGCGCCCATGGTCCAGTGCCTCCTCGACAACCAGGAACTGACCGCGGAAGAGCTGGCGGAATTGGAGTCGTTGCTCAAAGCCAAGAAGCGCACCGTGAAGAAATAGACCCGTCCGAGGCATGAATGCGATCATTGAATTCCTGAACCTTTGGGGCGAGCGCGCCATTGGTTTTGCCTGGCCGATGCTCTGGCAATCCAGCCTGCTCATCGCTGTCGTGTTCGCGTTCGATTTGGTGTTCCGTCAAAGAGTTCGCGCTTCGATCCGTTATGCGCTGTGGCTTGTGGCGCTGTTGAAGCTTCTGTTACCGCCATCGCTCGCCATCCCCACGGGCCTCGCCTGGTGGGTGCGCCCCTCTGCACCAGCCACAGCACCCATCAAGTTGGAACAACCGACAACGTTTCTGGTCACGTACCGCGACACAGTTCCAGTTTCACCGCCAATTCCTGCCGAAGCACCAAACGTATCACCGCCAACACCCTCGCTTTCGTCAGCCGGTTGGATGGTGCTGGTTTGGACTGTCTTCTCGGTCGGATTACTGGCGTGGTTGGTGGCGCGGTGGCGGATGATCGCGCGCGATGTGCGCCGCGCCACGCCGGGCTCGGATCGGCTGACAGAGTTAATGAACAGCGCTTGGAGGGCGGTCCGTGGTTCTCGAAAGGTTGAATTGCGGGTGACACCACGGACGATCTCCCCGGCGGTTTGTGGATTGTTGCGACCAGTCATCCTGCTGCCACAATCACTGGTCGCCCGGCTCACCCCCGAACAGTTGCGCGCGGTGTTGCTGCACGAGTTGATTCACCTGCGGCGCGGCGACGTGTGGGTGAACTGCCTTCAAACGTTGCTCCAGATTGTCTATTGGTGGCATCCCTTGCTCTGGCTGGCCAACTCTCGCATCCGCCGCGTACGCGAAGAAGCCGTGGATGACGCCGTCATGCTCGCGCTGGCTGAGAATGCAGAAACCTATCCGCCGACTTTACTCGAAGTGGCCAAACTTACCTTACACCGCCCGCTGGCGAGCCCTGGGCTGGTGGGCATTCTCGAATCGCGCAGCGCCTTGCGGCAACGAATCGAGAGGCTCATGGACTTCCGTCCGCCCCGGAAAACGGGATTCAGCTTAATCTCGGCTGTTGGCGTTCTTGCCTTCGCCGCGCTGGCGGTGCCCATGGAAAAAGCTCCGCTGGCGGCTGAACGGGCAAAGGCTCACTCGGCGACCGCCCCTCCACTGCCCGAATCTCGCGATGAACCACCCGCCAGCCAGACCAGGGCGAGCAGCGCAAGCGATTCTGAGGTGAACGCGAGCCGTGTTGCTGATGATGCGGTGGTGACAAACACGGCGCATGGCGGCAAAGGCCGGGAACGGATCATCAGGAAGCTCAACTCCATCCCGTGGCCCAACCTGCTCTATCACGGCGCGACGTTGGAGCAAGTGGTTCGTGACTTGAACACTGAGTCCAAATTTCTTGATCCAGATGGCCACGGCATCAACTTCCTCATCAACCCATCTGCGAAACCAGCGTCGGCCATTGACGGTACAACCGGGCTGCCATCGCCGCCCGCCGAACCCTTCGACTTGAAATCATTACGCCTCACGATTGAGCCGATGCGGGCCGACCTGCGGCTGGCGGACGTGTTGCATGTTATTGTGGCGGCGGGCCGCGGGCACATCCAATACGCCATCGAGGATTACGCCGTGGTATTTTCGACGAGGCCGGTTCCCGAGGTGGAACAGCTTTTCACCCGCACTTTCAAGATCCACACAAACCGGTTCTTCGCAAATCTGATTACACTGGGATTTCTTGATGAATTGCCGCCTGGCTCACAGCCCGTTCCCCTGCGGGACACGGGCAACACCAACTTCATGCAGAAGGTCAACCGTGCTTTTCAGTCCTATTTCGCCTCGCAGGGAGTGGACATGGATCCGGTGCTTGGGAAGGCGATGTACTTCAATCATGGCCGCAGTTTGCTCTTGGTAAGAGCAACGATGCAAGATCTGGACAAATTGGAGCAGGCTCTGGCACAGATCTCGACGACCCAACCGCAAATCCAGATCGAAGCACGATTTGTCGAAATGGCTCAAGCGGACTCGCGCACACTTGGTTTTGACTGGCTTATTGGGAACCCGCTGAGTAAGGACCGTGTTTTCACCAACTCTGCGGGAACAGGGCCAATGAATTTTTGTGGCATTCTCACCGACCCACAATTTCAAGTCGTTTTGCGTACCCTCGAGCAACGACCCGGAGTTGACCTTCTTTCTGCGCCCAGAGTCACAACCCTCAGCGGTCGGCAGGCACAGATGCAGACCGTGGACCTCCGAACCGTGGCGACCGGGCTTAACCCGCAAGCGCTGATCCCACCCGGAATCACGGGTCGTGATGAAAACTCCAGCCAGCTTTACCAAACAAACACCATGCGATTCGGTGCGGTCCTCGACGTAATCCCGCAGTTGTCGGCGGATGGTTACACCATCTCCATGACTGTCATGGCCTCGGTGACAGAATTCCTCGGCTACGGCCCAAGCTCCAACCGCGTTTCGGGTTATATCAACGGCCAGCGCCAGGAGGTTGCGGTGCCGTTGCCGATGCTCCGATCCCGTGAACTGATGGCCAACGCGAATCTCTGGGATGGGCAGACGATGGTGTTGTTCAACCCGCTGGAGCAAGTGACCTCGACGAGACCCGATGGCCAGGCGGAAGCCCAAGAGGTCACGGGCTCAAACAAGAAGCCGCTCGTGGTGTTCGTCACCGCCAAGCTGGTTGATGAGGCCGGGAAGCCAGTGCATACCGACGACGAAATGCCCTTTGCGCGGGATTCCATTCCGGCGCAACCGCCTGATCAGAAGTGACCGATGCGCTCGGCGTCTGTAACTGTTTTGGTGCTCAAGGTTTGTTGAGCCGATAAAACCGGTTGCCCGTGGGTTGCTGGATGTGGAGGGTCCGGCTGGAGCCGTCGTCTTGAATCCCCGCGGTCACGTTGCTCCAGTTGACCGAGTGGATCCCGTCTGCGTTCTCCTGCAGCACCCAGCCCGCTGAGGAAGATGGCCACGAGATGCTCACACCGCCGGGAGCCGGCAGCGAAATGATGGTCAGCGCCGGAATTACCGGTTCGTGCCAGATTCCAAAGTGGAACGACTGCCGGCCTCCGGCGCTGCTGAACCAGCCTCCCACGCAGACATCGCCTCCCACCACCACCAGCGCGTGGACCGTGTCGTTCAAGCCGCTGCCCAACGGTGTCCAATGAATCCCGTCCCAGCGCGCGATGTGATCCGCCGCCGTCCCGCCGATCTCCCTGAATTCGCCGCCCGCGTAAAACCCGTTGCCGCTCCACGCCAGCGCATGAACGCGGTTGTCCGCGCCCGTGCCCAGCGAATGCCAGTTGTGGCCGTCCCAGCGCGCCACGCGGTTGACCGTAACCTCTCCCGCACTGGTGAAACTGCCGCCGGCATAAAGCTGATCGCCCACAACACAGAGGGCGCGCACCGTGCCATTCAGACCGGGGCCAACGGGAAACCAGTTCTGTCCGTCCCAGCGCGCGATACACACGGCGTTGACGTCGCCCGCCGTGGTGAAAAAACCACCCACATAAAGCTGGCTGCCGCTGACGGCGAGCGCGCGAACTTCGGCACCAACAGGCGGGCCGCTCAAACCCAGGCCGTGGCCCAGAGCCGACCAATTGACGCCATCCCAGCGGGCGATGTTTCCCGCGCCCACCTGACCGGCATTGGTGAACGCACCGCCCACATAGAGATCGCCGTCGGTGACCGCGAGGGCATACACCATCCCACTGACACCACTGCCGAGCGCGGACCAACTGCTGCCGTCCCAGCGCGCCACCCGATTGGCGGTCACCGTTCCGGCATTGGTGAACGCGCCGCCCGCATAGACGTTGCTACCGCTGACGGCGAGGGCATTCACCACATCATGTCAGTTCGCGGGCAAAACCACCCACCCTTTCGCGGGTTAAAACCACCCACCCTTTGAGACGAGACGTCGCCCCTTTTGTTTGCCGGATGTCGGCACACTGGGGCGATGAACGAACTCAAAGTGA
>WYBW01000040.1 GCA_011525685.1 Verrucomicrobiia bacterium
CACGGTCGCGGCAAGTCCATTGATCTGGAGGCTCTCAAACAGGCTGTCATGGCGCGCAAATACATTCGGGACCAGGACAGGTCAGCCCTCACCTCAAGGGAAACCCTCCGCTGCGAATTGGACATTGTCCTCGCTGCGCGCGAGGGCCGGCATCGCCACCAGCCGTTCAACCCCGGCCATGTGTGCTCGGCTGGGTTGTCAACTGAGCAGAAAAGGGCGGTGAAGCAGATTCTGGACAGCCGCGATACCGTCACGCTGTTTCGCGGCGGGGCAGGCACGGGGAAGAGTCTCGCGCTTACGGACGTAACCCGCGGCCTCGCAGCGGCCGGGCATCCGGTGGTGGTCCTGGCGCCTCAGCGACAGCAGATCAGCGATCTGGCGAAGTCCGGTCTCGCCGCCCAAACCGTCGCCCAGGTTCTCGCGACCGGGCAGATTCCGCACAACGCGGTCGTCGTGGTTGATGAAGCCGGTCAAATCGGCGGCCGGCAGTTTCGGGAATTGATCCACCTTGTCGAATCCCAGAAGGGGCGGCTCATCCTGTCGGGTGACACACGCCAGCATGGTGCGGTGGCTGCCTCGGATGCGCTGCGAGCCATCGAGCAGTATGGCCGGTTGAATCCGGCCGAGATTCAGGAAATCCGACGCCAGGCCCCGGTCCTGGGCAAAACTCGGTTGGAGCGTCGGGCAATTCAGGAATATCGGACCGCCGTGAAGGCCGCGGCGGCGGGGGACATCGAAGGCTCGTTCGAGCGGCTCGACCGGATGGGATGGATCCGTGAATTGGGCGAAGGTGAGCGACGAACCGTGCTTGCCAGGGAGTACGTCGCCGCTGTTGGGCGAAACGAAAACCCGCTGGTCGTGGCGCAAACCTGGCGGGAGGTGTGCCAGGTAAACGAAGCGGTTCGCGAGGAATTGAGGTCGGCCGGGAAACTCGGGATCGGCCGGGTGCTGACGGTATATCAGGCTGTAGATGGCACCCAGGCACAGAAACGTGAGGCCCGGTTCTACGCTCCGGGGCAGCGCGCGATGTTCCTGAAACGTTATGGGCGGTTCGCGAAGGGGGATTTTTGCGAGATCGCCGGAACGAACGCACGCGGCGTCGTGATGCTCAAGAACGGACGGCGCTCCACCCTGAATTTTCGTCACACCGACCGCATCATTGTCGCGACCTCGTCCGAGATGGAGATCGCCCCGGGCGACCGACTCCAGCTCAAGTTCAACGGCAGATCCGCAGAGGGACTCCCGTTGAACAATGGCGAACTGGTCACCGTAAGCCGCGTTCGGACAGACGGTGCAATAGTCGTCAGGGACGACGCTGGAAGGCGCAAAACCCTCGCTCCCACGCAGCGACTGTTCCATCGCGGATTCGCCGTCACGTCCTATGGGTCTCAGGGGAAGACTGTCGACACGGTACTGCTCGCCGACGCTGCGAATCCGGCTGCGACCAATCGCAATCAATGGTACGTGGCAATTTCGAGGGGGCGGAGGCGCGTCGTCGTGTTCACCTCGGACAAGGCGGCGCTCCGGGCGGACGTTCAGCGCATCGGTGACCGCCGGCTGGCGCTGGACTTGAAGCCGGATGCCGGTGCGCAGAATGGAATGGCCCACCGCGCGGCACCACGACTGCCGGAATGGACGCGTCGCGCCTGGGCGATCATCCAGCAGGGGCACCGCCAAAGGTTTGTTGCACGATGTCGAATGCGGGCTGCATCCGTGCTGTCTGAAACCCGTTCGCAGCTTTGGGGAGCCAGGCAAGACCGCGTGCGCGAGGCATCCAGGAGAGGGCTCCGCCCATGACGTCCATGAGCCTTCGGGAACAGCTCAGGGAAAAGCTGGGCACTGAGCCTCTTGCGCCCAATCCATGTTTCACGACCAGCGATCAGGGGATTGGGCTGCTGGTCGAGATTTCCTCCGGAGCGGTCTGGATTCTGCCATGGCATCAATTCATGGCGGGGTATTACGACCCGAGAGAACCGGAGCGGTTGGTTCTCACATTCGTCGCGCATGAGGTCACGATCTTCGGGTTCAATCTTGGCAGGATCGTCCCGCACCTCATGAATCAGCGCGTTGAGCGGATGCGCGCGGTGCCGGAAAAGTACTTGAGTGTGGCGGGAGGCGATCTTTCCATTGCCCAGATTTGCGTGCGATCGCTGGCCGAGCCGGTGGTCCCCGAGTGAGAATTCGATGCCGGCAGAAGCCCCCGCGAGAAAAGTTCTAATTCCGAACCGCCGAAGCTTGACCGGCCAATGAATTTGGAAACGAAGAACCCGGCGGAAATCGACAGTGAGGTGCTGCCGCCGCATCTGCTCGAGAATTTCCAAAAGGCGGAGCGCAAGATCCGCGAGACTTACGGGAAGAGTCCCCCGGCGGCGGAGTTGCTCCGGCTTTGGGTTGCGGCGGCGACCTCGTGGGACATCCAGGCTGAATTCGAGCGCACGGTGATGAGCATCAAGCGCAGCACGGCACAACCGAACAAGGAGGGTATATTCGATGAGGACAGTTTCGACTTTTGACGATCATCCGCCCGGGAAAGGAGCCCCGTATGTCGACTTTGCGTGAACAAATCGCCAGACTGAAGGGGCAGGAACGCGAGGCTGCCGCGCGCCGGGCGAACCCGGAACTCGAGGCCAGTCTCGAGAAGTTCATCTGTGACAATCCAGAACTGCGGGAGCGCTACGCCACGATGGGGAGCCGGGAGGTTGTCCGGCGGATGATGCTGGCCCGGATGGCACGCACAGAAACTGTGGCAAACCGCAACGGCGTATTGGAGCAATGGGTGAAGGAGAATCCCGAAATCGTCGAGAAGGTGGAGCAGCGGATCAACAGGCTGGCTGCTGACACCCGCCCGCGGGTCGGCATCAGTCCCACCAGGATCGAGCCTGTGAAGCAACAGAAGCAGGGACCGCGGATGGGGCTGTGAGCCTTTCGGCTGGCTCTGTCGACCGCGGTGTCAGTGGCGACGTTGCCCATTCTGCAGCTTGCGAGGGCGGCAAACGTGGAAAACACTCCGCCGACATAGCTTGGACAGTCGCATCCCTACTTCAGTTTGGCTCGGACTCATCGCGGATGAAAGAGGCCGCGGGTGTCCCTCCGGTTGACCAAGGACAAGTGGCACGAGGCGGGCAGGCCATTGGGGTGTTCAGTCAGATGTAGGCGAGATTTGATCCGTCCACGGAAGGTTCGTAGCCGAGAAGCTGCCCAACGCGTCTCTCATTTTTGGCACGCTGGATTTCACCGTGCTATGGTTGGCTCGTGGGGTTCGGAC
>WYBW01000041.1 GCA_011525685.1 Verrucomicrobiia bacterium
CCCCCCCCACCCCCGGGGTTTGGGGGGGGGCGGCCCCGCCGCCCGCCCCCGGCGGGGGGTGGGGGCGCGGGGGGGCCCCCCCCCCCCCCCCCCCGCTACGCCCGGGTTCATGGCCCCGATGCGCGTCCAATGTTGGAGGTCGGAGCTGCCCATGAACCTCCCCTTGATCTCGGCAGGGACGCGTTCCACCCGCGTTCCCAAACTTCTGGCCGCAGAGACGGGGCCACGGTGGAACGCGTCCCTACCCGGTTCAGGCTCGTGGCGAGGCGTGTTTCGGAAACCAGTTGTGGCAGTTGGCATAGAGTTCATTGGCGATGAATGCCGCGCTCCGAGATTTGTTGTTAAGCTTTGGCAGGATTTCGTGGAGTAGAGAGTGGAGAATTGTCAATTGAAGCTGCGGTTGTAAGGTCGCCTGGGTGGGCCTGTCATGTCGGCGCCAGTTTCAAAGTGTCCGCGGTGCGGCTCAACCGTGGGTGGGTTGAGCGAGGGTGGGTTGTGCCCCGCGTGCCTGCTCGCGGCGTGCCTGGAGGAAAAGGGCGGGGGCGGGGGCGCACCGAACGCGGATACCGACTGGCTGGCGGATTCGGAAGGCCCGTGGCCCTCACCACCGCCCGAATCACTGCGGCGACTGGGGGATTACGAGTTGGTCGAGGAGATCGGGCGCGGCGCCATGGGCGTCGTGTATCGGGCGCGGCAGGTCAGCCTGGATCGTTGGGTCGCGGTGAAGCTACTGCTGGCCGGCCCGCTGGCCAGCCACGAAGTGGTGCGGCGCTTTCACGAGGAGGCGATGGCTGCGGCAGGTCTGCAACATCCGGGCATTGTGGCGGTGCATGAAGCGGGTGTTCACGAAGGCCAGCGGTACCTGGTGATGGATTACGTGGCCGGGCCGAGCCTCGCACAAATCGTCACGCGCGGTCCGCTGGCACCTCCTCTCGCGGCGCGTTATCTGCGGGCCATCGCGGAGGCAGTTCACTTCGCACACGAGCATGGCATTCTGCATCGCGACCTCAAGCCCTCGAACGTGCTGATTGACGCTGATGACCGGCCGCGGGTGATGGACTTCGGCCTCGCCAAACGTCTGAACACCGAAAGCAGCCTCACGATGAGCGGCCAGGTCGTGGGATCACCGAGCTACCTGCCGCCGGAACAGGCTGGCGAATCACGCGGCGACGTGGGGCGAGCCAGCGATGTGTATTCGCTGGGGGCGATGTTGTATCACCTGCTGGCTGGACGACCGCCATTCGTGGGCGAAAGCAGCGCAGAAATCATCCGACAGCTAATCGAGCACGAGCCGGTCAGCCCGCGTCTGGTGAATCCCAAAGTTCCGCGCGATCTGGAAACCCTCTGTTTGAAGTGCCTCGAAAAGGAACCCGGGCGGCGTTATGCCACGGCACAGGAACTGGCTGATGAGCTGGGACGTTACCTGAACGAGGAACCGATCCGGGCCCGGCCCGTGGGGATCGCGGGGCGACTCTGGCGTTGGAGTCATCGCAAACCAGCGTTGGCGGGACTGGTTGTTTCACTGGCGGTGGCGGTAAGTTTGGGTTTGGCTGGCGTGCTCTGGCAATGGAATCGCGCGCGAACGACGGCTGTCCGGGAATTGCAGCAACGTGAGCGCGCGGAACGAATGGTTTACCGACTGAAGATTCAAACCGCCGAGGACTTTTTCGTGCAGCACAAGGCGGCGGAAGGTATGGCCGCACTGGCTGCAATGCTTCGGGAGAACCCTGGAGATCGGGCGGTGGCCGAGCGGTTGTTGTGGGAGTTGACGCATCGCAACTGGCCCATGCCGCTCGTTGAACCGCTGACGCATGACGAACCGGTTCACTACGCCGAGTTCAGCCCCGACGGCCGCCGGATTCTGACGGCGGCGTTGGACAACACCGCACGCCTTTGGGATGCCACAACGGGAAGACCGATTGGCCGCCCGCTGGAGCACGAACGCGGACCGACGTTCCGCCGCGAGTCCTTCGCCGTCGGCCAGAAATGTCTTGAGGCGCATTTCAGTCCGGACGGCTCGAAGGTGGCCACGGCATCAGTGGACAACACCGCACGCATTTGGGACGGTTTCACTGGTGAACCGCTCACGCCGGCGTTGCAGCATCCGGATTGGGTGGTCGTGGTTCGCTTCACGCCAGACGGAAAGCAAATCGCCACCGGCTGCAAGAATGGCGAAGTGCGGTTTTGGAACACCGCGAGCGGAGAGTTGGTCGGGCCCGCCTTCCGCCATGAGAAATGGGTGAACTTCATTGAGTTTGATCGTGAAGGCCGCCGCATGTTCACCGGCGCGGACGATCAAACTGCCCAGGTCTGGGAGGTTGCCACGGGCAAACCGGTGGGCAGCCGCATTCGCCACGGAGGCTGGGTACGGGCCGGGCAATTCAGCCCCGACGGTGGCAAGGTAGCCACGGCCAGCGCGGATGGCACGGCGCGCATCTGGGACGCCGCCACGGGAGTCGCGTTGACGCCGCCACTTCATCATGAAGCTGTGGTGTGCGGCGTTCAGTTCTGTCCTGATGGTTTGTGGCTGGCGACGGCGTCATTTGATCAAACCGTGCGACTCTGGGATGCGGAAACGGGCGGCGCCTTGGGGCGCCCCCTCGATCATGGAGGCAGGGTGCGTTCGATCCAGTTTAGCCCGGACGGTCGCCGGTTATTGACTGCGGCTGAGGATAAAACGGTTCGAGTTTGGGATTTTCGTCAAGGTCAGGTTTCCGTGGAGGCTATTCGACAGGCGGCCGAAGCGTGGTCGGCCAGATTCAGTCCGGATGGACAATGTGTCGTGACGGCATCCTCGGATAGAACCTGTGGCGTCTGGGACGTGCGACCTCGCTCGGCACTGCCCATGGAGCTGCCGACCAGCAGGGTGGTGCGGAACGTGGAATGGTCGCCAGATGGCCAACGGCTCGTCGCAGTTAGTCCGCAACCTCGGCTGTTCGTCAACTCCAATGGCTGGAGTCGTATCGGAGACCACTGGAGCGATGAGGGTGCGAACTCGGTCGAGTTCAGTGCAGACGGACGCTGGATCGTAACCGGGTCGGCCGACGGCAATACGCGAATTTGGGATGCCAAGAAGGCCGAAGTGGTACTTCGTGTTCAACATGCAGTGGCTCCTGCCCGCGCCTCGTTAAGCCGTGACGGCAAGAAACTGCTAACGGCTTCGAACGACGGGTTGGCCGCGGTGTGGTTGGCCGAATCAGGGCGTCAACTGTTGGCGCTGCCGCATCCGGATGAACTCCGGTCCGCCGAGTTCAGCCCGGACTCAAAGTGGATTCTCACCTTGTGCGCCGATGAGCAGATGCGGATTTGGAATGGAACAAACGGGCGACTTCTCGTTTCGTGGAAACCTCACGCCGCCAAGGTGAATCAAGCGCACTTCAGCCCGGACGGCTCAAGGGTCGTCACCTGTTCTTCGGATTTCACCGCACGGGTCTGGGAAGCAGCCGCCGGCAGGCCTTTGAGCGAACCCTTGCCGCATCGGGCGGCAGTCAGGGAGGCCACTTTCAGCCCCGACGGGCGGAAGTTGTTGACGGCTTCGCAGGACGATACGGCTGTGGTTTGGGACTTCGCCTCCGGCGAGCCAGGTCGGAAGATCATTCTGCGGCACAACGCGTCGTTGTACTCAGCCCGATTCAGCCCCGACGGTCGGTGCGTGGTGACGGCCTCCCAGGACCAGACCGCGCGCGTCTGGGATGCGGTCACAGGCCATCCGCTGAGCAGTCCGATGCAACACAGCGCGACGGTCCAAGACGCCGCCTTCAGCCCGGACGGAAACTGGATTGCCACCGCCAGTGGCCGCTCAGCCTAGATCTGGCCCGCACCTCAAGCCGGACTGTCCGCACCCGAGTGGCTGCCGGAACTGGTGGAAGCCGTGGCCGGGGTGAGGAAAACCGCCGAGTCTGCTTCCGACATCGTTCCTCCAACGCAGTCGCTGGAACTCTTACAACGGCTTCGGGTTTCACCTGAAGCTCGAACCGAGAACCGTTGGCTGAACTGGTTTCTTTCAGACCCGGCGAATCGTCCGGCTGCGCCAGAAGCCAGCTTCACTGTGCCGCAACTGCTGGCCGCCGAAGAGACGAAAGCCCACTGCGGAGAGGTTTCCACTGCCAGCCTCATCGAACCCCTCCTCGCCCTGCAACCCACCAACGGCTGGCTCTGCGCCCAAGCCGCGCGACTGGCGCTGGAGGAGTACGTCAGTCGGAGCGATCCCCGCCGGCTGCGCGAAGCGGAGTGGCTCACTGATCGTGCCCTGAGACTGGAGCCGAACCATCCGGCAATCTGGTGGACTCGAGCACGCCACCTGGGCTATGCCGGAGACCAGCCGGGAACCGGGGAAGCGATTGAGAGCGCCGCGAGTCTGCCGAACGCCAGCGCCCTTATTTTCCTGTCCAAAGCCAATTGGCTGAACGAACAGTGGCAAAAGAAAAAGTGCCCGCCGGAAGTGGTCCTCGCGGCTTACCGGCGTGCGATTGAAGGCCCGCAGTCCGGTGCGAAACTGAACGCGCCGCTCCTTCGCACGGCCTGGCTGAACTGTGCCTGGTTTGAAGCAGACACGGGCAATCGCGAAGCCGCCCGCGCCGCCCGCTTTCAGGCTTACAGCCTGAACCTTCCGCCGCGCGCACCGGATACTCCGGCCCGGCTTATTGACCTCACCGATTTCTACACGGCCTGCCCAGAGGCCGACTGGCGGGCCAGCCGTTTTCCGGGGCACGACCTTTTTGCCTTGCCACGCGGACGACAAGTGTTCGAGGGGATCGAATACGACGTGCGCGGCCTGGTTCAACTCTCGAGCGTGCTTCTCAGGTCCAAGGGTTTACAGTTTCCCGAAGCGTCGCGCGACATCCCGGTACAACAGCGCTGCCAGCGAATCCACTTTCTGCATGCCGCTGACAACACCGCGGCGCCGGGTGCAACGGTGGCCAGCTATGCGGTACACTGGACGGACGGACGGGAGGAACAGATGCCTATTCGCTATTCCAAAGAAGCCTGGCCTTGGGACTGGGATCCGGGGTCTGGCAATCCGCACGCCGCCGTAGCCTGGCACGGCACAAGTCCCGCTGGCCAGCCGGTTTGGCTCTATCGCACCACCTGGACCAACTCGCATCCCGAAGTGCCGGTTGCCAGCGTTGATTTGACCTCCACGATGACGAGGTGCGGCATGTTCATCGTGGCCATCACTGCGGAATGAGCCTGCGGGCTACAAGTTTACTACAAGTGGTTTCATAAAGTGGGGCGAGGTTACTAACGAGCCACAGACTTTCAGATTCTGGGCTGGCTTCGGCTCGCGAGTACGCACGCCCCACCCCACGTGAGTCCTTATTAAACTGGTTCCAAGAAACCGAGCGAACAGCGCTCCGTTCTTTAATCTCCCGCAATCACGGTCCAACCACCTCTCGGGTTGCTCAAGGTGCCGCTGCCGACGGTCTGTTCGAGTTTCAACGCTTCGACGTGATTGTCGTGATAGAGATAGTTGAAGCGCCGGCCGTGGATGCCATACTGGTTGTTGCCGAAGTTCTTGGCCGCGGCCAGATTCGGGTCCAACTGGTAAAGATCGCCGCTTCCGTAAGGTCCGTTGCAGAAGGCCGGCCAGGCGTTGCCGACAGCGTTCTGGATGTTGGGTTGTTCCACCAGCAGGATCGTCCCGGCGGGATCTTTGACCACAGTGGTCTTGTAACCTTTGGCATCCCAATCCGGGTAGCCACCCACGCCCGGGCCGACCCACGAAATCCCCACGCCGTGGCGCCCGGCAATGTCCAAGCGGGGCAACGGTGAACCCGCGCTCACCCACCAGTCGGAACCCCAGTTGGGTCCGACGCTGTTCATGGCGTAGGTGCGGCGCATCCCATAATTCACCCAGCCCCATTGGGGATCGCTCTCCAAAGTCGGCAGCCGGTCAGCAGGACACTTTTCGATCTTGGGCGCGTAGGTCGTGGGCACGAGCGCGATGTTGAGCGTATTCTCCGGAGCGTTTCCGCCGATGTAACGGTGAATCCAGGTGTCCCACGCAAGCTGCCGGGTGTCGCTGACGTAATAGGCCGCCGGCGGGAAGCAATCCTCGCGGTCCGCCGCGAACATCGTGAAGCCCAGCCCGAGTTGCCGCATTTGCGAAGCGCATTGGATGCGCCAGGCGCGGTTGCGAGCCGATCCCAGGGCCGGCAACAGCATGGACGCCAGGATGGCGATGATTGCAATGACCACCAACAGTTCGATCAACGTGAATCCCGCCACCCGGGCGGTTTTTCGTTCAACTGGGGACTGGTTTCGGTTCATGCCTGCGATTTTCTCCCACACCTTCCGCCCGGCCCGTTTATCCGTCAACGGTTGACCAGCACGACTTCCTGCCCGCGAATGGCGTATTTCTTTCCCTCGGGGGGCGGAGGAAAACTGACCTGAGACTTCGCGGCGAATTCCTCAAAGTCCCTTGGCACGCTGCGGGTGCCAACCACGTGGTCGCGCAGGGCCTGGGTCAGACGTTGCAAGGTGGCAGTGGTATGGCCACTGTCGGGAATCACCGTTGTGGGGGCGGGCACGTTCGTCACGGAAAGCGGCCCCCGCGGCGAGGACGGCGCCGTGGAGGGTGTAGCCGTGGGATCAGGCGCATTGCCTTCGCGATTGCAGCCCACCAGCAAGACTGCGCAACAAACCAGACTCATGAGAGGAATCGTAGGCATAGGCAACAACTGGAAACCATGCTAGCTCATTTCAGTCCCAGTGCATGTCGGTGAAATTGATGACAGGTTTTCGCCCACTGCAACCGCCCTTGCCGGCTGATTCGCCGACTGATGGCGGAGGTTGAACCATCGAGCCTGGAGGGCGCAGTTCACAATTTGCCGCAAGGCCTTGGCTTGACGCATCCGGCGCGGCTTGTGACACTCACACACAGGTTGAAAACACGAACTTGAACCAAATCCGCCTCTGAAACCATGAAAGCGAGCCATCCTTCTCCCACCACGCGCCGCGAGTTCATCAAAACTTCCGCAGCGCTGACGACGGCGTTTGCCGCCCCGGCGATTCTGCCCGGGAATCTTTTCGCCAATACCAACAGCGACACGTTGCGCGTGGGATTGGTGGGTTGCGGCGGCCGGGGCAGCGGCGCGGCCGACCAAGCCCTCAAGGCCGACCCGAACGTGGTGCTCACCGCCTTGGGCGACGCATTCCCCGAACCGTTGCAGGACAGTCTGCGGAATCTCAAGAAGGCCCATGGCGACAAGGTCAAGGTCACGCCAGACAAATGTTTTTCCGGTCTCGACGCCTACCAGAAGGTGATTGACAGCGGTGTGGACGTGGTGCTGCTGGCGGCTCCGCCGGGTTTCCGGCCGGTGCATCTGGCGGCTGCGGTCAAGGCTGGCAAACACGTCTTCTGCGAAAAGCCCGTGGCCACGGACGCACCCGGAGTGCGCTCAGTGCTCGAATCCACCAAGCTGGCCAAGGAGAAGAAGCTCTCGCTCGTGGCCGGACTTTGCTGGCGTTACGAGAGTGCGCGGCGCGAATTCTACAAACGGATTCACGACGGTGCCATCGGCGATATCCGCGCCGTCTATGCCACCTATTACACCGGTCCGGTCAAGCCGATGCCGCCCGCCAGCAAACGGCCCGCAGGCATGGGTGACTTGGAATGGCAGATGCGCAATTGGTACAACTTCGTCTGGCTTTCCGGCGATGGCCTGGTCGAGCAGGCGGTGCATAGCGTGGACAAAATCGCCTGGGCCATGAAGGACGAGATGCCGCTCAAGGCCATGGCGGTGGGCGGCCGGCAGACCCCGAACCACGAGGGCAACATTTACGACCACATGTTCATCGTGTACGAGTATCCGAACGACGTGCGCGCGTTCATGGGCCAGCGGCAGATCAGCAATTGCGCCAATGAGAACTCCGATTACCTCATGGGTGCGGAAGGCACGGCCCGGATTCCGGGCTGGCAAGCCCCGGTGATCCGCGGACGACAAACCTGGCGTTATCAGGGACCGAAGAACGACATGTACCAGCAGGAGCACGATGAACTGTTTGCCAGCATCCGCAGTGGCAAACCGATCAACGATGGCGTGTGGATGACGCACAGCACGATGATGGGCATCATGGGCCGCATGGCCGCCTACACCGGCCAGGAAGTCTCCTGGGAGGACGCGCTCAACTCGAAAGAAACGCTCGTGCCCGAAAAGCTGGACTGGACCATGAAATTGGACATCCCGCCGATGGCCGTGGCCGGGCTGACCAAGTTCGTCTAAGCGAACCGCCATTCCCCGGCTGAACCGGCAGGACCACGTCACTCCGGTCGCGTGTACGGTTGCAACGCGGCGATCAAGTCCTCTGGCAGGCGCTTCGGTTTTTCGTTCAGCGCCGTGCAAACGTGCAGCGTTTCCGCCTCGAGAACCAGAATGCCCGCCTGCTTGACAACCCGATACGCGAAGTTCAGCCGGACGCGTCCGGCGGCGCTCACCCAGATTTCAGTGGTCAGCAGGTCGTCATAGCGCGCGGGCGACTTGTAACGCAGCCTGGCTTCGATCACCGGAAAAATTGTGTCACGCTCCTGCCACGCCAGCAGCGGCACGCCGAGGTGGCGGAAGAATTCGCCTCGCACGGTCTCCAGCAGGTCGAGGTAGCGGCTGTAATAGACGTGATTGCCGAGAGTGCAATCGCTGTAAGGCACGCGATACAAATGGCGAAATTGGCTGCCGGACATGCGGCGAGGGTAGGCATTTCAGCCAACAGAGGAAACGTCAAAGCGCGCCGCGGCTTCGTTTTGGGAGAGGCAATCCTTTTCGCCTCGGACTGGACAGGAAATTTCGCCGTTGCGCGGCGGGGTTTTGAGATTATGTTGCTGCTGTGGACTGGCAGCAGGCTGTTTCTTTGATGATCGTAATCGTGGCCGCCGGAGCGCTGCTTTGGGGCAGGCTGGGCCGGCGGCGATTCAGTTTCAAGCGCGATACCCCTTGCGGGTGCGGCGTCGGAAGCCAGTCCCCGCCGCCGGGCATCGTCTTCCGGGCGCGCAAGGGCCATCCAACCCAAGTCCAGGTCAAGATGCCCTGAGTGCGCACTTGCACATGAAGTTCAACTGAGATAATCTCCTTGCCGACATGGCCGTCACCAAAATCAGTTCTGCCGTTCACTTCGTAACCCGTGCGTCGGCTGTGGGCGGGCGGGAAGCCGCCGCCAACGGTCATTGGGTGCCCAACACCGATGTCTATTCCACAGACGGCGGGCTCGTGATCAAAGTCGAGCTGGCCGGAATGCGCAGCGAGAACCTGGAGATCACCGTCGAGGGCAACCGGCTGCGCATCAGCGGAAACCGGCCCGATTGTTGCCGCGCGCACAAGTGCAACTTTCTGGTCATGGAAATCAACTACGGTCCCTTCGAGAGCGTACTCGAATTGCCCAACGGTTACGACCTGGGCCAGGCCAGGGCGGCCTATTTGAACGGCTTCTTGCGGATTGACGTTCCGCTGGCTCCGCCAGCTCATGCCAAGAGCACCAAGGTGCCCATCGCCGAGGGAAAGTAGCTCACCCTGAATCTTTTTTGGGGCGGCGGCATCCAACTTGTTGCAGACTGACGCGACGATGACCTCGCCCGATACAGAATTTATCAGCATCCTCGGGTCCGCCGGGAGCACCGAGTCTCCCTCGCGGATTTCCTCGCGTTCGTTGCCGGAGGTGCTGCCCATTCTCGGCCTCTCGGATATCGTCCTGTTCCCGCTGGCGGTGGCCCCCTTGCTGGTGGAAACCGGCCCGAGTGTGCGCCTCATTGACGACGTGGTGGCCGGCGACCGCCTGATGGGGTGCGTCCTGCAACGCCGTCCGGAGGTGGCCGACCCGGCGCCCGAGGACCTTTATCAGGTCGGCTGTGTCGTGCGGCTGGCCAAGATGGTGAAGTTTCCCGACAGCACCGCGCGCGTGCTGGTCGAAGGCCTGTGGCGCATTCGAGTCAAGGAGTTCACCGCCACCGCGCCCTACCTCACCGCCAGGTATGAGTTGCTGCCGGACGAGCGCGAGGACTCCATCGAAGTCACTGCGATGATGCGCAACGCGCAGAACCAGTTTCAGGAAATTATCAAGCTCTCGCCCGCGCTGTCGGAGCAGGTGAAGATCGCCGCGCTGAACACCGAGGACCCGGGGCACTTCGCCGATCTCATTGCGGCCAACCTGAACCTCAACCTGGAGGACCGGCAGAAACTGCTCGAGACGTCGTCGGTCAAGCAGCGGCTCGCCAAGTTGCTGCCCATGCTCAATCGCGAGCACGAAGTGCTGACGCTCAGTTCCAAGATTCAGAGCGACGTCGCCACTTCCATCGCCAAGACGCAGCGGGATTTCTTTTTGCGCGAGCAGATGCGCGCCATTCAACGGGAGTTGGGCGAGTCCGAGCCAAACTCCGGCGAGATCAATTCCCTGCGCGAAAAGATCGAGCAGACCGCGATGCCGGCGGAGGTCAAGAAGGTTGCGCTCCAGGAACTGGAACGGCTGCAGCAAACCCCGCCGGCCGCCGCCGAATACGCCGTCACCCGCAACTATCTGGACTGGATTCTCTGCCTGCCTTGGGAGAAATCCACCGACGACAAGATTGATCTGACGGTCGCCGAGCGCATCCTCAACGAGCAACACTACGGCCTGACGAAGGTCAAGGACCGGCTGCTGGAATTCCTGGCGGTCATCAAGCGCAAGAAAGTCATCAAAGGCCCGATCCTTTGCCTGGTCGGCCCGCCCGGCGTGGGCAAGACCTCCTTGGGCAAGAGCGTGGCCGACGCGCTGGGGCGGAAGTTCGCCCGCATCTCGCTCGGCGGCATGAGGGACGAGGCGGAAATCCGCGGCCACCGCCGGACCTATGTCGGCTCGCTGCCGGGTCGCATCATCCAGACCCTGCGCCGGGTGGAAAGCAACAATCCGGTGATTCTGCTCGACGAGCTGGACAAGGTGGGCGCCGATTTCCGGGGCGACCCGGCGGCGGCGCTGCTCGAAGTGCTCGACCCCGCGCAGAACAACACCTTCACGGATCACTATCTCGATCTGCCCTTCGATCTCTCGCGGGTGCTGTTTCTCACCACGGCCAACTGGTTGGAGCCAATCCACCCTGCCTTGCGGGACCGGCTCGAGGTCATCGAGCTTCCCAGCTATACCGAGTCCGAGAAACTTCAAATCGCGAAACGCTACCTCGTTCCGCGCCAACTGGAGGAACACGGTCTGAGCCGGAACGACGTGACGCTGCCCGACGCCACGTTGCGCCGGCTCATCCAGGAATACACCCGGGAAGCCGGCGTAAGGCAATTGGAACGCGGCATCGCCGCGCTCGCCCGCAAGGCCGCGCGCAAGCTCGTCAGCCGCAATGGCCACGTCAAATCGCTCAAGTTGGAGCCGGACGCGCTCAAGACTCTGCTCGGCCATCCGCCTTTCGTGGCCGAAACCGCCGAGAAAATTTCCGAATTCGGCATCGCCACCGGTCTGGCCTGGACTCCGACGGGCGGCGAGGTGCTTTACGTTGAAGTCACCCGCATGCCGGGCAAAGGAAACCTGCTGCTCACGGGTTCATTGGGCGACGTGATGAAGGAGAGCGCCCAGACCGGCTTGAGTTATCTGCGCAGTCAGGCCAAGGCGCTGCAACTGGACTTGGAGGATTACGGCAAGCACGACATCCACATTCATGTGCCCGCCGGCGCCACCCCCAAGGATGGCCCGAGCGCCGGGGTGGCCATTGTGGCCGCCCTCGCCTCGCTGCTCTCACGGCGCCGCGTCCGCTCGGACGTGGCCATGACGGGAGAAATCAGCCTGCGCGGTCGGGTGTTGCGGGTGGGAGGCGTGAAGGAAAAGGTGCTCGCCGCCGTGCGCTTCGGCGTCAAACACGTCATCCTGCCCGAGCAGAACAAACCGGACTGGCTCGAGGTGCCGCGGGAAGCGCGCGAGAAGATCAAGGTCCACTTTGTGCGGCACGTCGCGGAAGTGGTCCGCATCGCCCTCGAATCCAAATGACGCGCTGGCTGGCATGGATGGCGGGGTGGTTCGTCAGCGTCACCTTTGCCGCGTCACTCGAACTCAGCCCGGCCGAAATGGAGGGTCGGCAACTGGCCCGCCAACTCCAGGAATTGCGGCCCATGGAAAATTCCTCCCTCAGCGGCATCCTGAGAATCTTCCCCGGACGAAACCAGCGAGTCGAAATTCCCGTCGAGTTCCGCACGATCCTCACCGAGACCAACTGGCAGGTCCTTTACATCGCCCGCGGCCCCGCGCCTGACCATGCCGCGACCATTCGAATCGTCCGGAACGAAAACCAGCCCAACCAGTATCAAGTGTCGCCCTCCGGCTCGGGCGAAGGTGAAACGAATGCCACCAAGGTTTTGACCGGAGACCAGGCGATGATTCCGTTCGCCGGATCGGATTTCTGGCTGGCTGACCTGGGGTTGGAATTTTTCTCCTGGCCGCAGCAGAAGCTGCTGAAGAAGGAGTTGCGCAGCGGCCAGGCCTGCAGCGTGCTCGAAAGCACCAATCCCAACCCCGGCGAGGGCAGCTACGCCCGCGTGGTTTCGTGGATTGACCTTGATACCGGAGGCATCGTCCACGCCGAGGCTTACGACACGAAGGGCAGCCGGCTGAAACGATTCGAGCCGAAAGCACTGAAGAAGGTGAACGGACAATGGCAGTTGCAGGAGATGGTCATCCGCAACCTCAGGACCGGCTCGCGCACCTCCATCCAGTTTGACCTGCAGAGCAAGTAGCCTGAAGCGCGGCGACACGGACCGGGAACCCCTCTGGCCGGTTGTGATTTTCCTCGATGAACCGCCGGGCGTAACGCCGACGTTCGAGTCGGCGCGCGCCGTGGACAGTTTCGCCGAAAGTCCGCAGCGCCGGGCAGGGGTTTCATTCCCGGGGGCAATTTCGCCGGCTGGAAAACCGGCGTTACGCCTTTGCGGCTGATGGACTGTGAGCCGCCCCCCAGGAACAGATGTCTCCCCCAACCATGCGAGAAGCCGTGACGAACCAGCGTCAAGCTTGTCCAAGCCTTGCGGATGATTGTTTTTGAATCAGGCAGCGAAGCGGTCAATGTTGAACCGGTATGACAGACGGCCCATCACCTTGGTTGGTCATTGCGGGAGCGGCCTTGAGCCTGTTCGGCCTGGTCTTTCTGGGCTGGCTGCTGGTCCGCGCGCTCAAACGCAGCGACGCGCCGGCTGTGTTGGCCCTCAAGTGGGTGGCCACGGTGTTGATCCTGGGTTGGCTGGCCTGGGCGGTTGAGCCTTGGTCCAAGGCTCCCATGGTGTGGTCCGATGTCATCGCCGTGCTCTTCGGAGGCATCTGCCTGACCGTCGTGTGGCGCGAGAGCATCGCCAACATTGTGGCCCGGCCCTTCACCTCGCTCTACGACGGCGGCGACGCGGAAATCGAACCGCGTCCCTACTACTCCATCGCCGAAGCGAAACGCAAGCGGGGACTCTACCAGGAAGCCGTGGCCGAGATTCGCCGGCAGCTTGAGAAGTTTCCAACGGATTGCGAGGGCCAACTGAAACTCGCGGAAATCCAGGTCGAGAACCTGAACGATCTGCCGGGCGCGGAACTGACCATTCAACGGTTGTGCGAACAACCCGGTCACCCGCCGCGCAACGTGGCGCTCGCGCTCAATTCCCTCGCCGACTGGCATCTCAAGTACGGCGTGGACCGCGAGGCGGCGCGGCAGGACCTCGAAAAGCTGATTGCCCGGTTGCCCGATTCGGAGTTTGCCCTGGCGGCGGCAGAACGGATTGCCCACCTGGCCAAGACCGACGCCCTGCTCGCCCCGCACGACCGGCAGCGTCTCCACGTCCCCGAAGGCGTCCGCAACATCGGCCTGCTCGCTTCCTCCCATCACCTTCGACCCACCGCCACCGATCCCGCACAACTCACCACCGAACTGGTCAAACATCTCGAGCAATATCCGCAAGACACCGAGGCGCGGGAAAAGCTGGCGGTCCTTTACGCCGACCATTTCCAACGCATGGACCTGGCCGCCGACCAGTTGGACCAGTTGATTCATCAGCCGAACCAACCGCCCCGCAACGTGGTGCGCTGGCTCAATCTCCTGGCCGACCTTCAGATACGCCACGGGGCGGACTACGACACCGTCCGCGCGACCCTTGAGCGAATCATCGAGCGTTATCCGAACCTGGCCGCCGCCGGCATGGCGCGCAACCGCATTGACCTCATCAAGCTCGAACTCAAGGCCCGCCAGACCAGCCAACCGGTCAAACTCGGCCAGTACGAGCAGAACATCGGCCTGAAACGCGGTCCCGCGCGCGGCATCTCCGGTGCGTCGTCCTGAAACGTCCCAGTTTGCATCACAGGTTCTTGCCAGTCCGCCGGTCTGCCGGAGAGGCGGCTTGCCAGCCGCCCCTCCGGCGTCCAGGCCGGTCACACGGCCACATGCAGGCAGACGCGGTTGCGGGAGACTGAGGTCCCCCCAACGTCCCGCCACTCGCAGGTCTCTGCGTGACGCGGGCAACCCGGTCTGGTCTAATTCGCCGTGGAAACTCTCGTGAGTGAATCATCGGTGCAACCCGAGCGCCCGCTCCGACCGCGTGTGCCTTTGGAGCCGGCCGAATTTGCCCGGCTTTACGAGGAGCACAGCCGCGCCGTGTATTATCTTGCCCTCCGCTACCTGGGCGACCCGCAAAAGGCCGAGGACGCCACCCATGATGTCTTTCTCAAGGTTTACCGGAAGTTCAACGAGTTCCGCGGCGACTCCTCGCTGCGCACCTGGCTCTATCGCATCACGATCAACCATTGCCACAACCTGCGGCAGAGCTGGCACAGCCGCAACCTCCTCACCACCACCGACGATTCGCTCTGGGAAACGGCCGCCGCCCCGGTGGATTCCCCGTTGCGCGTGCTCGAGCTCAAGGAGCTCGGCGAACGGATCCAGCGGACGCTCGACGGTCTCTCCGATGAATACCGGCTGCTGCTGCTGCTCGTTGCCGACGAGGAGATGAGCTACGAGGAAATCGCCGAACTCACCCAACAAACCGCCGATGCCGTCCGCGGCAAACTGCATCGCGCGCGCAAGGCCTTTGCCCTCCGTTTTCAACAAACCGCCTGAGGTCCACCATGAAACGCCAGACCAAACACACTTCTCAGGAGCAAGAACAACTTTCGCAGATGCAATCGCAAGAGCGGTCCGCGCTGGAATTTGCCACCCCCGAGGACTTGCTGCGGCACGATGCGAAGGAGGTCTCCGTTCCGCCCGAAATCGCCGAGCGCCTGGCCCGGTCCCTCCAGAGCGAGCCGCGCCCCGCGCGGTCGTGGTGGCGGCGATTTCTGGATCGCTAACCGCCCCAATCGGGAGCAGACTGGGCCACGTCGAAGCGACCGCATGAACTTCCAGACTGAAATCGAGACGCTCATCCGCGCGCGCTATCCGATTCTCTACATCCTCTCGAGCGAGGAATTGCGCGTGCAGCAGTTGATCGTGGACATCGCGCACAAGCGGCAGAAGCGGGTGTTCGAGTGGAGTTGCAGCACCGGCATCGTGCCGGCGGGCACCTCCATTCAATCCCAGAAACTGCGCCACCCCGCCACCAAGGAACCGCTGGCGGCGCTTGACGAGGTGATCGAGCAGGTCGAGCCGGCTCTGTTCGTGTTCAAGGATTTCCATCCTTTCCTCGCCCGCGGCCAGCATGCGGTGACGCGCAAGCTCAAGGAGATTGCCCTCCATCTGAAGAACAGTTTCAAGACCATCATCCTGATTTCGCCCGTGCTGGAGATTCCCACGGAACTGGAGAAGGAAATCACCGTGCTCAATCACCCGCTGCCCTCGCGCGAGGATTTGTCGGCGCTGCTGGACACGATCATTGCCGAGGTGAGCCAGTTCAAGCAGGTGCGGATTGACCTCGACGAACCGGGCCGGGAACGTTTGTTGCAGGCCGCCCTCGGCCTGACACTGGGCGAGGCGGAGAACGTGTTCGCCCGGATCATCGTCAAGCAGGAGCGGTTAAGCGGCGAGGACGTGGGCGAGGTGTTTTCCGAGAAACAGCAGATCATCCGCAAGAGCGGCCTGCTGGAATACTGCGCCACCAACGAGAGTTTCGCCAACGTGGGCGGGTTGCGGGTGTTGAAGGAGTGGCTGACAAAGCGGGCGGTGGCGTTCACGAGCGAGGCTCGCGCCTTCGGCCTGCCTCCGCCCAAAGGCATCCTGCTGCTGGGCGTGCAAGGGTGCGGCAAGAGCCTCTGCGCCAAGGCGGTTTCCAATCTCTGGCGGCTGCCGTTGCTGCGCTTCGACATGGGCCGCATGTTCGGCAGTCTGGTCGGGTCCTCGGAGGAAAACGTCCGGCGGGCCATCGCGGTGGCCGAGTCGGTGGCGCCGGCCATCCTCTGGGTGGACGAAATAGACAAGGCGTTCGCGGGTTCGCAAAGTTCGGGCGTAACCGATGGTGGCACCACCGCGCGCGTGTTCGGCACGTTCGTCACCTGGCTCTCGGAGAAAACTGCGCCCGTGTTTGTGGTGGCCACGGCCAACAACATCTCCCAGTTGCCGCCGGAACTGCTCCGCAAAGGCCGGCTGGATGAAATCTTCTTTGTGGACCTGCCGAGCCGCGACGAGCGGCAGGAGGTGTTCCGCATCCATCTCACCAAGCGGGGACGCCAGCCGGTGCATTTCGACCTGGCCGCGCTCGCCGAGGCCAGCGCCAGCTTCAGCGGCGCGGAAATCGAGGAAGCCATCAACAGCGCCCTTTACGACGCCTTCGATGTCCGCAGCGAACTGACCACCCAACACGTCCTGCACGCCCTGGCGCAGACCGTTCCGCTGGCCCGGACCATGGATGAACAGATCGGCTGTCTCCGGCATTGGGCCGAAGGGCGCGCCCGCAATGCCAGCGTCCCGCGGGTCGTTCCGGCTTGACGCTACCGCCGTCGCCGCCGGCCGGGCGCGAAATGATACCCGCCGTGGACGCGCACCCCGCGCGCGCCGCCGGAATAACCCCTTGGCTGGCCGGGCTTGTCCTCCTCGAAAAGCGCCGTGTAGCGATAATCGAAATTCTCCAGCTTCACCCGCGGAATCTTCTGGCTGATGAACCGCTCGATGGCCATGACGTGCTTGGAATCCTCCGCCACCATCAGCGTGAACGCATCGCCCGTCGCGGCGGCCCGACCCGTGCGCCCGATGCGGTGGATGTAATCCTCCGGATGATGCGGCACGTCGTAATTGATCACGTGGCTCACGTCCGCGATGTCCAGCCCGCGCGCGGCGATGTCCGTCGCGACGAGCACCTCGTAACGCCCCTCGCGAAAGCCGCGCAAGGCGTGTTCGCGCTCGCTCTGGGTCCGGTTCGAGTGGAGCACCGCCACGGCGTGATTGCTGCGCTTGAGCAGGTGGGCCACGCGGTCCGCGCCGTGTTTGGTCCGGCAAAACACGATCACCGAGTCGTAATGCACCCGGTCGAGCAACGCCAGCAACAGGTCGGTCTTCTGCGCGTCGGCCACCGGATAAATCACGTGCTTCACGGTTTCGGCCGGTGTCCGCCGCGCGCCGATCTCGACCGTTTGCGGATTCTTCATCGCCCATTGGATGAGCGTTTCGATCTGGGGTGGAATCGTGGCGGAGAACAGCATGGTCTGCCGTTGGCGGGGACATTTCTCGATGATGCGCTTCACGTCCGGCAGAAAACCCATGTCCAGCATCCGGTCGGCTTCGTCGAGCACCAGATGCTGGACCTGATCGAGCCGGCAGGTGCCGCGCCCGAGATGATCCAGCAACCGCCCCGGGGTGGCCACCAGCACATCCAGCCCGCGCTTGAGTTCATCCATCTGCCTGCCATACCCGACCCCGCCAAACACGACCGCCACACGCAAGTCCGTGAACCGCGCGAAATCACGGATGGCCGTCTCCACCTGCGCGGCCAGTTCCCGCGTCGGCTCAAGCACCAACAGGCGCGGCGACGGTTGGTGACGCTCGAGCTTCGTGAGAATGGGCAGGGCGAATGCCGCCGTCTTGCCCGTGCCCGTCTGGGCGCTGCCAATCACGTCCTGTCCCTCAAGAATCAACGGAATCGCGCGCAGTTGAATGGGTGTGGGGTCCACGTAGCCCATCGCCTTTACCCCGTCCAGAACCGCGGGCGAGAGACCGAATTTACTGAATGCCATGGGCGCATTGTGGCGGGCGGACGGCCGAATGTCGAATACGGAAGTGGCCTCCCGCGGCGCCTAGGCGCATCCTGCTTTATTGCCGGGCCAATGGGCATGAGGTGGTGGAACTCGTCGCGCTGCGACGAGCAGTGCCACGTTCAACGGCGCAACGGCCAACGCGGATGAGCCATTTCCGTCCGCTGAACACGGACGGGGTTGTCGCAGCGCGACAACCACCACCTCCAAGAAACTTGGATGCCCTCCAACTTCACCGGGTTTGGGCTGGAGGAGTTGGCTGAAGAAGCGGACTTGAGCTGGCCCTAACTTTCGGAGATCGAGCGAGGACGCGAGAACATTTCGCTCGATAAACTCGCCGGACTGGCGAAAGCACCAAATGTGACGCTGTCCAAGCTCGTTGAAAACGCCTGAAAGAAGATTCGCTTCGCACACTGCTTTGCGAACACGAAGCCGCATCCATCAATCACGTCGCCTCACTCTTCGTCACGCTCATCCTTCGGAGCTTTTACCTTCACGAGGCCGAGCGCTTTCAATCCCCGACCATGGTGGCCGACGTATTTGGCGGGATACGGTGCGTCGCCCTTGATGGAGTGCCAGATGTAACGGTTGAATATGTCGTCGTTGATGCGGTCGGGTTTGCTGAAGTCCATCCTCTTGACCTTATTCGCGTAATACCGTTGCTTGCGGGTGAGCGAGCCCGTGCCGCTGACACCTTCGGTCAACGGAATGTTGTTGGGCAGCGCGGTATAGGGCGTGTAGTTGGGAACGTTGGTGAAGCAGTCGAACATCAGCGGGGACATGGCGTCCATCTGGTTCATCGGCGGCAGACCAAGGATGCGCTGCATGGTGTGCAGGACACCGGATTGATTGTAAAACGTGCTGATGACCTCGCGGCGTTTGGTATAGGGGCTGATGACCAGGCAGATTGAACGATGCGCGTCCACGTGGTCGTAGCCGCTCTGCGGGTCGTCTTCGATGACGAAGATGACGGTGTTGCTGGCGAAGATGCTCTTGGTGACGGCTTCGACCACCTGGCCCAGGGCCAGATCGTTGTCCGCGACCTGCGCGCGCGGGGTGGGGTCTCCGCCGGCATGGTCGTTGGGCAGGTAAAGGAAATGGAACGATTGCCAGACGCCGTTGGATTGGGCGGCGTTGAGTTCCTTGATGAAGCCGCGCGCGCGCACGACATCGGGAATGTTCATGTTCCAGCCCGGCACATTGGTGGAGCTGTACGGCCGCAGCGATTCGACGCCGATGTTCTGCACGTAACGGATCGAATCGGTGTTGTTCGTGTAATCAATGTAGATTTGCAGCCAGGTCCGCGCGGGCGAGGTGGAGGCGTAATCGAACTCGCCGTAATTCCGGAAGGTCAACCCGTGATTCAGCACGTTGTTCCAGATGAAGCCAGTGGAGGAATAGGACAACGCGTCATCGCCAAAGGCATAACTGCGGGTGTAGCCGCCGAAGGACTTCTCCAGGTAATCGGTGACGTTGGCTTCCGTGCTCCAGGCATGACCGTCGGAGGAGTTGACGCCGTTGCAGTAGTAGTTGTCGAGCAACACGTATTGCCGCGCCAGCGCGTGGTGATTCGGCGTGACGAGCTCCGGAAAGACGCACAGGCTCGGCTCGCCGTTGCCTTCCGGCATGTCGCCGAAGATTTGATCGTAGGTCTTGTTCTCCTTGAGAACGTAAACGACGTGCTTGAACACAGACGACTCGCCCACGCGCCGCGGCACCGGAACGGGTGGCACGCCGGGTTGGGCGGGCTTTTGAGTCTCTTTGATGTGGGGAATGCGTCCGTCCTCGAACACCTGTGCCGTGTACTTGCTCAACGCTTCGTTCGAGGGAATCGGAATCTTGTTCGCGCTGCCCAAGTGTGCGCCGATCTGCCACGAAGTCGTGACCGGTTGACCGAGCCGCGTACCAAGGCCTTTCACGTTCACCACATAAAGTTGATTGCTGTCGGCCAGGATCGCGCCGGGATACCAGTCCGTTGGCAGGAATCCTTCCAGCACACTGTTCGTGTGCTGGGTGTTTGGCAGTTCCACGACTGCTACCGCGTTGTTGCCCGCGCTTGTCACAAACAACTTTTGCCCATCCTTGCTTAAAGCCAATCCGGTACTCGCGCTGCCATACGGAAAACTGGGATCGGGTCGCACAAGGATGGTTTCCTTCACCGCGCGGGTCACGGTGTTGATGACGCTCACGGTGTCGGAATTCGCGTTCGCGACATAAAGCGTCAGCCCGTCCGGACTCAACTCAATATCCGAAGGATGCAGCCCCGTCGCGGTTTGTGCCGTTTGCAGCCCAGTCAACAGGTTGACGAACGACACGGCGCCGCTGGCGCCCACGCCACGGCTGTCCACCACCACCTGTGTTCCCGCCGAGGGCGCGGTGAGGTCGCCGCCACCGGGGAAGCGTCCGCCCCAATCGGAGACGTAAGCCGTGTTGCCATCAGGGGAGAGCGCCACGTCGTACGGTGCGATGCCCACGTTGATCTGTTGAGTGACCGTGCCTGTGGAGAGGTTGACGACGGCCAGCTTGTTCGCAACGGAGAGGCACACGTAAGCCTTGGTGTCATCCGCCGAAATCGCGATGCCGCACGGATATGAGCCGGCGGGCATGGCAATCGTGCGCGAAAATGTGACCGTGCCGTTGGTTGCCACGGTCCAGTCGTAAACCTCGTTGGCCGCGCCGCTCACATAAACGTGCGTGCCATTGTGGCTGACGGCGATGCCGTGCAAGGACGCGCCGCTGGCTGGATAGGACACGGTCTGAAGCAACTTCCACGTCTCCGCGTCGAGGACCAGCAGGTTGTTGATGTTTTTGACGTACACGAATTTTCCATTCGGCGAGATCGCCAGGTCCACGGGCCGGCCCCCGAACTGCACCGATTGGCCGGCGGCGCGGAGGATTTGTTTCGTCGGAACGGATTGTTCGTCGTCCGGCAACATGCCGACCTGAATGTCGGGACGGTATTGGCCGACGCGATAGTAGCTCGCCACAATGCTCTGGGCGACGCTCAGGGTCCGATTGGTTGTCGGGCTGCCAAGGCTCTGCCAGTTTGGCGTGACGAGATTGCTGGTCCCCTGAACCTGAAAATTTCCTGCCGGCCCGGTCCAGTTCAACGCAACTGAATTACTTCCAGCGGCGATGCCGAAGAATTGCAGCGCCGCGTTGCCCGGCGGCAAACCGGCGGCCGTCGGCCCACCGAGCGCAGCGATTTTGGCGGGCGGGACGACGCTGTTCACGAATTGAATGCTGTTCACAAAGCCGGATTGCGTGAACCCGGCGAGGCCCGAGGCAAAAAGTTGCGCCGTTGGTCCGAGCGCGAACCGTCCGTCCACACCACCCGATAACGACTGGCTGCCGACGTTGACTCCATTGATGTATTTGGTGAGTTGCTGGCCGGCGGGCGCGGTCAGGTCCACGACGAAGGCGAGGCGATACCAGGTGTCCGGCGCGAGCGTGCCGTGGAAGATGCCTTCAGCGCCAATGCCATTCGGACTGGGCAAAGCGCTCGCGTTGCCGACGAGAAAATCCCCCTCGTTGCCGGCGCGGTTAAAGGGATCAGTCTGGAACAGTGCGCGCCACTGGCCGTTGGCGGAGGCGGGAAACATCACATCCATCAAGAGAGTGTACTGATTCACAAAATGCCCGCCACCGTTTGGCTTGATTCCGTGCCGCACGTAAAAGCCCTCGCTGACCGCATTACTCCCGAAGGCCAGCACACGCGCCGGCTGTCCGCCAATGTCCGTGATGGGAAATGTCGTTGAGTTCGAGGTTGTGCCAACAAACTCCATTTCCGCCCCGACGGTCGCGCGCAGATCACCCGCGTTGAAATCCCACTGACCGGTCACGGTCAATTCGTAGATCGTCAGGGTCGCGCCGCCGCTTTCGATGGCGCCCATCGCATTGCCCACCACCACGGTATAGACGCCGGCGTTGGCCGCGGTGAGATTCGAGAGCACGAGGGACGAATTGGTGGCGCCGGCGATGACACCGCCATTGAATTCCCATTGGTAGGTCAGCGGGCCCGGCCCGGTCGCGCTTACGGTGAACGTCGCCGTCAAACCTTCGGTCACGCTCACGCTCGCCGGTCCGGTCGTAATCACCGGAAGCTGACCCGGTGTGATGCTGTAGAGTCCGAATTCATCAATGCCCCAGTACCAACTGTCTGTTCCTGCGTGCGCAAAGCGAAACCGCACCGCGGGCTGGTTGTCCGCCGCCGTCAGGCGGAACAGTTCCACGCGTTTCGATTCCACCGGATCATCGTTGACGCGCGCGCTGATAAACGGCGCAAGCGCCTGACTGATGGGTGCGGCGATGAAAGCGCCGTAGTATCCGCCTTTCTGTGTTTGCGTGGCCGGATCGGTGTAAACCGCCACGTCGGAGTAGCGGTTGGTGAAAGTCCTGATCGCGTCCACGTTGCCGCCGGTCATGAGGACATCCGGACCGTCGAGCAGGTAAACCACCGGCAGCCACTGCGCGCCGCCGTTCGTGGAATACTCCAGCGCCGCGAGGTTGTCCTGGTTCTGTTCCCACAGGCTGTTGAACGCAACGTGGACATTCGTCCTTCCGGTGAGGTTGAAATCCGGCGTGAACAGATACATCACCTGGTTGCCATCGCGATAACCGGACGTGCTGAAAACAAATCTGCCGGTTGCGAGATTCGTCACCGTCTGCCCATTGACGACATTGTTCGGATTGAAGGACAGGACGCGCGAGTAATTCACCGGCGTATGGCTGGAGTAGCTCAGAAAGTTGCTCGCGAATCGCGCCCGCTCCACCACGACCCACGTCGCGTAGCTCGCGGAGTTCAGATTCTGCAAATCAAAACCCGCTTCGGGCCGCGTCGAATAGTTGGTCTGATACCAACCCGCAGGCAACCCGCCTTCGGCGACGGTGTTGAAGTTCTCAAGGTAAATCGGTGTCGGCAGCGAAATGGGATCAGCCGATACCCTCGTTACACCCAAACTCAACGTCGCCATCCAGATACAAAGGCCGGTTCTGATTCGGGGAAGCTGCTTCACGTGGCGATGATTACGTTGCTCGAAGGAATTGGCAAGGGCGGCGCCACGTTTTGATTGCAATTACAACGGACAATCGCTCGAATCGCACCATCGAATGGAGATGGCGGGCCGCACGCGCTGCCCTGATCACCACCGGTTATGTTTGAACCCTGGCAATGGCCGCTGCTTTTCCTCACCGGAATGGCGGCCGGTTTCGTGGACGCCATCGCCGGTGGCGGCGGGTTGATCACGCTGCCGGTGATTCTCAGTTTTGGTGGCGACCCGCAACAGGCGCTCGGCACGAACAAACTTCAGGCCACATTCGGTTCGGCCAGCGCCGCATGGCATTACGGACGAGCCGGCGCCGTGAATCTGCACGACTGCGTTCGCGGCTGTATGCTGACGTTCGTGGGCGCGGGCGTTGGCACGCTGGGCGTGCAGCAAGTCGGCCCACACGTCCTCAAGGTCGCCATTCCCCTGCTGCTGCTGGCCGTGGCGATTTTCACACTCCTGCGACCACAACTGGGCGAGCGCGACCTGCATCCACGCATGGCGCGATTCAAATTCGACTTCCTCTTCGGCCTGCTGCTGGGCTTTTATGACGGCTTCTTCGGCCCGGGCACCGGCACTTTCTGGACGATGGCCTTCGTGCTGATGCTGGGATTCAACCTGACCCGCGCCACGGCCCACACCAAAGTCATGAACTTCGCCAGCAACCTCTGTTCACTGCTGCTGTTCGCCGCCATCGGCAAGGTGGATCATGCCGCCGGCGTGGCGATGGGCGCGGGCCAATTGCTGGGCGCACGCTTCGGCAGCAAAATGGTCCTGGCCCGCGGGACCAGGTTCATCCGGCCCGTGTTCATCACCGTGGTGCTGGCGCTCACGCTGAAACTGCTTTACGACGTTTATCTGAAACGGTAAGAGTCACCACACCCATGAAAATTCTCCGCAGAGTCCTGGTCGTCATCGGCGTTTTGCTTTTCGTGTTGATCGCCGTCTCGCAGTTTCTGCCGTCGGAGTATCACGTCGAGCGCAGCGTGATGATCCAGGCGAAGCCAGAAGCGATTCATCCCTGGATCAACAATCTTAAGAAGTGGCCTGAGTGGTCGGCGTGGACCACGGCCAAGGATTCCACGCTGGTTTACACTTATGAAGGGCCGGAAGAAGGCGTGGGCGCCGTCAGCAAATGGGAGGGCAAAAAAATGGGTCAGGGAGAAATGACGCTCACGGAGTCCGACCCGGTAGGAGGAGTTAAGTTCGATCTGAGTTTCGACCATGGGAAGTATCGCTCGAAAGGCATTTTTACTTTCGAGCCGGCCGGCGACGCGACCAAGGTGGTCTGGGGAATGGACGGCGACATCAGCCGGAATCCGATGGATCGCTACTTCAGCCTGCTGATGGACAAAATGATCGGGCCCGATTTCGACGAAGGCCTGGCCAACTTGAAGAAGCAGGCTGAGGGGAAATAGCCTCCTGCGATCCGAGCTGTTCGGTTTTAATCAGATAAAAATCAAACGCAAAGCTCACAGCGCGGCTGGGCCGCAACCAAAACCAGCCAGCCTGAATTTAACCCGAATTCCGAAATAGACCGGGGTGCGCGCCCGCCCCGGGCGCGGTCTTCCGCGCCCTCGCGGAAAACCTGGGCGCACTGAAAGAGTTCAAGGGTTCGTGCCAGTGTCGCGCGCAAGGTGCTGGCCGCGAGACGCGCCCAGCGACGCCCGGGGCGGGCGTGCTCCCCAACTTCGGAATTCGGGATTGACGCCGAGAGCGCAGAGGTTTTCGCAAAGGTCGCAGCGCGGCAAGGCCGCTGCCAATGCTGGAGTTCAAGCTTTTGCTTGTTCCGGCGAATCGAGGAAAATCTGACTCGCCTGCCAACGGGTTGATCCGCCACGATGCACGCCATGCACGACAAGCCTGATTCCCGCATCCCACGTCGAAAGTGGCTGCGCCTCAGCGCTGGTGCGATGCTCGCGCTGGGCGTCTGGCCGGGATGCGCCCGTTGGGCGGGCACGCGCTCCGCCGGCAACTTCAGCTTCGCCGTCATCAACGACGCGCACTTCCAAAGTCCGCAATGCCCGGCTTGGTTTGAGCGGGTCGCGGCCAGCCTCCGCTCACAACCCGGCAAACCGGAATTCTGCCTCGTCGCGGGTGATCTGGCGGAGCACGGCACGCAGTCGGAACTGGGGCCGATGCGCGACGCGCTGCGTTCTTTCGGCCGGCCCTTTCATGTCGTGATCGGCAACCACGATTACATTTCCCACACCGACCGTTCCGCGTGGGATCAAAACTTTCCCCGAAGCTTGAATTACCATTTCGAGCATCGCGGCTGGCAGTTCATCGGCCTCGATTCCAGCGAGGGAACGAAGTATCAGAACACGACGATTCAACCAGCGACCTTGAGTTGGCTGGACGATAATCTCCGCAAGCTGGACGCGGCGAAACCCACGGTTGTCTTCACCCACTTTCCGCTCGGCTTCCTGGTGCCGATGCGCCCGCTGAACGCGGACGATCTGCTGGAGCGATTTCGGAACTTCAACCTTGTCGCCGTGTTCAACGGTCATTTTCACGGTTTCACCGAACGCCGCGCCCGGCGCTATACCCTGACCACCAACCGCTGCTGCGCCATCAGTCGCAACAATCACGATGGCACGCCGGAGAAGGGCTATTTCCTTTGCACCGCCGGCGAAGGCCAGATCCACCGCGAGTTTGTGGAAGTGAAACCGGCTTGAAGCGCCAAGGGGAAGAACGCGTGGAGAGAGTCTCCTGAAGTCTGACTCCAAGGCCATGCCTCGTCCCGCGGCACAACAAATTTCGTTTCGACCTCCTCGTCCAACCTGACTACCGTTTTCCCCGATGTCCGTTCAAACGCAACTCACTCCCATGATGGCGCAGTATCGCCGCATCAAGAGCGAGCTGCCCCGGGACGCGCTATTGCTGTTCCGGCTGGGCGACTTCTACGAGATGTTTTTTGAGGACGCCAAGGAAGGCGCGCGATTGCTCAACCTTGCCCTCACGGCGCGCAACGGCATCCCCATGTGCGGCCTGCCGTTTCACGCCGCGAACGGGTACATCGCCCGAATTCTCAAGGCTGGGAGAAAGGTCGCCATCTGCGACCAGACCGAGGAGGCGCGGCCTGGAAAACTCGTCAATCGCGAGGTCACTCAAATTCTCTCACCCGGCACGCACTTTGATGAACGGATGCTGGTGGCCGAGCGGAACAACTTCCTGGCTGCGGTTTGCCCGGGCGGAAAACTCCTTGGCCTCGCGCTGGTGGACTTGACCACGGGCGATTTCCTGACGACGGAATTGGAGTCTGACGCCGCGCTGCTGGCCGAACTCGAACGGTTGCGGCCGGCGGAGATTATCTTGCCGACGGAAGCAACTGCCCTGCGTGATTCGCTTCGGGGTTCATTCCAGATCCTGAGCGGCTACGACGACTGGACGTTCGCCCCGGAGACGGCGCTTTACACCGTGCGGGAGCATTTCAAGGTCGCCTCGCTCGACGGTTTCGGATTGAAGGATCGCGCGGCGGCCATTGGGGCGGCGGGGGCGGCGCTGCACTACCTCACGCAGCACCTGCGCCGCGACGTGAAGAACCTCACGCGCATTTCCTTTTACCAACGGAGTGATTTCCTGGTGCTTGACCACACCACGCTGCGGCATCTCGAAATCCTCGAGCCGCTGCATCACGATGCGCCGCGCACGGCGTCGCTTTACGGCGCAATGAACCGCACGGTCACGCCCATGGGCGCGCGCCGCTTGCGCGACTGGCTCTCCCAGCCGCTCGCCGCGCTCGAGCCGATTCGTCGCCGGCAGGAGGCGGTGCAGATGTTCATTCAGAGTTCTGCCGACCTCGATACATTTCGCGCGCAACTCACCGAGGTGCGTGATCTGGAGCGCACGATTGGCCGGTTGAGTTCCGGCAGCGGCAATGCGCGCGATCTCGTCGTCCTTCGCGTGGCCTTGGAACAGATTCCCGCGCTGCGGAGGACGCTCACCAGCGTCGGACAGGCGTCGCGCCTGTCTCCATCTTCATTGCAGAGTTTTCAGGTAATGGATGACGCGGCGCGGCAGGAACCAGGCAGGATGCCCGTCCTAGTGAGCGAACTCACCTCGCAACTGTCCGAATCACCGGACTTGGTCGAATTGATTGCACGCGCCATTGTGGACGAACCGCCGCTCGCGTTGAAGGAAGGCGGCATGATCCGCGACGGTTTCAGCGCGGAACTCGATGAGTTGCGCTCCGCCCAACGCGGCGGCAAGGACTGGATTGCCAAACTGCAGGCGGACGAAATCGCGGCGACCGGCATCTCGTCATTGAAGGTGCGGTTCAATTCCGTGTTCGGTTACTACATCGAAGTCACAAAGTCGAATCTGGACAAGGTTCCACCGCATTACATCCGCAAGCAGACCGTGGCCAACGGCGAGCGTTACATCACGCCCGAGTTGAAGGACATGGAAGGAAAAATCCTGGGGGCGGAGGAGCGCAGCGTGAAGCTGGAATACGAGTTGTTCCAACGCGTGCGGGAGGAGGTCTTGGGGCAGATGGCCAAGCTGCAACAAACCGCTGCCGCGCTCGCGCAGTTGGACGTGCTCGCGTGCTTTTCCGAAACGGCGCGCCTTCACAATTACTGCCGTCCGCAGGTGGGTGATGAGGGCGTGCTGTTCATTCGCGACGGACGCCATCCGGTCCTGGAACAGCAGTTGGTGGAGGAGCGCTTCGTGCCGAATGACACGGCGCTGAGTAGTCGGACAGGCGTCGCGCCTGTCTCTGACTTGAATACCCAAGTCCGAAGGCCACAAGGCGGAGACATTTCAGATGGCGACAGGCGCGACGCCTGTCCTGCGTTCCCCCAAATCGCGCTCATCACCGGCCCGAACATGGCGGGCAAAAGCACTTACATCCGGCAGGTGGCTCTGATTGTTTTGCTGGCGCACACGGGCAGTTTCGTCCCGGCCGCCGAAGCGCGGATTGATCGGGTGGACCGCATCTTCACGCGGATTGGGGCAAGCGACGACCTCGCGCGCGGGCAAAGCACCTTCATGGTGGAGATGAGCGAAACGGCAAACATTCTGAACAACGCCACGCCGCGCAGCCTCATCATCCTGGACGAAATCGGCCGCGGCACGAGCACGTTTGACGGCCTGAGCCTCGCGTGGAGCATCGTGGAACACCTGCACAATCAGGTGGGCGCAAAAACACTGTTCGCCACGCACTATCACGAATTGACCGAGCTGGCCCGGCGCCTGCCGCGCCTGAAGAATTTCAACGTCGCCGTGCGCGAGTGGCACGACTCGATTGTTTTTCTGCGCAAGATCGTCGAAGGCGGAACGGACAAGAGTTACGGCATTCACGTCGCGCGGCTGGCCGGGGTGCCGAAGGAAGTTTTGGAACGCGCGAAACAAATTCTCCTCAACCTGGAAGAATCCGAACTCACCCCCGAAGGCACGGTGCGACAGAGTTCACGCCGCCACCAGGACCGCAATAAACTCCAACAACTCGCCCCGCCGCCGCAGATGGATTTGTTCGGCTGAAACCGCCGGCGCCGCACTGCCTGCTCACTGCTGATCGTTGTCGCTTACACCAACAACTTCTTCACCACCTCACCGTGAACGTCCGTGAGCCGGAAATCGCGGCCTTGGAAACGATACGTGAGCTTCGTGTGATCGAAACCGAGCAGGTGCAGCATCGTGGCGTGCAGGTCGTGGACATGGACTCTGTCCGCCGTCGCATTGAATCCGAATTCGTCTGATTCGCCGAGCGTGAGGCCGGATTTGATGCCGCCGCCAGCCAGCCACATGGTGAAACAATTCGGATGATGATCGCGCCCGTCGTCGCCGCCCTGCACCATCGGCGTGCGGCCAAATTCCCCGCCCCAGACGACCAGCGTGTCGTCCAACATGCCGCGCTGCTTGAGATCCTTGATGAGCGCGGCGCTGGCTTTGTCCGTGTCGCGGCAGTTTTTCTTCAGGTCGGCGACAAGATTGCCGTGCTGGTCCCAGGCCTCATGAAAAATTTCGATGAACCGCACGCCTTTCTCGGCCAGACGGCGCGCCAGGAGGCAGGCGTTGGCGTAAGTGCCCTTGCCCGGTTCAGCGCCATACATCTCGAGCGTCTCCCGCGGCTCCTTGCTCAAGTCCATCAGCTCGGGCGCGGTGAGTTGCATCCGGTGCGCCAGTTCGAAGGAGTTGATCCGCGTCGCGATTTCCGGGTCGCCCGTGAAGTCGAGCCGTTTTTGATTCAACCGCTTGATTGAAGCCAGCGTGTCGCGCTGAATCTGATCGTCCACGCCTTTCGGGTTGGACAGGTAAAGCACGGGATCACCGACGCTGCGGAACATGACGCCCTGATGCACCGACGGCAGGAAACCGGCGCCCCAGTTCGACGCGCCACCGCTCGGACCTTTGCTCCCCGTGCTGAACACCACGAACGCCGGCAGGTCCTGCGATTCCGCGCCGAGACCGTAAGTCGCCCACGCGCCCATGCTGGGCCGGCCGAATTGCTGCGAGCCGGTGCTCATCAGAATCTGTCCCGGCGCGTGATTGAACGCATCGGTGTGCATGGACTTCACGATGGCGATGTCGTCCACGATCCCGGCGAGGTGCGGCAGAAGCTCGGACAATTCCGCTCCGCTTTGGCCGTGCCTCGCGAACTTGAACTTTGGCCCGAGCAGGGACGCATTCGGATTGATGAAAGCCGCACGGTAGTTCTTGACCAAGTCCGCCGGAGGTGTCTTGCCATTCCAGTTTGCCAGCTCCGGTTTGTGGTCGAACAACTCCAGATGACTCGGCGCGCCGGCTTGAAAGAGGAAAATGACGCGCCTGGCTTTCGCGGGAAAATGCGGTTGCTTCGGCGCGAGCGGATTCGTGGGCGAAACTGGCGAGGCCCAACCGTTTTCGCGGAACAGTGTGCCGAGCGCGATGGCGCCCAAGCCAACGCCGCACTGCTGGAAGAACCAACGGCGGGTGATCCGCTTCGGATCAAGGCCGCGATAAAGATGGGATTGGCAGTTCATGGCTGGAGAATCACCCAAGCCCCCAAAAACGGTTGAGTTGCGGCATCCGGCTTTGGGCACTTGGGCGTTTGGGTGTTTTCATTTTCACTCCTTCGTGATCGTCTCGTCCAGGTTCAACAGGACGCGTGACACGACGGTGTAGGCTGCCAACTGCGTCGGTGTCGTGCCGTCGGGAATATCGCCGGACTTCTCGGTTGATCCTGTGGCAAGCTCCAAGGGGTTCACCCAGCCGGCGGCGATGTGCTGTTTCTGCTTCTCCAGCAAGGCGAGCAACTCCTTCCGCTCGCTGCTGGTTGGCGGACGTGACAGAGTGCGGCGGAAGGCAAAGTTGATTCGCTCGGCATCGGTTTTGCCACCCTCGGTCAAGGTGAGGCGCGCGAGGGCTTGGGCACATTCCATGAAGGTAGGCTCATTCAGCGAAACCAGCGCCTGAAGCGGCGTGTTCGAGCGCAGCCGCCGGACGCAGGAGAAGTCGCCATTGGGCGCGTCAAACGTTTGCAGCATCGGATACGGCACGGAGCGGAACTTGAAAACGTAGAGGCCGCGGCGGTAGCGTTCGGACCCGGTGTCCTCCTTCCAAGTCTTCGGTCCGTAGCTGGCGGGCGGTTGGAACAGGAAATCCGGCGCCGGCGGGAAAACACTGCGCCCGCCGATCTCGGGATTCAGCAATCCGCTGGTCGCGAGCGCAATGTCGCGAACAATCTCGCCTTCCACACGCAGCCGCGAACTGCGCGCGAGCAAGCGGTTGTAAGGATCTCTCGTGTAAAGCTGCGGCGTCACGCGCGACGATTGCCGATACGTGGAGCTCGTGACGATGAGTCGGTGCAGCTTCTTGGCGCTCCAGCCCGAATCCACGAACTCGCACGCCAGCCAGTCCAGCAATTTCGGGTGCGACGGCGCTTCACAGCGCGTGCCGAAATCTTCCGGCGATTCCACGAGGCCGGTGCCGAAGTAAGCCTGCCAAACGCGATTCACGAATGCTCGCGCCGTGGTTGGCGACTTCTTGTCCACCAGCCATTTTGCCAGGGTCAGTCGCGAGCCGTCCGCATCGGCTGGCAGCGGATGCAGAATCGCCGGCACGCCAAAGTTGACTTCGTGGCCGGGCTTGAGCCAGTCGCCGCGTTTGAACAGGTGCGTGGGGCGGAGAGCCTCGTCGGGCGACAAACCGTCTCGCGCCAGCAACGTCAGCGTGGGCGTGCCTTCGGGCCACTGTTTCCAGAGGGCTTCGATCTTTTCGTTGACCTCTTTGAACTCTGGGACAGTCGTGCGCCAATAACTGAAGACCGTTGCGACCTGCGCGAGCGACCTTTGCTCGCGTGAAATCTTGAAAATCTCCCGCACGCCGGCCGGGAGCGGGTCGGCGACCATGTTCGTCGCACTGGTGACGCTGATGCGGAATCGGCCCAGGTTGTGGTTCTGGTTGTCGTCAGAATTCGCGCCACCATGATTCTGCTGCAGGCGGAAGTTCAGTTCGACACCTTGCGCGAAGGTCAGTGGCTTTTCGGGGATGAACACCGCTTTGCGGGGCTGATTGCGCCGGCCCGGCCCGGCGTCAATACCCCACGCGGTCGTGTCCTGGCCGTCAATGGCGAAGGCCACCGGACCATAGGTACGCCTCTTGTCAGATTTATCGCCAAACTCGGCCTCCAAGTCTTTCTCGGGATTCTCGAAATCCGCGGTCGCCCTCACGAATTTCACCTCAACCTTGTTGGTCCGGTTTGCCAGGTCCACGGCTTCGACCTTGAATTCGGTCAGTGCCGCCATGCCCTTGAGCGAACGGCCCGGTCCGCCACAAGGCAGGTTCGGATCCGTCAGTTGTTCGAACTGGAACGCACCGATGGACGGCAGATGATTCGTGCCGCGGAAATGGGAAGTCCACTTCGTGGGCGCGTAACCCGCCGCGCGGATCGAGCCGTCATCATAGTAGTAATAGCGCGCGGAATTGTCCCCCGCGTTGACGCTGCGCACCGTCACCCACTCGGGTTGATTGCCTCTTAGCGAATCCTCCCAGCGAGTCATCCGCTCCTCCCAATCAGGCGACGTATGGCGGAGACCCGCTTCCAGGTCGCGCATTTGCCGCGAGAGATTCGCCACGAGCATTTGCTCGCTGGCGCTGTAGGTGATGGTTGAAGCCTCGTGGTCGTTGTTCAGAAACGCGAACAGGCGATAGTACTCCTCCTGGGAGATGGGATCAAACTTGTGGTGGTGACACTGTGCGCACTGGATGGTGAGGCCCAGCACGCTCTTGCCGATGGCGTCCATGCGGTCGAACAAGCCCTCCATGCGGAATTGTTCGGGGTCAATGCCGCCCTCCTCATTGAGCATGGCGTTGCGGAGAAAACCGGTGGCCACGATCTGGTCCTGCGTGGCGTTGGGAAGCTGGTCACCGGCGATTTGTTCGATGATGAATTGGTCGTAAGGCAGATCGCGATTGAGCGCATGAATGACCCAGTCTCGGTAAGGCCATATCCACCGCGGCTTGTCTTTCTCAAATCCGTCCGAGTCCGCGTAACGCGCCGCATCCAGCCAGTGCCGTGCCCAACGCTCGCCGTAATGCGGCGAAGCCAGCAGACGCTCGACGTGTCTTTCGTAAGCTTGCGGCGATTTGTCGGCGAGGAAAGCGTCCACCTCCTGCGGAGTCGGTGGCAGACCGACAAGGTCCAGCGAGAGCCGCCGAAGCAAAGTGATCTTGTCCGCTTCGGGTGAAGGCTGGAGTTTTTCCCTTTCCAGCCGGTCAAGAACGAATCGGTCAATGGGGTTTCGCGCCCAGCGTTGGTTTCTCGGTTCAGGCGGCATCGGGCGGGTCGGAGTCTTGAACGCCCAGTGATTGGTCGCCGCGCTGTAAGCCGCGATCGCCCCGCCTTCCCACACCGCGCCCTGATCAATCCAGGCGCGCACCAGACCGATCTGTTCCTCCGTAAACTTCTCCTTCTTGCGAGGCATCCCGGCGATGCTCTGATGAGTATCCGCGAGCACCTGGACGAGGAGGCTTGCGGCGCTGTTTCCAGGAACGATGGCCGGTCCGTGCTCGCCACCCTTCAGCGCGAACTCAAGTCCATCCAGGCGCAGACCCGATTCCTGCTTCTTGTCGCCATGGCAATCGAAACAGCGCTCGGCGAACAGCTTCAGAAGGTCCTGGTCGAAATTGACCTTCTGCGTCGCGGCTGACGGCAACGCGCGCTCCGCTTGACCGCCAAGCGCGAAGCACATTCGCGCGGCCTGCCCCAGGACAAGCAGGACGCAAATGGCGAAGCGGCAGTTCAACATGGCGCGCGAGTGATTTCAGGGCGCAATCTGCCGCAGTCGGGCGCGGTGGCCAAGGCATTTATGGCACGACCCAGATTTTTTGAAAAAATCATTGCACGGCGGACTGGCTCTGCTAAAGTCCGCGTCCGCTTGCCCACGGACGGGGGCGGAATGACTTTCGGTTGATTGGCAGACAATTGTTCTTTGTATGACTGGACAACGCATTCGGATTCGGCTCAAAGCCTATGACCATCGCGTCATAGATCAGTCGGCGCGCGAAATCGCCGACACCGTCAAGCGCACGGGCGCGCGCGTCGCTGGCCCCATTCCCCTTCCCACGCGCATCGAACGATTCACCGTGCAACGCTCCCCGCACGCGGACAAGAAGTCGCAGGAAACCTTCGAGCAACGCACCCACAAACGGCTGATTGACATCATCGAGCCAACCGCCAAGACCGTGGATGAGTTGAAAAAGCTCAATCTGCCGGCGGGCGTGGACATCACGATCAAGATTTAACCTCTTACCCCTATGCCTCTCGGATTACTTGGTAAAAAACTCGGCCACACGCGCGTCTATGACGCCAAGGGCGTCGTGACGGCGGTCACCGTGGTGCTCGCCGGCCCAAACCGGGTGCTGCAATGCAAGACCACCGAATCGGACGGTTACAATGCGGTGCAACTCGGGTTTGACGAGCAGAAGGAACACCGCCTGACCAAACCGCTGTTGGGCCACCTCAAGAAGTTCAACGGCGCGCCGGTCAAGCGCATCCGCGAATTCCGCAACTTCAGCCAGGCAGTGAAACCCGGGGACACGGTGGGCGCGACCTTGTTCGCCCCCGGAGACTTTGTGGACGCCATCGGCATCACCAAGGGGCGGGGCTTCGAGGGCGTGGTGAAGCGGCATCGGTTTGCCGGCGGCGATTCGACCCACGGCGCCAAGGGCTGGCATCGTCGTTCCGGCGCGATTGGCCAGCGTTTGTTTCCGGGCACGGTCATGCGCGGCATGCGAATGCCCGGGCACATGGGGCAGGTGCGTCGCACGACCCAGAATCTTCAGGTCATTCAGGTCCGCGAGGCGGAGAATCTCTTGTTGATCAAGGGCTCGATTCCCGGCGCCGAGGGTGATTACGTCATTATCCGCGAATCGAAAAAGCGACCCAAGGGCTGGAAGCCGCCCGAGTCCAAAGTGCTTGCCGGGCGCAAAGCCGACGCGGCCAAGAAGAAGTAAACCACTGACGATCAACCTGTCCAAAGCGTAGAACGGCAGACAATGAAACTTACGGTCAAAGACATCAAAGGAAACGATCAGGGTGAACTGGACGTCCAGTTTGCGCTCATCGAGGATGGCCGGGGCACCCAGGCCGTCCATGACACGGTGGTCGCTTATCAGGCCCGCCAGCGCATGGGCACTGCCAGCACCAAGACCATGGGCGAAGTGGCCGGCAGCGGCAAAAAACCGTGGCGGCAGAAAGGCACGGGCCGCGCCCGCGCGGGTTCGTTCCAGTCTCCCCTCTGGCGGGGCGGCGGCGTGACGTTCGGTCCGAAACCGCGCGACTTTGACAAGAAAGTCAACGCCCGCACCAGGCGACTGGCCTTCCGCAAGGCGTTGAGCGAGCGATTGAAGGCCGGCGATGTCGTGGTCGTGGATGACCTGAAGCTCGGCTCGCCCAAGACGAAGGAATTTGCAGGTGTCATGTCCGCGCTGGCACTCAAGGGTTCGACCCTTGTCGTGGCGCCCGGCCTGGACAAAAACCTCACGCTCGCCTCGCGCAACCTGCCGGGCGTGGCTTTGACCACGAGCGATGCGCTCAACACCTACGACCTGTTGCGGCCCGACAAGCTGCTTTTCACCCGCAGCGCCTTCGAAAAGGTCGAGGCGCGCCTCGCCAAAGGCTGAGGGCGGGACCGGCTGGCAGTCTGAACGAGACAACACCCATGAATTCATTTGCGATCATCAAGACCGTGCGCCTGACCGAGAAAGGCACGCGCCAGGGCGAGAAGTACAATCAATACACCGTCGTGGCCGACCCGCGCGCCAACAAGATGCAAATCCGCCAGGCCGTGCAGGAATTGTTCAAGGTGAAAGTGACCCGGGTCAACACCCTGAACGTGCGCGGCAAGGCCCGTCGCCAGCGCACCACCCAGGCCGGCAGGACGCCGAGTTGGAAGAAAGCCATCGTCACCCTCAAGGAAGGGGACAAGATCGTTTTGACTTGATCGGGATTTGAACCCGAAACGGCGTGCGGCGCGAAAGCGTTTCACGCCGTTTTGGTTTGTCCGGCAGGCAGCCTGACTTCTCCTAACGAGCGGAAGGACTTTCTGAACTCCTGTTGACCCGAGTCGGGGAAGTGCTCTCCCGCGCCAGCCTGGTTGCTCACTTCCGAATCCGATGCGCCCCGGCGTAAACGTTCATTTCATCCCCGCGCAGGAAACCCACCAGGGTTTGACCACTTTCCCGCGCGAAATCCACGGCCAGGCTCGAGGGCGCGGAGATGGCGCACACGATCGGAATGCGCGCCGCCAACGCTTTCTGCAGAATTTCAAACGAAGCCCGTCCGCTCACCAACAGGATGTGGGAATCAAACGGCCACTGGCCCTCCAGGAAACATTGCCCCAGGACCTTGTCCACGGCGTTGTGCCGGCCCACGTCCTCGCGGATCACGGCCAACCCCCCCTTGGCGTCGAACACGGCCGCCGCGTGCAATCCACCGGTCTGATTGAAGGCCGCCTGCGCCTCGCGCATCAGTTTCGGCAGCCGCGCCAGGGTGCTCGCGGTCACCCGCACACGCGACTTCACCGGCGGAAAATGCTGGTGCACCGATTCGATGGACGCCTTGCCGCACAGCCCGCAACTGGACGTCGCGAAGACATGGCGGGTGAGGCGGGCGAAGTCCAGTTGCACCGACTCCGCCAGGAAAACGTTAAGGGTGTTCTCCGGGGCCGCGGCGGCGCGACAGTGCATAATTTCCACCACCTCGCATCGCTCGCGAATGATGCCCTCGGTGAGCAGGAAGCCGGCGGCCAGTTCGCGGTCGTGGCCGGGCGTGCGCATCGTGACCGCCACGCTGCGCCCGCGCACGCGAATTTCCAAGGGCTCTTCGATTGCGACCCGGTCGCGTTTGGAGCGCGATTTCGCATTGCCATTCCGACGATACAATTCAGTCACCGCCACCGCGCTGTTCGCGGTGCCGGCCTTTTCGCTTCGCGCCTTTTGCGCCTTCTTCTGGCTCACACAATCCTCTCCACCGTCACGCGGGCATTGTAATCCGGCACGCCACCGGCCCTGTCCACCACGCCGCGCCGGATGATGACGTTGCCCTCCGGCCAGTGGATTTGCAGGTTGCCCCGCGCGATCGGCGCAAGGAACACCCGGCCTTCGTAACGTCCGATGTCGTTCACCAATGCGACGCGGTCCCCGTGAATCAAGTGCATCCGGGCGGCATCGTCGGGATTCATCAACACCGCGTCGCGTGGCGCGCCGTTGAGCGGGTCAATCTCCGCATAGACGAGCGAGTTGAACTGCTTGCCGCGGCGGGTGGAGACGACAAAGGAAGAGTGGCCAGCAGGCGAGAGTTGCCCACTTTCCCACTTTCCCGCTTTCTCACCTGCTGCCACAGGGAGTGTCACAGCCCTGAAGTGAGCTTTGCCATCCGGCGTCGGAAACTTCCAGTCCGCGCACAGATGCGGCCCGCCATACTGAACGGCGTCGCCGGTGTGCTTGAGGTTCTGGATGCCATCGTAAAACGGCACGATGCGGGCGATCTCCTCGCGCATCTTCCAGCCAGTTTCGCACCCCAGCAAATGCGCTCGCTCGGGAAATGCCGCCGCCGCGAGGTCGCGCAAGACTTTCCATTCCGCGCGCGCCTCGCCCACCTGACGCGGAATCTCCGGACTGAAGGCAATGCGGCGCTCGGTCGTCGTCTCGATCCCGCCGTCGTCCTGTTCGTAGCGCGTCTTGGCCGGTAACAAGATCACCTCTTCCTTTGCCTCCAGGAACATCTGGTCGGTGAGAATGATGTCTTGATGCACGCGCGTCGGCAAGTTGACCAGCGCGTGCGCGATGTAATCCGGTTCGGGCAGCGTGCGCACAAAGTTGCCGCCGATACAATACAACAGGTCCAGTTCCCCGCGCGCGGAGGCTTCCACCATCTCCGTCGCGCTAAGGCCCGGCCAATCTGGCACGGTAAAGCCATATTGCTCTGAGAGCCTCGCTGCGTTTTCGGTGCTCACCGGTTTGCCTCCGGGGAAGGCGGTTGCGTAGGCGCCCATCTCCGCGCCACCCTGTACGGACGAGTGCCCGCGAATCGGCATGAGGCCGCACTTGTCGCGGCCCACCCAGCCGCGAACCAGCCCGAGATTCAGAATCATCGAAACCGCGTCGCCGCCGGTCGCGTGTTGCGTGATGCCCATGCTCCAGACCAGAACACCGGTCTTGGCGCTGTGGATCAACTCGGCAAACTCGCGCATGGCGTCGTGGTTCAGGCCGGAGCGCGCTCCGAGCTCCGCGAATGTGAAATCTGAAATCTGGGATTTCAAACCTTCAAAGCCCGTCGTGTGGTTGCGGATGAAATGTTCGTCCACCCAGCCTTGTTCGACCAGGATTTTCAACACGCCGCTCAGAAACGCAATGTCGCCACCGGTGGAAACGGGAAACCAATAATCCGCGATGTCCGTGCCGAATACGGCACTCGAAACCGTGGAGGGCACCCAATAGCGGTTCATCCCCGGTTCGAGATACGGATTCACCATCACCACCTTCGTGCCGAGCTTCTTGGCCTCATGGAGGTACTTGGTGGCGACGGGCTGGTCGTTGGCCGGATTGGCGCCGAAGAAGATCACGAGGTCCGTGCCATACCAATCCTTGTAGCTGCACGTCGTAGCCGCATGGCCGATGGCGTGTTTCATGGCGGCGGTGCTGGGCGCGTGGCAGAGGCGGGCGGCGTTGTCCACATTGTTCGTGCCGAGGAAGCGGGCGACCTTCTGCGCCATGTAATAGACTTCATTGGTCACACCGCGCGACGTGACATAGAACGCAAGGCGATGCGGGTTCGTGGCGCGCATCTTCTTGGCGATTCGGCTGATGGCTTCCTCCCACGAAATGCGGTGGAAGCCAGGTGCGTTCTTTTCGCGCAGCATCGGAAACGGCAGGCGGCCCAGTTCGCGCAGTTGGGCGTTGGAAAGCGACTTCAGTTTGGTGACGTCAGCCAGCACCGCCACGTCCAGCGCCGGCATCGTGTTCAGCCGAAGCAGATTCAGCCGGGTCATGCACAGGTGAACGCTGTCAATCGTCCAGTCGTAAAAACCCGCCACACCCAGCGCGCAGCCGTCGCACACGCCGCGGCTGAGGACCCTCCAAGCGTAGCCAAGATTGTCGCGATTGCGCCAGGCGATGACGGCCATGTCACGAAAATGCTTGGGCTTGTCCTGGCCCAGGCCGAAGGGAACGACTGCTTTCAGCTTATCCTTCCAGCTCCTTTGGATGCGGTGAGATGGCATGGAGCGAGCCGTTACTTCTTCGGGGCCGCCACCCGACGCAACTCGATTGCGCCTTCGAGTTCCTCAAAAGGCACAACCGCTTCTTTCGACTCCGCCTCTTCCTCTCCCTCGCCGGCGCGCTTTGGCCAGATGTGAAACCCGCCACGATCGCGCACGGTGATTTCCCAGGTGCCCCAGATGCCCTTGCCTTCGCGAAAACCTCGATAGAAGACGTCGTGCCTTCCCACGTACGTTTTCGTCCACCAACATTCCAGCGTCTGGGCGTCGTACCGGCCTCGGATGAAGAAGCGCCCCACGTCATCGTTCCCGTCGCCGCTCATGTTGCCGTTGGCGAAGGTGAGGTCGAGGTCCATGCGGTGCTTGTCCTGCGGGCAATAATTGTAAAAGCCCGTCCACGGACCGGAGGGAAACAAGTCATGGCTCACGGGACAATTAGTACCGTGAAAAGGAAAAACTCCAAGCTCCAAACGCTGGGGCAAAGCATCACCTGAATTCTGACCGATTTTGGGGCGCGGCGTTTACGCCGACTCATCGTCGGCTTGCAAAATCGGCGACGAAACGGCCTCCAGCGTCCCACCCAAAGGCTGAAGCCCAAGCGCAGGTCGGTAAGGATTCAGTGGCATCAACCATTGCCGAAAAGCTCCAGTGAAGCGAGCGCATTTCAAATGAGCAGCAGTGCCTTGCCTTGTCGCGAGACTCTCCCTCACCCTGACCCCTCTCCCGCTGGGAGAGGGAACAGCAGTCATGAGCCTCGTTTATTCCGGGTGCGCATCCGGCAATTACAGTCGCTTGATTGCTCGTGAGACTGGAAACGATTCCCCCTCTCCCCGCGGGAGAGGGTCGGGGTGAGGGAAAGCGGCTCGTTTAATCCGCGACCCGCCACACAGCGAAACACCCGTTGGAATCCAGTGCGTGGAGATTCCTTGGTATTTGGAGTTTTACTGCTGCGCCTTCCCTCGCCCTTTGAACGTGAGTTCCGCAATGCCCGACTTGTCCAGTTCGCCAAAACCCTCCTTCACCATGCGGTCGTATTGTTTCTTGGTCGCGGCAGCGAGGGGGAGGTTCAAGCCTTGCTCCTTCGCCAGCTTGAGCGCGATGCCGGAATCCTTGGCGGCGTGGGCGGCGGAAAAAAAACAGGAATGGTCGCGATTCTGCATGTCCTCGCCATCCGTCTGGAGGACACGCGAGTTGGCGCCGGTTTGGGAGAATACTTCGCGGAGCATGGTGAGGTCGAGGCCGAGCGCCGCGCCCAGGCCCAAACCTTCCGCGAGTCCGGCGGTGTTGATGTTCATGACCATGTTGACAAGTGCTTTGACCTGTGCGGCCTGACCGGCCGGGCCGATGTAACGGAGCAGTTTGCCCTCATCGCTCATTTTCTCGAGCAACGGTTTGGCGCGCTCGAAGACTTCCTGTTTGCCGCCAACCATGAGGTAAAGCGTGCCCTGGCGCGCCTGGGTGATGCTGGAGGCCATGCAGGCTTCGAGCGAACTCGCGCCCTTGGCTTCGCACTTCTGCTCGACCCAGACGTGGACCGACGGCGAGAGGGTGGCGCAGTTGATAAAGAGTTTTCCCTTCGCGCGGCTTAGCAGGCCGCCGCCGTAGATTTTCTTCATCGCCTTGTCGTCGGTGACGACGGTGATGATGACGTCCGACAGCGCGGTGACGACCTTCAACTGGTCGGCGGCCGTGCAGCCAAGTTCCTGCGCGAGCGATTGGGCCGCGGCGGTGTTCACGTCATAAACGGCGGCGATGGGATAGCCGCACTCCTTCAGCCGGCGGGCCATGTTGGCGCCCATGCGGCCGACTCCGACGAATCCGATTTTTTCTGGCATAGTCTCTTGGTGTTTAGGATTGATTTTGTTCAAATGTGAGATCGGTCAGGCCTCTCATCAGCCCCCCGCTTCAGCGGGGTGATACGGCGCGCGACGACTCGTTCAGCCGTTTCAAGGGCTTCTGTTGCCAGAAACCGCTGAAGCGGTTTTACATCCCGCCTCGAGTTGGCACCGGGCTGAAGCCCGGTGTTCATGAGAGGCATTGCGGAGAGAGCAAAGAACAGTTTCTTCGCGGACTCAACTCTTTTTCTCTCCCCCGGTTTCCTCCCCGTCCTTCCGGCCCGCCAGCGCCCGGGTCAGCTCCCTGATTTCCCGGCCACCTTTGGCGCCGACGTAGAACAGCAGGACGCCGTACCAGGCCACCGAGGTGAAGACCATGACCGTCCAAAAGATGACAAACGGCTCACTCATGCAGCCACCTCGGCGGCGGGTAAAGCGGGCGGACGGCGGGCGAGGAGCGAGCCGACGATCATCCCGGCAAACGCCAGTGCGAAGGAGGACGCGCCGGCGATTTCCGGAGCAATCTGTTTCTCCTTCGCCACGACCAGGTTCACCACCAGAAATGTCAGCGGTCCCACCGCGCCCAGGACCAGCGCCGCGTAGGCGCCGGTGGCGTTGGCCGACTTCCAATAGAGTCCCGCCACCAGCAACGAGAACACGCTGGCCAGGTAGATGTTGCCCGTCACCGCAAGGTAATCCCACGCGTTGCCCGGCATTTCATACCACAACCCGTAGAACAGAAGGAAAACACCGATGGCCAGCACCAGCAAGCGCGTGATCAAAAGCTTTGCCTTTGCGGTCAGGGGTTTCCTCACGCAAGGCGAAATCAAGTCGTTGTAAATCACCGTGGCCCAAGTCAGCAGGTAACCGCTATCGGTGGACATTTCGGCCGCGAGCATGGCGGCGAGCACGATCCCGATCAACCCAATGGGCAGGAGCGTGGCCAGGTAGGCCGGCATCGCGGTCAGACTTGTGATGCCCTCCGGCAACCCGCCCGCGAAGCTGAAATGCACCAGGGCGGCCGCACCCCAGAGGCCGGGCAGCGCGAACCGGCCGACGAAATAAAACGCCGTCCGCCGATACATCCGCCTCGCGGAGTGCTCGTCCTTCGAGGCGAGCACCCGGGCAATCTGCGTCTGCCAGGTCGTCACCACGGCGATCTGGAAGATCAGCATCCAGCCAATGTAGAGCCAGCCGAAATTGCTCTCGTGAAGCGGGTTGAACGGGTGCGCCTTGAGCGTCTGGCCGGCCTCCGCGCCGGTGCCGTCCCAGCAGAGCCACAGTTTCTCGACCAGTGGGGTCCAGCCGATGTCGCCGATGACCAGGATGGAGGTGATGACAATTCCCAGTCCCATGACGATGAATTGCAGGTAATCGGTGACGAGCACGGACAACATCCCGCCCATGACCGTGTAGAGCAGCACCAGACCGAGCAATCCGGTCATCACCCATTCCAACGCGCGCGACTCCGTCGGCAGACCGGTCACATGCACCAGGAACTCGCCGCCGAGCCGCAGAAAAATGCCCATGTTCAAGACCCCTCCCAAAACCACAAACAAGCCGGCCAGCCAGCGCACGCCCTTGCTGAACCGTTTCTCGAAAAGCTCGGGGATCGTCATCACGCCCGCGGCCCGCAGGGGATGGATCACAAACCCCGTACGCCCCACCAGGTACATCGCCAACGCCATGATCACTCCGATGGTGGCGCCGGCGAAGCCCTTCTCGAATCCGAGTTGGGCCGTGTACATGATCGTCACCACGCCCAACTCGGTGGCGGCGAGCGACGCGATGCCGAGATTCACGTCCATCTCGCGACCCGCCACGGTGAAGTCCTCCACGCGGCGCACAAACCGCCGCATCCAGATGCCGGCGGTCATGCAGCCGACCAGGTAGGCGACGATGATGAACCAGTCGAGAGGGGAAAGGTTCATGGGGCAGCGAACAAAACCAAAGCGGACGTCCAAAACACCCAAACACCCAAAAACTCAAACAGCCACGCGGATTTGGCGCTTGGGTGCTTGGGTATTTGCCTTGAGCACCTCACATCGCGCCTTTCACCAGCACAGAGATGGAATAGAGCGACGTGCGCGCCGTGATGAACAGTGTTGTGCCATCCTTGCCGCCGAAGCAGAGATTCGCCGGACCCTCCGGCACAAGGATCTTCCCGATCAATTTCCCATCCGGCGCGAAGACATGCACGCCATCCCCGGCACTCGACCACACGCGACCCTCGATGTCGGAGCGAATGCCGTCCGGCACACCCTGGTCAATCTTGGCAAACACCGCCCCGCCCGTCAGTGTGCCATCATTCTGCACCTCGAAGACGCGGAGGTGACGCGGCTTCCCCGAGTCGGCAATGTAAAGCCGCTTCTCGTCCGGCGAGAAACAAAGCCCGTTGGGCATGTCAAAATCCCGGGCCACGATGGTCGTTGCCTTCATCTTGGGATCGAAGCGGAACACAAAATTGCCCTCCTGCTCTTTCGTTTCGCCGCGGGGCAGGCCGTAAGGAGGGTCGGTGAACCACACGGTGCCGTCGGATTTTACGACCGCGTCGTTGGGGGAATTGAATTTCCTGCCGTCGTGACGGTCCACCAACGTTCGCAACGTGCCGTCGCTTTCCAGGATGCTCACGCGGCGTCCGCTGTGCTCGCAGGTGATCAACCGGCCCTCGCGGTCCACCGTGTTGCCGTTGGCGTTGAAACTGGGCGCGCGAAACGTGGCCAGGCCGCCGGTCGCCGTCCATTGCTTCAATTCATTCGCCGGAATGTCGCTGAACACCAGAAAGCCGCCATCCCACTCCAACCAGACCGGCCCTTCGGTGAAACTCATGCCCGTGGCCTGCTTGACGAGGCGGGCGTCGGAGGCGATTACCTTCTTGAACTCCGCCTCATCGCGAATGTCAAAGTCCGCGGCGCAGCCGAGGCAAACCCCGGCAAATGCGGCGAATGTTGTCGCGGGCCACCGGTGGGAAAGAATCAGTGATTTGTTCATGGATTGGGCCAAGCTCTTAGCAGGAAGCGCGGAGGGCGTCACTGAAAATATCCACCATGGAATTTCCGTGCGTCCGCCAGGCGGATTCGACTATACAAGTGGCGACATCATCAAACTCTGTTTCCATCATGAAAACTCGCCGACAGTTTTTGAAGGGGGCCGCCGTGACCGTGGGCGCGGCCGGCCTGTTGCGGCACGCGGTGTTTGCCGCGGAAGCCGCCCCGCGTCCCAGTTTCATCACCCGGGTGCCGAGAATGAAGCTCGGCACCGTCACCTACAATCTCGCCAAAGACTGGGACATCGCCACGATCATCAAGAACTGCACGGAGGCGAACTTCCAGGGGGTCGAGTTGCGCACGACCCACGCCCACGGCGTCGAGGTCTCGCTCAACCGGGAGCAGCGGGCCGAGGTGAAGGAGCGCTTTCAGGATTCGCCGGTCGAACTGATGGGCCTGGGCAGCGCGTTTGACTACCACACGACGGACCAGGCCCGATTGCGGGCAGACATCGCGGCCACAAAGGAGTACATCGTCCTGGCGCACGACGTGGGCGCGCCGGGGGTCAAGGTGCGCCCCAATGCCCTGCCGCCGGAAGTGCCCAAGGAGAAGACGCTCGAACAAATCGGCAAATCTTTGCGCGAGTTGGGAGAGTTCGCTTCGGATCACGGCGTGCAGATTCGACTCGAGGTCCACGGAAGGGAAACCTCGTTGCTGCCGAACATCCGGCGAATCATCGAAGTGGCAGACCACAAACTTGTGGGCGTGTGCTGGAACTCGAATCAAACGGACCTGGAGGGCGACGGATTCGATCACAACTTTGATCTGGTGAAGGACAAGATCTTCGTGGTTCACATGCGCGATCTCTATCTGGACGAGTATCCGTTCCGCAGATTGCTGACTCGTCTGAATGAGGTCGGGTTCACTGGCTACTGCCTGGCCGAGATTCCCGACAGCAAGGATCCCGTGCGGGTGATGCGGTATTACCGTTCGCTCTGGCTGGCGTATCAGAATCTGCTCTGAGTCCCGGCAGCCTCCGGCGCTGAAATTGAAGGCGGGGTCGTGGCAGGGCGACTGTCTATCTGGCCGAGGGACCACCTGCAATTCTCATGGACACCGGTTCGCGAACCGCGCTATGAAGTCGCCGCGCTGAATTGCGCGCAACCTTGCATGACAAACCGGCTCTTGGTCAACCCGGGAACACCGCAGGCTTGGGAAATTCCACTCAAGCCCGGCGTGAATCGCATCGGCCGGGGCGAGGACAACGATTTCCAGGTCAATCACGCCTCCGTGTCCACGCACCATTGCGAGATTGTGGTCAGCAGCGCGGGGGTGCTGCTCAAAGACCTCGGCTCGACCAATGGCACCTTCGTCAACCGCGCGCCGGTGCGCGAGGCGCTGCTCCTGTCCGGACACCATGTGCGGTTGGGCATGGTGGACATGTTGTTTGAGGCGGCGAAACCCGCAACCCCCGACGCACCGATCACCATCCCCGCCGCCGTCCGGCCGCCGCCCGCCGTGGCCGTGCGGCTCGCCGCCCCACAAAAGGTTGCGCCCAACCCGCCACCACAGGACCCGCCCATTCCACCACCTGTGCCGGCCTCGACGGGAGGGTCAGCGCTGGCCACGGACGCGCGGGATGTCGGCGCGGCTTACTGCAAGTTTCATCCCAAGACCCTGGCGCGATACCTCTGCGAACACTGCCAGAAGTTTTACTGTGACATGTGCGTCATCACGCGGACCGTGGGAGCGATCCCGGGAAAATACTGCCGGACCTGCGGCGAAGCCTGCGTGGCCGTCCGTCCTCACCTGCCTCAAGCAGCGTCGCCGAGGGGATTCTTTGCGCGTCTGCCCGAATCCTTTGTTTATCCGTTTCGAGGCAATGGCTTCCTGCTGATGATTGCGGGGAGCTTCCTGTATTTTCTCTGGCAGGTGGGGCAATACCTGCTGGTGCATGGCGGAGGATTGAGGTCGTTGTTCATGGGCGGGGTGATTCAAGTTTTCATCGGCGGCTACCTGTTCGCCTACGCCCAAAGCGTGGTGCAAACCACGGCGGTGGAGGAACGCGAACTGCCGCAACTGGCGGGCATCTCCGGTGTCTGGGACGACGTGCTGCTGCCGTTCCTGCAAATGCTGGGGCTGATTCTGGCGTGTTTCAGTCCCGCCCTCATCCTGCTGGCGTTCGCCGCGGCGATGCAGCTTCCCGTGCTGGCGATCGCGGCGTTGCCGGTGTTCCTGCTGGGATTCCTCTACCTGCCGATGGGGTTTCTGGCGGTGGTAATTCTCGACACGCTCAAGGCGCTGAATCCGCTGGTGATCGTGCCTTCAATCCTCCGCGTGCCCGGAGCCTACCTGGTTACGCTGGTGTTGCTGGCGGCGGTTTATGGAATCCGCGCCCTGGGGGACCTGGTGATCGCCACGGTGTTCGAGGAAGGATTTTCGACCAAGTCCATGACGATGTTGTTTCTGATGTTGATCGTCAAAGCGCTGTGGTGCTTCGCGGGCTTTTATGTGCTCATCGTCACCCTGCGCATCCTTGGACTGCTCTACGTAACCAAAAAGGAGAAACTGGGCTGGCTCTAAGCATGCACTTGATTCCGGGACACCGAACGCGGCCACAGCAGGCCGCATGGTGACCTCCGGGCAGGGCTTTGAACCCGGCCAGGCTTATCGCATTAGCAGAGAACCTTGCGTCAGGCCTCGCTTAACAGGTCGCTCCCCGAGGCGCGGAAATCCACGTTGACGCTATCCCATTCGCGCCGGAACCGCGGGTCGGCGGTTTCCACCGGGAGGACGCGATCCGCGTGGTGGCCGTTGGCCACCGGGACGGACCGCATCTGATGCACGAGCCGCTCGAGCAGCGCCAGTTGTTCAGCCGCCGGCAGGTGGGCAAACTGCGTTTCAATGTCATGGAGTGCTGGTGTGGCCATGGGACTGGACCGACTCTTCGTCGTATTTCGTCATTCACGGCTTGGACCACGGCGACATTCAATCCGCCGTTCCGACTGAGGGCGAAAGCATGCGCTACTTCGCCATCACGATTTCCAACGTTTCCTCGCGCCGCTGCGGCGCGTCCTCCTCGGCGTCCACGGGCGCGGAGGAAGGCCGCTCCAGGGCGACCGGCGCACGATCCGGCGCCGGCTCGTTGGTCTTGTGGAATTTGACACTGACAATCTTGCTCACCCCGTGCTCCTCCATCGTGACGCCGTACAGCACGTCCGCCATGCCGATGGTGCGCTTGTTGTGGGTGATGATGATGAACTGTGAACTGGTGAGGAAACGCTGCAGCACCCGGATAAAGCGGTTGATGTTTGCCTCATCCAGCGGTGCGTCCAACTCGTCCAGCACGCAGAAGGGACTGGGCTTGACCTGGTAAATCGAGAACAGGAGCGCCACGGCGGTCATGGTCTGCTCGCCGCCCGAGAGCAGCGAGATGGTCTGCAACTGTTTGCCGGGCGGGCGGGCCACAATGTCAATGCCGCTCTCCAGCACGTCGTTCTCGTCCACCAGGATCAGGTCGGCTTTCCCGCCGCCGAACACCTCCACGAACATCGCGCGGAAGTTCTCCCGGATCTGGTGGAAGGTTTCCGTGAACATCTGCTTCGTCTGGACGTTGATGCGGTTGATGACCTCGAGCAACTGCGCCTTGGCCGACACCAGATCGTCGTGCTGTTTGCTGAGGAACTGGTAGCGTTGCTCGGTCTCCTCGTACTCCTCGATGGCCACGAGGTTGACCGGCCCGATTTCGTCGAGCCGCTTTTGCAGGGCCTCGACCTGCTGGGCCACCGCGTTCCAGTCCGTGCCGCCGCCGCTGGCCGCCATTTCCTCGGGCGTCATGACATGCACCTTGGCCGGACCTTCATCCGCATAGGTGATGGTGATGCACTCGCTGCGCACGTCGTCCAGGTTGACGTGGTATTTCTGCTGGATGCGCTCGCGCAGATTTTGCGCCGCCATCTGTTTCTGGGCCAGTTCCACGTCCAGCGCGCCGCGTTGCTCCTGCAACTGGGCCAACCGGCGGCGCTGTTCGCGCAGAGCCTCGTCCCGGGTGGCGACCTCCGCCTCCTCCGCCTGCTTGCGGCCCAACAATTCGCCGACCTGCGCGTTGACCTGTTCGCGGTCGTGGGCCAGACGCTCGATCTGGCCGCGCGATTCCTGAATCTCCACCTCCGCCTGCGCCTTGCGCGCGATGAACGAAGCCACCTCGGCGCGCCGTTGTTCGATGACCTGGGCCAGTTCGTGAACGCGCTGCTCCAGGGCCTGCTGCTGCTGGCGGAACGAGGCGCAAAGCTGCTCCTCGGTGGCCAGCGCCACCTTGCTCTCCGTCTGCGCCGCGGTGGCCTGGTCGCGCTGCTGACGCAGGTTCTCCAGACCGCTGGTGAATCCGGTCACCTGGCTTTGGCAGGCTTGTTCGCGCGTTCCCAATTCTTCGGCGCGGGCCACCAGCGCGGCGCGCTTTTCCAAACCCTCCTGTTCCTGCGCGGCCAGGCTCTGGATTTCATAAACCACCGTGTCAATCTTCTGGTGCAGCAGCCGCCGGGAGTTCTCCAAGGCATTGAACTCGCCCTCCCGGGTGGCAATGGCCACTTCCTGATCGCGCAGTTCGGTCTGATCCTGCTGCAAACCCGCCTGCAAATCGGTTTGCTCGCTCATCAGCGCGCCCCGTTGCCGGCTGACCTCCGCCACGCGCGCCTGGAGTTCGGCGACCTCGGCGCGGAGTTCGGCGATCTGGTTCTTGCGTCCCAGTATCGAGGCCGGCGCTTTGGGATTGCCGTTCCCGTTCAGATAACCGCCCGTGTAAATCCCGTGGCGGCTCAACAGGTCGCCGTTCAAGGTGACAAAGTCACAACCCGCGTGGCCGTTTTGAATCTGCGAGGTCGCGGTCGCGAGGTCGGAGGCAATGAAGGTGCGCCCCAGCAACGAGCGCAACAGTTTGTCCACCGACGGATCCGGCTGAACCACTTTGAGCGCCGGCACGACTTCGCCCTTGGCGAGGTGTTCCTTCACTCCCTGTCCATCCCGTCCCGGGGACATGTCGCCACCGAAGCCCAGTTGTTTGTCGTCGGAATACTCAAGGGAAAGCGCGGCGACACTGGCCCGGCCCGCCTTGCTCTCGGCCAGGTCGGCCAGAATCTTCTGCGCGGACTCCGGCTGCTCAGTGAGGACCAGTTGCAGGTGATGGCCCAGGGCGTTCTCGATGGCCACGACAAAGTCGTCGGGCACGCGCACGCGCTCGGCCAGTGAACCGATCACCGCCCGCGACTTGCGCAGTGCCGCCACCGCGCCCGCGTCAAAGCCCTCGTGTGAACCTTCCAACTGTTCGAGCACGGTCAACCGGGAACGCTTCTCGGCCTGCTGTTGCACCAAACGGTCCTGCTCGACGGAGGATTGCTGCAATTCCACCTGCAAGGCCACCAACCGCGCCTGTCGTTGCTCCACGGAACCGCGCTTGGTTCGCGCGTTGAGCTTCTCCACCTCCACGTTGGCCGCAAACTCCTGCAAGCGCGCGTCGAGGTGCGCGCGTTCCTCCTCGAGTTGAATCTTCTCCGCGGAGAGCTTCTCGAGCCGGACCACATTGCCCTGCTTTTGCAAATCGAGCGCGTTGATTTCGTTGCGCGCGCGGGTCAGGTCCTGCGCCGCGGCAAAAGCGTCCGCCTGGGCCTGGCGCAGCGACTCCTGGTCGCGTTGAATCTGATCCTCGAGGCGTCGGAGGGCGGCCTGCTTGTCTTGCAGGGCTTTTCGGTGCTGGCCCAGCGTGGTTTCCGAGGACGCCAGCCGCTGCTGCAAAGCGGCCAGTTCCTCCTGCGTCACGCGACGACGCTCCTCGGCCTGCGTAATGTCGGTGTTGGCCTTGGCGTTTTGGTCCACCAACTCCCGGAGCCGTTCTTCGTTGAACTGGATGCGGCTGTCATGCCGGTCCAGTTCGCTCTTGAGTTCGAGCCCCCGCTGCTGCGTGATGCTGATGTGCTGTTCGAGTTCGGACAACCGCCCGCGCAGTTCGCCAATCTCGTCCTCGTGGCGCAGCACGTCCGCCGAACCGGTTTCGATCTCGGCGCGCAAGCCGTCCGCCGCCGCCTGTTTCTCGCGCATCTCGCCCAGCAGCACGTCGAGTTGATGGCGCGCAAGCTGGGTGTCCAGATGTTGCAACTCGAGCGAAATCTGTTTGTAACGGCGCGCCTTCCCGGCCTGGCGTTGAAGCGAACCGATCTGCCGTTTGACCTCGCGAATGAGGTCCGCCACGCGCACCAGATTCTGCTCGGTGTATTCGAGTTTCCGCAGCGACTCCCGTTTCTGACTCTTGTATTTCGTGATGCCGGCGGCCTCCTCAAAAATCATCCGGCGATCCTCGGGTTTGCTGGAGAGGATCTGGGTGATGTGGCCCTGGGCCATGATGCTGTAACTCGTTCGGCCCACGCCCGTGCCCATGAAGAGTTGCTGGATGTCCTTGAGGCGGCAGGGAACGCGGTTGATGAAATACTCGCTGCCGCCGTCGCGAAAGATCCGGCGCGTGATCGTGACTTCGTGAAAAGCGACCTCGACGCCCGCGGCGCGCAGGTGTTCCTCGTCCACCTCACCGAGCGTGAGCGACACCTCGGCCATGCCCATCGGCTTCCGGCCATCCGTGCCGTTGAAAATCACGTCGGCCATTTCCCCGCCGCGCAACGCCTTGGCCGATTGTTCGCCGAGCACCCAGCGAATGGCATCGGAGACGTTGGACTTGCCGCAGCCGTTCGGACCGACAATGGCCGTGACGCCGGGCTGAAAATTCAAGGCGGTTCGGTCCGCAAAGGACTTGAAACCCAAAACCGTCAAGTTCTTGAGATACATGAGTTTTTCAAAAGCAATCAAACCACTCGGGCCGAGTAAAGCGAAAAACCACAAGATACTGGGCTGCGAGTCCGGAACAGCACAACTTATTGGTGAGGAACCGAGAACTGCCGTTGTGCCGCCGCCGACTAAAATTCTATGTCAACTACGCCATTCTTTTACGAAATGGCTGGGCAGTGGTCAACATTTTTTAGAATAACTTTTGCCTGCGAGCGTCGGGTGCTGCATACCACCGTCGGCCGGCGACGGTGATTGACTCATGAATCCTTCACGAATTTGGTTGGCGCAGGGTTGTGTGGCGCTGCTGGCTGTGGCCTCGGCCGCGGCGGCAAACTATCGGCCGGCCAACCTGACACCGCCGGCACCGGCTCGCGAATTCCGCGCGGCCTGGGTCGCCACGGTTGGCAACATTGACTGGCCCTCGCGTCGGGACCTGACGGTGGCCGAGCAGAAAGCCGAGTTGCTGGCCATCTTCGACCGCGCCGCGCAGCTCAAGCTCAACGCCATCATTTTCCAGGTGCGCCCGGCATGCGACGCGCTGTACGCCTCGGTCCTCGAGCCGTGGTCGGAGTACCTCACGGGCACGATGGGTCAGGCGCCCCAACCGTTTTACGACCCGCTGGCGTTTGCGATCGAAGCCGCCCACCAACGCGGACTCGAACTGCACGCCTGGTTCAATCCCTACCGCGCCCGCCACGAGAACGCCAAATCGCCCGTCTCCGCCGGCCACATCAGCAAGACCAAACCGCATCTGGTCCGGCAGTACGGCCGTTACCTGTGGCTCGACCCCGGCGAGAAGGAGGTTCAGGACCATTCTCTGAGCGTCGTGATGGATGTGGTCCGGCGTTACGACGTGAATGGCGTACACTTCGACGACTATTTCTATCCTTACCCGCAACGTCTCGCCAGCGGTCAGGAGCGCGATTTTCCCGACGAAGCAAGCTGGGCCAAATCCGGCGCGGGCGGGAAATTGAGCCGCGACGACTGGCGGCGCGAGAACGTGAACACTTTCGTCCGGCGCATCCACGACTCCATCAAAGCCACGAAGCCCAATGTGAAATTCGGCATCAGCCCGTTTGGCATCTGGCGGCCCGGCCATCCGCCCCAAATTCGGGGACTCGACGCGCACGACCGGCTGTACGCGGACGCGCGCAAGTGGCTCATGAACGGCTGGGTGGATTACTTCGCGCCCCAGCTCTATTGGGCCATTGAACCGAAGGAGCAAAGTTTTCCGGTTCTGCTCGACTGGTGGAATGCCCAGAATCCCCGGCAACGTCACCTCTGGCCGGGAATGAACACCACACGAGTGCCCGGGGCGTGGAAGCCGGAAGAGATCCTCGCGCAAATCCGGCTGGCTGGCCGGCAACCAGTGAGCGCGGGCCACATCCACTGGAACATGAAAAGCCTCATGCGGAACGCCGAACTCTCGACCGCGCTCGAACGCGGGCCGTACGCGGAGACGGCCCTCGTGCCCGCCAGCCCCTGGCTGGATGACCAGCCGCCGCCCCGACCGCGACTGAGCGTGACCGCCAGCGGTCAGGCAAGTGTGAAACTCTCCTGGGAAGCGGGTGCGGCGGAAAAGCCCTGGCTTTGGGTGCTGCAATACCGGCGCGGGAACACTTGGACCACGCGGATACTGGCCGCTGATCATCGGACATTGATCCTGGATGGAAATCCACCGGAAGCGTTTGGGCTCTCGGCAGTGGACCGCGCGGGCAATCTCAGTCAGCCGGCCACTGTGGCCCGCCAGAAATGATTTCGCCGGCTTTGGTGGCGGTGGTCGCGCTGCGACCACCCGGCCCGCGTTCAGCGGGCCGCTTGGGAGCCAAAGGCTCCTTGCCGAGCTGCTTCACGGCATGAAAACGCCGGTTTTCCAACCGGCGCGAACTTGCTTCCAACGACTCGCCGGCTGGAAAGCCGGCGTTACGCACAAGCCGGTGACTGGCGAGGATTCGTTGCGCCGCTGAACGCGGCGCTACGGCTCGCCCTATGGGATAGGGTTGTAAGCCCATCGTGTGTGTAAACGGCCTCCATCCCACAGGGCGAGCAGCGCGAGCCGTTCCACCACAAGCCGGCTGGAAAGTCGGCACTACCGTCACTTGCCAACAACGCCAGGAAGCAAAAAAGAAGACCGGGTGGACTGGCCACCCGGTCTTCGTGAGCCGCCGGTGATCAACCGGCAGGCAAGGTCAGTTTAGTTCCGCGTGCGCAGGAACAATTGCGGTCCGGAGTTGACCGGGATGCGATGCGGCGAGCTGGCGCCGGTCACATCCGTGTAGGGGCCACCCACCGCGGTCGCGGACTGCAAGGTGCCCGTGTAAGTCAACACGATGTCATTGCCGTCCCGGCTGATGCTGATCTCGGGCGAGGGCACGATGCTCAGACCGTAGAAGGTCCGGAGGTGGGCCGGATGGTTCAGGTCGTTGAGCAACGCGCGCGAGCCGGTGCGAATGCTGGCCCATTCAGCGTTGCCGCCGCCGCCACCCTGCCACCACATAGTCCGCAACGGGTAGAGACCCGGCGTCTGCACGACCACGTTGTAGATGGTGTCGCTGGCGCCGCGGCCAAAGTCGGCCCGGCCGAGGGCTTGCGCGAAGTTCGGCATGGCGTTCAAGCGCGCCGTGACCGTGCCGGCGCCAATGGCGTTGGTGAGGGCATTGCCGTCGGCGAGGAATATCATGACGGCCGGGATCGGGCCAGTCGTGGCACCCATTTCAATCGGGAACACGCCTTCACCCGGAGCCGCATCCGGACGGTTCTGCACGACGATCACGCCGACCGCGCCAGCGGCCGCGCAACGTTGGATCTTGTCCGCAAACGCGTTCACGCCGCGATAGCACAGGACGATCTTGCCCGCCGCCTGGGCCGCGTTGACGAGCGGCGCGTCGGCGAAGAGCGGATTGGCCACCACCACTTCTGCGGTGACGTCGTTGGTGGTTTGATAGTCCTGCAGGGCGTTATAGGCCGGCATCACGGCGGCCTTGTCACCGGCCACACCCGGCGGGCTGAGGATGGTGAGCTGTCCCACTTTGGAGGGAGCCGCGAGACCGGCCGTCGTCCAGAAGCCGTCGTCGCTGTTGAACACCAGCGAGAAGAAGCCCGCGTTGGTGAACTCCACGTAAGTGGTGATTTCACAGGCGAAGCTCTCGGTTGGATTCGAACCGGTGCCAGGAATGCCCGGGATCAATGCCTCTGGATAGCCGTTGTTGGCGTTGAAGAAGCCCTGCGCTCCCTGGTTGATGTCGAAGTTGATTACGTCGCTCACCGGGCCGGACGCCAAGGTGGCCGTGTTAGCACCCCACAACCCCATCAACACCTGCTCACCCACGTGAATGCGGTTGGGCAGTTGTGTGGTTCCGTTGGGACTCACTTGATAGGTCTTGTACATGAATCCCGCTTTGGTCGGGTCTTCGGAGCCGAGCGGCACGCCGCCCGTCAGCAGGGTGTAAGGGGCGACCGTGAAGCTCCAAGCGTAGCTGTAGCTCGTGCTGGCGCTGTCCTGGAAGGTCAACTCGATGCTATGCGAACTGCCGCTGGGCCAGAGGTTGTTCGGCCCGAGCGGGTTGAGTTCGATGCGGGTGGAGCCGGTGATGGTGGGCGAGACGGTCGCACCGTCCACCTTGAGCACGATGGATCCGGAATTGACCGTCGTGCTGCCGTTGGCCAGTTCGATGATGATCTTTTGGTTGCCTGCCACATCCACGGCACTGCGCACGGGGATGGCGCTACTGACGTAGGCGCCCGTCCCGGTGGCGTTCTGCCAAGCCTGGAGGGCTTGCGGCGCGGCGTCGCCGTTCACCAAGTAGAGCTGGTCGCCGTCGCGGGTGTACCATTCCACGTCGAAGCCGCCCGCGCGGTTGAAGATGATGCCGCGAATGGCATAAACGCCCGGCTGATCCACGATCACGCGTTGGATCGTTCCGGCGCCCAGACCCGTGCCCGCGCCACGACCCGCGTTGAAGAACGAGATGACGTCGCCCATGCGGTCCCGTGAATTCCGGGCCGTCGAGAGCTGGAAGCCGTCGTCACTGTTGACAACCATGGTGTAGTCTCCCGCCGTCGGGAAGTTCACGTAAGCAAACCACTCCAGCGCACCGTCATCCGTGTTGGCCTTGAGCGGATTGGTGCCGATGCCGAAGGTGTCTTGGATCGAATAATCCGGACCATCCCAGAAACCGCCAGCGGAACCGTTCACGCGGAAGTTGCCGGTGTCACCGCCGTTGCGGAAGTCAATGACCGGAGTGGAGGCCGGTGAGGGCACGGTGGCGAGGTTGGGTCCCCAGAGGCCGAGGAGTTGTTCCTCGGTCCAGTTGATTTTGTTGTCGCCCTGGCTGTTGCGATTCTCGGCCACGGTCTGCCAAGCCTGGCCCAGGGCAATGCCGCGAACCTGACCGGAAACGGCGCTCGCCGGCAGCGCATAAGCCGGAGGCATGAGGAAGTAGCCCGGAGTGGCGACGTTGGCAGCCACTTCGATGGTCTGACCGAGACTGGTTTCAAACCTCACGCGGACCGCGTTGGCCGAACCGGAAGGCAGGCGGTCGGTCTGGGTGTAAACGACGGACGTTTCGAGACCGCTTCGGCTCACGTTCACTGAACTGGTCACGTCCACGTTGTTCCAGCGCACTTCGGTGACGGTGGTCACGGCGCTCGGCGGGAAGTCTTCCAGCACGAGGGTCCAGCCCCGGAGGTTCGCGTTCACGGCCAGGCTCTTGAGGAGCGGTTCGATGGCGGGGGTGGTTTCCAGTGAGATGTTGTCAATATGCACATTTTGGTTGTTGCCACCGGTGCGGCCGGCGAGCAGCAGACGGCCTTTGTGCGGGCTATAATCTTGAAGCTGGTAGCCATCGAGAATCTTGCGGCCCTTCCAAGTCACGTTGACCTTGTTGTCGGCAGTCTTTTCGACTTCAAGTTTGCACCAGCTCAAATTGAAGTATGAGCCGCCGTCGTTGGACCACGGGCCGGTTTGCATGGAGTTGGTGTCGGCGCAGCCGCCCGGAGCGTTGCGCTGAAGCAGAGGCACTTGGATGAGCGTCCGGTCGTCAACGCGCACGGCGATACCCTCCACATCGTTGTCATCCGTGCAATTGGGGTTGCTGGCCGTGTTGGGCAGTTCGTTGCCTTGCCAGGCGTCAAACACGATGGAGATGCCAGTCTTCGTGCCGTTTTCGAGTGTCCCTGCGCCGGCTGGGCTGTTCGCCTGATCGCAGCCATCACCACCGGCGAATCCGAACGGAATGCCACGTCCGGTAAGCGGGTTCACGAACTGCACCACGTTGCTCAAGGCCACATCGTTCTCGCGCACGTAGCTGATGCTGAAGCCATCCGCGGGACGCTCGACGGTGCCGTTGCCCGCGCGCACGTCCATGGTGAACTTGAAGGCCTTGATCGGTGCGCCGTCGTCAATGTCAGGAAAGGCCACTGCGACTTGGCGGCCACCGGCCGCAGGAGTGATCTGCAAGTAACCATTCGTGGAAGGATCGCCGCCCGGGGGCGGGTTTCCATCCCAATACTTTTCCCAATCATTCAAGGCCCAACTGGTATCATCACCGGCAATGACCAAGTTGGTGATTGAGCCGCTGAGCCAATCGTCAAAGTCCCAGAATTCCGTGCCGGCACGGACGCTGGAGCTGCCCGCAACGGCCAGAGCCGCCGCGAGAAGGAGGTTGGTGAGTCTTTTCTTCATACTGCTTTTTGGTTTGGTGGTTTTGTTGAACTGGGCCCGGTTCTCGCTTCCAAGCGTTGAGGAACCGTAGTGGATTATTTTTAAGCACTTGGCCAGCGGCGTGCAAGAAAAAAGCAGGGCCTACGCATTAAAAGCCGAGGAGGGATTGGAGGTAGGCATGGTCCCAACTGGCGTTGAGTTGTTTGCCTTTGATCCCAGTCTGACAGCGGGTGTCACGGCGGAGTTGGTTGAGAACCAGCC
>WYBW01000042.1 GCA_011525685.1 Verrucomicrobiia bacterium
AGCGCTGTCTTTGCGCTCAATACACTGCACCTTGGTCGGATAGCCCATGCTCGGTACTAGTCATATGACTAGACTTAGAGCAAGCTCATTCGCTGCTAACGTAACTAGTCGCAGCCAAACTTCAGCGTCTTGCTTCGCAAGACCCTCCATTTTTCGCCGAGCGAAAAATGGCGGAGAGGGTGGGATTCGAACCTAAATCCGTCCAATGCCGAAATGCTTTATTGCTCGGGCTTTTATATGATTGATAGGAACTTGGAACAGCAATCGATATATACCCAGTTGTAACGAGATCAATCCAAAACCACCCGGCTGGCAAATCCGTGGCAAATCGGGGCTGCCGCCGCCCGTATTTATATAGCGCTACTCGGTATAATACCCCGTCCCCTGACAAGGCGTCTTCAGTCGGCTGCGACTATTTCGCTCCCCAACCAGCGCTGCCGCATGAACACGAATACCATGGTGACAGCGAACGTGAAGAGGCCCGCAAATACTGCGAATACGGCGCCAAAGCTCCCTGTTTGCTGGGTGATGGAGCCAATCTTATCGACGATGAACGCACTCACCATGGTTTCCGCAAAGCCGACAAGCCCGACCACGGTTGCCACGCGACCCCGCGAAATGTCCTGCTTGAAGGCCTGCTGGTTCGCCAGCCACGCGCCGAGCCCAAAAACATAGAGACACAGCAATGCCACGCCAACATTGATCGACGGCGAGCCCGAAAGAGCGAGTATGCTCATCATGAGACCGTACGCGACGAGGATAGTCGCGCGACGCGCGGCGAGCAGATTCCATCCGCGGTTGGTGAGTGCCAAAACCGCCCCGCCGCCGAGCCACATGCCCAAGTCCTGGCACAGGGAGATCAGGACGAGCCGATCGCCCAAGGCCTGGTTGTAGGGCAGATTCCAAGTCTGCGTGAGATAACTCGGCAGCCATTGGGTCATGAAATAGAGGCCGGGAATGATTCCCATGCCGACGAGCACGACGCCCCAGAAAGCCGGCCGCCGCAGGATTGTCGCTACATCTTCGGTGGATTTCGCGCCGATGACAGTCTCCCATTCTGCGGCGCGCCGTTCGGGCTGGCGAAAGACAACCAACCACGGCGCGATCCACATGAGGCCAAGCGCGCCCGAGAAGAGAAATGCCCAACGCCAGTGGTAGTGGGTGGAGAAATAGATGACGAGTTTGGGCGCGACAAGAGTGGCGAGGATCGCGCCGCTATAAAAAATGCCGTTGGCGAGCACCCGCTCCTTCGCCGGGAAAATCCGTGCGATTAGCAAGAGGCAGATCGGAAAATTGGCAGCCTCCCAAACCCCGAGCAGCGCGCGCAACCCGAGGAGCGTTGAATAGTCCCGCGCGAAAGCGACCAACAGATTGCTAATTGACCAGCCAACCACGAACACGGGGAAAGCCAGCCGGAAATTCCGCACGCGATCGATCAGTGGCCCGACAAAGAGATGCGTAGCAGCATACGTGTAGACGAACATCGCCAGCAGGCGTCCGCGCTGTGCGTTATCGAGACCGAATTCCCGGCAAATCGGATCCGCCGCATTGCTCAGCGTCTGACGGTCGAGGTAGTTCAGGAAATTGGCGAGAAACAGCGTCCCGAGCACCAGCCAGCGCCAATGACGGTCGAACCATTTCGAAGATGCGGGCGCGGAGACGGGAGCGAGTGCAGATTGCATTCGAAAAAGAGGCCCGAGTCGGTCGTTGCGACTTGCTAGTCGACTTCCGCGCGAACGCCGACGGGGTGACCTCCGTCTTCGAGCCGCGTGGGCAAAGTTAGCGCGCTGGTGCGGTCCGAGCTTGTCCGTTTCTCACGGAGTAACAATTCTTGCACTCGTTGAAACCCGCATTGACCGCTCGTCAAGACGGGAACACCGAACTCGCATTCCGGATCGGGGTGTTCCAGGGCAAAGACACTCATCGAAAGCTGCGCGAGCACGATGGTGTCGATGGAGCCGCGTCGTTGCGCGGCGCGAATCGCCTTGGAAATCGCGCGATTGTGCCGCCTGATGTCACCAGATCCGAGAGATTGAAACGCCGACTCCACGGTGGCGCCCTCCATTTGAATCTCGGATCCGATGCGCGCGGCGGTCTCGCGAAGCAGTGCGTGGGTGCTGGATACGGTCGGGCCGTGGGTGGCGACAACCAGGATGCGGCCGCCGCGAGACACCGCCCTCTCCATCATCGCTTCGTCGATCTGCACGACCGGCACGCCGGCAGGCTTCAACGCCCGACGCACCGCTCCCGCGGCACGATTCATCGTCGAGCAGGTGATGAGGATCGCGTCCACTCGATGAAGCGCCACCAGCTCACGTGATGCGTGAACAAAGCTTTTAATGTTCTCCGGGGGCGGGCACGGTCGGCCGGCATGATGTGCCGCCATGAAGCGCAATTGCACCGCGTCGCTGCCGCAATGCACAAGCTTCACCCCAGGCAGATACTGCCGGCCAAACCAGGTTCCCCAAAGGCTCACCCACGTCGAACCATTGACCAGACCAACCGTCTTACCGATGAGCCGGGCGTCACCCTTTTCGGCGGCCAGTGAGGGCGTGCCGGTCAACTTCATGTAATCACTGAACAGGCGGACCGGATCGGCAATTCGCGGACGACGGGAAGGGAGAATTGAGGGCATCGCAAACAAGAGTGCCGACGCAGGCGTCAGCCGAGCGACAAGCCACAGAGGTCGATCAGATACATCTGACGGCCGCCAGCATGGGCCGTGTCCATATTGCAGATTCGAGCGATGAACCGGTCGCCCTCGCGATCGTTCCACATCACTTCGCGGTTGCTGCCGGGGACCCATTGAAGCATGCAGCCCTGCTGCCAATTCCAAGCCCGTGTGCTGCCGAGTTCGATCCATTTGTCGCCATCGGCCAGATCTACCATGCCGACGCGAATCACATCGTCGGGTCGTGGCGACCGGCCCTCGAAATCGACTTCGTTTGCCAAGACGAACCTATCGTCGGGAGAAAACTGCAACTTGTCGTAATACGCACACCAGTGAAACCGTGGGCCACGCGTAATCGCGCGCACCGGCGGGAGATTTTCATCGCTGGCGGCTTTGGCGGTCTGCAAGAGTGCTGGCGTGAGCGCTCCCAGTGCTGCCGACGCCGCGATTTGGCCGAGAAAGTCACGACGGTTGCGATTCGACGGCGTGACTGAACAACGGAAACCGTTTGATTGAGGCATTTCTGCAGAGGAAGGCGGATTACGCGGCCGTAGCGCGCCGCTTGCGCGTTACCAACGCTCGGGCGCGAGCGGCCAATGCGTGAGGCGTGAGTTCGTAGTGACGGAGCAGATCTTGGAGGGGAGCTGCTTCGAAGACCGTATCACCAAGCCCGAGCATCTCAAGCTGCACCGGGTATTCTCGCGAGACTATTTCCGCGACCGCGCCACCGAGTCCGCCGAACACCCGATGATTCTCGATGGTGACGAAGGCACCGGTCGCGCGCGCTTGCCGGACGATTAGCTCCTCGTCAATTGGCTTGAGCGACGGAATATGTGCCACGGCGGCCGATATGCCCTCCCGGTCGAGGAGAGTCGCGGCGGCCAGCGCGACAGCGGTCATGAATCCCGTGCCAAACAGCGTGACATCGCGTCCTTCACGAAGCAGATGGCCGACTCCAAACTCGAAATTATGGTCGGGTCCGAACAGCTCGGCCGCATTGACTTTGGCGACCCGAAAGTAGACGGGACCAGGCTCGGCCATCATCGCGTGCATCATTGAACGCAGCTCGTAGTTGTCACCAGGGTCGAGGACCTTCACATGCGGCAAAGCGCGCATTATAGCGAGATCCTCGGCGCAGTTGTGCGATGGGCCGCATTCGGTTGCCGTCATGCCGCAATACGAGCCGGCAATTTTCACATCGAGCTTTGGATAGGCGATGTTGACGTAGACCTGATCGAGCGCCTTGCGCGCAGCGAAGGCAGCAAAAGTCGACGGAAACGTCACATAACCCTGCGCTGCGAGGCCCGCAGCGATGCCGAAAAGATTTGCCTCTGCGATGCCGCACTGGATGAAGCGATCGGGGTAGCGCTCCTTGAATAAGACAGTTCGTGCCGATGTGTTCAGGTCGGCATCGAGGACGATGAGCTGTTTATATCTCTCCCCAAGTTCGACGAGCGTCTGGCCGAACGTTTCGCGGAGCGATTTTGTCGAAAACGAAATCTTCATGGAGTGGATTCGCGCGGATGCTGTTCAGGCGAGATCGCCGAAGATGACCGCCTCCAGCCCCCCGTCCTTGGGTGACGCGAGCGGCCGCGAGAACTTCTCCTGTTTTCCATAGGTCTTATTGAGCGCCGCGAGGAATTGCCCGGCCTGCTCAATGCTGGGCGCATGCGTATGCCAATGGTAGTTGAACTCGGCCTCGGGCACCCCGCGCCCCTTGACGGTGTGGGCAATCACGACCGTCGGACGGCCCTTCATCTCGAGATATTTTGCCCGATGGAAGATCATCTGAATCTCGGCGACGTCGTGACCATCGCACTCCAGAACCGTCCAGCCAAACGACGCAAATTTGTCGGAAAGTGGTTCGACGGACATCAGGTCGGACAGTTTTCCCTTTGCCATGACCTTGTTATAGTCGACAATCGCGATGAGGTTATCGAGTCCGTAGTGGGCGGCGCTCATCGCTGCTTCCCAGATCTGGCCCTCGTTGCACTCGCCGTCACCAAGAAGACAATACACGCGCGAAGCGAAATTGTCGCCCAAGCGCAGGGCGAGCGCCAGGCCGGTGGCGTAGCTGAGCCCCGTGCCGAGCGAGCCGCCGGAGTATTCGATGCCCGGGCACTGGCCCCGCTGCGTGTGGCCATCGAGCCCGTCGGGCCGGCAGTAACTGAACACGCGCTCGCGTGGGAAGAAACCGCTGAGCGCGAGAACCGCGTAGAGTGCGGGCGACGCGTGGGCCTTCGAAAGCACAAACATATCACGTCGCGGGTCGGACGGATTTTGCGGATCGACATTCATTATACCGCCATAAAGGCTGGCTAGCAGTTCGGCTTCTGAAAAGGAGCCACCAATGTGGCCCCAGCCAGCACACGTTATAAACTCCAGGCAGAGCTGGCGAATGGCGAAAGCCTTGGCGTCGATTGCCTGATGCAATTCAGAGGTAAGCCGCGTCATGTGAAAACGAAGCAAGAGTCAGTCGGTACCGATTGGAAAACAATCCTTCACTTGTTCAATGGGTTGAACACTGCGTGGCTAGCCCGGCTGGAAGCGCCTTTGAAAATGATGGCTGTCACCGGTCGGTCAAATTCCGAGTTCGGCATACCGCCACCACTGACGCAGACTGCGGACACGTTACTCCTATGAAAATTCATGCACAGTCCTTGTTAGGAGACTCCAAATGGTTCTGAGGTCTTGGGGCACCGATCGCTACAATGTTAATCAAGACGCACAGTACAAGATGCGAGATCATTGAAGCGCATCTGGACCCCCAAACTCCACTAGAACGAATACTTTTCGAATTTTGAAGGCGACCCGGGGAGTTTCTCATCTGTTTGCACAGACGACCCATAGAAGTCCCAGAGCTCAGATTTAGGGCGCGGTCCCTTGGAGCTTGGAAGCCGCAGGCGAAGAGAGTTGACGATGCTGGGATAGCGTCGGAAAAGCCGTATGGTCATATATATAGGCTAGCCATAGCAAAGCATGAAGGCCGTTCAACCCGTTGAATGAGGGATGTGTTGTCGCAGTCTGGCGAATATCCTGCAATCAATTGTGCTAGACGCACGGCACTTCATATCACGACGAACTTTCGCGCAGGGCATGGCTGCCTCGCTGGCGATACCGTTCGCACTCCCGCGAATCAGCATTGGTGCGTCCGTGTCGTGCCGAAAACCAAACTTGGCGTGGGTTGGCTTGGGAGGACAAGGTTTGGCGAATCTCCAGAATTTCATTGGCGACGCCAACATTGTCGCGCTTTGCGATGTAGATGTGCGGAGTAACGGTCGTGTCGGGATTCGAATTGACGGCACGACTGTCGACTTCCTCACAGGCGTGGCTAGTATGTACCCCGGTGCAGTCGTTTACCAAGATTTTAGGAGAATGATGATTGAAATTGGGGAAAGGATTGATGCCGTGGGCGTGTCAACCCACGACAGCAATCATTTTGCTGTCGCTTATATGGCAATGGAAATGGGGAAACATGTCTTTGTGCAAAAGCCTCTTGCGCATTCTCTCTGGGAGGTCCGTACGTTGCAGCGGAAGGCAACTGAAAAGGGCGTGATCACCCAAATGGGGAATCAAGGGCATGCTTTCGAAGGGATGCGGTTGATTAAAGAGTGGTATCTGGCGGGATTGATTGGTGATGTGCGGGAGGTGCTGGCGTGGACCAGTCGCCCCGCCAAGGGGCCTGGATTTCAGGCGATTCAGCAGCGAGCCTTCCCGCCGATCGGGCCGGTGCCTGAAGGGCTTGACTGGGATTTGTGGCTGGGACCGGTCAGCAACGAAGTTGGCTATAGCAGCGACCTGACCCCTGGTACATGGCGGGCATGGTGGGATTTCGGCTGCGGCGGCCTCGGAGATATCGGATGCCACACGCTGGACGCACCGTTCTGGACACTGGATCTCGGCACACCAACTCGTGTAGAGGCTACAGTCAGAAAGGTAGAGCCTCTTACAACGCCGATCGGGTCTGTTGTCACCTACAATTTTTCGGCTCGGGGTCGCCAGCCGCCGGTAGTGGTGAGGTGGTTTGAAGGTCCGACGAAGCCGAAGAAACCGGAAATCATGGGCAATTTACCAATGCCCGAGGAAGGCATGATAATGCTCGGCAGCAAGGCGGCGATCTTTCACGCAGGGATGCGGCCTAACAGCCCGCGGCTGCTGCCGGACTGCCTGTGGCAGGATTACCGCCGTCATCCGGAAAGGCGCGCTCCAAAGATCCTGCCCCGAATTGGGAGCATTTTTACTGACTGGCTTAACGGCATTAAGAACGGCACACGAACTTGTTCCGATTTTGACTATGCTGCGCCGCTGACCGAAATCGTTTTGCTTGGGGCCCTCGCGATTCGTACTGGAAAGCCAGTCGAATGGGATTCAAGTAAGCTAAGGATAACGAACGACAACGCTGAGGCAGCACGGCTAGTAACAATACCGGCGCGGCCTGGGTGGCGAGTCGAGGACTTAAACTCCGCCGCAGCTGGGCGATTCATCAAAGATTGAACTCCGGCGTGTCTACCGACTCGATGGAACAAAGAAAGCGGTATGCAGTGATGGTTATGCCGCACGAGAGATTTCCACCAACTGTGCCGCGATAAAACCAGTTGCACCCGTTCCAGTGGAAGTCGAACGATTTTCCAGCAGAGATCCCCGCCAAGCTGAGGAGGTTAGATGATTCGATGCACATCCGCGCCGTGCACGACTGCGATGAGGACGCCGTTCCTTCAGATCGGCTGCTTTCTTGTGCTGGAAGCGCATGCAGTACTCGCCGCTTCCCCCGGTTGGTCAATCCATTGAATGATGCGCGCGTTGCCGGACGTCGACTTAAGTGCAAGCTAAGAATGGCGACGGAGCCAATATACGAATTCCAGCCATGCTGATGGGCACATCAACGACGAGAATGGGCACGACAGCAAAGTCCGATAGAGGAATCGCGCTGGAAGCAGGCCGTGAAAGTGAAGCCAAAGCGGCACTTGGCCGCGTGCTGTCAATCGACGTTTTGCGCGGGTTCGACATGCTGCTAATCGTAGGCGGTGGCAGCTTCATCGTGCTGCTAGAGGGGCAGACCGGCGTGGGCTGGGTCGACTGGCTGGCGGTGCAGTTGCGGCATCCAGAATGGAATGGATTCACGTTTTATGATTTCATATTCCCATTCTTCCTTTTTATATCGGGGGTTTCGTTGTCGTATTCTCTGGGCCGGGGAATTGGGCGTGGGATGAGCAAAAGCGCGCTCCACCGGAAAGCATTCGTGCGAATGCTCATCTTGATTGGCCTCGGAATTCTGGACAAAAATATTCCAGTTCCGGTTTTCGAACCTTCCCTGATTCGCTATTGCAGTGTTCTGGGGCGAATTGGCATCGCGACGTTCTTCGGGGCGCTCATCTTCTTGAATGCGAGGCCGGCAGTGCGACTCATTTGGGTGGCAGCAATTCTGCTCACGTATTATGCTGCGCTCTTTCTAGTACCCGTGCCGGGATATGGCGCAGGAGATCTTTCCTTCGAAGGCAATCTGGTCGGATGGATCGATCGGACGTTCATGCCGGGGCGATTGCTGCAAACCACTTATGACGAGCTCGGCCTCTTAACCCAGTTTCCCGCCGTTTGCCTGACCGTTCTCGGAACGCTCGCCGGGGACCTGTTGCGCTCTGATCGAACTGACTCTCGGAAAATCACGTGGTTGGCTGGAACTGGAGTTTTGGGAATTCTGTTCGGGCTTGTCTGGAACCTGCATTTCCCCATCAATAAGCATCTCTGGTCGAGTTCCTTCGTCCTGCTGACCGCCGGGATGGCCTCTCTTGCGCTGATGCTGTGTTATTGGATCATCGACGTCCTAAAGTTTCGAAGGTGGTCGTTCTTCCTTGAGGTCATCGGGGTGAACGCGCTGACGATCTATCTGCTTTGTCGCTTCGTCGACTTCCCGCAGATTTCGGACAGGCTCCTCGGCGGTCTTTATGCTCCGGTTCCAGCCGAGTTCCATCCGGCGTTCGCTGCTTTGGGCGGAGTTCTGATCGTGTGGTCCGTGCTCGCCTTCTTGCACCGAAGGCGGATATTTTTTAAGATATGAAGCTCTATTTGATAATCCTCGTATTGGCGGTAGTGTTTGCTGCGGGGCGAAGCGGCGGTACGGAAATTGTCGAGGGAGCACCGGTTTTGATCAAGCGCGTCGAACCAGCGGCGGAGTTACTCAATGCGGTCGGCTACCTCGGCGACCTCAGAATGGGAGACTTGAACGGAGATGGAAAGGTGGAGTTCGTTCTCGTGCGTTCGACAGGAGGCGGAATGAAACCGTGTGAGCTGGCGGCCTTTGATCTGGACGGAAGAGAGCTGTGGTACGTCGGTTCGCCCGGACGGCAGCCGTCACGCCCAGCATCACTTGCGCTCCACGATATCGACGGTGACGGTGCGGACGAGGTGATTCACTTCTTTGTCGATCCGGCACAATCCAAAACCGTTCCAGCTCAAAGCATGGCGGATGTGAGCATCCAGATTCGCGATGGCCGCACGGGGAAGCTCTTACGGGAAGCGTCTCCGCCCGAGCTGCGCCGCGCCAGCGGCAAGGATTCCGATTGGCTGCACCAACGACTCATCGTAGCGAATTTTCGCGGTAACTCGCGCCCGCGCGACTTTCTGGTGAAACTTGGGCCCGATTTGCTGGCATTTACGGACGAGTTGAAAGTCCTTTGGACCTACAAGATCGCTTGGACGGAGTATGGCCGACATACATCGTATACTCCAGCTGTGGGAGACATGGATGGAGACGGGCGTGATGAAGTGAATGGCGGATTCTATATCTTACGCCCTGACGGCACACCCCGCTGGTCGGGTGAAATCGGTGAACACATGGACTCGGTGATCATCACCGCTTGGGACAACGGTAACATCCGCGCCATCTGTAGCGGCTATGGACATGTGCTGGACCGCGACGGCGGTGTGATTCTCAAGTTGGGGCGTGAGCTTGTGCCGCACGGCCAGGAGGTGCGCGTAGCGGACTTCCTGCCTGATTCCGAGGGACCGGAAATGATAATCCGCCACCAAGGGCACCGACCGGACGTGATCGTTGTGACGAACAAGGGCGAGATCGCACACCGGTTTAGTTTGAACAGCTCTCCCAACGAAACCGGGATGGAAGCGATCTATTGGAATGGGCTGCGAAAGACAGCCTTGTTGTATAACGGAGGTGTGCTGTGGAATGGCGACGGCAGGCGGTTTGCCGATCTGCCGGGACTGCCGCAGCCAATCGGTCAGGTAAAGATGGGGTGGTATCACGCGATTCCGGCGAATGTTTTCGGCGATGAGCGGGAGGAAGTCGTGCTCTACAATCCGTGGGATCGGTATATTTGGATCTACGGGCCATCATCATCAGGTCAGTTCAAAGGCTACAAAGCGGGTTCACGGCAATACAACGCACGCATCATGGACTAGACTGCCGCCAATACCCCCGGCATTACTATCGATGACGCTCGTGTCGAGCCGTCGCCATGCCAGCGTTGTGGCCCGATCCAGGACAAGATGAAATGATGACTCTCCCGCCGTTCAATCCGCTTTAGACGAGAGCAACTCGACAACGATGGAATGATGGCATCCTGCGCCGGTCAATCCATTGAATGACGAACGCATTGCGATGGACCTGCTGGCCGACAGGATTCGAACGAACCCTGACTGTTCCCTCCCTGTGCGCCCGCCCCACCATTTAATCGAAACTGGCATCAACGTGACTGCATGCGCTCTAAGTTCCAGTACCGCCGAATGGGAACGCACGGGCAAGTGTGCGATGATTTTCACAACTGCGAATGCTCAAGACCGCTCAGTCGCGCGAGAATCTATATGGTCTGCTCGTCGACGAAGGCAAAGTATTGAGGATAAGAGGACCGCAAGCACCACAAACCGACAAACCCCACAGACCAACAAACCAATGAAAAGACACCTACTCCTAACCATACTCGCTTTGATCGGCGCACTGTTCGCTTGTGTTCATGCTGGCGCGCAGGTTGCCGCTCCCACGCCTGCCACTGAAAGCGCAGCACCTGAACCTCCGGATACTACAATCGAGCTTAGCCCATTCGTTGTCAACGCGGATGCCGACGTCGGCTATCAAGCTGCCAACACCTTGGCCGGCAGCCGGCTGAATACTTCGTTGAAGGATACGGCGGCGACGATCGGTGTCCTCACCTCGGAATTTCTAGCCGATGTCGGTGCGACAAATATCGAGGAGGCCCTTGAGTGGGGGAACAATGTCCAAATGGACTTGGGCGAGAATCCTGCGGTAGGCGCCGCGGCGAACGACGACGTCTTCAGCGCCGGCTCCCGCTTCCGAGTGCGCGGGGTGGATGCGACGCTAACGCGGAACTACTTCGAGTGGAATATACCGGCCGATGTCTACAATATCGAACGAATCGAAGAATCGCGCGGGCCGAACTCGATCTTATTTGGCATAGGGTCTGCTGGGGGCATCGTCAACACGTCGACAAAGCAGGCACTCACGGGCCGCTCGTTTCTCCGTGCCGGAGCCAGTGTGAGCTCGTTTGGCGGCCACCGTGGCACGTTCGACGCAAATCTGGCGGCGTTCGATGACAAACTGGGAATGCGTGTGAATGCCGTGTATGACCATACCGGGTCCAATCGCACTTACGGCTTCTCCGAAACCCGGCGCGTGCATTTGGCGGCAAAATATAGACTCACCAAATCCACACAAATTCGAGCCGAATACGAAACCGGTGATATCCATGCGAATCTCGCTACGCTAGGCGTGACCGACGCCGGAGCCACCGCATGGCTCGCCGCGGGCCGGCCTACCTTTGCCAACGCGGTCGCGGCCAACGCGGTTCCGAACATTCGGCTCGGACGATACGGCACGGGTGCGCGCGTCACGTATATTGGGAATGACGGAACGCTGTTCAACATGGCAAGTCGAAATTTTGGCACGGACGCCAGTCTCATGATCACCGACGAAGCGATTGCCGATCGTGACATCAATCCCGCCGGCCCAGGGCAGCTTCGCGACTCGCATTTCAATGTCGTGTCTGTATTCGTGGATCAGCGATTGTGGCGGAATACGTACCTGGAATTGGGCTTCAATCATCAGGATTACGGCAGCCGGACCGTGAGGGCCTCGTCGAGCAGTCTTTCATACGATCCCAACCTTACCTTGCCGACCGGCGCCTCCCACCCTTTTGGCGGAAGGCTTATGTTTGACAGCACTTGGATCCGCCGGAACGAGGAGTTGCGCGCTGACAATGCTAGACTCAGTTTGTCGACCGAACTGGATTTCGGCCAATGGGGCAAATATCGGCTTGCCGGCTTGGGTGAATATCAGTGGCAGGTAATGAATAGAGGCCAGCAAATCGAGGTGTGGGCGGGCGCGCCGTTCAACTCCAACTCGCCCGAAGCCGCGGTAAATCAGGTATTTCGCCGCAGCTATGTGAACGAAGGTGATTGGGGAAGCTACTATGTGAACAGCCCCAAGCAAATGGGCCTCGTCGAGAACATGACCGATCCCGTCACTGGTCGCACCCTTTCCTCCACGTGGGTCAATAACGGCTCGAATGTGCATGAGGACCCAACCTATCAGACAACGCTTCTTCTTGGAGGTCAGGCGCGCTACTTCAAGGATCGCCTCGTCTTGGGATTCGGCTATCGGGAAGATCGCCTCGACCAGACTGACCGTGGCGCTCGGCGGAATCCGAACACCAACCAATGGGAAGTCGATTACACAAGCGCGATCGAGTCATCGTATTCCGGACGCACCAGTACGATTGGGGCGGTCTTCCACGTTACTCGCAATCTTTCGCTGTTATATAATCGCGCCGAGAATTTTGCGTTACCCAATCTAAACGTCCGCGTCTTGCCAGACGAGATGCCAGCGGGCAACCCCGAGGGAAAGGGAGAGGACATGGGAATTGCCGTGACGCTGCTTGAAGGCCGACTTTATGCTCGAGCCGTTAAATACAGCTCCAAGACCATAGGTAACTCAGGAAAGCACGGATTTGGGAACAACAATACCAGCCCGCTGGGGCTAACGACCAACGTCCTCGATACTTTGGTGGCGAACGGACTGCTCAGCGTAGCCGAGGCCGACTCGCGGCGCGTTAATGTCGATGGGGTTCTTTTCGACCGCGCATCGGAGGGCTACGAATTCAGCCTCACTGCCAATCCCACGAAGAACTGGCGGATGATGGTGAACTACTCTTATACGTCCAGTTTTGACGACGCAATTGGCGTGGAACTGGCGGCGTGGGCGGCGGAGACTCTGCCATATTTCAGGACTTTTCCCCAAGGGCTCGCCACACCAAATAATTCGACCATTGGCGACGTCATAAAGGTGTTCGAAGACGCGGCAAATGACCAATTCTCACTTGTTGGCGAAGATCTGGGTGGTCTACGCAAGCAAAAAGTCAGCATCTTCACGCGTTACAGCTTCTCGTCGGGCCTACTGAAAGGGGCATTTATCGGAGGCGGATACCGGCACCAGAGCAAAAACATAGTCGGACGGGCCATTACAGGAGAATTTATCCATGGCCCTTCATATTGGGAGGCTAATGCTCTGCTCGGCTATCGCTTTTCCAACGTTCCGGTATTTAACCGTATGAGCATGCAGTTAAACGTTTCGAATCTCTTCGACGACCAGACGCCACGTTACACTCAAGTCACGGCCGACGGATTGATAAGAAGATGGCGACCCATCGCCCCGCGCACATGGCGACTAAGCGCAAACGTAGAGTTCTGAACATTTGCCCGTCAGCAAGCGCGCAGTCGCCAACGCGGCGACTGCAGCGCTACTGATTCCTCTCCCGAGCCGCGCAGTTCCATTGCTGGCCAATCATAGGAGTGTCATGCTTGATCGTTGATGACAGTATCCCGCACTTGTATCGGGGCGAACATCTGGCCGCCCGTGCTATCCAGACTTGTCAGATTCAGTACGTTTACCATTCGAACTCATGCGGCCGAGCCAGCGCCAGCAGCGTCTACGGAAGGGAGCAGCGCATGTTGTCAAAGTGGCGGTGCCCGGCAACCGCATGAAGGGCACGGAAAGGTTGCCACTTGTCGAGAAAGCAGCGCCTAGGGTAGCATGTTGTATGCAGCCGGGTCATACAGTGGAGTTCCTGTGCGTCGACGCCGATGGAAGACACGAGTTGCGTCGAACGCTCGGAGGCGGAGATCGTGACGCCAGACTTGGGGGCGGGGCTCTCGCCGTGTCAGTCAACGGCGTGGTGCAGACGTTGACCTTGGCTGCAAGACCCATCAGCTCGCTCAAACGAAGGAGCACCCCGGGGCAACGGATTCGCTTCTGGTGCCACGACTCTCGGCAGGGCAAACATTCCATCGCTCAATTCACACCATTGACGCCGAAGGTCATGCCATCTCACTGACCAAGCCAGACTTCCATATTTGACATGCAAGAACGCAATCAGCCTTGTGGCGAGCAAAGTCACAGCTTCGCGAGGAATTCAATCCGATGGAATCGGATAGTTCTATACGCGGCATCGCTGTTCACCGGAGGTATTGTCGTGAGCCTTGACGCCAGCGCAACAACCGCTGCTGCCAAAGGCGATCGCGTAGCGTCGCCGGAACCATCAATCACTCCGCTCGATGCTCGTGCTTTGGACGCGGCATTCGGAATTATCGAACGCGGGGTCGCAGAGAACGAGTTTCCTGGTGCCGTAGTGCTTGTGGCGCGCAATGGACAGGTGCTGCGGGAGGCCGCGTATGGATTTTCGGATCTCACACAAAGGACCCGGTTTTCCGCGGATACGGTGTGCTGGATTGCTTCGATTACTAAGCCCGTAACGGCTGCGGCTGTAATGAAACTCGTCGAAACCGGAAAACTCGCTCTCCACGATCCAGTCACGAAGTATCTGCCGGAATTTGGCGAGCAAGTTGACTCCAATGGTCGCAAACACACCATAACGATCCAACAACTGTTGACGCATACAAGCGGCATCGTGGAAAACCCGCCTCATCGCCGGGACATTTTCTCCCCAGGCTGGCATGACCGAACGCTGGCAGAAGTGCTCCCTTCGATCGCCGAGGCGGAGCTATTGTTCACGCCTGGAACAAAGGGGCAGTATTCAAATGCCGCGTATTACGTGCTTGGACGACTCATCGAGGTTGTAGCGCAGGAACCCTACCACCGATTCGTCAGGAGGACGCTGCTCGCTCCGCTGGGGATGAACGATTCCGCCTTTGCCTTGGAGATGCCTCCTCAACTTGCCGAACGGACTGCGGTTGTATATCGACTGAAGGATGGACGGAGAAGTGAATTTCACCGCTTCGATCCTGCGCAAAAGATGGTGAACGGAATGCCGGACGGCGGGCTGTATTGCACTGCACGAGATCTGCTAAAGTTTTATCAGCAATTCATCGACGGTGAAAGTCGTGCTCTGAGAAACGAAACAATTCGGGCTATGCTTAAGGAGCATGCGCCCAATCGGGGGCTCGGGTGGTCCTTGCGACATGGAGGATTTGCACACGGTGGTTCGAGCGGCGCATTTGCCTGGGGAGACCCCGATAGCGGCGTCGTCGGTATAGTGCTCGTTCAAGACAACGACTTTGCCCGGATTCAGACGATTCGGTCGGAATTTGTGACCGCCGTCCGGGCCGCATATGGTGGTAAGGATGTGAGCCCGGCTGCAAGCGTAAGGGCTAATGAACCATGGGAACTGCGGCTGCGAAACTCGAGCGACTACGCGAATCCTTATACTGATGTCGCATTCTGGGCAAATCTCGAGTCCCCGACTGGAAGGCAACTAAAACTTCCCGGCTTTTGCGAGCGGCCAGGGGTCTGGATGATTCGTGCCTCATTCGATGAGCCCGGCATATGGTGGATTCACACCGTTGCCGAGCCCCATACTCCAGCCCTTACATCATCCTTCGCTCTGGAGGTTACCCGTTCCGCATCCAAGGGAATGCTGCGGGTGACGATGGTGCCGAATTCCCTGCCATCGTCGAGCCCCAGTGGAATCGCTCTTCGGACGGACCGCGCGGTCTTCCAATGGGCGGATGGTTCACCCTTTTTCCACGCGGGCGACACTGCATATTCGCTCCTTTGGCTGGATCGGGAGACTCAAGTACTCCCCTACTTGAAACGACGTGCTGCACAAGGATTCAGCCACGTTCGCATCCAGGCTTCCAGATCCAACGACCCACGCTTCTCCAATCGATGGCCATGGGGCGGAACGCCGGAAGCTGCCGATCTGGATCGCTTCAACCCCGAGTATTTCGAGCGACTGGATCGCTTCATGCACGATTTGCGACAACACGGCCTCGGCGTCGAGATGATAATGGAAAATTACTACTCACCGATTGGACTTCCGATGCCCGATCCCAAACAGTGGACGCGAAGACGGGAGGAAGCCTGGCTGCGATACTTAATAGCAAGATACTCTGCATTCGATAATCTGCTCTATTGGACGCTGGCGAATGAATTCGAGACGTATCCCGATGGAACATACCGTCTCGACGTCCCGGGCGACATTCAGTGGGCGCGCCAAACTGCAGACCTCGTCAAGCGACTCGATCCCTACCTTCACCCTGTCACCGTGCACCCGTATGTTACCATGATGGAGTATCTCGTTCACTTGGGAAACGCACCGGAGTTGGACCTCCTGATACTGCAGGAGCACGGTCGTGAGCGCAAGGTCGAGGCCACCGTGTTTGACGGCACTGGAGACGGCTTGGATGAAAAGGTGCTGGCCGCCCGGATGCTGGGAAAGCCAATCGTGGTCGGCGAGTACGGCTATGAATGGGATGGGATGACGAAGCGTGGCATAAACTCAACGACGAATCTTCTCCGGCGGCACACTTGGAGAATCGTGATGGCTGGGGGACATTTCTCGGCCGGATTTCGAAGTTCTGTCTATAATTTTCCAGGCATGACGTTCGACCCCGATAATGGAGGACGACCGGGAGGCGACCAGATAGCCGCGCTCATTCGTTTCTTTACCAAGCACACGCAGTTCCAATTTCTTGAACCGCGGTTCGAGTTCGTATCGACTCCCAACCTCTGCCTGCGGGGCAAGGGCGAGTGGGTTATCTACGCACCCGTTGCAGGCAGCGTCACAATCAATCTCGAGGATGAGAAAGGCATATTCACAGTGACTCGTCTAGATCCAGTCACGGGAGAATATGTCGACTTGGATCCGGTAACAGGCGGTCGGAGCCATACCCTAGCAGCTTCCGATGAAACCGTCTTTCACCTAAAGACAAAGCAGGATTCCCGCCGACAGAAAAGCCTTGATGCGTATGCGCGCTGACAATGTTCGTTCCAAGAACAATAGTATTCTTCATAGAGGCAACAGCCCATTGGACGCGCCAAATCGGTGTATCGAAAGCCACTTCCTCCTCAAGGTATCCATATTCCATGAATCTAACTTTAGCTTCTTCGGTGATCAGCATGGGACAAGGTCGAGCTTCCGCGTTTGGTCGCTCGGTTGGTTCTATTTAACACAACTTGACAACGCCCATGCCCACGCATCCTGCCTATGTTGCGTCGCGGCTGGTCCCGCCGTAGCTTGCGAAGGCGGGAGCGTCATCCATGGGCGGGACGCCCATGCCACTTCCGCACCACATCGGATCACCGTGCGGGCATTACCTCCGAAACTTCACCGATAATATTCCTGCTCTAGTGCACCACACATAACATAGAATCCCTGCAAAACCACTACCAATGATGTAAACTACCGTTTCCGCCAGCGTGTGTCCACCGCTTGCCATAACGCTGCTCTCAGGGTTCGCCGCGAGTACCATTTCAGCCCACTCCTTCGCTTCGGCACGCGACCATTCGAGCCCGCTCTTCTCGGCGTAAACCACCAGGTTAATCATTTTACGACAAAGATATATGGAAGTCACTGTCGCCACATATTCATGAACAACGGAAGAACCTGGTTTGCTTCGATAAGACGTCTGAATCAAACTTGAATAAGCAACGGACTTTGCAGACTCATGATGCAGTGGGAATGGAATGATTGTCGAAGACAAAATCTCCATTCTTTCGACAGAATCGGAGGTCGAAGCTTGAGTAATGAGTTTATTCAAGGCATCCGGTTTCTTTGACGAAAGCGACTTTGCAACACCGTCAATCTGCGTTCTGATAATGTGCTTATAGGTAGTGAAGAAGGCCTCGGATATTGTGTCCTTAATTGCACCCTTTGGGGTCTGAACAGAAAGGCGACGCGCCGAACGTGGCATGCCTCCGGTTGCTGCTACTGAAATTGCCGCATCGGGAAGAAATAGGGCGAATTGCTGGGCCTCGGGTGGCACATATCTGGTTGCTGCACTGGCGAATGGTTGCATGTCGTCGGTCACCAGTGCGTAGCCTGAAGGTGCGGGAATGGCGATCTGAGTTGTCCCGACGGTAATGTTATGGGCAAATACTGACACGTGCAATACGGCAAGTGAGCCCATCACGGAAGAGCGCTTTGTGTGGAGTTTTGTCATCGGGAATATTGCCTTCCGCCGAAAGCCCGAGAATCCCCATTCTCAGTGCCAGCGGCTTTGGGCTTATCGCCGCCAAGTTGGCTTCAACGGCGCCGTGAATGTCAACTCGTTCAGAGATTTGCCCCACGCACAACCGCATTAATGTCCACGCAATATATTTGACGTCGCGCGCCTTCGTGCGTCGAGTCGAAGAAAACGCGGCTCCCCTGTTGATCGCAACGCGGATGCAGGTCGCAGCGCAGCTCACCTTGAAATTTCGCGGGCTGAAAGAAGCGGCCCAGCACGACCTTGCGCCGCGTTGGAACATGATAGAGATACAAGGTCTGCTTGCTGTCATGTGGTGCCGGGTACGTGTCATTGAGGATCCACTCGCAATCTGTGTTGGGCACGTAGGTGTTGTGCCCGTTCATAGGCATGGCCTCGTTGTCTAACATCGAGTGTCGCTTGGTCTTGTCGGTGAATTCATAGAAAGCGGCCCTGCCGCCGTCCTCGGTCGTCGCCCAAGCCGTGACCACATCATCTCGCTTCCAGATGAAGTGGGAAAACGTGCCGCTGTCGTTCAAGACATACGTATCGCTTCCGTCGACGCTGGCCGTAATGGCCCGGGTCAAATGGTGAGGGGTAAAGCCGGGTCGTTGCCATTTTGGGTTTTTCTCCAGAAACGCATTCATTTCCTCTATGGAGGCCCGCGGCCGAGAGCGGTTGAGAAAGATAAAACGCGTCCCACTCGGGTTAATCAGCAAGTGGTTGAACCAGTGATGGTGCCCAGAAACCGAACCCAGTGGCCGGGGTAATTCCGCGATCTCGGCGAGAGAAACGATTAGCCGTGACTCGCCTGAATTCAAATTCATGCGGTAGACGCCCTTGTCGGCGGGCGCCTTCGCCCGTAGATCATGATCGCTGATCAAAGGATACCCGTATCCGGGACGGTAGAACTGCAGTCGGTCCATATCCACGCAAAGGGCAAACGAGCCATCGGGAGAGAGCGTATAGATGGCACGCGGCAAGGTTCTCATCTTTCCGGTTCGCACGTTGTAAATACGGCTGACATAACTGCTGCCATGGCGGTCGTTCCAGATCACTTCATCGCGCTTTCCTGGAATCCACTGAAGCATACAGCCCTGCTGCCAACTCCAGGTGGTTGACGTGCCAATTTGCCTCCAGGTGTTGCCGTTTTCTAGGTCGATCAAACCTATCTTCAAAACATCCTCGACTGTTGGAGATCGGAAAATAAGATCCACCTCGTTGCCCACTGCGTAACGCCCAGTAGGATCCACTTGCCACTTGTCGTAATACCCCATCCAATGCTGTTTGGTTCCATCGGTAATGGATTTGACCGGAAACGCACCACGCTGCGCTGCCATGATGTTCAAGCGAGGCTGCAGTCCCATTGCCAGTCCGGCAGACAAGGAAGTCCTTAGAAATTGTTTTCTGGTAATCATGGTGGGACCGCAATTTGGCTCATTCGCGATAAGCGTTTAAAGGAAGGCTTCGCATCTCCTCTTGGATTCCGGAGACCGAATTCCCACTTTTCAACGAAGACAGGCACCGCACGCAAGGAGCCCGTAGTTCAACAGATTGAACATGGTATCTCACAGGCGGTCCGCGGGGCACCACCTAAGTGTCATGGCTGCTGCAGTCTGCGGCGATCATCAGGATCCGCTGCTGCAACTCGTAGGCGTTCACATGCCGCCATCGAGCGGCCTGAGAACTGCCTGTCGGATCAACTGCCGGGTGCGTCGCCAACCCGCACCAAGGCCAGCTTCGACCAGCGACCATGCGCCATGTGAAAACCTCGCGGGCCCTTACCAGGTGCGTTCTGCGCCGAATCGCTGCCATTGCCGGCCACACCGATTAGTTCGCCTCGGCGTATAATCAGTCGCTTCCACGTATGATCTTCCATCATGCCGCCCTTCATGCCGGTCTGCCGGAATATGTCAGTGTCCTTAGCTCCCACCCGCAGAAAGTATTCGCACACACCATCGCCGTCCTGCACAGTGGTGATCGTTACGTCATAGAGGCCGTCTACTCCCTGGAACCTTGTCTGAGCCATGCCGAAGGCGAAACCTGTGATGTCGCCATCGACGGAAATCACCGCCTTACCCTGCTCGATGCGAGTCTGCGCGAAATTGTCAACCTTGAGAATCGGAAAATCAGCCGTCGCCGCGAGTATAATGGTCTTGGAAACAGCGGCCGAGATGACAGCAGGAGCTGATACTCCGAACACGGACAAGGCGAATGCATATATTGTCGCTTTCATGATTGGAAGAAAACTCGAGTTCGAGGGGGGATGGAGAGCGTGGGGAGTCCAGACGGCATTCGGATTCCGGAGCTAGTGCATACTTTATTACTGTCCCCCCCACCCCTCTCTTTTCTCATGCAAGCCGGCGATCGGACCGAAATATCAATGGTCAGGTATGGGTCAGGTATTCGGCATCCTGAAGGGATACGGGGATTCTGGGATGCTCACAAAAGAGCAGGGCGCCACCCATCGCAACGCGAACGTAATTCAATCGGTTGAATAGCCAGATCGAAGTTGGATTAGGGCTCACAACCGGCCGCCTCATGTAGGCGCATAGCCGCAAGGACCGTCCGAGTCATCGCCGATAACGCACCACGTCCTGATTAGTCCCTCACTTGTGAGGATCGTGCAGGTTTGAGACGATAATTTTCAAGCGGCGAGGGCGGGCAGGATGATGCGCTCGGTGAGTTGTCTGCCCACGACGAGCAGATTCATGGCGCGTTTGGTC
>WYBW01000043.1 GCA_011525685.1 Verrucomicrobiia bacterium
CCGGAGCGCGGGATTCATCCCGCCCCGGGAGCGCAGACTTCCAGTCTGCTGTATCGCGGGTTTCCAACCTGCGGGGGCACCGCTCGTTTCGGACGCGCTGGCATTCGCCGGCACCTGCCGATTGGAAGTCGGCGACACGGCAGGTTGGAAACCTGCGCTACAGCTTTGCGCTGCTCGCCCTGCTTCTGCTCGCAACCCTCATCCCTCAACTCTCAACCGCGCACGCACAGCAGTTCAGCATCCCCTGGCACACGATTGACGGTGGCGGTGGCACCAGCACCGGCGGCGTGTATTCCGTCAGCGGCACCATCGGCCAGCCCGATGCCGGCGGGCCGATGACCGGGGGGACGTTCTCCCTGGCCGGCGGTTTCTGGGCGTTGCCGACGGTGATCCAGACGCCCGACGCGCCGACGCTTTCCATCACCAACGCCGCGCCCGGCTGGGCCACGCTCTGGTGGAAGCCGTCCACGGGCACAAACTGGATTCTCCAAGAGCGCCCGAGCTTGAGCGCGGGTGGCTGGAGCAACGCGCCCAGCGGCTCGACCAATCCGATCGTCGTCCCGGCCAGCGTGCCGACCAAGTTCTACCGCCTGTTCAAACCCTAATCCCAAACCAACAACCAACCATCCAATACCAACGAATAAGCCCGATGACATCCCACAAAATACATTCGTTCCTCCTCGGACTGGCCACCCTGTTGGCCGGCGCAACCCACCTGACCGCCCAAGGCACTGCCTTCACCTACCAAGGCCGGCTGAACACCGGCGGTGCGCCGGTCAATGGATTCTACGATTTGCGATTTGCAGTCTATGATTCCGCCGGCGGCGGCGCGCTGATCGGCGGGCCGTTGACCAACACCGCCTCAGCGGTCAGCAACGGACTGTTCACTGTGTCGCTGGATTTCGGCGCGGGGGTGTTCACCGGCAATCCGCGCTGGCTGGAGATCGGCGTGCGCCCCAACGGCGGTGGAGCGTTCACCACGCTCTCGCCGCGACAGCCAATCAACGCCACGCCTTACGCCGTGCGCGCCGCGCAATTCGGCGGGGCCGTGGCCGAATCGCAGTTGCCCGCCGTCGTGCCCCGGCTCAACGCCGCCAACACTTTCTCCAACAGCCAGACGATTGCCAGTTCCGCGCAGGGCCTGCTCACTCTCAATGGCAGTCATGCGGGCGGCACCTGGATCAACGTGGGAAACAGCAGCACCGGCGGGCGAATCTGGAACACCATCGCCACGGGCTCGGGCAACGGCGAGGGGCCGGGGAAGCTTTTGGTGCGCGACGCCACCGCCGGCGCCGTGCGGATGGCCTTCGAAACCAACGGCAACGTGGGCATCGGCACAACCTTTCCCGGCGCCCGGCTGGAAGTCGCCGCCCCCGACGCCGCCGTGCGCGTGCGCAATCTCAACGATCCGGGCGGCGGCTTTATCCTGAATTCGTGGTCCGCGTTGCAACTCGGCATGTTCAATCCCTCCGGCGCGGCCTGGGGACAGATTCCCGCCAACACCAATCGCTCGTTCTTCGGTGTGGACAATTCCGGACGCGTCGGCACCCTCACCAACACCGGCGGCCAGCCGCTCTGGCGAAACATGCTGGACGACGGCGCCGGCAACGCCGCCTTTGCCGGCACGGTGCAGGCCCAGGGCCTGCGGATCCCCGGACCACCGGCGGTCGGCGCGCCCCTGGTCGCCGGCAACACCGATGGGACGGCGCGATGGGAGGGCAATGTGCGCTGGACGCCCACGTTTGCCAGTCCGCCGTTTGGGTCCGTTCAGGAATCGCTCAATGTCCAGTTCGGCGCCCCCAACAACGTCATCAGCAACGGAGTGAGGGGCGGCACGATTGGCGGCGGGGGATTGGCCAGTGTGGCGGGTCTCTCCGACGAGCCCAACCGAGTGGGCGGTGACTTTGCCACGGTCCCCGGGGGCGCCAACAATGTGGCCGCGGGCGCTTACAGTCTGGCCGCCGGTCGCGGCGCGCAGGCACTGCATCCCGGTTCGTTTGTCTGGGCCGATTCCCAGAACACCAACACCGCCACCACGCGCAGCAACCAGTTCCTGATTCGCGCGAGCGGCGGCGTCGGCATCAACGCCACGACGTTGTCCAACACGGTCTTGGCGGTCGGCGGCCACACGCACATCAATGACTATGACATCTATTTCCGCGGCGGCACGGACCGCAACCACGGGGTGGGCTGGTACAGCAGTTTCGCCAGCACCAACATTGACGGTCCGGTGCTCTTTGGGTGGAGCGGCGGCGCGCTGGCCACCAAGAGCACGGGCAACCGCATCGCCCTGCGCTGGTCCAGCAACGGCGAAACCTACGTCAATGTGCTCAACATCATCGGCGGCGCCGACCTGGCGGAGCCGTTTGAGATGCCGCGCGAGGTCGAGCCGGGCGACGTGGTAATCATTGACGAGGATCAACCCGGACAACTCAAGGTGAGCGAACGGGCCTACGACACGCGCGTGGCGGGCATCGTCAGCGGCGCCAATGGCGTACGCCCCGGCCTCACGTTGCGACAGGAGGGGCTGCTGGCTGGAGGACGCGAGGTGGCGCTGAGCGGCCGCGTGTATGCCCGCGCCGACGCGAGCTTTGGCGCCATCAAACCGGGCGACTTGCTGACCACCTCCGACACGCCGGGCCACGCGATGCGAGTGAACGATCCGACGCGTTCACCCGGGGCGGTCATCGGCAAAGCCATGAGCCGGCTGGACGAAGGTCGGGGTTTGGTGCTCGTGCTGGTCAACCTGCAATGAACCCCGCCATGAAACTGCGTTTGCATTCTCAACTTCGCAATTGCGTTGTGGCTTTGGCCTGCGCGGGTCTCACGGCCGCGACGGCGGCGGAACGCTCTCTCCGACCCGAAGTGGCCCGGGTACTGGCGGCGCTCGAAATCTCCCGGCCCGCCGCGCCCGCGAGCCGCGCGAGCGGGGACGAAGCGGCGCCGCACCTGGTCTTCACCGGGGATGGTTTGATTCGCCATCTGAGCGCTCCCCCTGGAGGTCAGTTCCGGGTCGAGCAGGGGGGCGCGGCTGCCAGCGCGGAGACACGGGTGCGGTCGTTTCTGAATGACCATGCCGCCGCGTTGGGACTGGCCGACGGCGCCGTGCAGTTTGATCACGAGCGCACGCGGGACTCGGGCGGGCGGAGCTACGTCAAGTTGCGCCAACGGTCGGAGGATGTGCCCGTGTTCGGCGGGCAGGTCATTGCCCAGCTCGGCGCGGCGGGCGGCATCGAGTATTTGGTGAACCAAACAGCACGCGGCCCCCTGCTCCGGCCCACCGAACCGTTGCTCGGACCGGCCACGGCGGCGGCGCGAGCCACGGCAGCCGCCGCACCGGAAGCGCCGAGCCTGCCGCTGCGAACCACCACCCCGCAACTGACGTGGTTTGTGCCGGAGTTGCTCGGCCTCGGCGGCGCGACCCGCCTCGCTTATGACCTCCGCGTTTACACCGAGCCATTGGACCGATTGCATTTGCGGATGTTTGTGGACGCCGTCACAGGCGAGCGGCTGTTTCAGTACAGTCTCGTGTGCGGGGCCATTTATCGCTCGGTTTTCAACGCCGACAACAACTCGCTCTGGCCGCCGCTGCCGCCGTTGCCGTTGCCGCTGCCATCGCGCGTTGAATTCGGCCCCGCCAGCGGGGATGGCGAAGTGGACAACACCTTCAACTTTCTCGGGGACACCTACGACTTTTATTGGAGCAAGCACGGCCGCCGCGGGATCGGCGGCAGCGACAAACCGCTGTTTGCCGTGGTGCGCGTGTGCCTCAGCGGCCAATCCTGCCCGTGGGCGAACGCCTCCTGGACCGGCAGCCTGCCCGAACCCCCGTTCACCAGCATCCCGGGTCAGAGCATTGAGGAAGGCTTGATGGTGTTCGGCCAGGGCTGGGCCGCCGACGACGTGGTGGCTCACGAGTTCACGCACGGGGTCACGCAATTCGAGTCCGGCTTGATTTACGCCAACGCCTCCGGCGCCATCAACGAGGCGTTCTCCGACATCTGGGGCGAGTTCGTGGATCAGATCAACGGCGCCGGCAACGACACTGCCCCGCAACGCTGGCGGATCGGCGAGGACATCTCCACAATCTCCACAGTCGCCATCCGCAGCATGTCCGACCCGACCTTCTTCAGTGACCCGGACTGGCTGGGCAGCGCCTTTGTTAGGGCCCCGACCAACAATCCCTCCAGTGCAAACGACTCTGGGGGAGTCCACTCGAACTCCGGCATCATCAACAAGCTTTGTTTCCTGCTCACCGACGGCGGAACGTTCCGCGGCTACACTATTAGCTCCCGTGGCATGGACCCAGTCGTGGCTCTGTTCTACGAGGTAAATGCCAACCTGCTCACCTCGACCGCCGACTATACGGACCTGTACGTCGCCCTGCGGCAGGCGGCCATCAACCTTGGATGGACCGCCAGCGAACGCGCCAATCTGCATCGCGCCTGTCTGGCCGTGGAAATCACGCCCAACCACGTGGACGCCGCCAACACGAATCCCTCGCCCAACGGTTGCCGCCAGCCGGGCGTGGACAGTCGCGGCCCGTGGCCGACCGTGGCGCAAGGTTTGGACGCCATTCAGGATGGTGATCCGCTCCTGTTGCGCGGCGGCAACCAGGTGGCGCCCGCACGCATCAACAAACCCGTGAGACTGCTCAACTACAGCGGCCGCGCGCGATTGACTCGATGAATCAACACACCCGAATGCAGCCCGGCGCCGCAAACACTCGCCGGAGCACTCCGCCAACACCTCTCATGGTGCCAAATTCGAAACGTCATCCTCGGAATCCAAATGCAGCCTGCCGCGGGCTCGCCGTTTTGGCGTTGCTTTCGGCCCTGAGCCTTGAGCCTGCAGCCATTCAGACCCGGGGCGCGGCGTTCACCGACCAGGGCCGGCTGCACAGCGGCGGCACACAGGCCGCGGGGCCAGTGACCAACACTGGAACGACTGTCAGCAACGGCCCGTTCACCGTCGCGCCGGCCTTCGGCGCCGGTTCACTCCATCCAGCCAGCCAGCCCGGGCTTTGCCACCGTCTCGTGGTCGCCCGCCACCGGCACGAACTGGATTCTCCAAGAGCGCCCCAGCCTCACGGCGGGCACCTGGACCAACTCGCTCAGCGGCTGGACCAATCCGGTCGTCGTGCCTGCCACGGTGCCCACTAAGTTTACCGCCTGTTCAAACCCTGAAACGCCTGTTTCCCATACCAAGAACCAGTCAAATCAACAAAGCATGAACCGTGAAAACCGTGAAAACCACCATCCAAACCACCCTCGGCGGGCTGGCCTTGTTGTCCGCCCTCTTTCTTGCCGTCCAACCCGCAACCTGCCTCGCCCAGGGCACGGCCTTCACCTACCAAGGCCGGCTGGACGCCGGCGGGGGGCCTTACACCGGGCTGGCGGAAATGCAGTTCAGCCTCTGGGACGCCGCCAGCGGCGGCAACCAGCTCGGCGGCACGCTCACGGTCAGCCCCGTCGGCGTCACCAACGGTCTGTTCAGCGTCGCGTTGGATTTCGGCAACCAGTTCACCGGCGCCAATCGCTGGCTCGAAATCGCCCTGCGCACCAACCTGCTGGGCTTCACCACGCTGAGTCCACGTCAACCGCTGACGGCCACGCCCTACGCGATCACCGCGGGCAACCTCACCGGCACGCTGCCGGCCAGCCAGTTGAGCGGCTTGCTGCCCGGCCCCAGCCTGGGCGGCACCTACTCCGGCGCGGTCACGTTCAACAACGCCGCGAACAGTTTCACCGGCAGCGGGGCGGGGTTGACGGGGTTGAACGCCAGCCAGTTGACCAGCGGCACGGTGCCGGACGCGAGGCTGGGCGCGAACGTGGCACGGACCAACCAGGTCTGGCTGTTGGGCGGGAACCTGGGCGCGGTCCCCGGCACCCACTTTCTGGGCACGACGGACAACCAGCCGTTGGAGGTGCGCGTGAACAACCAGCGGGTGTTGAGGTTGGAGCCCAACACCAACAACGCCCCCAACCTCATCGGCGGCTACGCGGGCAATTACGTGTCGAACACCGTCGTGGGCGCGACCATCGCCGGGGGCGGAGCGGGGGACTGGTCCGGCACCGCTTACACCAACCGGGTGTTGGGGGATTTCGGCACCGTGAGCGGTGGCTTGGGCAACACCGCCAGCGGCTATGCTGCGACCGTGGGCGGCGGCAGGGGCAACCTCGCCAGCACCAACCTCGCGACCGTGGGCGGCGGCCTTCAAAACATCGCCAGCGGCCTGGATTCGACCGTGAGTGGCGGCTGGGCCAACTTGGCCAGCGGCTCGGCTGCGACCGTCAGCGGCGGCGATGTAAACACCGCCAGCGGCGAATTTGCGACCGTGGGCGGCGGCACCGAAAACATCGCCAGCGGCGGCGGGGCGACCGTGGGCGGCGGCCTTCAAAACATCGCCAGCGGCCAAAGTGCGACTGTGGGCGGCGGTTGGTATAACGAAGCACTTGGCGGCAGTGCGACGATCAGTGGCGGCGAGTTCAACACCGCCAGCGGCGGCGGTGCCACCATCCCGGGCGGGTTTCGCAATGTCGCCACCGCCTTCGCCTTCGCCGCCGGCCGCCGCGCCAAAGCCAACCACACCGGCGCCTTCGTCTGGGCCGATTCTCAGGACGCCGACTTCGCCTCGACTGCCGAGAACCAGTTCTCGCTCCGCGCCTCGGGCGGCGTGCGCCTGAACAACGACACCAGCCTGAGCTTCGGCAACCAGACCCGCCAAATGATCAACCTCTGGAACACCGAATACGGCATCGGCGTCCAAAGCGCCACCACCTACTTCCGTTCGGGCAACGACTTCGCCTGGTTCAAAGGCGGCAGCCACAGCGACACGACCGGCAACGCCGGAGCCGGGGGCAGCGCGCTCATGTTCCTGAGCCGCTTCGGCAACCTCGGCCTGGGCACGACCAGCCCCGGGGCGCAGGTGGAAGCCGTCGCCGCTCAGAGCGCCATACTCCTGACCTCCACGGGCAGCGTCAATGGCGCGGTGTTGACGCTCAGAAACAACACGGCATCGCCCACCTATCTCGGGGCCATCAACTTCGAGACCACGAGCGGCACTCCCGGCCAGCTTGGCTACCTGGCCAGTGATGAGATGGCATTTCGCGTGGGTGGCGTGCAGCGGATGCTGCTCAACGCCTCGGGGCTGACGGTCAACGGCACGTTCGTGAGCAGCAGCGACCGGAACGCGAAGGAAAACTTCCAGCCGGTGAACCCCCAAGAGGTGTTGGAGAAGGTGGCCACGCTGCCGGTGAGTCAGTGGAACTACAAGGACGACGCGGGCGCACGGCACATCGGGCCCATGGCGCAGGATTTCCATGCCGCCTTTGGCGTCGGCCCGGACGACAAGCACATCGCCACCGTGGACGCCGACGGTGTGGCCCTGGCGGCGATTCAGGGGTTGAACCAGAAGCTCCAGTCGGAAACATCCGACCTGCGCCGCGAAAACGCCGTGCTGCGGGCCGAACTGGCTGAGCTAAAGCAACTGGTCCGCACCCTGGCGACGGCGCGAAACGGAGGTGACCAATGAACGCCCGCATCATTTCTGCAGCGGTGGTCGGCACCGCGCCCCAAACTCGGTGGGCTGCACCCAACGGCGGCGCTCGGCCGAGCAGCCGCGACGGCTCGAAGGCGCAACGCGTCTTGGAGTGCGGCGGTCCTCCGCCGCTTTCCACCCGCTTACCTGCTAGCGCGCTGCCTCACAGCGCCAGCGGACTGGCGCAGTCCAAGCCCCGGCGGGCGCTCGTTGCGCTCGGGCTGCTGATCGGCACGCTGTGCTGGGACGCCCCCGCCCAAAGCTTCAGCCTCCCGTGGCACACCATTAACGGCGGGGGTGGTACGAGCACGGGCGGCCTGTACACCATCACCGGCACCATCGGCCAGCCCGATGCCGGCGGGCCGATGACCGGCGGACTGTTCTCGCTCACCGGCGGTTTCTGGGCGTTGCCGCAGGCCGTTCAGACGCCCGGCGCACCCACGCTCACCATCGCCCCGGCCAGTCCGGGCTTTGCCACCATCTCGTGGACGCCTGCCACCGGCACGAACTGAATCTTACAGGAGCGCCTGATCCTGACCGCCGGCACTTGGACAAATTCGCCCAGCGGCTGGACCAACCCGGTCGTCGTGCTCGCCACACTGCCGGCGAAGTTTTACCGCCTGTTCAAACCGTAGCCTCATTCTCATGAACGCTCACTCGATCAGCACGTCCATGTCCTGCGTGAAACCCCGGACGCTTCGAAGTCGCCACTGGCGTCGCCTCGCCGGTGGCGCGCTGGCGATCGCCCTGCTTGGCGAGACGTGCTCCGCCCGTGCCGCCACAATTTCCTGGACCAACGCCGCCAACGGCGCCCTGGGCATCAACCTCGACGCGCCAACCGACCCGCCCTCCGGCGTGACGCCCAACGATCCGTTCGATGCCGACGCCGGGGCGAACAACTTGCAGAACTTCCCAGCCATCAGCCTCGGGCTTGTCGTCGGCACGAACACGCTGCTGAACGGTTCGTTGCACTCCACGCCCGCGCGTTCTTTCACCATCGAACTCTTCCGTAACGCCGCCGCCGACCCCAGCGGCCACGGCGAGGGCGACGTGTTTGTGGGCCGCACCAACGTGATCACCGACGGCGCCGGCAACGCGGCCTTCAGCGTGCTCGTGCCCGCCGACTGGAACGGCTGGTGGTTCACCGCCACCGCCACCGACCAGCTCACCGGCGACACCAGCAAATTCGGTCCGGCCGTCGCCGCCGCCGCAGTTCGTGTACGCGCGGCCCGACGGCGCGGATTTCGAGGCCGGTTTCCCCACCGCCAGCGGCATCAGCTACACCGTGCTCACCAATGCCGACCTCGCGACCACCAACTGGGGCGTTTACACGAACCTGACCGGCAGCGGCGGCACCAACACCTTCCGCGTGCCGGTGGGCGCGGCGCCCCAACTCTTCTTCCGGCTGCGCATCCCGTAGGCTCGCCAGCTCCCGGCACCGCATGACCGGCAGCCCCGCTGGCTGTGTGCGAGCTTGCGCGGGCAGGCCCCGGTGACCGAACCGGACACTTGAATCAACCGAGATTCTGAATAAAATCATTCCATTCCGTGTTAGACAAAACTATGGGTAACTATTTGTATTTACTCGCGTCTCCGGCGGCAACTTGCCGGAGGAAACTCTGGGCCGCCTTTTCTTGCGCGGCCCTTTGTCTCATCCACTCGAGCACCCTCGCGGATGGCTCGGGCGCGACGAATGTCCATCTTTCCGTCGCGACCCAAGAATCCCTGCTCCGGCTGACTGTGACCGGCGAGGTCCAGCCCGGCGCGTTTTACACGCTGGAAACCGCCGGCGCGCTCGGCGGCGGCCAGCCGTGGGCCGTGCTTGAACCCGTCCAAGCGGCCACCAACGCCATCACCTACGACCTCGTGCCGCCGTCGGACCAGGCCGCGTTCTTCCGCGTGCGCCTGCCGCAGCCGGCGCTCTTCCGCGTCGAACCGGCGATCGGCTCCGCAGCGGGCGGCGCGAACTTGTTTGTCATCGGCCAATGCCTCGGCACCAACGGCCAGGTGCGCATCGGCGGCCAGACCGTGCCTGCGAGCCCCGAACAGCCCGGCGCGGTGTATCGGTGCGTGACACCGGCGCTCCCGGAAGGGGTTTACGATGTGGAATGGATCGAGGACGGCCAGGTGGTTGCCCGCGCGCCCAAGGCATTCACCGTGACCGGCCAGCCCACGCCGCTGGCCCAACGGTCGCTCGAGCCGCCCGCCGAGCCGCCCGCCAGCCCGGAGCGCGCCAAGAAAATCGTCAAGTTCAAGGCGGGCGCCGAACTGGCCGACAAGGTGAATCGCTCTGCGGTTGCTTCAACCGGCGACCTGGATGCCGACGGGTTTGCGGAGGCCGTGGCCTTGAGCATGCCCGCCCTCGATGCAGCTTCGAAGGATGCGGCCCGGCTTGCTTTACGCGGCGGCGAGGATGACTGCGACGGCCTCGATTTGCTGCCGGCCACCGGCGAACTGCGATTGCAGGTCTGCGATGTCGTTGTGCCGGGCGTGGGGCTGGACTTTGCCTTCGTCCGCACCTACCGCTCGCGCACGGGCCGCACCACACCCATGGGGCACGGCTGGGATCATTCCTACAACCTTTACATCGAGGCCGAAGGCGACGACATCGCGGTGTGCGACGGCACGGGCCGGCGCGATGTGATGTTCCGCCAGGCCGACGGCACCTTCTCGCGCGACGAATTCTTCTGGCACGGCCGCTGGGACGCGACCAATGACAACTTCATCCTCGAATTCCCGGGCAAGGGCCTCTGGGAGTTCTACCACTTCGGCGTCCGTCCCGCCGGCGGCCGCATCGCCCGCATCGCCGACGCCAACGGCAACGAAATGCTCTTCACCTACAATCTCAGCAGCCAGCTCACCGAGATCACCGACACCCTCGGCCGCACCTTCACGTTCAGCTACAACCTCGACGGTCTGTTGACGCAACTCGCCGACTTCACCGGGCGGGTCTGGACCTACGCCTACCACACCAACGGCAGCCCCGGCGGCAGCGCCGGTGACCTTGCCAGCGTCACCACGCCCGCCGTCACCAACACGCCCACCGGCAACGATTTTCCGGACGGCAAAACCACCACCTACACCTACTCCCGCGGCGCCGGCGACGACCGCCTCAACCACAACCTCACTTCCATCACCGACCCGAAGGGCCAGACCTGGCTTCAGGTCACCTACCACACCAACACCAACCCGGCGGAGATTGATTTTGACGCCCTCGCCTCGATCCAGCGCGGCATTGAAAAGAAGGACCTCTGGCGCGGCGTGGTCACGGCCAGCCCGAGCAACCGCTACGCCGTCGTCCGCTGCGTGGTCCGCGACGGCGTGGGCAACGTCTGCGAAACCTTCTGCGATTCGCTCAATCGCCCCGTAATCGTCCGCCAGTTCACCGGCCGTTCGGACACCAACAGCCCGGTGACCGACGTGGCCAACCGCCCCACCGGCAAACTGCGCGCCGAGGACCCGGACTATTACGAAACCGCCTTCGAGTGGAACCGCGATTCCCTCCTGACCCGCTATGTCTGGCCCGACGGCGACCAAATCCGTTGCGTTTACGAGCGCGACTTCGACCCCGCGGCCAGCCCGCGCAAGAAGGGCGATCTGCGCGTGCATCGGGAACACTCCGTAGCCGTGGGCGACTTGGACGGCGACGGCCAGGCGGACATTGCCGAGCGCGTTTGGCGTTTGGAGCATGATCCGCGATTTGGATCGCCGGACCCAGGCCTTCGCTCCGGCGGAAATTCCACCACTCGCGGCGGCAGCGTGACGATGAACTCGCAAACCTCCAGCACCCGCCTCGGCGGTGGTGGCGGCGTGGGCAAGGCTCAATTGCAGGATTTCCACTTCACCCGCGTCACCGACCCGCGCGGCAACGTCACCACCGCCACCTATGACGACCATGGCAACCTGCTCCAGACCAGCACCACGGACCGCAAGAGCGGCGCGATTATCTATTGCGACTACGACTACGACGCCCGCGGCCGCCTGACCCGCTGCGTTCAGCCCGCCGACGCCGAGGGCCGCCGTCGCCAGGACGCCTTCACCTACTACACCAACGGCCCGATGGCCGGTTACCTGGCCACTGCCGTGTGCGACGACGGGGGACTGAATCTCACCACCACTTTTGAATACGACGCCCGCGGCAACCTCACCCGTTGCGTCAACCCCCGCGGCCACGACACGCTCTGGGCCTACAACGCGCTGGATCAGGTTGTGCAGACGCAATCGCCGCCCGCCGGCGGCGGCCAGCGCGTCACCACCCGCTTCTTCTACGACGCCAATGACAACCTCGTGCAGGTGGACCACGAAAACCGCGACGCCAGCGGCGCGCTCGACGCCAACAACCCGTGGTGGACGAGCTTCGCCGAGTTCGACGCGCTCAACCGCCCCACGCTCCTCTGCCACGAGGTCACCCATGTCGTCCAGCAAGGCACGGTCTTCCTCACCAACCGCCTCACCTGGGACGCCAACAACAATCTCATCCGCCGCGAAGGCCCGCGCGCCGTCAGCGGCGAGGCCCCGCACAACCAGGTCGTCTGCACCTACGACGAGCGCGGCCTGCTCTTCACGACGGTCTCCGCCCCCGGCACCGGCCTGAGCGCCACCAACCGGTGGGATTACGACGGGAAGGGAGACTTCCGCCGCGTCAGCAAGATTGATGCGATTACCATCAAACAAAAAATCGTGGAGCATGCCCTCGGCGAGTTGCGTCGCGCCACCGACGCCGCCGGCAACGTCACGCTTTTCTCCTATGACCGCGCCGGCAATCTCATCCGCGTCCGCCACTTCGGCGAAACCAACGACGTGCCCGGCAGCACCCACAACATTCTCCTCGCCGAGACCCGTTACGAATACGACTCCCTCAACCGTTGCGTCCTCCGCTGGGAGCCGTTCTTCGACATCTTCACCAGTCAACCCATCGGCGACGGCGCGGCCACCCATGCCTTCGTCCTTGCGCCCAACGGCCAGCTCGTCAGCGAGACCGACGACCTCGGCCGCACCACCCGTTACACCTACGACACCGCCGGACGCTGTGTGGCCATCACTGACCCCGCCACCAACCGCGTCGAGTTCATCTACGACGCCGCGGGCAACGTCACCCTCGTCCGCCAGTTGGACCGCTCCGACCTCGGCGGGCCGGAGCAGGCGTTCCTCCTCACACGCACCTATGACGCCTGCGACCGCCTCATCCGCGAGACCGACAACGTGGGCAACACCACGCAATTCGCCTACGACTCACGCGACCACTGCGTCCGCGTCACCGACCCGCGCGGCCATGACTCCGCCTACCAATACGACGGCCTGAGCCGCTGCGTGCGCTCCACCGACTACGAGGGCGCGGTCGAGGCCGGCGTGACCATCCACACCACGCACGTCGAATACCAGGACTCGCGTCTGCTGAGCGTGACCGACGGCAACAGCAACGTCACTCGCTACGCCTACGACTCGCTGGATCGCTGCGTGGCCGTCACCAATGCCGACGGCACCGTGACGCAGTTCGCCTACGACGCCTTTGACAACCTCGCGCAAACGCGCGACGCCAACGGCACGCTCGTCACCGCCACTTACGACCTGCTGGACCGCTGCGTGCGCCGCGACATCACGCCCGGTCCCGGCGTGGCGGACGCCACCACGTTCGAGTCGTTTGCCTACGACGGCCGTTCGCTGCTCGTGCTGGCCAGCAACAACGTTTCCCGCTGCGGCTTCACCTGGGATTCGCTCGGCAACTGCCGCTCCGCCACGCAGGACGGCTTCACTCTCAGCCAGACGTGCGATTCGCTGGGCAACCCGCTCTCGCTCACGCTGCCTTCGGGCCGCAGCCTGACGAGCATCTACGACGCCTTGAACCGGCCCACCGCGCTCAACCTCGTGGCCGGCGGCCGCGTGACCCCGCTGGCCACACTTGCCTACGAAGGCCCCGGCCGCCTCGGCCGCATCGCTCGCGCCAATGGCATCAACACCCGCCTCAACTGGAACGGCACGCTCAATCCGCCCAACCAGCCCGGCGACTTCGGCTGGCAGCAGGTAGTGCGCGTCAACCACGCCCGTGCCCAGGGCGGCGCAGTCATTGACCAGCGCGGCTATGCCTACGACCACAGCCAGAATAAGACCTTGCGCGCCCAGCTCGTGCCCTTCGTCCAGGGCGGCCCACTCTTGACCAACCGCTGGCAGGCCGACGCGCTCGACCGCCTTACGCAAAGCGTTCGCCAGACCGGCGCCGGTGAATCTTTCCGCCAATACCAGCTCGACCCCAACGGCAACCGCCAGGTTGTCATCGAGGACGGCGTCGCCCAGCCCTACACGATGGACGCCACCCTGCCCGAGCCGGCCGACTTCCAGATGAACCAATACACCGCCTCGCCGTTTGGCGAATACCTCTACGATCCCAACGGCAACCGCGTGCACATGCAGACCGGCACGGGCGAATTCCTTCTCACCTACGATTACGCCGACAGGCTCGTGCGCGTCGAACGGCTCTCCAACGGCGCGCCCGTGACCCTGTTCACCTACACCTACGACGCACTCGGCCGGCGCATCACCCGCACCTTCCATCCCGAACCGCCGCTGGCCCCGCAGGTCACTCGCTACGTTCACCATCCCGAGGCCGATTGCGTCGTCGAGGAATGGCGTGACGGCGCGCTGCACACCACGCTGCCCCAGGCAGGGGGCGGGGCTGCTTCCGCCGCCTACGCTTCCACCGGGCGGATTGTGATTCCCGCCGGCGGCACGCCGGTTTACGTCCTCAGCGACGAACTGGGCAACGCGCTGGCCCTCACCGATGCCGCGGGCAACGTGCTCGAACGCTACGACTATGACGACTTCGGTCAGCCGCGCTTCCTCGATGCCGAGGGCAACCCCTTGGTGGACGGCGGCGGCCTGCCCGTGAACGCCTCGCTCACCGGCCTTGATTGGCTTTATCGCGGCGCGTATTGGAACGCTGCCCTCGGCCTGCACGAAGTCGTCTGTGTGGGCGAATGCGATCTGCCGGCCGATTTCGATCCGTTCAACGCCGCGCCCCTTACGGGCATGAAGATTGACGGCGGCATGCCCAACCGCATCTCCATGAACGTCACCGTTCCCAAACAGAGCCAGGGAGCGACCTTCGGCGAGCGCATGAAGGCCCACGGCAAGGTCATCGAGAAAGCCACCAGCGGCCTCAAGGACACGCTTAAGACGCAAGTGCGCATGGCGGGGGGCAGCCCCAAGAAAAGAGAATGGCTGCCCGCAAACTTCCGCCTGCGCATTGACGGACTGGACGAGCTCTGCTCGCGCGTCGTGGAGAAAGCCACCAGCGGCCTCAAGGACACGCTTAAGACGCAAGTGCGGATGGCGGGGGGGCGCAAACTTCTCGATCGGGGCGAAGCCGGCGACAACGTCGGCCTGCTCCTTCGCGCCACGAAGAAGGAGGAAGGCGGTCGCCACACCCCCTTTCAGAACAAATACCGGCCACAGTTCTTTTTCCGGGCGCAGTCTGGTTCTGGCACGCTGCCCGCCAGCCCGGCCCAAGAGCATCGCAAGCTCCTCGACCGCGGCGAAGCCGGCGACAACGTCGGCCTCCTGCTCCGTTCCGGTAGCAACGTGCTCAAGAACAAACACGACACCGTCAAGAATTCCATCATGAACATCCGGTAGCCCGGTCGAACGGCCGGAGTTCCACGCGACGAGTGAACAACGCCTTGAAGGCTCAAAGAACCAAGTGTTTGGCACTCGCCCCGCCGACGCGAAGCGTCTTGGAGTGCGGCGGTTCTCCGCCGCCTTTTATTCGCCAACGGCATGCGCACCGTTCCAAAGCGCCAGAGGCTTGGCGCACTCCAAGACCCGCCTGGTGCTCGGTGCGCCCGGGTCGCTCGTCCGCGCTGTGGGCTGGGTCGCCCTGGCCATCCCCTGGCACACCACTAACAGCGGCGGTGGGCTCAAGCACCGGCGGCGTTTACGCCGTCACCGGCACCATCGGGCAGCCCGACGCCGGCGGGCCGATGACCGGTGGACAATTCGCCATCACCGGTGGTTTCTGGGCGTTGCCGACGCTCATTCAGACGCCCGGCACGCCGACGCTCTACATCACCAAAGCCGCGCCCGGCTGGGCCACGATTTGGTGGACGCCGCCCAGCGGCACAAACTGGATTCTGCAGGAGCGCCTGAGCCTGAGCACGGGCAGTTGGACCAACGCGTCCAGCGGCTGGACCAACCCGGTCGTCGTCCCGGCCACGTTGCCCACGAAGTTCTACCGCCTGTTCAAGCCATAGAGAAGCCCATCCAACCAACCCAACCTAACTCCAATCTATGATTCGTCCCATTCTTGCCTTTGTCATCGTCGTGCTGGCCGCCGGGCCGGCGCAGGCCATTGTCACGCCCGCTCCCGACCGCGCGTTTGGCACGAATGTCGCCGGCCAGGATGTGCTCACGCTCATGGGGCGCGAGCCGGGTAATCCCGCCGTCAACCAGGTCGTCGTCCGCCTGCGCAATCTCGCGCCGGTGGATGTGGACGGCAATGGTTCGCCGGATTTCCTGACCTGGTCCGGCACGTTGGTGGCCTCGAACTGGGTGCTCACTTGCGCGCACGCGCTTCAGGGCACGAACGGCACGGGCGGCGGCGTGTTGCCGGCGAACCTCCGCGTGGAAACGGACGATGGCCAGGTTTTGTTGGTGGACAGCTTCACCAATCATCCGGGCTGGACGAAGGAGCAGTATTTGCTCGGCAACGATCTGGCGCTCGTCCGGCTGACGACCGGCGTGGCGGGCGTGTCGAATTACGCGCGGCTGAACTCTAGTCCGCTGCGCGCGCCAGTGGGGGTGGTCATCGCCGGCTACGGCGAGCAAGGCGACGGCTACACGGGCGGCAACGGCAATCCGGATTTCCTGGCCACGGGTTTGAACATGCTCGACGCCACGGCCGGCGTGCCCACCACTGCCGGGAACGGCACGCCGACAAATGTGTTCCCCGCCACGCCGGCGTCGGTGGGGTTGATGGACTTTGACCGGTGGACCAATGGGGCATTCGCGTGTCTGAATCCATCCTACGCGTTCCGGCGGCCGGCCGCGGAGAGCGCCTTCAGTTTCATGGGCGAAAACGAAACGGCCAACCCGGTGCGGCCCTGCACCAACTCAATGCAAGGGGTGTCGGGTTACTTCGACGCGGCGGTCTGCGATTTCTTTCCGGCGGCGGGCGACAGCGGCGGACCGGCGTTTCTCTGGCCGGGCCATCCGCGGCTGCCGGACACGGGTTACTGCCTGGCTGCGTCGCCGGTCGTGGCGGGCGTGATGTCGTTCGTCAACACCGGCGCGGGCACGAACAACAACGGCGTCTATGGCAACGTGGCCGGGTTCACGCTCATCGAGCCGCACCTGGGCTGGATTTACCAGGCCGCCCGGCCGCTGGCGGAGCGGGACTCGGACGGCGACGGCCAGAATGACGAGGCGGAGTATCTTGCCGGCACTGACCCGTATTCCGTGCCGCCGAACCCGGCGGACTATCACGCCGCGCCCGGCTACGGCACTTTCATGAACTCGAGCGACACGCGGGCCTACGAACTCGTGCTCGACAACGTGGTGCTCACCGGACAAACCAACGAGCCGGGCGATCAGGTGGTGCTCGCGTTCCGCGTGAGTGTGCGCAACAACGGTGGAGGGTATCACGGCGATGTTATGATCATCCCCAACGCGCCTGCGCCGCCCGACTGGCCGGTGGAATTGGTCACGCCTTACCTGGAATTGCCCGACCTCGCCCCCGTCCGCAGCACCAACTCGTCCGTCGCCACCGCGCCCGAGCCATTGCTCCTCCGCTGCGCCGCCACGAACGTGGCCCTGGTGACCAACACCGTGCTCGCCGGCCAGCGGCTGCAAATCAGCAGCGTCGAGCTGTATCAAATGTGTCCACCGATTGCGGCAGTGGACCTGGCGACGGACGCGGCCTTTGTGGCCTACACCGAGTCCGGCGGCGGCACGAATCATTTCGCCACCATCGAGTTTGCCACCAACACCACGCTGCTGGCCTCGCTTACGCCGGGGATGTTGCTCCTGGAGAATCCGTCGGTGGCGGGCTACACGCTGCGGCGGCCCGGGCCGACCGAGCCGCCGACCATGCATCTGCTGTCCAAGCTCATTCACGCCGAGGAAGCCTTCAGTATGTTTCACGAGGTGGGTCAGCAGCACCGCACCGAGATGTTGCTGGTTGAGTCGGTGGTCGTCACCAACGGCAGCGTGTTCGTCAGCGGCTGGGTGCGGCAGCTTTACGAGGTGCTTTGCGCCGGCACGATCCAGCGCACGCAGCTTGATGCCTTCGATGATCCGGTGCGCGATCCCTACAACCCGCCGCACGGCAACTCGATGTTCACGGATTCGGAGTGGAGCAAGCGCGGGGAGGCCATCGCCGCCGCGCTGGACAAAGGACCGCGTGCCGGCGCGCTGGCCGACCTGCTCGGATTCTTCACGCTGCACTTTCCGTTCAACGACGTGAAACTCGGCCCGGGCATCACGCTGGATGGCGAGTATCTGTTACGCGGGTTGAACATCGGGCTGGACGTTCGCATCCGCGAGGCGGCGATCCAGAAGGTGGTGTGGACGCTCTCCACACGATCGGACCTGGACCTGGTGCTCACCGCCGAGGGCGGCGCGAGCAACGGCGGCCTGTCCCTGTTGGAAAAGGAGCGCCAACTGGCTTACGCACCGCTGCCGCCCATCACGCTCTCGGTGTTCGGCTTTCCGGTCGAAATCCAGCCGGCGTTCGTGGTCAAGGCCGGTTGCGAGGTCAGCGCCGGCACGCGCGTGGTTGTGCCCATCCAACATTCGGTCGAGGCGGGTTGCACCATGGGCTGGGATGCCAGCCGCCCGGCGGGCGATGAGCTCTTTTACGAGCCGTTCCAAACCATCACGCCGTTGAGTGTCAGCCCGCCGACCTTGTCGGAGGTGCTCACCGTCAACGCCTCCGCGTGGGTGGAAGGCAGCCTGGAGTTGCTCGTGGACAATTTCGTCGGCCCTTACCTCGGCGTGCGCGGCACGGGCACGTTCAACCTCAGTCCGCTCGCTAACCCGTGGTGGTCGCTCCAGGGCGACCTGGACCTGCGGGCCGGGTTGCGGATGCGCCTGCTGGGGCTGGAGTTGATGGACGCGGGCACGTCCTTCGCCAAGCTGGCCCGTTTCCTTGACAAATTGCCCAGCCTGCCCACGCCGCCGACGAGCCCGACCCATCCGCTGGGCAATGTTGAGGGCGACCATGTCCGCTGGGCGCGCTTGCTCAAACAGGGCAGCAGCAAACCCGGTCCGGGCAGCGTGTGCCGGGTGGCGGGGACAGCCGAGGATGTGTTCGTGCTGTTGCAAGACCTCTCCGGCCCGGTGCTGTTGCGGCTCAACGCCACGGGCGAAGTGGCCTGGGCCATCAGCCGCCTGAGCGGCTGGCCGGCGCAGCAGATTGCCGGCACGCCCGATGGTGGCGTGGTCGTGGCCGGCACGGTGGGCCAGGGCGGTGTGTTCGCGCAGAAGTTCACCGGCGCGGGCGGCTTCGTGTGGAGCAACAGTGTGGCCCTGCAAAACGCTTCCAATCTGTTGCAGAACCCGTATCCGGCCAAAGTGCTCGTGCGCGAGCTGGGCAGCGGCGATCACGAAATCTTCGTCGTCGGCCATCGCGACCGGGGCGACCATCCCGGCGGCAGTTATGGCGGCGGCACGATGGACAGCGACCCGTTTGTGCTCAAGTTCGACGCCACCGGCGCGCTCCTGTGGGCCAAGTATTTCGACTCGGTGGACCATGAAGTCGTCACCGACGCCATCGTGCGCCGCGACGGCGGGCTGTTACTGTGCGGCCTGCACAAGCTCAGCCTCAACGGCACGAACGTGCCCGGCCCGGGAGTGGTTTCGAGCGGCTGGCTGCTGTGGGCCGGGGCGGATGGCTCTTTCGAGAAGGCCCGGCGCTCGGCCTCGGCGCTCGGCATGGATTGGTCCGGGCTGACCGAAGCGCCCGACGGCACAATTTACACCTGCGGCCAACGCTACCAGACCATCGTGTTCACCCAGCCCACCTTGCAGGTCGGGCGTTACAACCCCGACGGCGACCTGCTCGGCATGGTCACGGTGGGCGAAACTATCGTGTATCCGCCCAACCGCATGGACTACGCCGACATGGGCCAATACGGCGGCCAAACCCTGGTGCAGGCCAATCCGTCGCCGACTGATCCCGACGCCATCTACACCGGCCTGCGCGACTGGTTGCCCAACTCAGGCCGCACCGTGTGGGACAGCGGCGTGCGCCTGGTCTGGACGCCGGCGGGGGTGGTGGTGGCCGGCAGGACCGCGTTGGGCGCGGACCGCGCCGTCCTGACGGCGTGCCTCAACGACAACCTGGGCGTGCGCTGGTTCACCTCCTACGAGCGGCAATTCAGCGAGGAAAACTGCTTTGACCTCGCCGCCACCGACGACGGCGTGCTGCTGCTGGGCAACTCGGCAGACCTTTACGACATCACCGGCGCGACCGGGAGCGGCATCGGCGCGGCGCTGGTGGTGAAGCTGCCCTTCGATGGTCGCGTGCCGCTGCATCCCAACGCCGGGGCCATCCACCGCTTCCTTCAGCCGGGCGTTCACGACTCGCTCTACGACCAGGAAACCGTTGGCATTCCCAGCCCGACGGCGGATTACCTGGGGACGTATTCGCTCACGCTGGTCAGCACGCAGCAGAGCCTGACCACGGCCACGATCCCGTCCACTCCCACGCCCACCACCAACGTGATCTCCGTGCCGCTCGAAGCCGGGAACGCCAACCTGCCCATGACCTACGCCACCTGGGCCTACTACCACTTCCTCGAACCGGACTCCCAGACGGAGGACGCCGATGGCGACGGCCTCACGAACTACACCGAATACCTCTTCGGCACGAACCCGCGCCAGGCCACCGCGCCGCTGTTGGCGGGGCTGGCGATTGACCACACCAACGACGTCGTGGGCCTCGAATTCAACCGCGCCCTCGCCGTCACGAATGCCACCTACACGATGCTCCAGAGCACGAACCTGCTGGATTGGGAGACCGTGACCAACGGCACGTGGTCCTCGCATGGCGCCAGCAACCTCATCGAGCGCCTGCGCCTCGAGTTGCCGCAACCCCACACCAACGCCGCGTTTTTCCGGCTGCAAGTCAACCCGTGAACACCCACAAACCAGCGCGAAGATGAACCGCCATTCCCGAACGCTCGTCGCCGTCCTGGCCTTTGCCCTGTTGGGCACGACAGCGCCCTCCGCCCGCGCGCAGGTGCTCAGTGGTTACGTCCTGCCGAGTCAGACCGATCCCGCGCTGACGAATTTCAACGACGCGCATTTCGTGGCGCTGCCCGCCGATCCCGGCCAGCGCATCGGCAAACTCTTGCTGCACCTGCCCGGCAGCGGCCATGAACCGTGGCAGGCCACCAACTGGGTGCGCACTGCCGCCGCCCTCGGCTATCAAGCCATCAGCATCAAATACCAGAACGTGCCCAGCATCGCCTCGTTCTGCGCCGCCAACACCAACCTCGATTGCTACCGTCTTGTCACCGAGGAAAACATCACCGGCGCGGTCTGGGCTGACGGCGACCCCACGGCCATCAAGCAGGTGAGCCTCACCGATTCGATCACCAACCGCGTGGTCAAGCTGCTCAACTTTCTGGCCACGAACACGGTGACCAGCGCGCAGAACTGGGGTCAGTTCCTCGGCCCGGACGGCGTGCAGTGGAACAAGGTGGCCGTGAGCGGACATTCGCAAGGGGGCAGTTGCGCGCTGCTCTTGGCCAAGTTGCACGTGGTGGATCGCGCCGCGTTGTTCGCGACGGTGGACTGGATTTACTCTCCCACCAACACCCGCCCGGCGTGGTTTGCCGAGCCGGGATTGACGCCGCCCGAACGGCTCTACGGCTTCACGCACTTCGAGGATTTCGGCGGCGCCAATCACGAGCAACAGCCGCTCATCTGGCAGGACCTCGGCCTGACCGCGTTCGGCCCGATCGTGCAGGTCGAATCCAACGCGCCGCCGTTCCTCGGCTCGCACACGCTCACCACGCTGCTGACGCCCGCCAGCACCAATGCCGGTGGCCAGTTCGAATACCATGCCAGCGTCATCATTGACCGCGCCATCCCGACCAACGCCAGCGGCACCGTGACGTGGGCGCCGGTCTGGAGCTACATGCTCACCAACGTGTCCGCGCCGCCGCCGGCCGCGCTCACGCTCTCGACCAACGGCGCCGGCGACTGGCTGCTGAACTGGTTCGGCAACTCGGGTTTCTCATCGCAGCTCGAACACAGCCGTGACCTGGTCACGTGGCTCAAACTCGATCTGCCCGCGCCGGAAGTGAACGCCGTGATGTCGCTGCAAATTCCGCCCTACCTGCTGACCGACAGCCAACGCTTCTTCCGGCTCGCGCGCCGGGCGCTGATCAACTCGCCCATTCCGACCACGCCGGGGTTTTACACGAACCAAACCTTCGTGCAGGGCGGCATCGCGCGGAATTATTACCTGGGCGTGCCCGTCGGCTGGAACGCGGCGACCAACTGGCCGCTGATGCTCGTGTTGCCCGGCCACGGCCAGTCCATCGCCGAGTTTGCCAATCTGCAACAGGAACTCATCAGCCGCGCAAGCACCAACGGCATGATCCTGGTCTTCGCCGAAGCGACGGCGGGCATCAGTTCCCACCGTTGGTTCGCCTACGAGAACCCGGGCACCGGCCAGCCCTACGTGGATGACGCCGCGTTCCTGCTGGCGCTGGTGGAGGAACTCGTGGCCTCCGGCCTGAACGTGAACACCAATCGGATCTACCTGTCCGGCTTTTCCAATGGCGGCGCCATGACCCACCTCATGGCCGGTCGCACGAACCATCCGTTCGCCGCGTTCGCCATCATGGAAAGCGGCACGGCCGCCTACTGCCATTACCCCGAGCCTTATGACCGGCTGGCCCCGGACTCGGGAACGAACCTCCTGGCCAACGTGCCGCCGCCCTGGCCGCCGCGACCGGTGATGTTGATGAACATGGCCACCAGCGTGCCGTGGGTCTTCGAGGGATGGCCACCCGTGCGCGGCGCGCGGGAGAATGTCGCCCGCTGGGTGCAGGCCAACGGCTACGGCGCGCCCGTCACCAACGGCCTCGGCGTCATCGAACCGCCGGCGGCGCTTCTGACCCTCACCTCCAACTGGACCGCCGTCGGCAACGCCCGCGCCCGCGTCGCCTACGAGGACATCCGGCCCGACCACAACTGGCCGACGAACCTCGTCGCCAACGGCTGGTCGCTGGCGGATGCGCTGCGCTTCCCCTACTTCAGGCTCGTGGGCACCAACCTTGTGGACCAGCGCCTGCCGGAGTGGGTGCGGTTGACCTACCCGCACACGCTCTCGCCGGACCCGGTTTCCCCGACCACGCACGTGCGGGTGGACTCGGGCACGATGACCGTTGAAATCTGGCGCGCCGCCCCGCTTAACCGGACCAACGAAGTCATCTTCGTGGGCCTGAGCGACGGCGGCCATCAATGGCCCAACGCCGCCGACAAACTGCCGTTCAACGGCAGCGAGGAGGTGCTCAAATTTTTCAACGCTCATTGAAATGAACGCCTGCTGGAAACCTGGCACGAACGTCACAATCAATTCCTCGTCCGCCCCGGCGACGCTGTCGAGGAAGACCTGCCCCCGGATCAAACCGTAATCGCAAATCTTCAAAGAAAACCCAATCCCCAGCCAACCCAAGCCATGAAATCATCTGTGTTTTTGCCCGTTCCGATCGTGGCCCTGCTTGCGGCGTTCGGGCTGAACCTGGCCGTCAACGCCCAACCTTCGATCTCCGCCAGCTACGTCGGCACGAACCTCCAATTACGATGGCCGGTCAGTTCCAACTACGCTTCCCAGGTCGAGTCCTCCGTCCAGTTCCTGGGCTGGCAGCAACTCTGGCCGCCGTTCCCCGCTCCGGTCGTCAACGGCTGGCAGACCAACTCGTTCAGCCTCTCGAACCAATTCCAGTTCTTCCGCGTGCGTTACGATTTTCTCACCAACTCGCCGGTGCCGACCGCGCCGGGCGTTTACTCGCTGTCCTTCGTGAGCGGTCGCCTGGCGCGGACCTACCGGCTGCAAATCCCCACCAACTACAACGCCGCCATCCCCGCGCCGCTGGCGTTCATTCTGCACGGGCACGGCCAGACGGCTCACGAATTCGCCGGGCAGCATCCGACCCTGTCCCAATACGCTCAGGCGGCGGGCATGATTCTGGTGTTCCCGCAAAGCACGAGCAACGAACGCGGCACCGGCTGGGTGGATTACGACCCCGAGCCGGGAGAACCCTACGTGAACGACGCGCAATTCCTCCTCGAACTGCTCGAGCATCTGGCGGCCACATTGAACATTGACCGCCAGCGCGTCTTCGCCGCCGGCTTCTCCAACGGCGGACAGATGGTGCATTACCTCGGGGCGCGCACGACCAACGTCTTTGCCGCCTACGCCACCGTCGGCTCGGGCATCGGCGGCACCAAGGGCGGCACGAACCTGGTGTATATCCCCCCTCCCTCCGAGCCGATGTCCATCCTCATCGTCAACGCGACCAACGACTGTCGCCGGCCTTTCTGGGGCGGTTCCAACGGCGAGTCCATTCAGGCGGCAGCCATCGAACAGGCGTATCATTGGACGAGCAACAACCTGTGTCTGGAAGCGCCGGTGGCGGTCACCAACACGCAGGTCATCAACGCCGCCTTCCGGCCCAACCACTACGAAGACTGCCCCGACACCAACCCGCCGGCCGGCACGCCGTGGACCAACGTCGTCATCCGCACCACCTGGATGAGCTGCACCAACTGGACCGAGGTGACATTCGTCCAGTTGAGCGATGGCGGCCACACCTGGCCTGACGCCAGTTCCAACGTCGGCTTCGACGCCAACGCCGAAGTCATCGCGTTTTTCCTGCGGCACTGCCGGTGCGACGCCACGGGCGCCACCAACACGCTCGTCGTCCCCACCGCGCCGGGCACCTATGACCGCGCCTTGTGCGACCAGGGTTACTGGCGCAAGTTCCGGCTCATGATTCCCGCCAGCTACACCGGCGCCAGCGCCCGCGGCGTGGTCTTCGCCCTGCATGGCGGCGACGAAACCATGCCCCAGTTCGCCGCCAACGCGGCGGGCCTCTTCACCAAATGCAATCTCGAAGGTGCGTTCCTCGTGATGCCCGAGGCCACGAAGAACCCCGAAACCGGCGGCACGCTCTGGAACAACAAACCTGTGAGCGTCGTCGTGGATGACCGCAACTTCATCACCAACCTGCTGGACGAGTTGGACACCACATTGAACATCGAACGGCGGCGCGTGTATCTGTGCGGCTTTTCCAACGGCGGGCGGATGGGCTTCTGGATGGCCGCCACCCGCACCAACGTGCTGGCCGCCATCGGCGCCGTCGGCGCGATGACCGGCTGGAACGACCGCACCACCGGCGCGCTCATCGCTCCGCCCGCGCCACTCGAGCCGGTGGCCGTTCACATGACCCGCGGCACCCTGGACGACCGCGTGCCCTACAACGGCGGCACGAACAACGCCGAACAGCTCGTCTTTTCCGTGTGGGATGATCTGGCGTACTGGGTTGGCGGCAGCGGCTGCGCCGGCGCCCCGGTCACGAACGTCGTCGGGGTGACCACCAACATCGTGTACGCCCCGTGCGCCGGCATTGCCGAGGTGCAACTGGACGTCGTGGGCGGCTTAACGCATCAATGGCCCGAATCCACCAACTACAACGCCAGCATTCGCGTGGTGGACTTCCTCCTGCGCTTCACGCGGCCGTGAACCGGTGACCGATTTGCTCACATGAACCAAACCAAAACACTCCACCGAAAGCATATGAAGCAACCATTCATCACTCGCTGCGGTGCGCTGGCCTTCGCTGTAGCCGGCATTATCACCTCCACCCTCGCCGCCCCCGGCGACTTGGACCCCACGTTCGACGGCGACGGCAAGGTCGTCTTTGTCGTGGATACCAACGTCCTGGCCTTCGAGTCCGCCCACGCGGTGCTCGCGCAACCCGACGGAAAGATCGTCGTCGTGGGCGATTCCGATGGCCGCATCGTCCTCGCCCGTCTGCTCACCAACGGTGCGCCCGATACCGCCTTCGGCACCAACGGCACCGTCCTCATGCCCCGGGCGGAGGAAGATTTCTTCTACGTGCTGGATGCGGCGCTCCAGGCCGACGGCAAAATCCTCGTGTGCGGCTCGGCGGTCATCGCCACCAACACCCCTGCTGGCGAACCTTTCGTCGCGCGCTTTCTCACCAACGGCGCACCGGACACCACCTTTGGCGTCAACGGCCTGAAGTTGTTCGCCCTCGGCCTCGCCGGCAATGCGGAGGGTATGGCCGTGCAAGCGGACGGACGCATCGTCCTGGCCATTGGCGGTTACGATCCCACCTTCACGCAATCCTACTTCGCCGCCCTGCGCCTGCTCACCAACGGTGCGCCCGACGCGGCTTTCGATGGCGACGGCTACGCTGAAACCACCTTCCCCGGCAACGAACAACAAGTGCCGAACGACGTGGCGGCGCAGCCGGACGGGAAAATCCTGCTCACCGGCTTCATCACCGTCGGCGGTACCAACCAGATTGCCCTGGCCCGGTTCAACGCCGACGGCACACTCGACACCAACTTCGGGACCGGCGGCCGCGTGATCACTTCGCTAAGCCTCACCAACGCCTACGGCCACAGCCTCGCCCTCCAGCCCGACGGCGGGATTGTCGTGGGCGGCGCGGCCGCCTTTGGCTTTGACGATTACCTGCTGGCCGCCCGCTACACCACCAACGGCGCTCCGGACACGAACTTCGGCACCGGTGGCCTCACCCTCGTGCCCCGCGCCTGGGGCGTGGCGACGGCGGTGCAACCGGATGGCAAGATCATCGTCGTCGGCACTTCGACCAACGACGTGGGCCTGTTCCGCTTCACCACGGCGGGTGCGCTGGATGCCACCTTTGGCAACGGCGGCCGGGTGCAGACCCAATTCAGCATTGCCGCCGACAGCGCAAGCGACGTGGCCTTGCAAAACGACGGCAAGATCGTCGTCGCCGGCTCAGCCTTTCTGGCTTCCGCCGACAAAATGATCACCGCCCGCTACCTCGGCGACGACATCGTCCTCCCGGAGTCCCCGCCCACGCTGACGATCACCCCGGGCAGCCCGGGCTTCGCGATCATTTCGTGGACTCCGGCCACCACCACGAATTGGTTGTTGCGGGAGCGACTGAGCCTGACCGCGGGCACGTGGACCAACGCGCCCAGCGGCTGGACGAATCCGGTCATCGTCCCCGCCACTTCGCCGATACGGTTTTATCGCCTTCTCAACTCATAGACCCCAATCCCAGTATCAAACTTCGTTTCTTATGAAATCACCGATCCTCGTCACTTTCGCGAAGCAGGCCATCCCTGTCGCGGTAGCCGTCTTTTTCTGCGGAGCACTCGCCAGTCTCGCGCAATCGCCCCCGCCGTTGCGGGTGGATTTTCACACCCAAACGCAAGTGGGACTTTCATGGCTGGTGACGTCAGACCATGTCGTGCTCGAGGCAACCGAGACGCTCGCGCCTGGCAGTGCCTGGCGACAGATTTCACAAGCCCCAGTTGCATCAAACGGCTCATTTTATGTCACTGTTGATCTCTCTGGAGCCAGTCGCTTCTTCCGGCTGCATCGTTTCGATACCAACGGCTTGCCGCCCGATCCGGCGGCCGTGGCCCCGCCGCTGGCGCCCGATGCCCTCACGCCTCTGGCGGAAAGGACGGCGTTCCTCTACACGGGACCGAGTCCGGTGCAGACGGGGGTATCCACGAACGCCATCCAACCCAAACGCGCCGCGGTTGTGCGCGGCCATGTGCGGCAGCGCGACCAGACGCCGCTGCCCGGGGTAACCATTTCCATCCTGCACCACCCCGAACTCGGCCAGACACTCAGCCGGGTGGACGGCCAGTTCGACTTGGTGGTGAACGGCGGCGGCCCGCTGGTGGTGAACTATACAAAGACCGGGTACCTGACCGCACAACGTCGGATCGAAGTTCCGTGGCAGGATTTCGCCACCGTCGAGGATGTGGTCTTGGTCCCTGTGGATCCCGCCGTCACCCCAGTAGCCCTCGGCGTGGGCGCACCGGCGCAATTGCACCGCGGCAGCCGGCAGACGGATGCCGATGGATCACGTCAGGCCACGTTGTTGATCCCGCCGGGCGCAAGCGCCGAACTGGTGTTGCCCGATGGTTCCACCCAGGCCGTTACTTCCCTGAGCTTGCGCGCCACGGAGTACACCGTCGGTGACAGTGGTCCCGAGGCGATGCCGGCCGAGTTGCCGCCGACCAGCGCCTACACTTACTGCGTGGAATTGAGCGCCGACGAGGCGATCGCCGCAGGCGCCAAGGACGTGCGCTTCGGCACGCCATTACCGTTCTATGTCGAGAATTTCTTGCACTTCCCGGTCGGGACTGCCGTGCCGTTAGGCAGCTACGACCGCACCCGCGGCACTTGGATACCGGAGCCGAGCGGCAAAGTGATCAAGCTCCTGGGCGTCACCGCGGGCGCCGCCGACCTCGACACCGACGGCAACGGGGTCGCGGATGACGCAGGCACCCTGGCCGCGCTGTCCATCACCGACATCGAACGGCAGCAACTGGCGACGCTTTACAGCGCCGGTCAGAGCCTCTGGCGGGTGTTGATTCCGCATTTCACGCCTTGGGACGCCAACTGGCCCTACGGTTTGCCCGATGGCGCCCAGGGACCGGACCAGGATCCGCAGATTGAGATTTGCATGGATGGCAATTGCCAGCAGTCGGGCAACTCGATCATCGAATGCGAAAACCAGATTCTCGGCGAGGAAGTGCCCGTGGTCGGCACGCCGCTTGGTCTGCACTACAGCAGTCAACGGGTGCCGGGGCGGAATGCGGCCAATACGGTCGAAATTCCGCTGACGGGCAACGTAGTGCCGCCCGATCTAGCCGCAGTCCGACTCGAAGTTCATATCGCCGGGCAGATTTTTCGCCAAAGCTTTCCCCGGCTTACGAACCAAACCACCACGTTCACCTGGAACGGCTTGGACGCCTACGGCCGCAGGCTTCACGGCCAACAGCGGATCGTTGCGCGTATCGGCTATGTGTACCCGGCGCGCTATGCGGAAGGCCCGACCTTGGGCTTTGGTGCTCCAGGCACGAACTTCCTGCTCGAGGCGGATCCCGCGCGGCAACTGATCACCGTATGGCGCGTCTGGGAAGAGCACATCGGCACCCGCTACGCCCAACCGCCAGGCTTGGGCGGCTGGACGCTTTCGCCCCATCACACCTACTTTCCCAACACGCAGGAACTCTGGCGCGGTGACGGCACTCGCGAAACGGTGCGCGCCACGGGACCGCTCATCACCACCTACGCGGGAACAGGTGTCACCGGCCAAAGTGGCGACGGCGGCCCGGCCATCAACGCGCGGCTGCACACGCCGCAAGGGCTGGCGTTCGGGCCGGACGGCAGCCTCTACGTCTCCTCGTTGCAGGCCCATCTGGTGCGCCGAATTGATCCCAATGGCATCATCAGCACGGTCGTGAGCGACGGCAGCGGGAACTTCTGTCAAACCCCAGGCTGCGGCGACGGCGGCCCAGCCACTCAGGCAAGACTCGTGGCCCCGCGTGGACTCGCCGTCGGGCCGGACGGAAGCCTCTTTGTCGTGGAGGTGAACGCGCACCGCGTGCGAAAAGTGAGGCCGGATGGCATCATCACGACCATCGCGGGCACCGGGGTCGCCGGCTTCAGCGGCGACGGCGGTCCGGCGGACCTGGCACAGTTCAACACGCCGCAGGCGGTGGCGGTGGGCCCGGACGGGAGCGTTTACATCTCGGACCAGTTGAATGCCCGCATTCGCCGCATCAGCCCGGCCGGCGTCATCACGACCTTCGCGGGTGGCGGTAGTCCACCAGACAACCTCGGGGACGGACTGCCCGCCACACAGGCAAGGATGCAGGCGCCCAGCGGCCTGGCGGTCGGGCAGGACGGCAGTGTCTATCTCACGGAATCCGGCAGCTCACGGGTTCGATGCATCACCCCCGACGGCATCATCCGCACGGTTGCCGGCAATGGCACGTCCGGCTTCTCCGGCGACGGGTTCCCAGCCACGCAGGCGCAGTTGAGTTCGCCAGTGGCTCTGGCGGTCGGCCCGGACGACACGGTGTATGTGGTGGATGCAGGCAACCGGCGGCTTCGCTGGTTCCGTCCCGGCGGTCCAATCAACACCCTGGCCGGCACCGGCGTGGACACCACGCTGGGCGACTTTGGTCCCGCCCGGGCGGCCGCGCTGCAAAGCGTTGATTACGGCATCGCCGTGGGACCAGACGGGGCGGTATATGTGGCACAGGCGTTCGGCAATGTTCGCATCCGCCGCATTGCCCCGCTCGTGGACCGGTTTGTCGCGGGCGAACGGGTGCCTTCCGCGGATGGCAGCGAGGTGTATGTGTTCACGCCGGAGGGTCGCCACTTGCGCACGTTGGACTCGCTGACGGGGGTGGTGACCTACGAGTTCGGATACGACGGCGCCAACCGGTTGGTCTCGATCACCGACCGCGACACCAATGTCACGCGGATCGAGTGGAGTGCGCAGGGCCAGCCGCTGGCCATCGAAGGTCCTTTTGGCCAGCGAACCGTGCTGGACACAGACACGAACGGCTGGCTGGCACGCATCGAGAATCCCGCCGGCGAGGCCGTGCAGTTGAACCACGATGCGTTGGGGTTGCTGAGGCAGGTCACCCAACCCGGCGGCCAGACGTCCCGCTACGCTTACGATCTCCAAGGGCGACTCGCATCCGCGACCGATCCCACCGGCGCCATCAAGCACCTGGACCGCACAGGCTCGAACGACAACTATACCGTCACCCTCACAACGCACCTCGGACGCACAACCACTTACCAGGTCAGGCATCTGCCGAACGGGGACACGCTGCGAGTGACGACAGACTGCGGCGGCGGCACTGCGCAAGTCTTGCTGGGCAGCGACGGACGGGTGACCGCGACCGAAGGCGTCGGCATCACCCGGTCGCTGGTGCTCGGGCCGGATCCGCGCTGGGGCATGCGCGCGCCCATCACCGCCAGCCTGACCACGGTTACACCCGGACGGTTGACCAATCGCGTCACGATGCAGCGAACGGTGGTGCTGGAGGGGCTGGGTGACCCGCTGCTCGTCCGCAGCCAGATGGATATCCTGAGCATGAACGGACGCTCCTGGACAAACAGCTACACGCGGTCCAACAGCACCGCTCTTATCACCTCGCCCGAGGGGCGGCGGGCGAGCATCCAATTCGACGCCAAAGGCCGGCCCGCGCAATCCCAACAGGGCGACCGCGAACCCGTGGCGTTCTCGTTCGACCCACGCGGCCGGCTGGTGGCCCTTGAACAGGGACAAGGCCCGGCCCGTTGGACCAACCACTTCGCCTACCACTCCGACGGCTCCCTGGCCTCGCTCACCGATGCGCTCGGTCAGGAGACGATGTTCACCAATGACATGGTGGGTCGCCTGACGGCGCAGGTAAGACCGGATGGCGCCGTTCTCACGTTGAGTTACGACGTAAACGGCAACGTGCGCGGCCTCGCTCCTCCGGGACGCTCCGAACACGGGTTCGCCTACACCGTGCGTGACGAGGTGGCCAGTTACGCGCCTCCCCTCGTCGGGGGACAGTCCAACGCAACGTTGTTCACCTACGACGCTGACCGTAGAGCAACCCGCATTGAATACGCCGACGGCGGCGTGGCGCAGTTCACCTACGCCGGCACCTCGTGCCAGCTCAGTCTCGCGGACTTGGACAACCGCCAGCGATCCTACGGCTACGATGCCGCAGGCCGCCTCATTTCGCTCTCATCGAGCGATGGGGTGGCCCTGCAACATGCGTATGACGGCGGGCTGCTGACCAACGTGACGTGGAGCGGAGCCGTCAGCGGCAGCGTGAGCCAAACCTTCGATCACGATTTGCGATTGATCAGCCTGCGGGTGAGCGGCGACAACCCGATCAACATTCAGTACGACGCCGACGATTTCCCGACGCAGGTGGGCGATGTCGTGCTGACCCGCAGCCCGCTGAATGGAACCATCACGGGCACCCGGCTGGGATCCCTCAGCGATAGCAACCACCACGATGGGTTTGGCGCGACCATCAACTACACCGCCCATCATGCCGGCAACCTGGTTTACGCCGCCGACTACACGCGCGATGCGCTGGGACGCATTTCCCGGAAGACTGAGACCATTGAAACCACGAGCCGGGTTCTTGACTACACCTACGATCTCGCCGGACGGTTGGTCGAAATCACACGGGACGGTGTGCTGGCGGCCAGCTACACCTATGACGCCAACGGCAACCGGCTTACCCGAACCGATGCGGGCGGAACCATCACCGCCGCGACCGATGCTCAGGATCAACTCCTTCAACATGGAACGACCACCTACCAGCACAACGCGAACGGCGAGCGAGTGGCAAAGGTGTCCGGCGCGCAGACCACCGTTTACCGCTATGAGAGGATGGGAGGTCTGGTCGGTGTGACGCTGCCGGACGGGAGGCAAATTGATTACCTGCTTGATGCCCAGGATCGCCGTACCGCCCGCAAAGTGAACGGCACGATGGTTCAGGCCTTCTTGTATCTTGACAGTCTGCGACCCGCTGCCGAATTGGATGGCTCGGGCGCCGTCGTCAGCCAGTTCGTGTATGCCAGCGGCCGAATGGTACCAGACTACTTGGTGAAGAGCGGGTCCACCTATCGCATCATCACCGACCACCTGGGCAGCCCACGCCTGGTCATTGACTCAACCACGGGCCAGGTGGTTCAGCAAATGGACCACGACGAGTTCGGCCGCGTCATCTTGGACACCAATCCGGGATTCCAGCCGTTTGGCTTTGCAGGGGGGCTGTACGACCGCGACACCGGCCTGATTCACTTCGGCGCCCGCGAATATGATCCGGAGACGGGCCGATGGCTGACCAAGGATCCCATCCGCTTTGCCGGCGGCGACGCGAACCTCTTTGCCTATTGTGGCAACGATCCGGTCAATTACGCCGACCCGAGCGGCCTCATCTGGACGGACACGTGCCGCGCCAACCCGCCGGTGTGTGCGGCGGCCATGGCGCCGACGGCCAACGCGGCGCTCGTCACGACGCAGCGTTACGCGCAGTCGGTACGGAATGCGGGCAATGTGGTCGTCAGGGTGGTGTCGCGCGTTGCTTGCCGGATCAGTGACACCGTCCGCGGCGTGCCCCGGGGGCCGAGCTTGTCCACCAGTCCCTCCTTGACAACGCAAGCGACCCAGGCACCTGCGGCGGCTCAGAACGTTGTGAACATGACCGGCACCTTCCCGGGCCGGCCTGTGGACCTGCTGCAAGGCATCACGGCAGCCCGTGAGAACCAAATCTGGGCCCAGAAATGGTTCGAGGCAACGATGAGCGCGACTGCCCATTGGCGACAGAACCTGCCCGGCGAAGAACAACTCGCCTGGTTGCGTTACTTCTTTGCACGGGCGGAGTACCTCTTCAACGTCCCGACGGTGTACTGACCAGTGGGCTCGACTATGCTGCATTCACCTCTCGTCTCTCGATTCGGACGAATGCCCCCGCTGGCAATCGTGTTGTTGACCGTCCCGGGCTTGGCGAGGGCTTCGAGGCGCGGACAGGTTCGAGGCTCTGGAGGCCTTTCACTCTTTCCAGCGCCATTGGCCAGCACAACGCCAGGCACCAATGCTCCACCTCACCAACGCCGCGCTCGGCTTCGCCACGATCTGGTGGACGCCGCCCACGCCGGACTTCACGCTGCAATCCACAAACAGCCTCTCGCCAACCAACCGGGTCCACGCGCCCAGCGGATGGACGAATCCGGTCGTCGTGCCCGCCACGCTGCCCACCAAGTTTTACCGTCTTTTCCAACCCTAATCCCAAACCATCAACCAACCATCCAATACCAAACGAACAAACCCGATGAAACCAACACTCCATTCGTTCCTCCTTGGGTTGGCCACCTTAGCAGCCGGTGCAACCCAGCTTGTCGCCCAAGGCACGGCCTTCACGTATCAGGGCAACCTGATTCAAGCCGGCCAGGCGGCAAACGCGCCGCACGATTTCGAGTTCCGACTGTTCAATGCCGCGACCGGTGGCGCACAGCAGGGCCCGACCGTCACCCTCGATGACGTGGGCGTGACCAATGGGCTTTTTCTGGCTCCGCTGGACTTCGGGGCGAATTTCCCCGGCGCGGATCGCTTCCTCCAAATCGCCGTCCGACCCGGCGATAGCACCGGCAGCTACACAACGCTGACGCCTCGCCAACCACTCACGCCCACGCCCTACGCCCTCACGGCGGGCAACGTGACCGGCGTGATTCCCGGTGGTTCACTCGCCGGGACTTACCCCGGCGCAGTGACCTTGAGCAACCCGAACAATGTCGTCGCGGGGACCTTCACCGGCAACGGCGCGGGACTCACAAATCTGAACGCCGCCACGCTCGGAAGTTTGACCGCGTCCAACTTCTGGCAAACCACCGGCAACGCAGGAACAACTCCGGGTTTGAACTTCCTTGGCACCTCCGACAACCAGGCGCTCGAATTGCGTGTCGCCAATCAATCCGCCTTCCGGCTTGAGCCCGATCCGCGTCCCGGCAACGCCTCGGCCAACCTGATCGGCGGTTACATTTCCAATCGCATCGAGTCGCCCGGTTCGGGCGGCAGTGTGATTGTGGGCGGGGGTTTCGCCGGCGGCGAGAACATCGTGCGATCCAACTCGAGCGGCGTGTTCATCGGTGGCGGTTCGGTCAACCGGGCGGGTCCAAACGCCAACGACGTGGTCATCGCCGGCGGCAACGGCAACCAGGCCGCCTCCTTCGCGACCGTGATTGGCGGCGGCGTGCAAAATTTCATCCAAACCAATTCTGCCTACTCCACCATCGGCGGAGGCGTCCAGAACATTCTGCGCAGCGAAGCGGCCACGATTGGCGGCGGTGTGGGTAACACCAACTTTGGCTTCGCCGCCACTGTGGCGGGTGGCTTCTACAACACAGCCACCAATAACGGCGCCGCGGTTGGCGGCGGCGGATTGAATGTTGCCGGCGGCTTCAACTCCGCGGTCGCGGGCGGCAACAACAATCTCGCCCTGGGGCAAAACGGCGCCGTGGGCGGCGGACAACAGAACACCAACCTCGGTTTTGCTTCCACGATCTCCGGCGGCTTTCAGAACCAGGTCACCAACTTCTATGGAACGGTGCCGGGCGGCTTTCAGAATCTGGTCGGCGGCAGTTCCAGCTTTGCGGCCGGCAGCCGGGCGCAGGCCCTCCACACCGGCTCATTCGTGTGGGCCGACGCCACGGGTGCGGCTTTCTCCTCCGGGGGCAATCACGAGTTTGCCGCACGGGCCAGCGGCGGCGTGAGGTTTGTCACCGAAGGCGCCGGCATGTCCCTGGACGACCAACCCGTACTCACCGCCAATGCAACCAATGCGCTCACGCTTCTCAATATCGCCAACACCTTCAACGGCAATTTCGCTGGCACGTTCATCGGCAACGGCAGCAGTCTCACCGCTCTGAACGCCTCCCAGTTAACCAGTGGCACCGTTCCGACCGCAGCGCTGGGGAATGCGTGGAAACTTGCCGGCAACGCCGGCACCACCCCCGGCGTGGATTTCCTGGGCACCACCGACAACCAGCCCGTGGAATTCAAGGTCAATGGCGGGCGGGCGCTGCGACTGGAGCCAACGGGCTCGAACAGCGTCAATGTGCTGGGCGGCTATTCCGGCAACTCGATTGCGCCCGGTAAAGTTGGGGCCACGATCGGGGGTGGTGGCGCCGGTGATTACTTCGGCAGTTTGCTGAACAACCAGGTTGGTGGCGACTTCGGAACGGTGGGAGGCGGAGCGCGCAACGCCGCCCGACCTTTCGCATCAACCATCGGCGGTGGCTACGACAACCGCATCGAAGAGGTTGGCGCGTATTCAGTGATCGGTGGCGGCTACACCAATGTCATCGGCACCAACGCCCAGTACGCCGCCATTGGCGGCGGAGTCAACAATTGGGTGCAAGGTTTGACCTTGGATGCCGTCATCGCCGGCGGAGCGGGCAATACCGTTGGCCAATCGGCGCATGACGCCACGATTGGAGGCGGCCTCCAAAACCGAATCCACAACGGCGCCTCGTTCGGGACCATTGCCGGCGGTGTTTCCAACACGATTGCTCCGAGCGTAGCCGCAGCCGCCATCGCCGGCGGATACCGCAACAACATTGGAACCGACTCCGGCTACAGCGCCATCGGCGGGGGGTTCAATAACAACATCTTCACGAACTCCGCGTCCGCCACCATCGCCGGCGGGGCGGTCAACGACATTGGCGGGAACTCGGATTACAGCACGATTGGCGGCGGCAACAACAACAACATCGCGGGCACCTCGCCGTCGTCCATCATTGCCGGTGGCATCTCCAATGACATCGGCGTCAACGCGTTTTACAGCGCCATCGGCGGGGGTTCCGACAACAACATTGCCAATGGCGCCGTGGCGGCCACGGTGGCCGGCGGTGCCTCGAACGACGTCGGCGCGAATTCTCAATACACCTCGATTGGTGGCGGCTACGACAACACCATCCTGATAAACTCGTCGTATGGCACGATTCCCGGCGGCGCATTCAACGTGGCCGCCAGTTACGCCTTCGCCGCCGGCCGCCGTGCCAAGGCCAATCACCAGGGCAGTTTTGTCTGGGCGGATTCCACCGATGCGGACTTCGCCTCGACCACCACCAACCAATTTCGCGTGCGCGCCGTCGGGGGCATGGAGGTGATAGGCGGCACGAACACGGTGGAAGCCTTCAAGTACTCCGGCTCACGCAGTGGCGGTTTTGGCTCTCCCGTCGCGTACGGCGAGAACAACAACACTTCGGGCAGTTCCGCGCCCACCCTGCGCCTGGTCGGCAAAGGCGGCAACGCGGGCGACGGTGTGTTGTCGGTTTCCACCTTGGGCACCGGCGACCTGGCCCGTTTCGGCAACGCCAGTGCCTTTGTGGCGTGGTTGACCACCAACGGCACGTGGAACGCTCTGGCCTTCAACCCGACGAGTGACCGCGCGGCCAAGGAGAATTTTACACCCATCAACCCGCGCGAAGTCTTGGAAAAGGTCACGGCACTGCCCCTCGCCCGTTGGAACTACAAGGCCGTTCCCGGTGCCGAGCATATCGGGCCGGTGGCCCAGGACTTCCACGCCGCCTTTGGCCTGAATGGCGCCGACGACAAACACATCGCCACCGTGGACGCCGACGGCGTGGCGCTGGCGGCGATCCAGGGGTTGAACCAGAAGCTCGAACAAACTCACGCCGAGCTAAAACGTAGAGACGCCGAGAACGCGGAGTTGAAAAACGAACTTGATCAACTCAAGCACCTGGTCGGCTCGTTGGCCGCTCAACTGAACGGAGGCGCGCGATGAAAACACGAAGATGGAGGATGGAAGATGGAGGATGGACGGCGCGAAGCGTCTTGGAGTGCGGCAGTGCTCTGCGGCTGTGGGAGGGCATCGGAGCACCGCACGCGGTCCAAAGCGCCAGAGCACTGGCGCAGTCCAAAACCTGCCGGCCCACCGGAGCGCGGGATTCATCCCGCCCCGGGAGCGCAGACTTCCAGTCTGCTGTATCGCGGGTTTCCAACCTGCGGGGGCACCGCTCGTTTCGGACGCGCTGGCATTCG
>WYBW01000044.1 GCA_011525685.1 Verrucomicrobiia bacterium
GGCTGGTTCTCAACCAACTCCGCCGTGACACCCGCTGTCAGACTGGGATCAAAGGCAAACAACTCAACGCCAGTTGGGACCATGCCTACCTCCAATCCCTCCTCGGCTTTTAATGCGTAGGCCCTGCCGAGTTTGAGCGCGCGGATTAGCGGGTTGATCCGCGCGCAAAGGTACAGGCGTTGGCGGGGGCAGAAGGGATCTCGGGCGGCCCGTCAGGCGTCCAGCACCAGGGCGGTCTTGGGCACGGCAATGCAGGCGAGACAGGAACCGGCCTCGACCTGCGCGCCCGGCTCGTGGAGGTAGGTCACTTCGCCGGATTTCACGGCCACGAGGCAGGTGCCGCAGTTGCCGGCGCGGCAGCCGGAGTCAATCGCCACCCCGTTTTTCTCGGCCAGCTCGAGCACGGAGCCGGCATCCTCCCGCCAGGCGCAGACCTTGCCCGAGCGGCTGAATTGAATCTTCAGCGCCTGTGTGGTGGTGCTGCCCGGGGATTGCAGAGCGGGCTTCTTCACCGTGGCCGAACCGAACGCCTCGAAGTGGATGCGCTCGGCCGGCACCTGCCAGGCGCGCAAACCATCCACCAGCGCGTTCATCATCGGCGGCGGGCCGCAGATGTAGAAATCGAACTGGTTGGAAGGCAGCAGGCGCTTGAGCAGATCAATCGAGACACGTCCGGTGTGCTGAAAAGCCGGAGGTGTCGCCGCGCGGTCTTCCTCCGAGGGATCACTGTAACAAACCTGCAGGCGCAGGGTTGGCAGCCGGTCGGTCAGGGCGCGCAGGTGTTCCTTCATGATGTGCTCGCGGCCCTGGCGCACGCCGTAGAAGAACCAGACCTCGCGGGTCGAACGTGTTTCGGCCAACGCGTTGACCATGCTCAACAACGGCGTCACACCAACCCCGCCCGCAATGAGCACCACTGGCGACGGTTGATCCAAGTCCAGGACAAACTGACCGGCCGGTGCTTTCACGTCCACGATATCGCCGACACCAAGCTGATCATGGAAATAGCTGGAAACCAGACCCGGTGGAGCGTCCGGCTGATTGGGCGGCGGCGGCACGCGCTTGATGGTTACGCGATACCGCTCCGGAACGCCGGGGCGGTCGGAAAGCGAGTAACAGCGCACCACGGATTTGGGTTGCCCGGGCAAACGCAGTTGAAAAGTCAGGTATTGCCCGGGCCGGAAGGCCGGCAGCGGCTTGCCGTCGTGGGGTGAGAGATAAAAAGAACACACGTCCCGCGCCTCCAACACCTTGTCCACGATGCGGAATTTGCGAAAGCCGCTCCACGAGGCCTCCGCCTGGTCCCGCGTCTCGCGTCGCCGCTGGGCGAGCTGGGAAATGCGCTCGCGCAAATACTCGTGCTCCAGTTCGGCCGATTGCCGCGCGAAACGAAACAGGCGGAATTGATTGACGATGAACTGGCCCACCACGAGCGCCAGTCCGGCCAGGATGACCCAGGCGAAGAGTTGAAGCGGGCTGTCCATCAGCTTGAATTCACCCGGCCGAACTTCAATGTGGATGACGTCGAGAGCGTGAACGAACGCAGCGTCACGGAGTCGGCACCAAGAACTTCACGTGTCGGCGGTCGTGTCCCCGGCCGCAGGAGGCGATCGCAGGATGACGCCGTCTTGACACATTTCCCGCGAGGCTCGGCGCTCTTGTCGCCAGGTGCGGGGAAATTGGATCGAGCCATTGCGGCGTAGGAGGTAAGACCCGGGCGCGTCAGAATTTGTATCGCAATTCCACGCGGGCGCCGGCCACGTCCTTGGCGGCGGAAAGCCAGCCATACATCGCGTCGGCTCGCAGGATCCAGGAACGGTTCAGCGGCCGTTGGTAACGGACGCCCACGCCGTACTGGTCGCCAGGCGCGGCGCGGTCGGGTTTGTTCTCGCGGCCCATGATCTGGACGGTTGCAGCTTCGACGACCAGTTGCTGGTTGAGATCGAAGAGGTATTGCACTCCGAGCGCGCCGCCGAAGGTGTCGTTGCCCGTGGCGTCCAAAGTCGGGTAGCCGGTGAGTCCATCAGTCTCAAACAGGATGCCCGTGTTCTTGAGGATGCCGCCGGCGCCGGCGTCGCGGGCCACGGACTGCGGATGGTCCACGCCCACAAAGAGGTTGCAATACGGCACGAGCGTGGAGGGCAGCCGGGTGACGAGCGAATTCTCCATCAGGAAGATGAAGCCATTGGCGGTGAAGTTGCCGTCGGCCTGGCGCTCCTGGCCGGCATTGCCGATGATCCGGAGCGAGTTGGACACCTTGTCGAAATAGCGGCGCGTGAAGGCGAGGGTCAGGTTGTGATAACTCGCGTTGCGATCCGACCGGCTGTCATCCAGATAGGCATAGCCCGCCTCCCAGTAACCCTGGACCGCCTCGATGAAGGCGGCCACTCCGTAAACGCTCTCCCCGGACTCATCAAAGTCTCCATCGCTCTTCAGCAAGGCGGGAGTCGTGACCCGGTCGAAGCCGGCAAAGAACGTGATGTCGAAATTGCTCCAGTCGAAGGTGGGCGAGTTGCGGGCCGGGATGGCGAACGCGAAACCGGTGAACGCGTCCTCCAGCCAGACCCCGTTCTGGAAGAGCAACGGAATGAGACCGAAGGTGAACGGCAGATCGAACTGTGAATCCTTCCCCGAGATGCCCGCTGTGATCGCCCCCAAGTCGCCCTCGAAGAACAGCGCCTCCGGGTTGCCATCCAGACGCAATTCCTCGCGCGCCCGGCCGTCATCGAACGTGATGCCGGTGAACTTGTTGTCCTTGTCGAGCGGACGAAAGAAGGCGTGGATGCGCTCGGTCGCGGTGAGCTTCAGGTCCACGTCGAGATTCAGCCGCACGTTGAGCGCGCTGAAAGTGTTGTCGCCCACATCATTCATGGCCAGGGCGGCGCGCGCATCGCCGCTCACCATCAAGTGGGCGAATACGAGGTTCTTCTTGCCGAGGAAATCGGGCGCGGGTTGAAACGGCCCCTCCCGATAAAGCTCGCGGCCCAACTCAATCAGCGGGCGGGTGGTCGGTACGGCGCGTTTGTCGCCGTAAATCTTGTGCTGCGCCTCCGCGTCATACGCCTCGTCGGTGTAGCTTGGGTCGGGCCGGAACACCGTGGGATCGTGGGGCACGGCGGTCACCCCCGGCGGCAAATTGGTGGAATCGGCCAGGGCGCTGATAGAAAAAAAACAGAGAAGCGAAAACATCGAACTTTGAACTTTGAACTTCGTACCATGAACAAACTCCCGCCGGTGGTCGGGTTCAGGGTTCGAGGCTCGAGGTTCGGCGTTCAAGGTTTCCCGGTGGTCGTTCATTTGACGTCGAACTCGACGGTGTAGGGATGAATGTCGAGCATCCACTCGTTCATCGCCTGCTCCATTTCGCGGGTGGCGCCGACGAATTTCATGAAGTAGATGGGTTCGGCGCGGCTGCGCATCCGGACGGCCAGGCGGTACTTGCCCGGCTCGCGCAGCAGGGAGGCGGGCACCGAATAACGCGCGTTGCGGCTGCGCAAAGGCGGCAGGCTGCGTTGCTCCATGCGGATGAACGGCGGATGATTGAGCACGCTCACCGGCTGGCCCGCCGGGCGGATGAACGGAATCTGGTCAATGTCCATGTTGACCGGGAGATACATTTCCCGGTCGGTACCCTTGACGTTGGTGGTCAGGAACTTTGATTGGAGGTTGAACAGTTGCGAGTCCCGCTTGATCTTGCCGGCGGCCAGGTCCAGCGAATGTAAATCCGCCATGTCGCCGTGGCTGTCCACGTAGCCGGATTCCCAGATGTTTTTCCCCGACGGATCCAGGAGGGCCACGTTGAGCCAGAGTTCGGGCTGCGCGCCGAGCGAACCGCTGGGCATGTTGTGGCCGGGATTGGTGTTCGTGACTTTGTAGTGGAAGCGCAGTCTCCGGCCAGCGCGCGGCGTTTCCGTGAAGAAGGGGCCTTCGATCTTCGAGCCGTTTTCCATGACCTGCCGCCGGAGTTCGCGCTTCTGTTTGAGCAACTCGAGGTTCTCGTCCACGATGCGACGGGCTTCTTCGCGGTCAATCTCGCTTTCCCATTCTTTCGGGAACGCCACGGTGACTTCCTTCTTGCCGACCTTTTCCTCGAAACCCGGTTCGCCCCAGCCGGCGCGGTAGTCGAACTTGAGCCAGGTCTCCAGCGGGAACTGGTGCGCGTCCGGGTGATGCGGAAAGATGCCCGGGTGCGCAATGGAATAGCCGGGGCCGGCGAAGCGATGATCGTGGCGCGTGCGCTCCGGGTTGATGGCCTTGCCGTCCACAACCGCGGCCGGACCGGTGAAATAGCCCTCCGCCTTGCCGGGCGTCTTGCCCATGTGACAATCCTGGCAGGTGGTGCCGGCGCGGAACGCCGGCGAATCGCGAAACTGCTCCCACACCACCTCGAGCTTGATGCCGGGATGCACCGCCACCTGATGGCAACTGACGCAGAACTCGGACTTGCTGATCGGTTTGAATTGCAGGATGCAATTGTGGATCTGCTGGCCGCGTTCGCCGGGCGAAGTGGCCACCTTGTAAAACGCCTTGTTTGTCAGGACCATTTGCAGTCCGGAGCCATCGCCCGAGCCGGTCATGGCCGCGTAAATGTCCCCCGGCTCGATCCGCCGCTCGCCGTTGACCCGACCGTATTCCTCCGCGATGCGATGGCAGGTGACACAGGTGATGCCCTCGCGCGAAACCTCACTGCGTTCCCAGAGCGGCAACTCGCGCCGCTCGCCGAGCGCCGTGCCTGCGCTGGAATGGCAACGCAGACAGAACGTGCCAATCGTGCCTTGCGACAGGTCGTTGATCTTCTGTTCGAACTTGTGAAACATCGGCGAGATGGAGGCGTAGGCGTGCGAGGAGGAACGCCACTCATTGTAAATCTGCGGGTGACAAGGCCGGCAGGACGTGGCCCGGGGATAACCCGCTTGACGCAATTCCCGCAGCAATTTGGGATCAAGCTGGCTCGGGGGCGGCACCGTCTTCATTTCCTGCGCTGAACCCGTTCGCGGAAGCGCTGCAACCATCAACGCGGCAATTTGGAAGGCCACGCTGAGGGACACCGCACGGCGCCCCAGCCCGGGGCATTGCAGGCGTGCAGCCGGAAGGATGAAACTGAGATTCATCGCGGCGATGGAGAGTTTGTAATACCGCCCGCCCGGGCAAGTCAATGCCAATGATGCAGCCGGCCAAAATTTTCTGCCCCGGCGGTTTTCCACCGTGCGAAGTGAATCGAAAGTCAAGGCACGTGCCGGCCGATTTGCCGGTGGTCGCCTACCAGACACTTGCGAATACCACCGGCTCACCCACGCACCGCCCGCTCCGGACCGCGCGAGCATGCTTCGCCGCCTTGACCTCCGAGCTGAATTGGCGGAACATCCTGTTGCCGGGATGGGGGCGTACTGGTTTCGACCTGACCAAGACGCCAGAGGCGGCATGCCGAGGACGATGCGTTGGCCTCGTTAATCATCGCATCAAACAAATACGCTAACGAAGAGTTGGCTCTCGCGGCCTAAACGTCCGCGACGTTCACCGGTGGACACCTGCTACGCTGGATGAACGCCACAGCAGGCATGGCCGAAGGCGGAGACCGCGCGCCCACGCCGAGAACATTCCATGCGGACTAAGCAGTGGGACTCGAGTTCGGGCGTCATCCCACAGCCGACAAATTCTCCCGGACTAAGCATGTAGTCGCGGCTGGTTGCTCGGTGAGGGACGCGGGTTCAACTCCCGCCGCCTCCACCATCTTGAACATTGTTCGGAAAGCGTTGCGCGGGGAACGCCCAGGCGAAGGATGGCGTCCTGCCTGGCCCTGCCGAGAGTCAGCCACCTCCCACTTCCCAAAGTCTCCGCAATTTCAGCACCAAATCACTCCACCCTGTCACCAGAGTTCCTCGCCTCGCGCCGGCTCCTTCCGGGGTGGTGTTCATTACGGTTCAGTCAGGGAATCGTACGGACTTTGACATTTTGAATTGTCAGGACAATATAGTTTTGGTCAGTTCAGGACGCGCAATGGCGCGCAAGAATGTTTTAATAGGGCAAAGTCGTAATCATGCATCTGTCGCACCTTTCCTTTCGGGTTCCCGCCAACCGCTATTCCGCCAGAAACATGGCCAAACCGGTCAATTTCGTCTGCGTGGCACCGCAGGCGAAGGAGGTGTTCATCACCGGCGACTTCAATGAGTGGCATCCGACTTCGCACCCGCTGAACCGGCAGCCCGATGGCGCCTGGCAGATTCATCTGCCGCTGAACCATGGCCACCACCATTACCGGTTTCTGGTGGACGGCAAGCCCACCCTGGACCCGAGAGCGCAAGGCATCGCCCGCGACCACCTCGGCGAAAAAGTGTCGCTGATCGCCGTCAGTTGAGCGGCGAGCCGGGCGGGTTCTGGTTTCGGACGCGTTGCGCGGCGAAAAAGCTCTGGAGCAACCGACGACATTCCGCTTCGCGAACCCCCGGTGTGATGGCGCAACGGTGGTTTAGCGTCGGGAACTGCAGTAGATTCAACACGCTCCCTGCCGCGCCTGCTTTCACGTCGCTGGCGCCGAAAACCACCCGCGCCAACCGGGCGTGGACAATCGCTCCCGCGCACATGGGACAGGGCTCCTTGGTGACATACAACGTGCAGTCGGTCAGCCGCCAGTCGCCCACCGCCTGTTCGGCCTGTGTGATGGCGAGCATCTCGGCATGGGCAGTGGCGTCCTTGAGCAGTTCCACCTGGTTGCTGGCGCGGGCAATCACGCGGCCCTGGCGCACGATCACCGCGCCCACCGGCACCTCCTCCGCTTCGTACGCGCGCGCCGCCTGGCGCAACGCTTCGCCCATGAAATAATCATCGCTTTGCAGGTCAATGACCGGATCGTCCATCCATTCAAACTAAAGACCGGGGTTGGCGGGCGATAGAAAAAATCCGCGGCTGACTTTCAACCCGCGCGCGGGACAGGTTCAAAGTGGCTCTGGTATTCGGCGAATCCTGCTTCCCCCTCGACATCGGATTCGCGTTCGTGACAATCCTCTGCATGGCACGAGTCGTTCTCGAAAATGTCATCAAGATTTTCCCTGGCAAGGACGGGAGAATCATCCGGGCGGTGGACCGCGCCAGCCTGACGCTGGAGGACCGGGAACTGATGACGCTGGTCGGGCCGTCTGGCGGCGGCAAGACCACCTTGCTCCGCCTCATCGCCGGCTTGGAGGAGTTGACCGAGGGCATGGTCACCATCGCCGGACAGGTTGTGAACCAGGTGCCGGCTCGCGAGCGGGACGTTGCCATGGTCTTCCAGCATCATGCGCTCTACCCGCACCTCACCGCGCGTGAGAACCTCGCCTTCGGCCTGAAACTGCGGCGGTGTCCCCGGGACGAAATCGCGCGGCGGGTGGCGGAGGCTGTGAATCGGCTTGGTCTGGGCGATTGCCTGGATCGAAGGCCCGGCGAACTTTCCGGGGGACAACGACAACGCGTGGCACTGGGTCGCGCGCTCGTGCGGCAGCCCCGCGTGCTGCTGTTGGACGAACCCTTTGCCCATCTGGACGTCCCGCTGCGCCGCCAACTGCGCCGCGAATTGCTGCGCCTGCACCGGGAACTGGACCTGACAATCCTGCTGGTGACCCACGACCCAGGCGAGGCTTTGGCACTGGGCCAGCGCGTGGCCGTGATGAACGGTGGCGTCATTGAGCAGATCGGCCAACCGGCGGAACTCCGCGCCCGGCCCGCGACGCCCTTTGTGACTGCCTTCCTGGACTCCAGCCCGCTTTGACCCAAGCCGCGACGACTCAGTTGAATCCCGCGCAGCACACGCCTCTGCCGTGTGGGTTGCGGCGTCACGCTGTAAAGTTCGACCCACATTCTCGACGCACCAACTGATTTACCCAAAATGGTGTGACGAGGCCGTCAGCGCGGCGCTGACGGCGGCACGCGAGACGCGTGCGCTCCTCAGTCCGACTGAATGATTCCGGACAAGATCATGTCCAGTTCAGCGCAATCGAGCGCCTCACGGTGCCGCCCCGCGTTGACTTTGGTCCGCGGACTTCCGACCTTGAACCGCGTGAAGGTATTGATCGTCCCGGACAAGTTCAAAGGCACGCTCACCGCCGCCGAGGCCGCCGCCGCCATGGCCCGCGGCTGGCGCCAGGTGCGGCCCGACGATCAACTCGACCTCCTGCCGATGAGCGACGGCGGCGACGGCTTCGGCGAAGTCATCAGCGTGACCTTGCAAGCCAGACCGCGAGGTCTCCGCACCGTGGATGCCGCCCATCGCGCCTGCCGGGCCGACTGGTGGTGGGCCGCGAAATCCCGGACCGCCATCGTCGAGTCCGCGAAGATCATCGGCCTGGCCATGCTGCCGCGCGGAAGGTTTCACCCGTTCGAGCTGGACACCTACGGCCTGGGTGCGGCTCTGCTCGCCGCGCAGGCGAGCGAAGCGAGGCAGATTCTCATCGGCATCGGCGGCAGCGCGACCAACGACGGCGGGTTTGGCCTGGCCCGGGCCTTGGGCTGGCGATTTCTGGACGCTCGTGACGATGCCATCGAACGCTGGACCGAACTGCATCGGTTGTCGTCCGTTCAACCCCCAACGCGCTCCATCTCCGCCAAGGTGAAGGTTGCCGTGGACGTTCAAAACAAACTGCTCGGAGCGCACGGCGCCACCCGCGTCTATGGACCGCAAAAGGGCATTCGCCCCGAGGACTTCGAACTCGCCGAACGCGGTCTGGCCCGGCTGGCGGGTGTGATGCGGCGGGAGTTTGGGCGCGACTTCGCGCGAGTGCCCGGCAGCGGCGCGGCGGGCGGCTTGGGCTTCGGCCTGCTCGCGTTTCTCGGCGGGTCGCTCGAACCGGGCTTTGACCTGTTTGCGAAGCTGGCAAAGTTGGATCGCCGAATGCGCCGCGCCGAACTCATCATCACCGGAGAAGGCGCGATTGACCGGTCCACTCTCATGGGCAAAGGCGTCGGTGAAATTGCCCGGCGTTGCGCCGCACTGAAGATTCCGTGCCTGGGTCTGGCGGGCACGGTGCCGCCGGATTGCCGCCACAGCCGCCGGTTCACGAGGATTCAGGCCCTCACCGACTTGACGAGCGCCGCAAATGCCATGGCGGATCCCAAGCGTTGGCTGGAACGGCTGGCCCAGAAGGCGGCATCGGAGTTTCCATGCCAGCGTGATCGAGCTGGAGCTTGAAGTCTCCTCACCACTGATTACCGTTGGCGCATGAACCTCGAGGACCACACGGGAGATATCCTTCGCAAGGCGCGCTTGATGGCGAAGATCGAACCCGCCGTCGCGGCCCGGGCCGCCGGATTGGCTGAGGCGGATTACGCCATCCTGGAAGAAGCGGGGCAGTCGGCACAACGACCGGATTACGCCGCCCTCGCCCGCCTGCTGAAGTTGGATGGGAAGAAACTGGAAGCGGTGGCCAACGGCTGGCTGCCGGCCGCGGTGGATTTGAGCCGCTGGCGGCATCTGCGCTGGTTGAGCACCGAAGGCCGGGGCATGATCGTTCACAGTTATCTGGTGTGGGACGAGGTCACGCGGGAAGCGGCCTTGTTCGACACCGGTTGGGATGCCACCAAGGCCTTCCGGCTGATCGAGGAGAATCAACTCCAGCTCACGCACCTGTTCATCACGCACACGCACGCCGACCACATTGCCGGCCTGGAAACGGTGCGGGCGAAATTCCCGAAAGCGCTCCTCCACACCGACGCGAAGAGCGCGCCGCCCCAGCATCGGAACCGGCGCAACGACTGCCTCCACCTTGGCAGCCTGCGCATCACGAACCGCGACACGCCGGGTCATGCCGAGGACGGCGTGACGTATATCATCGGCAACTGGCCGGAGGATGCTCCGCACGTGGCCGTGGTGGGCGACGCGATCTTTGCCGGGTCCATGGGCGGGGCGCCGCTGCACGGTGACATGGCCCGACAGAAGGTGCGCGATCAGATACTTTCCCTCCCGCCGGACACGTTGCTCTGCCCCGGCCACGGTCCGTTGACAACGGTGGCGGAGCAACGGGCGCACAATCCGTTTTTTTGAAATCCGCCAGTCGTCGCAGAACTGCGGCCGGGAGTCCTGGCTGGTTTCAGCGGAAACGATACCAGCGGGACGCCTCGCCCATTCACTCACGACTACGCTGGCAGGCGTGTGTCACGGTACGTTGGTATCCGGGTTGAAGGAGGACGGAGGCGGTTCGGGCTGGAAAGTCGGGGACTTGAACCGTTGCTGCTGGTCTCGTTCGAGGGCGCGGCGTTCGAGACGATCAATTTCCTGTTCAGCCGCGCGGACTCCGGGCAGGCGGAGTTTTTCCACCTCGACGTGCGCGGCGGCCAGTTCCGGCGTGCGCAACACCGTGGGCCGCATCAACACGATCAACTCCTTCCGCTCCTTGCTGTCGCCGGTGGAGCGGAAGAGGTAGCCGAGCAGGGGAATGTCCATGAGGATGGGAACGCCGGAGCGGTTCTTGGTCTGCGAATTCCGGATGAAACCGCCCAGGATGATGGTTTCGCGGTCCTGCACGGCCACCTCGGCGGAGAGCGTGCGGCTGGTGGTATTGGGCACATCGCCCACACCGGTGATGGCGGTGGAGCCGCTGATTTCATCAATGGTTTCGTCAATTTGCATGACGACCAGGCCATCGGCGTTGATGAACGGGGTGACGTTCAAGCCGATGCCCACCCGCAACTGCTGGAACGAGGAACTCGGCCCGCCGGCGTAGCCGCCGCCGTAGTAGGTGCTGCTGACGTAGGGGACGGTGCTGCCGATGAAGATGGAGGCGGGCGTGGCGTGGGAGGTCTGGATGCGCGGCTTCTGGATGACGTTGACCTTGCCGTCGGAGGCGGCGGCTTCCAGTTGGATGAAGATGTCATCGCCCGCCTTGCCGAAGTAGCGCAAGCCGGTGCCGATCAGGTCGGTAAAGGCGTTCGTGCCCGAGGTGCCACTGCCGCCGGCGGCGATGTCGGTAAAGCGCCGCATGTTCATGCCCCCGGCGCCGCTGAAATCACTGCTGAATTGCCGGGGGGTTTGGGCGGCGGAGATGCCCAAGGCCCAGGTGGTGTCCATGGAAACATCCATGATGATGGTCTCGATGAGCACCTGCGCCAGGACGACGTCGAGTTTGCTCACAATGTCTTTGATCATCGCCATGTCGTGCCGGGAGGCAAAAATGAGCAGGGAATTGGACCGGATGTCGGCGATGATCTTGGTCTGTCCGAGGATTTCCAAATCCCCGGAGGCCGAAGCGCGCTGGATGATGTTGCGGAGGCGGTCGCTGAACGTGCCCGTGGACGAAGGCGTGCCGGTGGCCGGTGTGCCGGGAGTGGCCATGGGCTGGTTGGGCAGGCCGGGTTGTCCGGGGTAGGTTGACCCGCCGGGCCGCGTGGCGCCCCGGGCGGTTCCCGTGCGAGCCTGGCCGACGCTGGTCCCGCCGCCGCCGGTGCTGAGGCTGTTGAGGGCGCTGGCGATGTCTTCGGCCTTGGCAAACTTGATGGGGATGACTTCCGAAAGAAACTCCGACGGCACGGAGATGTCCACGCGCTCTATCATTTCCAACATGCGCTTGACGTTTTCCGCGTTGTCGCGCAGCACCAGGATGCCGCTGCTGTCAACGGGCAGCACCGCCGTGGCCATGCTTTGGAAGGGCGAGAGAACCGGCGCCAGTTCGCTGGGCTTGAGGTACTTCGTCTGGACGATGTGCGTCACATAGGACCCGAGTTCGGGCAGTTCACTGGCCTCGAGGCTGCTGAAGGCCGCACCAGCGGCGTTGGCCAGGTTGAGGGGCAGGGCTTTGACGAATTTTTCGTTCACCGGAATCATCGAGATGCCGTTCAAGGCCAGCACCGCGTCGAGGGCCTGGATGGCCTCGCGGCGCGTGAGATCGGTTTCCGTCTTCAGAACGATCGTGGCGGTCGGCAGGGTTGATGGCCGCAGGATGGTCCGGTTGACGAGTTTGGAATAAATCGTCAACACCTGGCTCACGTCGGCGGAGGCAAAGTCAATCATGCCTGGCGTGATCTTTTCGTCATCGGCCGAGGTCGCGGTCGCTGCCGCCGGGGTTGCGCCTGCGGGGATTCCCACCGGGGTGGCGGCGGCGGCTCGCGGCACGGCACCCGCCGGAACGGCCGGGGTGGCGGCGGGCGGAGTCTGAGCGGCGGAGGGTTGCAGGGTTACCGGCGGTTGCGGCACAGCCTGCACGGGCGTTCCTGGTACCGCGGGCTGGTTGGTGGCGGAACCGCCCCGCAACGCGCGGCGCAGGGCCTCGAGACGGTCGGTGGAGGAATCCGCGGGCGCGGGCGGCGGGGTTTGCGCCCCGAGACCCAGGGCCGTCAACAGGAGAACGAGGAAAATGGTTTTCACGGTCGTTTACTGGTTGGAGTTGGAGTTTTGGCGGCGGCAACCGCCGGTTTGGCTGCGGGCGCGGTCGCCGCTTGCGCCGGTGGCCGGGCCGCGGGGGTTTTCTGGTAACTGGCGACGAGAGTGATGTTGGCGGTGAGTTGGTAGCGCGGCGGGTCGGGCCGCAGGGTCAGGCCGCGCACGCGGATCAGCGAATTGCCGGCGCCGAGTTGGTAAAGAAAATCCACCAGTTGCGGTTCGCCGGCGACCACGCTGAAGGACTGGGCGAGTTCGAGGAAAAACTGGTTGGTCACCGTGGGTTGGCGGGTGTTGCCGTCAATGCGCACGCCGCTGCGCGAGGCCTGCACCTGGATGATGCGGAGGAATTCAGTCATCTGGTCTTCCGGCGGAACGGGGGTGCCCTCGGCCTCCAGTTCGCGTACCAGACGTTCGTACGTGGCGCGTTGTCCAATCTCCTTTTGGAACGCGGCCAGCGTCCGTTCCGTCTTGCTCATCTGCGCCTTGACCTTGTCCCACTCCTGGAACTGGGGCCAGACGAACAGGACGTTGATGACGAGGAACACGACCACGAACACGCCGACCACGAAGCGGCGCTCGGTGGAATTGAGACGCGCGAGATATTTCTTCATCGGACCTCCGCGCGTTTGAGTTCGAGCACAAAATTCCAAGTCGCGGTGGCTCCGCCCTGGGCGGCCCGCGTGGTGGGCGGCGAACCCTTTTCACTGTCGAATAGCGGCTGCTCGCTGACCACCACCCTTTTCAGATTGTCGTAAAAGTCGTACACATCGGTGACCTGCCCCGAGGGGACGGTGCCGTTCAAGGTCAACCGGCGGCCATCCGCCAGGTTGAACGTATCCAGTCCCAGTGATTCCGGCATCAACTCGGCCGCGGCCTTCCAGCAGTCGAGCGCCGCGAACTTCAACTCCTGCCGTTCCTTGAGCACCTTGTAGCGATCCCGGAGTTGGACCGTGTTGGTGTATTGCTGGCTCAAACCCTTGACTTGCTTCTCGACGGCAGTGGCGCGGTAAGATTGGACCGAGAGGGCCGCGAAGAAAATGGCGATGCCCACCATGTACACCGCGCCGATGCCCAGCAGGCCGCGTCCCCAAAGCCGGTCCACGAACTGTTGACGGTAGCGCGTGGCGAATTCCGGCGGCAGCAGATTGGTCTTCGGGTCGGCCAGGGCCGCGCGTCGGGCGGTGAGTGCCGCGAGTTGGGCGGGCGGGAGCGGGGCCGAGATCGTCAAGGGCGCGTCCAGGCTTTGCCGCAGGGGCGTTTCCCATTCGCGGGCGTCCGCTTCGTGCGCGATCAGATGCCAGGCCGGCGGCGCCGTGAGCCAGCCTTCCAATTCGCCGGCCCACACCATCTGCGCGAGCTGTTCCTTGAGGCTGGCGGCGCGATCGCCGGCGGCCGGCAGTGTCACAAAGTTCAGGTTTTGCAGCACTCCTCCATACCACCAGGCCACGAGTGCCGTGTTGTGGCCGCCCCACGCGCCCGGATAGACATACGCGCCGTCCTCGGTTACGGGCGTGGCCTCCAACTGATCGAGCACGCTCAACTCGAGGCGGTCCGCCAGATACCCCTGGCCCTCGAGTTGTCCAAGGAATTCCTCGACCGCCTTGCGTTCGGCAAAGACCACGATCAGGGTTTGCTGGCCGCCGGCACTTTGCGGCAACGGGTGGACGCTCCAGACCATCTGGGTGACGGGAATCGGCGAGAGCTTTTCCAACTGGAATTCCACCATCGCGAGCGTTTCCTCGAAGCTGGTCTGCGGCAGATGCACCACGCGCAGGAACACGCTGTCCGCCGGCAGCCAGGCGACGTTTAACTTGGGTTGCCAGAGGGATGCCCAGGTCTTGTCCACCAACCCGGCGGGCAGGGGCTGGGTGGCGGTCACCGTCTGGCTGCGGCTCAGGTGGAAATGCCGGTGCGCCTCGAACTGCCAGACTTCCCGCGAGTCCGCGCCGAGGTGGAGCACGTTGCACAAACTCATGGCGGACTTGCGCCGCGCCTTGGGAACGGGCGCAGGCACGGGTGCGGAGGATGACTGCGATACAAGAGCCTCAGGCGCGGCGGCGGCTTCAGCCTGCCGATCGGCGGCACCGCGGGACTTGAGCATCAGGCCGATGCCGGCAAACAAGGCGACAATCGGAACGGCAAACAGGCCAATCATCTTTCCCAACTCCGCCTCGGAAGCCGTCTTGGCTGAAGCCAGGACTTGAGCCGGGTCGCGCAGAAGATAACCGAGGCCCGCCAGCGCGAGGAGGATGAGCACCACACCCAGCCAGCCCAGCCAGCCTGCTTTGGATGGTAAAGAGGCTTTCATGCGGTGACGACAGCGGTGACGGGCGCGTTGGCGGTTCGGCGTGACATTTCAGGTCAAGGAGTGACGGCCAGCGCCGGCTTGGCCCGCGCGCCGGTCTTGTCGTCCTCCACCAGCGAATCGAGATGCTCCTCGATCTGGGTGACGCGCAGGACCTCCTCGATGGTGGTGATGCCGTTGCGGACCTTGTTCCAGCCGTCGTCGCGCAGCGTGCGCATCCCCTGTTCGATGGCGCGGGCGGCGATGGTCGAGGAGGCCGCGCGGCTCAGGACCAGCGGCCGCAAGGCTTCGTTGAGGACCAGCAATTCATAAATGGCCAGGCGGCCTTGATAACCAAGCTGGCGACACTCCTCGCAGCCGGCGCCGCGCATGAACCTGGTCGTGTCAATGTCCTTCTCCGGGAAACCGATTTTCCGGAGGTAACTGCGCTCGACCTTTTGTTCGGTCTTGCACACCGGACAAATCGTGCGGACCAGCCGTTGCGCCATGATGGCCTCGACGGACGATGCCACAAGGAACGGCTCGATGCCCATGTCAATCAGCCGGGTGAACGCGCTGGGCGCATCGTTGGTGTGGAGCGTGGAGAAGACCAGGTGTCCGGTGAGCGCGGCGCGGATGGCGATTTCCGCCGTCTCGAGGTCGCGAATTTCGCCGACCATGATGACGTTCGGGTCCTGGCGCAGGATGTGCCGCAGTCCCATCGCGAACGTCAAACCGATCTCCGGCCGCACGGCGATTTGGTTGATGCCCTTCAACTCGTATTCGACCGGTTCCTCCACCGTGATGATGCGCTTGTGGACCGAGTTGATCGTGGAGAGCATCGCGTAGAGCGACGTGGACTTGCCCGAACCGGTCGGGCCGGTCACGAGCAGGATGCCGTGGGGCTTGACGATGATCTCGCGGATGGCGGCCTCGTCCTGCGGCGCGAAGCCGAGCTTGTCGAGGCTGAGAAAGATTTTCCCGCGCGAGAGCAGACGCAGCGACGTGCTCTCGCCATAGACCGTCGGCACGGTCGAGACGCGGATGTCAATTTCCTCGCCCTTGATGCGGACGTTGATGCGGCCGTCCTGCGGCAGGCGCTTCTCCGCGATGTTCATTCCGGACATGACCTTGATGCGGGAGAGAATCGCCGCCTGAAACCGTTTCAACTGCGGCGGCATCGGTGTTTGATGCAGGATGCCGTCAATGCGGTAGCGGATGCGCAACTCGTCCTCCTGCGGTTCGAGGTGAATGTCCGTGGCGCGATCCTTGTAAGCCTCCCAGATGACCTGGTTGACAAACTTGATGACGCTGGCCTCCTGGTCGCCCTCGGTGATTTCCTTGTCGGTGGGCAGTTCCAGGTCGAGCGGGATTTCCTCGTCCATCTCATCGAGCGTTTCGGCTCCGACTCCGTAGTAACGCTTGAGGGCCTTCTCGATTTCGACGCGCGGCGCCAGGGCGAACTCCACCGGCCCGTGGGCGTCGTAGCGGACGGCGTTGAGCATGTCGGCATCGAAGGGATTGCTCACGGCCACCTGCACCGCGCCGTCCTTCACGGCGGTCGGGAGCACGGTGTATTGAAAGGCGACCTTGGTGGAGATCTTGTTGCGGGCTTCGTTTTCGACGGTGAGTTTGGCGAGTTCGAGAAAGGGCCAGTTGAGGGCGGCGGCCAGGCGTTGCAGGAACACGTCCTCGGCCAGCCCGCGCTCGCGGCCCAGGAAGGCGAGGAAGGTCTCCTGCGATCCGTTCTCGACCGCGACCTGCCACGCTTTGCGCAAATCCGCGAACTCCCCGGGCGTGACACCGATCACGGAGGCAAACAGGCTGGTTACCGAAGTCAAAGCCATGAATTCTCGTGCAATTTCTTCACCGTTGAACAACGGAACGTAAAAAAAGTTGCGTGCTGGGTCAAAGTAATTACAACTCCGCGGGTGCAGTCAACCCCGCCAACCGGGCGGTGGCCGAAGGGCAATCCAAGGCTGCCGCGCGACCGTAAATCATGAAGATATTTGCCGCCATCACCGTCATCGGCCGGGACCAAACCGGCGTCGTGGCCCGGGTTACGGGCTTTCTCTTTGAGCAACGGGCCAACATCGAAGGACTGGAGGAAAAGGTCACCCGCGGTCAGTTCGGCATGACCATCCAAGCCTCCTGGCCGGTGACCGACTGCAACGAGACGGCCATCCGCGGCGGACTCGCGGCGCTGGCCCGGGCGCTGGGCATGGAAATCCGGATACGCTTCATCGAGCCGCGACGGAGGCAACGCTTCGCGATCATGGTCACGCGCGAGCCGCACTGCCTGGAAGCCATCATGGCGGCACGCCGGAGTGGACGGCTGAAGGCGGACCCGGTCCTCGTGGTGGGCAACCGCCCCGAACTGGAGCCGCTGGCCCGCAAACATCGTCTGCCGTTTGTCCACCTGCCTTGGGCGGATCGCGCCCGGGCGGAAAACCGCGCGCTGCGCCTGCTGGAGAAACACGAGATTGACTTCGTGGTGCTGGCGCGGTTCATGAAAATTCTCTCGCCCAACTTCGTGTGGCGTTACAAGAACAAGATCATCAACATTCACCCGTCGCTGTTGCCCAGTTTCCCCGGCCCGCAGGCGTATCGCCAGGCCTACGAACACGGCGTGAAAATTGTCGGTGTGACGGCGCACTTCGTCTCCATGCATCTGGACGAAGGCCCGATCATCGCGCAGGGCAGTTTCGACGTGCGCTCCGGCATGTCGCTCAAGGACATAGTGGCCACGGGTCAGGCGCTCGAGGCCCGCGTGCTCGTCAAGGCCATCCGGCTTTTTCTGACCAAGCGACTGGATGTTTATTGGGGGACGGTGAAGGAGGTATAGCCTCCGCCGCCCAAGATCAGACTGAAACCACCTTGACGGTGCGCGAGGCTGGCTTAGAAAGTCCTCATCCGGATTTGGTCCGGCTGAATGTCGTTGATGCAAGCTTCATGAAAACCTGTGCGTACTGTGGCAAAGAGAACGACGACGCGGCACTGGCCTGCCCGGGGTGCGGCAGGGACATTTTTCAAAACCCAACCGAGCCACCCGCCTTCGCGTCTCAACCTTCCGAAGCACCCGAACGCGAACAAAGTTTAGCCGAGTTCGTTCGCGAGGTGGCAACCGACCCAACCCGGCTCTTTCGGGCACTGGTGCTCCTGTCCACCGGCACTTTTGTGGTCTGGTTTCTCGAGCTCTACCTGTTCAAACGGTGGATCGCGCCCGGCACCTGGGACGCGCTGGCCTGGAGAGGCCATGGAGCGCGGCTGCTGTTACCGAGCGGCATTCTGTGGTTGTGGTTTCTGCTGTGGCTGGCGGTGGCCGTGGGACTGTGGAACTTCAACAAATCGGCGCGGACCGTTTACGCGCTGTTCACCGGCTTTGAAATTCTCACCTCGCTGCTGGGCGGGGTCGCCGTGCAGACGCCGCTGGGAAATGGCCTGTCCTACATTTCCATCCTTTCTGCGGGAGCATTGCTCCTCATGGCCTACACCACGCCGCTCAAGGCAAAATTCGATTCATAGCAAGTCAAAGGGCGACTTCCTTTGCGGGAGGCGAAGTAAAGAGTTCGCTATCGTCGCGCTCTGGCGAAGGCCTCGCCAACGGCTTCTAACATGGTCTCCCGCATCTTCGACGGGCGATCAGGTCAGGCACGACGGTCGTCACGCCATCCGCCATAACCCGCATGAGTCCGTCGTCGCGCGTGTTGGCTTCGCGGCGTGAGCAGCCTGTTAATCATCCTCGCCGGCGCGTTGGCCGTCACGAATCCACCCGCCGCCGCCACCAACGCGACGGAGCGTGAGCTGGGTGTCGCCGCCAAGCGTGCCGACCCCAAC
>WYBW01000045.1 GCA_011525685.1 Verrucomicrobiia bacterium
TGAGAACGCCGAAGCGGGCGGCGTGAACAGACAAAAATCCGGCTGAGATCACGCGTCAAATGGGAATACCGAGTCATTAGAATGAGTCGGGCCTCAAAAAAGGCCTTTGTTCAACAACCTGTTAGGCAGGAAACAACAAGAGTGGAATTGACCATGGAATGCCCTCCGAACTAACCCTCGCTTGGACCGTCGCTTCGCTGGCGACCGTCAGTGGTGGCCCCGCGCGCTCGGTTCTGGCAACCTGTTGTGCTTTGGCAGAGGCTGGCGTCCAAGTGACGGTCGTTTCGGTGGACTACAGCTTGCCGAGCGCCGTCGCCGCCAGGCCAGCATGTCGTGGCGTTGAGCTGAGGATGGCTCGTGGGCGTGCCGTGCCGTTCCTGCGCGATGGGATGTCGCCCGGGTTTGCACGCGAACTCACCAAGTTGGTGGGGGAGCGGTGCGTGAGCCTGATCCACGACAACGGCTTGTGGCTGTCCACCAACCGGGCCGCTGCCGCGGTGGCCCGTTCACGCCGGATTCCGCTGGTGGTCAGCACCCGCGGCATGTTGTCACCCTGGGCGCTCAAGCATCGTCGCTGGAAAAAGCGCATTGCCTGGGCGCTTTATCAACGGCGGATTCTGGAGAGCGCAGCGTTGCTGCACGCGACCGCCGAAGCCGAAGCCAAAGACATCCGGGCGGCGGGATTGAAGAATCCAATCGCCGTGATTCCGAACGCGGTTGAGTTTCCGGCGTTGCTGCCCGAGCGTCAGCGACACGGCGAACGCCGCCGCGTGCTCTTTCTCGGTCGCCTGCATCCGGTCAAAGGACTGGAGAATCTGTTGGAAGCGTGGTCGCAGGTCAGGCCGCCGGGATGGGAACTGGTTCTGGCGGGGCCGGATGAGGAAGGTTATCGGGCGCGGCTGGAAGCCGTGGTGAACCAACGCGGACTGAAAGCAGAGGTTCGGTTCGTTGGTGCGGTGGACGGTGAAGCCAAATGGAAGCTCTATCGGAGCGCCAACCTTTTCGTGCTGCCCTCTTTCAGTGAGAACTTTGGGATGGCCGTGGCGGAAGCACTGGCCTGCGAATTGCCCGTCATCAGCACACGGGGAACGCCGTGGAGGGAACTGGAAACGCAGGGTTGCGGGTGGTGGGTGGAAACCGGTGCCGGCGCTTTGTCGCCCGCCCTTCGGACCGCCATATCTCTGAGTGATGAGCAGCGCTATGAAATGGGGATTCGAGGCCGCCAACTGGCGCTGGAGAAATGTTCGTGGGGGAGCGTCGGCCAAAACTTGCGCGCGGTCTATCAATGGGTGCTGCTTGGCGGTGGTAGTCCTGCCTGTGTTTTGCAGAATTGAATCACCATGGCGAATTTGGAAACAAGCGACTTGCCCGAAGACACGGGATTGGCGGTGCAAGTGGCTCCCTGTTTCGTAGATCTGGAGCGGGAAGCGGGCGGGGTTGCCAATATCGTGCGCCAGATTTGCCTCAAGCTGGCGGATATGGGAAAGCGGACGTTACTCTTGTGCGGCAACACAGAACTGGGCGCGACTGTGGCGGAGCCAGGGTTCCGGCGGATTTCAAAACAACTCTCGGTTCAGGTGTTCACGCAGAGAGGCCATCCAATGTTCGGACCAACCGGACCATTGCAGCAGTGCATCGCGACTTTGCCAAAACTCACGATTCTCCATGTGCATACCTGCTTCAGCGCCTTTACGGAGGCGGCCATGCGTTGTGCGTCACACCGTCGAATTCCCTATGTGTTCACACCGCACGGCAAGCTAAGTCGGGAAGCGTTGGATAAGAACCGGCTTGCGAAGAAATTGTGGTGGAACTTCATGGCCAAGCCGGTCGTCCGCAACGCCACGCGGATTGGCGTGAGCAGCAGCCGCGAGGCAGAATCATTCCCCGAGCTTGGGCTAAACGGGGATTGCCAGGTGATTCCCAACGGTTTTGAACCAGTCGCGGAAGCCGGTCAGACAACCGAAGGACTGGAGCTTACGGAACCCTACATCTTGTTCCTCGGCTATCTCGACCCTCGAAAGCAGCCCGAGTTTTTGGTGCGAGTCTTCGCCCTGAGCAAACTTGAGAACACGCATCGGCTCGTCTTTGCCGGTCCGGACGCATACGGGCATCGCGCCAAGGTGGAAGCCGAGGCGAAGTCGCTTGGCCTGACCGGGCGAGTGATTTTTACCGGGCAGGTCTCCGGCGCGCGCAAGTGGGCGCTTCTTGGCCACGCAGCCTGCGTGTGCCTGCCGTCGCTTGCGGAAGGAATGCCGGTGGTTCTGGCTGAAGCTTTGGGAGCCGGAACGCCCAGCATCTATTCCAGCAACTGCAATTTCCCGGAACTGGCGCAACGAGGTGCAGGGATCGAGCTCTACGGATTCAACCAGCAGGAATGGGCGAGAGCATTGGAAGGCGTGTGCGGCTCTGAGGGCCTGCAGCAAAGCATGCGCGAGTCGGCAAACCGAATTGCACCGGAGTATACGTGGCAGGCGATTGCGACGAAGTGGGCGACCCTCTACGATGCCGTGCGAGGAAACGGAAATGGTTGATTACTCCGAGGACCAATACCACAAGCTGCGTCACCCCGAGTTCTTGGATGGGGATGAACTGTTGGTGGCCTGGTCCTACTTTGCCGACCTGGCGTACTTCAACGCGGTTCAGGCCGGTCAGTCGGTGTTGGAGTTTGGCGGAGGCTTGGGAAACAATCTCGTGGCGGTGTCAAAACGCGCCCGCGTTTGCATGGTCGAGCCCGCGCAGATTGGCCGCGAATCAGCTCAGGCACACGGCATTGAAGCGTTCGCGAGCCTCGAAGAACTGAAGGGGCGGCGATTTGATTTCATTCTTTGCCGGCATGTGTTGGAACACGTCGAGCATCCGCTCGGTTGCCTTCGGGAGTTGGGGTCGTATCTGACGGAGCACGGGCAGTTGGTTGTGGTGCTGCCAGTCGAACGTATCAACCAACCTCCGGACCCAGCCGATTTGAACCATCATCTCCACTGCTGGAATCCCCAGACGCTCCATAACCTGATGGTGAAAGCGGGTTTCAATGTTGTGGATTGGCACTATGAGCATTACGGGGCCAGGCGGAGGCTGCTACCGATCTACCGCAAGTTCGGCGGCTCCGCTTACGCCCGCTGGGTTCGTTTGGTCGGGCGAATCTTCTGTTTTCGGGAGTTGGTTGCCGTCGCGAGGCGGAGTGCCGCTCGCACAGACTCGAAGTGAAAGTGTATGCTGGTGCCGCTTTTGAAATTGCTGTTGCGGACGCGCCCAGAGTCCATGGTGCCCTTGCGCTGGCTTGGACATAGAACCAGCAGCATCAACCGACGATTTGCCAGAAGTGCGTCCGTAAGAGTGGGCGACTTGAACGGATTCAAGCGCGTGCAGATCAACTCCGAGGTCTTTGTCTGGCCGGCAAGGGCTCCGGTGGCTGACCTGCTCACCATTGCCTCGGAACAGTCCATTCCCGATCATCCCCACCAGTACCTCTGGGGCAATACGCAGATTCAGAAGTGCGATGTGGTTTGGACATCGGCGCCTGTGAAGGGTCGTTCGCAGCAAGAGCCGCGGCCTTGGGAGCCAAAGTCGTATGCATTGAGCCGTCGCGGACCATGCAGGCAGTCATTGCAAAACTGTTCGAACTCCGAGATCTGTCACCGCCAACCATTGTCCCGGCCTTGGTCGGCGAACAGGAACAACAGTGCTACTTCCTCGACAACGACGAGCATCCCGGCAGTTCGAGGATTGCCCCTGCTCCAGTTGCCAACACTTATCCCGTCGAGGTCAGGAGTCTGGATGCCATCGTGCGGGAGTTGAGACTTGAACAGGTCGATTTCATCAAATGCGACGCGGAAGGAGCGGAAGTCGGCATCATCAAGAGCGGTTTGAACACACTTCAACTGTTCAAGCCCAAGCTGGCGCTTTGCACCTACCACAACGATGATGATTTTGTCCGGCTTTACGAATTCTTGAAGCCGCTGGGATACAGCGTTCAAGGAAAGGGCTTCTTGCGGGGACCAAAGAAATTCAGGGTCCACACGTTGCATGCGTGGTGACTCTCCTCCGATGGGCATGCCAGGTCACAAGCTGCATGAAACCTCACCCGCGCCATATCCAGCCGGTGTGTACCTGAAGCGAATGGCGTGGCGGTTGGTGTGGCTGACGGTTTGGCAGCTCTGCTGGAAAAGAATCTATTGGCTGAGACCGGCGGTCCTCAGGCTTTTCGGGTGCAAAGCCGCGAGACTCGTCAATTTTTCACGGAGCACATGGATCGAAATGCCCTGGCAACTTTCCATAGGCGAATACTCCGCACTTGGCCCCAGAGTTACCCTGTACAACTTGGGACGCCTCACCATTGGCAAGCAGACCGTGTTGTCACAAGACGTCTATGTGTGCGGTGGGACACACGACTACACAGACCCGACATTTCCACTGGTCCGGTCCGCCATCGAAATTGGCGAACATGTCTGGATTTGTGCGGGCGCTTTCATCGGCCCCGGAGTCAAGATAGGGGATGGAGCTGTTATCGGTGCGCGCGCTGTGGTCACGAAGGATGTTGAGCCTTGGACCGTCGTCGCTGGGAATCCGGCAAAATTCATCAAGAAGCGCGAGATCAAACCGAATCAAACCAAATCAAACTAGTGTGCGCTGTCTCCGGTAGCTGCCTTCCACGCGCTAATTCTTGAGTCTGAAATGCTCTCCGTCCTGATTCTTACCCTAAACGAGGAGATCAATCTTCCTCGGTGCTTGGAATCGCTCAAATGGAGCGACGACCTCGTTGTCTTCGATTCTTTCAGCACGGATCGCACGGTCGAAATCGCGAAGGCCGCGGGCGCGCGGGTTGTGCAGCGGAAGTTCGACAACTGGGCGGCGCACCAGAATTGGGCGGTCCAGAACATCCAGTTCAAGCATCCCTGGGTTTATTACTCGGACGCGGATGAGGTCGTCACGCCGGAGTTGCGCGACGAGATCCTGGCGGTGGTCGCCCGCCAGCCGGCGGAAGTCGTCTTTCGTGTGCGGTTCAAGAACATGTTCATGGGGAAATGGATTCGTTGGAGCAGTCTCTATCCCACCTGGGTGACGCGGTTGTTCCGGCCCGAGAAGATTCGCTGGGAGCGCGAGGCCAATCCGGTCCCCATCGTGGACGGCGCGACGGGCTTTCTTCAGGAGCACTTTCTGCATTACTCGTTCAACAAGGGCATGGCGGCCTGGTTGGAAAAGCACAACGCCTATTCCAGTCATGAAGCGCGGGAGTCGTTGAAATCGCTGGAGCAGGGGAAGCTGAGCATGGGCGGGTTGTTTTCCACCAACGCGCCGGAACGTCGTCGCGCGCTCAAGGAGTTGTCGTTTCGCTTGCCGTGCCGGCCTGCGTTGCGCTTTCTCTACATGTATTTGCTCCGGCTCGGCTTCCTCGACGGTACACCCGGTTATCATTATTGCCGGCTGCTGGCGTTTTACGAATACATGATCGTGCTCAAGATGAAGGAAATCCGGCGGCGGCAACTCGGCTTGCCGCTTTGACGCGAATGGCCGCGAATGAACGCGAATCACTCCGTTCGGAGGGACGAGTTACACGAGTCCCTGCTTACCCAGTTGAAACCTCGAACCTTGAACCCTGAACATCCACCCTCCGTAGCAGGGGCGAAGGGGCCACTGCGGAGGACGGGTCGAGCCTCGAATGGGTGGTATTCCTCGCGCCGCGAGGAACCTGCCCGCAGGGCGTGCCGCTGAACGCGGCACGGCTTGTCGCAGCGCGACAAGCTCCACCATCGCCTTGCAGAAGCATCGAACATCGAATTTCCCTGGCGAAGATTCCCCCGCCTTTCAGGTCTTGCGAGCTTTGTGATCTTTTGTGGCGATGAAATGAGTCTTCGGCGACGAGGGCGTCACTGCCACGCTTTGTGAGCTTTTGTGGTCTTGCCCTGCGTCCATCAGCGGTAATCAGACCGGCGGTTTTCAGCTTTGAATTGGCGCGTGGATGCGGATAAAGTCCTTGCATGAGCATTGCGGCGGAAAACTCAACGGCGGCGGTCGCGCGGCGGCTTTACACTTATGAGGAGTTGGTTGCCGAGATGCCCGAGACCAATCAGCCGTGTGAACTCTGGGAGGGAGAGATCATCATGTCACCGACACCGTCATTTTGGCATCAGGAAATTGCTTTGCGATTGTATCGTGCGCTGTATGCCTGGGTGCATCCGAGAGATCTGGGCAAGGTTGTCACCGCGCCGATTGACATGGTGTTGTCCCCGCACAACGTCACGCAGCCGGACGTGGTTTTCATTGCCAGGGAGCGGCTCGACATCATTCAGCGGGTCATCATGGGACCGGTGGATTTGGCGGCGGAGATCATTTCCCTGGGAGGCCGAAACCGGGATCGCATTCAGAAGCGCGACCTCTACGAGCAATATGGCATCAAGGAGTATTGGATCATTGATCCCGAGCCGGAGACGGTGGATGTGCTGACGCTGGTTGGTGCGCGTTACGAAGTGACGATGCGCTGTGGGCGGGGGCAGACGGCTTCCTCGCGCTTGCTGCCGGGCTTCGCCCTTGCGATGAATCAGCTTTTCCAAGGCGATTAAAGCTGTAACCCCTCTCGCTCGTCGGTGGTATTCCTCGCGCTGCGAGGAACCTGCCCGCGGGGCGTGCCGCTGAACGCGGCACGGCTTGTCGCAGCGCGGCAAGCGCCACCAAATGCAGAGATGCCGGCGCTCCTGGCTTTTGTGACTTTTGCGACTCCTCGTGGCCCAACCGTTTGTCGTGTCGTTGCCAGAACTTTGGTCCGTAGTTTCGTGGTGCGGTAGTTCGCAGGATTGTGGCTGTTCGTGATCATTCGTGGTTGAACCTCGGCCTCCGGTGGCTGCCGGTGGGGGTGCTGTTGGCCTACTGGGCCCTGCTCATTCACCACCTCGGAGCGCAATGGTCGGTCTATGACCAATACGGCTACGGTTGGGCCGTGCCGTTGCTATGCGCCTATCTGATCTGGCAGCGCCTGGGGAAAGGTGACACGGGCGAGCCGCCAGTCGTGGCGGGCAACCTGCCTGACGCCCGGCCTCCTGCACGGGCTTCAGCCGCCTGGTGGTTGCCCATTTGCCTCATCGTCCTGTGCGCGTTGCTCTACGCGCCGACGCGCCTTCTGCACGAGGCCAATCCCATCTGGCGGCTCACGAGCTGGGCGTGGACGTTGCTGGTGATCGGGATCACGCTGTTTTTCCTCAGCTTGTTGCAGCCTCCCGCTCGCTCAGCCGCCCCCTCGCCCCGAGAGGGGGAGAGGGTGTCCGCAGGACCGATGAGGGGGATTTCATGGGCAACGAGGCTCGCCTTTCCCATCTGTTTCTTTCTGGTGGCGGTGCCGTGGCCGACCATTGCGGAAGTGTGGCTGGTGGAGACTCTCACCGGTCTGAACGTGGCGGTCACCATCGAATTGCTCAATGCCTTCGGCATCCCGGCCTTGCAACACGGCAACCTCATCGAAATCACCACGGGCGTCGTGGGGGTGGACGAGGCGTGCAGCGGCATCCGGTCTTTTCAGGCCACGCTCATGCTGTCGCTGTTTTTTGGCGAGCTATACTCGCTGACGGTCGGGCGCCGGATCTTCCTGTGTCTCCTCGGCTTTGCGTCTTCGTTTGTCTTCAATGTGGGGCGCACGTTCATCCTCACTTATGTCGCGTCGCGACAGGGCGTGCCGGCCATCGAGAAATGGCACGACCCGGCAGGGGTGACGATCCTCGTATGGTGTTTTGTGGTGCTGTGGTTCATGGCCCTGGTCCTCAAACCGGAGCGAAGGAGAGAGAAAGAAGCAGCACCCAACACTGACCATCGCACCTCGAACCTCGAACCGCCGGGCATCGCCGGCATTCCTGCCGGCAAGGTTCTGGCCGGAGAGCAACCTTCCACACAAGCAAATGCCATCCCCGCAACAGGTCGCGGCGACATCACTTCATGGCATCCTCCAAACACAGCCGTCCGCGCGCTGGCGTTTGGTTTGGCGGCGTGGTTTCTCCTCGTCGAGGTCGGCGTTCAACTCTGGTATCGTTTCCATGAACGGGCCCTCGGCGGCACGGCAGAGTGGTCGCTGCGCCCGGTGGAAGCGGATTCCGGTTATGTCCGGGTGGACACGCCGGAAAGCGTGTTGCGCCAGTTCAACGCGGATGAAAACACGGAGTTGCGCTGGCAGGATGAGTCGGGAGCGAACTGGCAGCTTTACTATTTCCGTTGGTTGCCGGCGGCCACGTTGCAGAAGCGCGTGGCCGTGCAACTGGCCAAGACCCACGGTCCGGAAAAGTGTCTGCCGGCGGCCGGGATGAAGCTCGATTCGGATCTCGGCCTCAAGCGGGTGCGGGTTGGAGAACTGGTGCTGGCGCTGCAACATTACGTGTTCGCCGCGCAAGGCCGCCCCGTCCATGTGTTCTACGCGATCTACGAAGACCCTTCCGGCACGGAGGAACTGGCCAACCGCCGGCGGGACACGGCGAGCCGGGTGGCGGCAGCAATGGCCGGCAGCCGCAACCACAGTCAGCGCTTTCTGGAACTGGCGGTGTGGGGCATGGCGGACGAACAACAGGCGGAGGCGGCCTTGCAAACCGAGCTTGAGAAGCTCATCCAACTTGTCCCGTGAGCGCCGGCATGTCTGCCTCATTAGGTAGCGTTCCTCGCGCTGCGAGGAACTTGCTCGCGAATCGGGCGTGCCACTGGTCGCGGCACGGCTTGTCGCGGTGCGACAAGCGCCAACAATATTCGTGTTCCTTGGTGTCCATTCGCGGTTGAGTCCAAACCGGCGTCCATCTTGAAATCGCGACTCATCATTTCGACAGCGTGTCTGGCCACGGCGGCGGCACTCGCGGTGGCCATCTTCGTTTTCACCCACCTGCCGAACGACAAAGTCCCGCGGCTGGTCGTGAGCTTCGGCGACGACAAGCTGCGGCACGTGGTTTCCTACGGCCTGTTCGCGGCGTTGCTGTTTGTGGGGCTGCGGCCCTGGTTGTCCGGACCGGTGAAAACCCTGGCGTGGGTGGCGGGCATCGGCACGGCGCTGGCCATCGTGGATGAATTGACCCAACCGCTCACTGGCCGGACGTGCAGCTTGATGGACTTCATCGCCAGCTTCGGGGGAACTTTGTTGGGGGGCAGCGTGATGTTCCTCGTGACCGCGTTTTCCGAGCAGTGTTGGAAGGGGAAACCGGTGGTGGCAACCGTCAATCCATCGCCACACGCCGTTGAAAAGAGGACCAGCACGCCATCGCCCTCCATCCGGCAATAGGCGCGCGGACGCTCCTCGTGCGCTGGCTCCTTGCAGTGTCTTTTCCCAACTTCGGCACATCCCACAAAGATTCTCCCTTTCCCACTTTCCCACTCTCCTCCTGCGCCGAGAAAGGCAGGGCGGATTGTCCCACTTGGATTTCGATTACGCCGATCTGCGTGCTGTGACGGTCGAATGAATGAAAAAGCGCTGGGCTAAAATGCTCCTCTGTTGCGCCGCGACGGTGGTGTTGCTTGCCGGCTTGGGTTTTGCCTTTCCGCAATGGTTTTTGTGCGTGGAGAACCGCGAGGCGCGGGCGGACATCCTCATCGTGCCGGGCGGCGCTGGAGGCGAACGCGCCCGCTGGGCCGCCCAACTGTTCACCAATGGAGTTGCCTCGAAGATTCTCCTCACCGGCGCGGGCGATTACCACGGTCATCGTGCGATTCTGATGGCCGCGGGGGTGCCGCGCGACGCCATCCTGATCGAATCCAAATCCGCCACCACCCGGGAGAACGCGGAGTTCAGCGCCAGGCTGTTGCGCGAAGAGGGCATTCGGACGGCGGTGGTGGTGACGTCGTGGTATCACTCGCGGCGGGCGCTGGCGGCGTTCGAGCACTTCGCGCCGGACATCCGGTTCTATTCCCGCCCGTCGCATTACGCTTATGCACGGGCCGACTGGAAGAAAGCGGGAATTGGCCGTTACGTCTGGGATGAATACTTGAAACTGGCCGGTTACTGGGTGCGACATGGCATCGCGCCGTTCTGAGTTGGACAAGCGGCGGCAGACCTGCCGCGACCGCGTAACGCCGACTTTCGAATCGGCCCCGCCTGTGGACTGCTTCGCCAGATCAGTGAGAGTGCCCCGAGAAGCTGATGCCCGCGGACTTGGACGGGCTCTCGCACCATTCGCAGGCTGCAGGCGCAGGGAGCGGCTTTGGTCAGCGCAAGGTTCTCCCTCACCCCGGCCCTCTCCCGCTGGGAGCCGGATAATGGTCGGCTCGTGCCGGGGAGTATTTCGCCGCAAGCCGGCAGCGCTGGGCACGGATTTTACGCCACTGGGCAAACACGCCGGTTGGAAAACCGGCGTCACGCTCGAGGGTAACGAGGGATTGGTCGCGCCACGTATCGCCGACTTTCGAGTCGGCTCGTTCCGGGGAGTGTTTCGCCGCAAGCCGGCAGCGCTGGGCACGGGCTTCACTCTGCGGGGCAAACACGCCGGTTGGAAAACCGGCGTTACGCTCGAGGGTGAGGTGGGACCGGTCGCGCCACGTATCGCCGACTTTCGAGTCGGCTCGTGCCGGGGAGTATTTCGCCGCAAACCGGCAGCGCTGGGCACGGGCTTCACTCTGCTGGGCAATCACGCCGGTTGGAAAACCGGCGTTACGCTCTTGGCTCGCTGGACGCGAGCCGGATGGTCGCGGCGCGACCACCACTACCAAGACTGGTGTGGGGCGTAGGTGTGGTTCGCGGCGTGACGCCGCGAACCACACGCCAGAGGCGCGTGCTCCCCGTGTGCATTGGAATCGCCACGGGTTGGGCGGATGGGGAAAGGGCAGGGGAGGGCGGTCACGAAAGTTTCACAAAAACGGTGTTGACAGGTACTAGCGTTTGGCGTTGAAGTAGCCACACTGGACTCAGGTGCTTTTCAGAAACGGCCAAACGATTATGAAACCATTACTTGCAGCCATTGTCGTGACGTTGACCGGTTTGGGTATGGGCGTGTCGCAGGGGGCGGTTCTCGCCGAGTGGACTTTTGAAACCAGCGTGCCCACCACCGCCGGTCCGCACGTTGCCGAAGGGGGAATTTATGCGGCTTCTAGTTCCGCCATAGGTTTCCATAGTAGTGCTGCCACGGTATGGAGTAATCCGGTAGGCAATGGATCTCTTGAGTCTTTCAGTGCAAATAATTGGTCTGCCGGAGACTATTTCCAGTTCCAAACCAGCACTCTTGGTTATCTCGGTATCTCCGTAAGTTGGGAACAGACTCGGAGTTCCACAGGACCTGGCAATTTCAGACTCGCTTGGAGCCTAGACGGAACAAGTTTCACGGATGCGCTCAACTATACAGTGAACGCGGTAACATGGAGTTCTAGCTCATATTCGAGTGGGTCTGCTTTTTCAGCGAACCTAAGTACAGTCGCCGACTTGGATAACAAGAGTACTATTTACTTCCGAATCATTTCGGATGAGGCAGGAAGTGCGGCGGCAGGGTCTGGTCGAGTTGATGACTTCAGAATCACTGCCATCCCCGAACCCGCCGAGTGGGGATTGATTTGTGCGTTGGGGTTATTGGGCGTTTGCGGTTTGCACACTTGGCGCGAGCGTCGTCGCGCCCGCCGGCAGTTGCCGGTCGTTTCGTAATCGTCTGCGCAAGACTTCTCGAAGGCGGTGACTGGTTGCCCGGTCACCGCCTTCGGCCTTTTTGGGGGTCATGTTCAGGAGGTGGAGCGGTCTGGTTGAATTTCACATTTCGGGATGGAGAATCCCCTTTCACTGCAATACCTCAAAACCTTCGCGCGTCACGAGGGAGTCTTCAGAGATACAGGTGATGCGGTCTCCGTTTCCCGTTTTCTCCCTTTCACCCAGACAGGCGGGACGCACTGTCCCACTTGGGTGGCGGTGGTCGCGCTGCGACCACCCGGCCCGCGTCGAGCGGGCATGAGCGTAACGCCGGTTTTCCAACCGGCGTGTTCGCCCCGCGGAGTTAAACCCACACCTGGCGCCGCGGGCTTCGGATGAGATACTCCACAGGCCGAGCCGACTGGAAAGTCGGCGTTAGCGAGCAGCGCGACAAGTTCCACCACCCTTTATCCACAATCACCGCCAACGGCCTGCCCGGTGAGCCAGTTCCGTCCGCTGCACGCGGACGGGGTTGTCGCAGCGCGACAGCCACTACCTGCAAGTAACTGAGCTGTGACCGGCTGCGAGTTTCCGCGAAAATCTTTCGTGCGGTTTAACCTGTCCACGGTTAAGAAGTCAGGCGCGCATTGAAAGTCCTGCTGCTCAATCAAACCTTTTATCCGGACGTGATGGCGTCGGCGCAGTATCTGACGCAACTGGCGCTGGTGCTGGCGGAGCGAGGGCACGAGGTGACGGTGGTCACCAGCCGGCGCGCTTACGATGAGCCGCAACGACAGTTTTCCGCTCGGGAGACCTGGCGCGGCATCAAGATTCATCGTGTGGCGTCCACTGCTTTCGGCAAGCGCGCCAAGTGGCGGCGGGCGGCGGACTTTGCCAGCTTCATTTTCACCTGTTGCGCCCGTCTGGCGGTGTTGCCCAAGGCGGACGTGGTGGTGGCGTTGACCTCGCCGCCGTTGATTTCGTTCCTCGGGGCATGGCTGGCCCGGTGGCGCGGCAGCCGGTTCGTTTACTGGGTGATGGATTTCAACCCGGACGAGGCTGTCGCGGCGGGTTGGTTGCGGCCCGGATCGCTCGCAGCGAGGATGCTGGAAAGGATGTCGCGATTCAGCCTGCGGCGGGCGCATCGCATCGTGGCGCTGGACCGGTTCATGCGCGACCGGATCGTGGCCAAGGGGATTTCGCCGGAGAAAGTGGTGGTGATCCCGCCGTGGTCGCAGGACGACCAAGTGGGCTTTGACGCGGCCGGGCGGGAGCGATTTCGGAGGCAGCACGGTTTGGAGGACAAGTTCGTGGTGATGTATTCGGGCAATCACAGTCCGATTCATCCGTTGGACACGTTGCTCGGAGCAGCTCGGCAACTGGCCAGCGAGCGGGACGTGGTTTTCTGTTTCATTGGCGGTGGGAGCGAGTTTCATCGAGTGCAAGCGTTGGCAGGGCAGGGAAGGGGGGCGAGGGGAATCAAGGAAACATCGAACCTCGAACCTCGAACCTCGAACGTTGAACGGGAGAAGGGAGGGGAAGAATCGGAAACATCGAACATCGAACATCGAACATTGAACATCGAACCAGCAGGCCAAGAAAAAGGAGCGGAGGAAACGTCAATGATTGAGAGGCCGAGTTCGGGTTGGACGACGCATCACGCATCACGCATCACGCATCACGCCGTCAACCTCGTCTGCCTTCCGTATCAGCCGTTGGAGCAGCTTTCGGCATCGCTGTCGGCGGCGGATGCGCACGTGGTGGTGATGGGGGACGCATTTGTGGGCCTGGTGCATCCTTGCAAGGTTTACAACATCCTGGCGGTGGGCGCGCCGGTGGTTTACATCGGGCCACAACCCAGTCACGTGACGGAAATCCTCCGGGCCTTGCCCGGTGAAGTTCCCTTTGCCAGCATCCAGCATGGTGATGTGGAGGGATTGGTGGAGGGGATTCGGAGCATTCGCAAAGCGTCATCGAAGTGCCGGCGGTCGGGCCCGGAGTTGGCGCTTTCACAGTTCTCGAAGGGGACGTTGCTTCCTGAACTTATCGCCGTGATGGAGTCCTGGTGATCAGCAGACCAAAACAACCGGTAAAAGTGCTTTACACCACTCATTTGGAAACCTACGATTTCGCGTCTTATTACTTGGAATCAAAGAAAAGTATGGAAGCCAAAGCGAACACGATCGAGCAATTCAAGCTGCACGAGAAGGATACCGGGTCGGCCGACGTGCAGATTGCCTTGCTGACCCAGCGGATCAACCACCTCACCGAGCATTTGCAAGGGAACAAGAAGGACCACAGTTCGCGCCGCGGGCTGTTGATGATGGTCGGCCAACGCCGGCGTTTGCTGGATTATCTGCACGAAACGGACATCAGCCGTTACCAGGCCATCACGAAGAAGCTCAAGCTTCGCCATTAGTCTTCCAGGAGAGCGCGACGTCCGGTTGTCCGGCGGCGGGCTTTCCATTTCAAGCTCGAATGAGCCGCAACACGCGGGCGGCCTCGTTCCAGACCAAACAACATCGCGTATGAATACCTCGTTGCTCCGGGTGATTTCAATGAATCCAGTTCTGGCGGTCCTCCTGGCCGGATTCATTGAAGTTCCTCGGCGGCAACGAGGTTAACCCAACCTATGCCAGAGAAAGTCAATGCCCAGGTGGGCGACAAACAAATCCTCATTGAAACCGGCAAGCTCGCGAAGCAAGCCGACGGCGCCGTGACCGTCCAACTCGGCGAAACCATCGTCATCGTGGCCGCCGTGGCCGCCACCAAAGCCCGGGAAGGACAGGAATTCTTCCCGCTCACCGTGGATTACCGGGAGAAGGCCGCCGCCGCCGGGAAGTTCCCAGGCGGTTACTTCAAACGCGAAGGCCGTCCCACCGAGAAGGAAATCCTGACCTGCCGCCTGACGGACCGGCCGATTCGTCCGCTCTTTCCCAAGGGCTGGTACAATGAAGTCCAGGTTCAGACCGTGGTGTTGAGCGCGGATGGAGAGAATGATCCCGACATCCTCAGCATCATTGGCGCGAGCTCGGCGCTGATGGTCAGCGACATTCCTTGGGAAGGTCCACTGGGCGCAGTGCGGGTCGGGCGCGTGGCGGGCAAGTTTGTCGCCAACCCGACTCACAGCGAGATGAAGGAAAGCGACCTCGACCTCGTTTATGTGGGCAACGCCACCGATGTGGTGATGTACGAAGGCTCGGCCAAGGAGATTTCCGAAGCCGACTTTGTGGCAGCCCTCAAATTCGGCCAGGAGTGTTGCCAACCGTTGATCCGCGCCCAGCAAGAGCTGGCGACCAAAGCCGGCAAGCCGAAGCGCCAGATCACGCTCAACGTCGTGCCCGAGGAGATTCTCAAGGAAGCCAAGCAACTCGCGGGCGACCGCATCGTGCCAGCCTTGCTGACCCCGGGCAAACTGGCCCGCGAGGCGGCGGTCAACGCCATCTTCGAGGAAGTCGGCCAAAAGCTCGTCGCGAAGTTTGGTGAAGAGAAGGTGACCGATTTTGTCATCAAGGACGCGCAGTATTACCTCCAGAAGGAGGCGGTGCGCGGGTTGATTTTGGACGGCAAGAAGCGCCTGGATGGGCGCGGCTTCGACCAGGTGCGTCCGATCAGCAGCGAAGTGGGCATTCTGCCGCGCGCACATGGCTCGGCGCTGTTTGCCCGCGGCGAAACCCAGGCAGTGACCCTCGCCACGCTGGGCACCGGCGACGACGTCCAGGAGTTCGATTCCTACACCGGCGGCGAGAATGAAAAGAAGTTTCTGCTGCATTACAATTTCCCGAATTTCTCCGTCGGTGAAACCGGCCGCATCACGGGCCCGGGCCGGCGGGAGATCGGGCATGGCGCGCTCGCGGAACGCAGCATCGAACCCATGCTGCCGCTTGACTCGTTTCCTTACACCATCCGCGTCACGAGCGAGATCATGGAATCAAACGGCTCGACTTCAATGGCGAGCGTGTGCGGCGGCACCCTCGCGTTGATGGACGCGGGCGTGCCGATGAAGCGTCCCGTGGCAGGCATCAGCGTGGGCATTTGCACCGAGTACGACGAGGCCCGCAAGATTTCGCGGCATCAATTGCTCACCGATATCATCGGCTGGGAGGATGCGTTCTGCGACATGGACTGCAAGATCGCCGGGACATCGGCGGGGATCACGGGGTTCCAGCTTGACCTGAAACTGAAGGGACTGCCGCTGGACATCATGACGCAGGCGATTGAAAAAGCCCGCGTGGCGCGCCTCGAAATTCTCGCCGAGATGGCCAAGACGCTGGCGGAGCCGCGCAAGGAGATGAGCAAGTACGCGCCGCGCATCACCACCTTGAAGATCAATCCGGAGAAGATCGGCGCGCTGATCGGCCCCGGCGGCAAGAACATCAAGCGCCTGGTCGAGGAGTCCGGATGTGAAATTGACATCGAGGACGATGGCACAGTCAACATCTTCTCCGTCTCGGCGGAGGGCATGAAGATCGCCGTGGATGCTATCTCCGGCATGACGGCCGAGGCCGAGATCGGGAAGGTTTACCGCGGCAAGGTGGTTACGATCAAAGAATTCGGCGCTTTCGTCGAGTTTCTGCCCGGCAAGGACGGCTTGGTGCATATCAGCGAACTGGCGAACTTCCGGGTGAAGAAAACGGAGGACATCGTCAAGCTGGGCGACGAAATCTGGGTCAAGTGCCTGGGAGTGGACGAAAAGGGGCGGGTGCGACTTTCGCGCAAAGCGGCGATGGAAGAGCGGGACAAAGCCATGGGCGACAAGACCGAGACGCCGAGCGCCTCGTAACTCTCGTCGCGTGCGATTCACGGCGGGCCGGCGACGGCCCGCCGTTTTCGTGTACGGCCTTGCTGGTTCATGAGGCTTCGGTCGCGGAAGGTCTCCGCTCGGGGCTTCGGCCTTGCCGGGGACAAAAGCGTTCCTATAATCCGCGCGTGCTCGACATCAAGTTGATTCGTGAGAACCCGGATTATGTGCGCCAGCGCCTCGCCACGCGCGGGGCAGGGGATGAAGAGCTGATTCAAACCATTCTTCAAAACGACGAACGACGCCGGAAGACGTTGGCGGAAGTCGAGGCGCTGAAAGCGGAGCGGAATCGTGTTTCCAAGGAAATCGGTGCGCTGATGGCGCAAAAGCAGACCGCGGATGCCGAGGCCAGAAAAAAGGAAACGCGCGAGCTGGGTGACCGGATCGCGAAACTGGACAAGGATGCCAAAGCCTTTGAACTCGCGCGCGATGAGGTGATGCTACGCCTGCCCAACCTGCCGCATGAGACTGTGCCGGTCGGCAGGAGCGCAGAGGAGAATGTTGTGGTGCGGACACACGGCGAAAAGCCGGAGTTTGCATACCAGCCAAAGTCACACGTGGAGCTTTGCGAAAACTTGAAGCTGGTGGATTTCGCGCGCGCGGCCAAGTTGTCGGGAAGCGGCTTCCTTCTCTACACCAACTGGGGCGCGAAGCTGGAGCGGACGATGATCCAGTTCTTGCTGGATTTGCACACGAAGGAGCACGGTTACACGGAGGTTTCACCGCCGTTCCTGGTCGCGCCGCATTGCCTCGAAGGCGTGGGACAATTCCCAAAATTCAAGGATCAGTACTACGGCATCGCCGAGGGCGACGACACTTCCAAGCTGGGTCATCTGTATCTCATTCCCACAGCGGAGACGCCGGTGGCAAACATCCATCGCGAGGAGATTCTCAAAGAAACCCAGTTGCCGATCCACTATTGCGCTTACACGCCATGTTTCCGTGGAGAAGCCGGGGCGGCGGGCGTGGGCACGCGCGGGATGATCCGGGTCCATCAGTTCGACAAGGTCGAGTTGATCAAGATCGTCAAGCCAGAAGAGGGCTACGACGAACTGGAGAAAATGGTCGCCAACGCCGAACGCGTTCTGCAACTCCTGGGCCTGCATTACCGCGTCGTGCAGCTTTGCACCGGCGACATGGGTTTCGCCAGTGCCAAGACCTACGACATCGAGGTCTGGTCGCCGGGGCAGGGGAGTTACTTGGAGGTTTCGAGTGTATCGAACTGCGAGGATTTTCAGGCCCGGCGGATGAATTTGCGATTCAAGACGGCAAGTGGCGAGAACCGGTTTCCGCACGTCCTGAACGGCAGCGGGACGGCGTTGGCGCGACTGTTCGTGGCCCTGGTGGAAACACATCAGCAGGCTGACGGGAGCGTGAAGATTCCCATGCCGTTGCGCGCCTTTTTGGGTACTGACCGGATCAGCCCATGACCCCAAGCCGAATCCTTGTGCGCGGTGTTTCGCAGAAGGGCCTGCCATGAGAATCCTGCTGGCGAGCAGTGAAGTTCACCCGTACTCAAAGACTGGCGGGCTGGCCGACATGATTGGCGCACTGGGCAAGGCGTTCGCCCGCGCTGGTCACCATGTTGGGGTGGTTACTCCGTTGTATCGCGGCGTGGCGGCGCGCTTTCCGGAAATCCGCCGCGTGGACTGGCGGATGGACCTGCCGTTGGCCACCTGGCACGCGCGCGCGGAATTGTGGGCGCTCGAGCCGCTGAAGGGATTGACGGTCTATTTCATCCACAAGCCCAAGTTCTTCGACCGGGGTTCGCTCTACCACGAGCATGGGAAGGATTACCACGACAATGGCGAGCGATTCATCTTCTTTTCCAAGTGCGTAGCTCATCTGGCGCGCTATCTGCCGTGGCAGCCCGAGGTGGTTCACCTCAATGACTGGCAGACGGCACTTGTACCCGCGTTGATCCTGCACCAGGCGCGCCGGGAAGGGTGGGGGAATCGGCCGCGCACCTGTCTGACGATTCACAATCTTGCCTACCAAGGGGTTTTTCCAAGGAGCGCCTACGCCATGACCAACCTTCCAGGGGATTATTTTCACCCGGAAGGTGCGGAGTACTTTGGAAAGCTCAATTGCCTTAAGGCCGGCATCGTTTACGCCGACCGTGTCACGACCGTCAGCCCAAGGTACGCGCGCGAAATTACGACCGAGGAGTTTGGCTGTGGACTGGATGGAGTTCTGCGCAAACGCAAACCGCCGGTGCAAGGCATTCTGAACGGGGTGGATTATGAGGAATGGAAGACCATTGGCAATCCGCACCTGTCTTACCCGTTTTCGGCGGAGGATCTTTCCGGCAAAGCCGCCAGCAAGGCGGCCCTGCAGCAGGAATTGGGATTGCCGGTCGAGCCGAAGATTCCGCTTTTTGGAGCCATCACGCGGCTGACGGAACAGAAGGGCATTGACATTGAACTCGCCGCCCTTGAGCAAATGCTGCCCGGCAACCTTCAGTTTGTTCTGCTCGGCAGCGGCGATCATGGTTACGAGCGGGCTTTTCAGAAATTGGCTCATCGCTTTCCGAACAAGGTGGCCGTTCGACTTGGCTATGACCAGGGTTTGTCGCATCGAATCGAAGCAGGCTGCGACTTCTATCTCATGCCCTCGAAATTTGAACCTTGCGGCCTAAACCAGATGTACAGCTTGCGCTATGGAACGGTTCCCATCGTGCGGGCGGTTGGTGGCCTCGACGACACGGTCGTGGACGCGGCGGAGGATCCTGCCGCCGCGAGCGGCATCAAGTTCGTCGAATACTCGGCTAACGCTCTGGCCAAGGCCATGCACAAGGCCGTGGTGATTTATGCAGATGCGGAACTGCTCAGGCATTATCAACGCAACGGCATGGCTGCGGACTATTCTTGGGACCGAACGGTAGGGGGCTACCTGGAAGCGTTTCAAAGTGTTTAGGAGGCATGGATAGCTCCCACCACCATATCCTACAGATAAACATAACAAACATTGTGCATATATTATTATTGCGACGGCTACAGCCGGCCTTTGGATTGCGGCTTCAATGGATTATCAGTGCCCCCAGCCAAACCGGCTTGTGATGGGCCAATAAACGAAATAGGACTTCCCAATGACTTTTGAAGCCTCAAATGATCCCCAACTGCGCGAATCCTGGCTGTTCACGGTGTTATCGCCCATGACCAGATAGTGGTCGGCCGGAATCTCGAAAACGGTCGCTTCGTCGGGAAAAAGCGGAGCCAACGGGCCCTTTCGATACTGATTGGCGACGAATTGGTTGAGATGGCCGGAATAATGGCTGTCCTGAGGCGGCTTTCTTAGGTCAAACGAATAGACGTTCTCAAAGTGCGGCGTCGAGGCGCTGAGTGGCGAACCATCAATGATCAGTCGCCGGTCATTTCCAATCTGCACACGCTCGCCACCCAGCCCCACCAAGCGCTTGATGTAAAAGGTGTCCTGTTGCGGGATGGGTGTACCGCTGGTTTCAAAGACAACGATTTCGCCCCGGCGGGGTTTCCGAAAGTTATACGTGAGCCGGTCCACGAACAAATGATCACCGCTCTGCACCTTGAGCCGGACCACCTGTTCGCCTTTGCGAAAAGAATCTACCCGAGGGGTTAGTTCGGCCCGCATCTCCAGCGTTCCGGTTGGCGGCGCGCCGTAATCCGGTGGAAACCAGAGGGTGTGCGACACGCCACCGATCCAAAGTGTCTGCTTGAGGTTGAGAATCAGAAGCCGTAATGGAGCGCCAACCCGGTCCAGTGTGCCATCGGTCTTTGCCTTGAGATCAACGTACGAAATCCCCTGAAACCATTCGCGCATCCGGGTGAGTCCGGTTGGAATTTTGAAGTCCGGTCGGTCCATGAGATTCTCCGAAGTGACCCCGAACAGCGTTGGCTGCATCGAGCCGGTGGGAATCTTGAAGGGTTGCAGGAAAAAAGTGCGGATACCCATTGCCACAGCAAGCGCGACCAGAAGCACCTCAACGTTCTCGCGCCACGCCGCGTTGGGATAAGGTTTTAGCCACTTGCTGGCCACGGACTCCAGGCTGACCATCTGCGCCACCAGTTCTTCCCTGGCCGCGCCCGCTCGAAGCGCATGGCTCAACTCCTCACAGCTTGCCCTGATCGCCTGTTCGGCCGGAGGCGAAAGGATGTCCTTCTGGGCGCAGAGAATCCGATGAACATGCTTCCGCATGGCCGCAGCCTGCCGGACGGTCCTGGAGAGAAACCAGCGCAGGACCAAGGGCATTGCCGACTTTTTAGTGGAGGCACATTCTTTGGCCATCGGCTTCTGAGGTTCTGAGTTCTGGATCTTTGACTGGCGATTCTTCTTCATGTTTTGAGCACTTCGATGAATGCCTCCTGCGGAATGTTGACGCTCCCGACCGACTTCATGCGCTTCTTGCCTTCCTTTTGCTTCTCGAGCAATTTGCGTTTGCGGGTGATGTCGCCCCCGTAACACTTGGCCGTGACGTCCTTGCGCAACGCGCTCACCGACTCCGAGGCAATGATCTTCCCGCCAATCGCGGCCTGAATCTTGACCTGGTATTGCTGTCTGGGGATGACTTCCTTGAGCTTCAAAGCCAGCGCCCGTCCCCTGCCCTCGGCCTTGCTGCGATGCACGATGCACGAAAACGCGTCCACCGATTCGCCATTGACCAGCATGTCCAGTTTCACCATCTCGCTTGCCTGGTAACCGGCGTGTTCGTAATCCATCGAGCCATAGCCGCGCGTGATGCTCTTTATGCGGTCGTGGAAATCAATCAGGATTTCCCCCAGCGGGACAAGGTTGTGCAGCATCACGCGTTTCGTATCCAATGTCTCGGTGTGGTCCAGCGTGCCGCGCTTCTCGGACACCAGTGCCATCATGTCGCCGATGTATTCGTTCGGGCAGATGATGAACGCTTTGACCATGGGTTCTTCGATCTTCTCGATGTAATTCGGTTCCGGCAGGAAGGCTGGGTTGTCAATCTCCTTGACGGTCTGGTCAGTCATCGTCACGCGGTACACGACGCTGGGATAGGTGGCGATGATGTCCATGCCGTATTCGCGGCGCAACCGCTCCTGCACGATCTCCATGTGCAACAGCCCCAGAAAGCCGCAACGAAATCCAAATCCGAGGGCCACGCTCGTCTCCGCCTGATACACGAACGCGGAGTCGTTGAGCTGCAGCTTGGCCATGTTCTGCTTCAGGTGCTCGTAATCCGCGGTGTTGATCGGGTAAATCCCGCTGAACACCATCGGATGAATCTCCTTGAATCCGGGCAACTGCGGCGCGGGATTCCGCGCGTCGGTGATCGTGTCCCCCATTTTCACTTCCGCCGCGCTCTTGATGTTGGCCGTCATGAAGCCCGTCTCGCCCAGCTCCAGTCGGGGCCGTGTGTAGGGCTTGGGATTGAAACTGCCGACCTCCTTCACCTCATAATTCTTCCCCGAGTGCAGCAACTTGATGTTCATTCCCGGTTTCAACTCGCCATTGAAGACCCGCACGTGCGTGACCACGCCCTTGTAAGTGTCAAAATAGGAATCGAACGCCAGGGCCTGCAAACTCCCCTGCCCTGTCGGTTTGGGTGGCGGAATTCTCTCCACGATCGCCTCGAGGATTTCCTCGATTCCGATGCCCTCCTTGGCGCTTGCTGGAATGGCCGTTTCCGCCGGAATCGCCAGAATGTCCTCCAATTGCTGCTTCGCCAGCGCCACGTCGGCATGGGGCAGATCAATCTTGTTGATGACCGGGATGATGGTGAGATTCTGCTTCATCGCCAGATGCACGTTGGCGACCGTCTGAGCCTCGACCCCTTGCGCCGCATCCACGATTAGCAGCGCCCCCTCGCACGCGCTCAGGCTGCGCGACACCTCGTACGTGAAATCCACGTGTCCCGGCGTGTCAATCAGGTTCAGTTCGTAGTCTTCTCCGTTCTTGGCCCGGTAGAGCATCGTGACCGGATGCGCCTTGATGGTGATGCCGCGCTCACGCTCGAGGTCCATGGAATCGAGCAACTGGTCCTCCATCTCGCGCGTGGAAATCGTGCCGGTGCGATGCAACAGCCGGTCCGAGAGCGTGGTCTTCCCGTGATCAATGTGGGCAATGATGCTGAAATTGCGTATGTGGGCAGCGTCCATCCAGTTCTCTCAATCGTAATCTCTGTTTTGATCTTATTCTTTCAACCGAGCGCGACAGGATAGAGGCAAATGGTCGGAAGAAAAGGAAAATGGCGACAGGGACGTGGCGTGGGGCGCATCTCGGATTATTGCAGGCAGGCATTCCTGGCGTAGCGCAGGTTTCCCAACCTGCGGTATCGCCGACTTCCAGTCGGCTGGCCAAGACAGGGCGTGGCAGGCCAGGAGTTCGCCGCGTTTGCGGATTGGAAATCCGCGATCCCGCAGACGGGAAGTCTGCGCTACAGCATCGCCCCGGCGTCCCCCGCAAGAAAATGAGGGGCGTCCGATGGCATGTCAGCCGTGCAGGCCCGAAACACGGATCGCGAGAACCAGCCGTGCGCCACAGCCAACACTCCCCTGCCCTGCCATCGGTCAAGGCAGGCCGGATACCCGCGGACGCGCGGGCGGAGCAATTTGGCCGTGTCACGAAGCCGTTTTTTGTCTATCCTTTCTGCGTGTCAACACTGGCCGCGCAACTCACCGAGCATCCAGCGCTCAATCAGGTCACCGTTCCTGATCTGTGGCAGCAGCAGGCCGTAGCCGCGCTGCGCGAGGGCAAGGACGTGGTGGTGCAGGCGCCCACCGGCGCGGGCAAGACGCTCATCTTCGAGTTGTGGTCCAATGGTGGCAAACCTCGCGGCCAGGCGATTTACACGGTGCCGACCCGCGCCCTGGCCAACGACAAACTGGCCGAATGGCGACTGCGTGGCTGGGACGTTGGCATTGCCACGGGCGACCTGGCTCAGAACCTCGATGCGCCCATCGTTGTCGCCACACTCGAAACCCAGAAGCACCGGCTTATGGCCGGAGAGGGACCGGCGCTGCTCGTCGTGGACGAGTATCAGATGATCAGTGATCCGGACCGCGGACTGAACTACGAACTGGCCCTGGCTCTGGCGCCGTCGCGAACGCAGTTGCTGCTTTTGAGCGGGAGCGTTTCCAACCCGCACCACGTCGTGCAGTGGCTGCAGCGCCTGGGGCGACAAGCCACATTGGTCCGGCACGATCAGCGTCCTGTGCCCCAGGAGGAAGTTCACGCCAACCAGCTCAACTACAATGTGCCTGGGGATATCCGTGGCTACTGGCCGCGGCTGGTCGCCAAGTCCCTCGCCGACGACCTCGGCCCCATCTTGATCTTCGCCCCGCGCCGGCAGGCGGCGGAGGCCATGGCGGCCGATCTCTCGCGCCAACTGCCCACGCCCAATCCCCTCCAACTGAGCACCGACCAGAAACAAATCGTCGGGGAGCATCTCGGCAAGTTGCTCAAAAGCCGCATTGCCTATCATCACAGCGGACTCAGTTATGCCGCTCGCGCCGGGGTCATTGAACCGCTGGCCAAGGCCGGCCAACTGCGCGTGGTGGTGGCAACCATGGGTCTGGCGGCAGGCATCAATTTTTCGCTTCGCAGCGTGGCGTTGGCGGGCGAATCTTACCGGCGCGATGCGGTGGAACAACCGTTGCGGCCCGATGAAATCCTGCAAATGTTCGGGCGCGCCGGGCGGCGCGGACTGGATGAAACCGGCTTTGTGCTCATCACAGCCAACGAACTCCGCCTGCTGGACGCCCGACCATGCCATCTCTCGCGCAGTGGCGCGGTGGATTGGAGCGCCCTGCTCGGTTTGATGAGCGCCGCGGCCGAACACGGGCTTGACCCGTTCACCGAGGCCGTGCGGGCACAGGAGCGCTTGTTCACCACCAAACCGATATTCCTCGGGGTCGAGGAGTCATTGAAACATCCTGCCACGCCCTGCGGTTTGCACACGGATGCCGAGCGCGCGCGCCATGTCCGCAAGCGCCAGCGTGAGATGCTCAACAGTCAGGGCGAATGGGAGGCTTATCCGTCCCCTGCGGAAAAGGCTGTCAGCGAAATCTATGTGCTTACTCAAACCAATTCCTCGCCGCTTCGCGACCCGCCTGTCGGTAGCGCCGACTTTCCAGTCGGCGCGCGCACGTATGAGTTTCATCGTCCCGAAGCCTGCCCGAGGTTGGGGAAGGACGCTCCGCTTGAACCTGGTGGAGCAACCATCCCGGCAGCGGGTTCAACCGGCGTTCCGCCGCGCGAACCAACAGAAAGCCGGGAAGGCACGGCCCGTGAACCCGCAGGTGCGGCAGCCGGCAACCCCGTCACTGCCGCGGTTCAGCACAACAGCGAGGCAGAGCCCGCCTCTCGACTTCGCCCCATCCTTTCCGTGCCTGCCGCGCTGGAGAAAGTCGGCCAAGGCACTCTGGTTGTCCTCGATGAACGCGAGGGGCGCAGCACCTACGGTCGCGCCATGACGGTGGCTGAACGGTTAAGCGACGACCGCGTGATGATCGCCAAGTGGATTCGGAGGCTTACCAACTGGAACGGTCGCCAGGCGCCGATGGCATTATGGACGGAGAGAATTGTTCCGCTCGTCGAACAACGGCTCGCGCAGCAGAAGACCCCCGTCGTGCGGTTTGTCAACCAGCATCATCGCATCCTGGCCTGCGTCAGCCTGGCCGAACTCACTTTGCGCGTGCCGGTGGATAAATACGGTGTCGCCCTGTGGCGTCCGGTGGAGCGTGAGGTGTTGCCGTATGACTGTGCCCAATGCTCGCTGGTCGAGACGTGCAAGAAACTCTCGACCGCCACCGGCACGGCCCTGCTGTGGCGGCGGCTTGGATTGGTGGACGAAAAGGGCATTCCGACCTTGCGCGGCCGTGTCGTGAGCTTTTTCTCGCAAGGCTACGGGCTGGCAATAGCCGCCGCCGTGGAAGATACGAACTACCCTCTCGATGAACTGATCTACGACATCGCCAATCTCGACGCCGGTTTTCGCTTTTGTGGCGATGAGAACCGTTGGGGCGGACGACTGGCGATGGTCTGCCACGATCGCTTCGGCCTTCAATCCATCCCCGGCTATCTCGAGAACGGCGTTCCGCCGAAATACGGCGTGGGCGCCGAATCCGTGGTCGCCTCGGTTCACCAAAACCCGCTGAACAAGCACGGGTGGGTGACGGACTTGCTTGGTGCCGGCGACATTGACCGCGCGATCATCGAGTGGCGCAGTTTGCTGCGGCAGATCGCCCATGCGCCGGATCTGGAATGGCCGCGCTGGCGCGCCCTCCAGGCCATGGCCAAAACCATCCTGCACGAAACCGAGTCGCCTACGTTGACGCAACTGCCGCCCCTGGAATATCACCAGACCCGCCGGGTGGATCATCGGTTGGTGTTGCGGAGACATTGACTGGCGGTTCAAACCTCGCTTGCCCTGCGGCAGCGGGGCGATATGCTCGCGTGTGATGAAGTCACTCTCCATTGCGCTGCTGGGGTTGCTCGGCGTGGGTCAACTCGTGGCCGCCTCGCTGTCAGACCACGCCGCGACCTACCGCGCCCAACTCTCCCAACGCATCCTGCCCTACTGGCTCGCGAAGCTCGACACCACCAACGGTGGATTCCTGCTCAGTGATGATGCCGAACGCGGTGCTTCGACCCCGAAGGAGAAGCAACTGGTCTCCCAGGCGCGCATGGTCTGGACGTTTGCTCACGCACATCTGCACGGATTTGACGACACCAACCGTTCCAGCCTGAACGCCGCCTGGAACGGTTATCACTTTCTCACCAACCATTTCCGCGATGCCACCCACGGCGGTTATTTCTGGAAGACCGACCTGACCGGCCAGCGGATCAACGACCGCAAGATCATTTATGGGCAATCGTTTGTGATCTATGCCTTCGTGGAGCTGCATCGGGCGACCAAAGCGCCGCAACCGCTCGAGGAGGCGATGAAGCTTTACCGCGTGCTCCAGCGGCACGCGCACGATGGCCAGCACGGTGGTTGGGACGAGCATTTCACCCGGGACTGGAAGCGTCTGCCGGACCGCGATCCGAACGCCGAGGTCGAGGTCGCCGGCCTCAAGAGTGCCAATACGCACCTGCATCTTCAGGAAGCGCTCGCCGAACTGTACGACGTGACTCGGAACGCTGACGTGCGGCAAAGCCTGATTGAGTCGCTCGACATCAACAAGCGCCACTTTTATCCGAAGCAGGCGGGTCGAAGCTGCTTCCATCGCCAACGCGATTGGGAAGTCGTGACGGATCCGCGCAGCGCTGGCCTGTCCTATGGGCACAACGTGGAATTCGCCTGGCTGATGATCCGTGCCGAGGAGCTGCTGGGCCGTTCACCAGATTGGCCGCATTTCTACGCGCACCTCGAACACGCGCTCCAACATGGTTATGACCACGAGCGCGGCGGGCTGTATCATCGCGGCACGGGTGACGAACCGGCCGGCGACACAAACAAAATCTGGTGGGTGCAGGCCGAAATGATGGCGGCGCTGACCGACGCCTTGCGGCATCGGGAAAACGCCGCTCATCGCCGGGCGCTGGAGTCGCTGGTTCACTTTGTGGATGCGCACCAAACCGATCTTCGCACCGGCATCTGGCTCGACACGGTCACGGCTGACGGCAAGCCGCGCAGCGCCGGCCTCGCTCATTCTTGGAAGGCGAATTACCACGACGTCCGGGCGCTGATAAAGTTCATTCAAGCCTTTCGCACAGGGTCTTGACTCGCTCCAGCCCTGAGCCGGCAGCAAAGAATCCTTGCAAAACGGATGAGCCGGCGGTAGGCGTCATTCCAGCGGGCAAACTTGCCAAGAGTTATGAAAACACCACACACCTTCATCGGATTGCTCTGCGCCGCCTTTGCGGGCGCGGCCGGCGCTCAAGTCATGGTCGTGGTCACGCAGGGAGAGGAAGAGAACCTTGCGGCCACCTACGACTCGGCAGACTTGATCCAAGGCTTGATTCCAACCGTGTTGCCCGGCGACCGGGGCTGGCATTCGGTCAACACGGACCCGCTGGACCATTTGCCGGCGTTCACCGACGGGCAAGGGATTCGCTTCACCGGACTCACCGGTCTGCTGAACGACTTTCCAGGCGCGGGCCTCCCGGCCAAGCTGGTGGAGTATGCGCTGCCTGCGCCCGCGGACATCAACGAAATCAGAGTCTTCACCGGCAACGAAGGCCGTGACGGCCGCGTGTTTCATACCTACACCGTGCGGTTTTCCTCGGATGAAGGACAGACCTATACCGAGCCAATTTACGTCCAGTCCCATCTCTCAGGCTCGTTGAACAATCTGCAGAACAACCAGTGGCGCGTGGTCCTCTCGCAACTCAGCGACGCCTCGGGTCCGCTCGCGACAGGAGTGACGCACATCGAGTTCAACTTTTACGCGGTGGACAACACCCAGGGCCAGATGCGCGACCCTTTCGATGGGATCAATCCTTTCACGGACACGGACGATTTCCTGACACCCGCGTTCGTATCGCCGTTGGTATGGGAGATTGACGTTTTGGGTGCGGCGAGTCTGCCCCGGCTGCAGGCCGAACTGGCCGGAACGGATCTCCAATTGACGTGGCACTCGCAGGCTGACAACGCGGTCATTCAAGCCGCGACGCAACTCGCCTCCCCGGATTGGGGGGATTTGGAGCCACAGCCGATCATCTTGCGCGAAGGGGAAACCAACACAGCCCGCGTGCCCATTGGGGGTGGTCCGCGCTTCTTCCGGTTGCGCCTCCCACAGTAGAACGCACATTGGCGAGGTCCGTTCGTCAGCCAATCAATCCGCTGCCGGCGCCCAGACTGTCGTGTGAGCGGGGAATGTGTTGACTAGCAGCCTGTCGGACTTAGCTCAAGACAGTGGGAGAGGGTGTGGTGGTGGCAGCCCGGACGGATGTGGCAACGCCTTTGGGTTCGGAGGCGGCGGCACACAGCCGATGGTTTTCGGATGCTCCA
>WYBW01000046.1 GCA_011525685.1 Verrucomicrobiia bacterium
ACGGGGCAAAGCTGCGACTGCCGGGTTGAATTTGCCCGGCGGCCAAGTTGTTCACAAGGCCGCTGCGCTCCCGCTTCCCCGGGCGTCGCTCCGCGTCCTCGTGAACAACGTTGGGAACGGTATCAGGAATATCACGATCCCCAATGGTGTCATGCGGATTGGGAACGAAGCATTCTATTTCTGCACCAGCCTGACCAACATCACGCTTCCCGCCAGCCTGAGCAGCATCGGAGCCCGGGCGTTTGAGGGCTGCGCCGCTTTGGGCCAGTTGACGATTCCCGGCGGCGTCACCGACCTCGGCCCGCAGGCGTTCAGATGGTGTACCAAACTTTCCACGCTGACGATTCTTCCTGGCGTCACGAGCATCGGCAGCGAGACGTTCGCCCTCTGCTCCAGTCTGACCAACATCACAATCCCTGCCACCGTCACCAACATGGGCTATGGCGCGTTTGTTTATTGCGACAAACTCGCCAGTGTCACCATCGAGGACGGCGCCCCCACCAGCGTTGGGGGCGAGGCATTCGGCGGCTGCTTCAACCTGACCAATGTCATGCTTGGAAATGCTGTCTCCAGCATCGAGAACCGGGCGTTCTTCAACTGTCGCGGCCTGAAGACCCTGGCGATCCCCAACAGCGCTGCCAGCATCGGCGGCGAGGCATTCTTCGGATGCACCAGCCTGAACAGCGTCACGATGGGAAACGGGGTCCGTAACATCGGTTCATACGCGTTCAAAAACTGTCGCAGCCTGACCACGGTGACAATCCCGGACAGTGTCACGGTCATCGGAGCGTATGCGTTTTCCGACTGCACCGGCCTGACCAGCCTTTCGATCGGAGATGGCGTCATCGTCATCGGGGGTTGGGCGTTCTCGGGATGCACCAGCTTGAGCAGCCTCGCGCTCGGCGACAACCTCCGCCTGATCACGCCCGGTGCGTTTTACAACTGCACCAGTCTGGCGAGCCTGGTGATTCCCACCAGTGTCATCAACATCGCGGACTACGCGTTCGCAGGATGTAGCGCTTTGGCGAACCTCACCTTGCCCACCAGCGTCACCAACCTCGGCTCGTATGCGTTTTCCGACTGCACCGGTTTGGTCAATCTTGCGCTTGGCAATGGTCTCACCCGGCTCATGGAAGGCACCTTCTCCGGGTGCGGTAACCTCACCAGCGTCACGATTCCGGTCGGTGTCACCAGCGTGGGAATGGCTGCGTTCCAGTCCTGTTCAAGCCTCACAACCGTGGTGCTGCCCAACAGCGTTACCCACATTGGGGACCGCGCCTTCGCGGGATGCACCGCCCTGACCAGCAGCACGTTGCCAAGCAGTCTCACCCGCCTCGGGCACGGCGTGTTCTTCGGATGCAGCAGCTTGACCGACATGATGATTCCGGACAGCGTCACGATCATGGGATATGAGGCGTTTTTTGGCTGTGACAAGCTGACCAACGTCACCATGGGAAACGGTGTTACCGACATTGGATACCGGGCGTTTGGGGGCTGTACCAGTCTGCAGGGCATCACTCTTGGAAACGGGGTCACGAATATTGGAGACTGGGCCTTTGTTTCTTGCATCAGCCTGACGAGTGTGGTCATGCCCAGCAGCGTCACCAGCATAGGGTATGAGGCTTTCCATGCATGCAGCAGTTTGAGAGGTATCTACTTTCAAGGCAACGCCCCAAGTGTTTTCCCTGATGGGTTGGCCGGCGCGGAATATGCGACGGTCTATTTCCTGCCCGATACCACAGGCTGGGAGGCGACCTTCGGTGGTCGTCCGGCTTTGCTTTGGAATCCGGTGATGCAAACCAGCGACGCCAGTTTCGGCGTCGGCCCCGGCGGATTCGGTTTCAACATCAGCGGGACGGCGGACATCCCTGTCGTCGTGGAGACAACCACAAACTTGGCCAGCCCGGACTGGTTTGCGCTGCAAAGCCTCAATCTCACCAATGGCTCGGTCTATTTCAGCGATCCCAACTGGGTGAATTTCCCCGCTCGGCATTACCGCATCCGCTCGCCGTAGTTTCCACTTACCCATCGCAATGGAGTGAATTCAAGCCGCCCAAGGCCAACGGGACTCACCCCCAGTGGTGAGCGGCTGGCAATGCAGCGCTTCGAATCCGGTTTCCTACGAATCCAAGTTCTTTCGGCTGAGAAAGCCTTGACTGACCTCCTTGCGTCTGGAATGTGCCAACGAACCGGTCTTTGGCCGAGGGGCGGCCGCTTGCTCCCCCGTCGGCGTCTCGGGCGGAGACTGATACCAGTTCACGGCTTGATCCCGAAGCCGGCCTGGACAAAGTGGTGGTCGGTGGTCAACGCTTCGCGCAACTTCAGCTCGCGCATCAGAACGAAACTTGTGCAGTCCGTGAATGAAAAGACCTTGTCGCGATAGCGGAAGAACAGCCCGCGCGCCTTGTCCGCCCGCGCGAGCGTGACGTACTCCCAACGCACGCGCGAACTGCCGTCCAACTGGCGCCACCAGGACTCGGCGGCTTCGATCCCCAATCGGATACGCAGGAGGGTGAGGGTTTCATCCGCCACATAGTCACTGGTGACAAAGGCTCCTTCGCCCTCAAGTCAGGAGTCCCGAACCGCGACCGCCCTTGGATGGGCCGGATCTGATTCGTCCGCGCAGGCCATCCATCCGGCAATGTCCACGAACAACAGCTTCATCGGCCGTAAAGCAATTGATCGTGATCCGCCGCGGAACGTCCGTCTGCCGACCGGCCCAGAGGCCTCGCCCGATATAATGGATCATCCTGCACCTCGCCCGCGGCCTGGTCGGGTGCGTGAATCGGGACCACTTGGAAGGCTGGACGGCTCCGGTAGAGCACGGTGAACCGAACGCCGCGACGGACCTGTTGTATTACTTTGGGCAGCCCGGCGCGCAACTCTTTTGCGTTGATGAGGGTATTCATCATGTGGTCACCCTAAGTTGAACCAGATTGGAGATCAAGCTGGTGTCGGGCGCTCAAGATAAACGATCAATGAACCAAAAAAAGATTTTCGGTTTGCCCCACCAGCGGCAGCTTATGGATTGAACATGAGCGAAGGGCGCACGGATTTTGAATTGTTGCAGGCGTTCTCCCGACAGGGCGATCAACCGGCATTCGCGACCCTGACGCGCCGGCATCTCGATCTGGTTTATGCCACCGCTCTGCGGAAAGTCACCGACGACGGCGGTGCCGAGGAAATCTGCCAAAATGTCTTTGCGACGCTCGCCCGCAAAGCCTGGCAGTTTGCGGCGGATGATTCGCTCCCCTCATGGCTGCATCGCACGACCTTGCTGGAATCCAAATCCTGGTTGCGCGGCGAACTGCGCCGTCGTCGTCGCGAGCAAACCGCCGCTGAACTGGGCACCACCATGAACACTCCCGAGGATCAACCTGCGTTTCGAGCCCTCGTGCCGCTGCTGGACGAGGCGCTGCTTTCCCTTCGCGAGAAGGACCGCACGGCACTGTTGTTGCGGTTTTGCCAGAGCCAGTCATTGCGGGAGGTGGGCACAGCCTTTGGCGTGACTGAAGACGCGGCCCGCATGCGCGTGCAAAGCGCGCTGGAAAAGCTGGCGGAATTCTTCAAGCGGCGCGGGTTCAAGACGGCGACGGTGGCGGCAGCCGCGGCGGCATTGCAACACACCGCTGCGACCACCTCTGCGGCAGTGGCCAGCACGGTGGTGAGTGCGGCATTAAAAGTTGCGCCGCCGGCACTCGTCGGGCTGGGCGCATTGTTGGCGCGGCTGGCGAGCATGAGCCGGGTACAAACCGCCGTCGTGTGTATCTCGCTGACCGCCGTGCCGGTGGGGTGGCAGTTAAATGAACGCCATGCCGCAGGGGAGGAAGTGAAGCAAATGCAGACCCAACTGCGCACCGCGCAAAACCAACATGCCGGTCTGCAAACGGAGGTTGAACGGTTGCGGGCGACATCCGGAAGATTGGAGCAGCCCATCGCGCAGGCGAATGAAGCTGCCATCCGGGCCGCTGAGTCCGCGCAGGCCTTCGACACCTGGAAGCGAAACGTTCGCGGCTTGCTCACGGCAGCGGATTACCGCTGGGACGACGATTCGGCGTTTGTGCGCATCCCGAAGGCAATCCTGCCGAAACTCAGCGAGTGGAGTGACGCCATTCCGTTCTCCCCGCTCGGCGTCGAGCCGTATGCGCGTGAACTGATGGGCTTGACCCCATCGGAACGCGAGGCCGTGGAAACCGTAATTCAACGGGGCGTTGCTGAGGCAGACGCTTCGGTTCAGGAGACCAATCAACCCGTAAGCGGGAGGGTTGTTGCGGCGAGGAGATTCGTCCTTTCAGGGACGGTCGGAGACGCGAAGATAAGCCAGGACCAGGTGCTGGCAGAGGTTCGCAACATTCTGGGAGAGGAACGCTGGCCAATGGTGGAGGTCACACTCTCGGAGAAGCGCGGCGGCGGCGTAGTTAATTACAATCTGCGCCACCGCATGTTTTCCCAGGAATACTCGAAGGCCGTAACGGTGACGATTGCACTCGGTAGTGAGGATAGATTATGGGCATCGTGCTCAATATCAATAGGGGGGATGTTGGGGACGGTAGGCGCCGAATTGTCCAGCTTCCTGCCTGAGGGTGATCCGAACCGGACGAAGGGTGCCGATGGGTTCCTTTCTGATGGCTCGGTTTCGCTCGCGATCCGCCAGCGCATCGTGGCATGGCTTGAGAAAGAAGCGACTGCCCGGCTCGTGCGAAAGGAGCAGCCATGATCAAAATCCTTCTAGCCATGACTTTCCTGAGCGCCGGCGCAGGCGGGATTCTCACGATTCGCCAATCCACAACCCGGCTTCAACACGAGGCGAACGCCGCCCGTGAGGCCTGGCTGACCCAAACGCAACTCGTCGCCGCCGCGCAGCGTGAAAAGGACGGCCTGAAGGAGCGCCTTGGTGAATTGAAACAGACTTTGGCGCAAACTCCGACTCCGGCGGGGAGCGCACTTTGGTCCGCACTCCAGACGAATCGCGCCGATCGTCTCCCGCCAGAACTGAGGGAGCGGTTGATGGAGGAACTCGGATTCAACTGGAAAGCTTCAGCGGACTTTGTCGTCGTCAGCAAAGAGACGATACGCCAGTTGCACATGCACATAATCAATCAGTGGAAGGGCGAACTGACCGAGACGGCTGTCACCGTCTTCGCACTGACGCCCGGAGAACGCGAGCAGGTTGAAACGGCAATCGAGCGGGTGAAAACGGATTTCAAGGACTGGGTGGCCACCCATGTGCAGCGCCACGAGCCGAAGGACGACGTGCTGGCCTACTACATCCTGCCCGACGATCCGGCGTTGAGCATCAGTAACAACTTTGCCACCGGGTTGTTTGAAGCCGTTGGCCGGGAGCGTGCGGAATTGGTCCTGAGGGATGAGCAAAAATGGATGAATGAGCTCGGCCTCGGGCGATCGCCGACTACTTACACGGCAGTGATCAGGGTCAAGCGTGAAACGGTTGGGAATGAACAGCGGTTGAAGGCTGAAACTCAAAACAACCTAGGCACACGTTCGGACTACTTGCCTGGAGCTCAATTCCCGAAAGCGTTCCTGTCCATCTTCCCGAATGGGTGGGCGGACGTGGCGCAACGCGAAGGCTTCGAGTTGCCGTCAGCCCCACCAGGGCGATGACTCCCAATAGGATTGCGCCGTGGCCATGGTCCCAACCAACGACTTACAACAACCAACTGACATGAAACAAATCCCAACCTTTGCTGCCTTCGCACTTAGGCAGTGGCGCCACGGAATTGCCCACGCCATGCTCTTCCTGCTTCTCGCTTGCCTCGGCACCAACACCGCTGGCGCACAATCTCCCGGTATGGTGGTGGCTTGGGGCGACAACACTCTCGGCCAGACCGACGTACCCGTCGCGGCACAGAGCGAGGTAACAGCCATTGCTGCGGGGAATTATCACTCGATAGCCTTGAAGCATGACGGTTCGGTCGTAGCGTGGGGAAACAACGAATACGGCCAGACCACTGTCCCCGTGTCGGCCCAAAGTGAGGTGATCGCAATCGCGGGAGGTTGGGGGCACACCGTGGCTCTGAAAGCCGATGGCTCCGTCATTGCTTGGGGCAACAACGAATACGGCCAAACGAACGTTCCGATTGACGCGCAAAGCGGCGTCATGGCCATCGCCGCGGGGACTTTACACACCATGGCCTTAAAGACCAACGGCTCGGTGCTGGCGTGGGGATGGTGGGCTGCGGACCCGGCGCCGCCCGAGGCCCAGAGTGGAGTAATGGCGATAGCTGCGGGATATCGTCACATGGTGGCGTTGAGAAACGACGGTACTGTCGTGGTGTGGGGCGGGGGTAATTCCGGGCTGCCGTCCGTGCCCGACGGTTTGAGCAATGTTGTGGCGATTGCCGCCCGTGAATCCCATACCGTGGCGCTGAAAAACTACGGCTCGGTCGTCGCGTGGGCATACCCCGACGCCCGTTCCCTCTCCGAGCCTGCTGTGCCCGAGGAGGCCCAAAGCGAGGTCGTGGCGGTTGCGGCGGGAATTAAACACGCGCTCGCATTGAAGAACGACGGCACAGTCGTGGCGTGGGGCTCCAACAGTTATGGCGAAGGGACAGTGCCCGCCGGTCTGAGTGCGGTAACGGCGATTGCCGCAGGACAGTATCACTCGCTGGCACTCCTCGTCCCAGGGCCGGTGACGCCGGTGGCCTTGTCGCTACAGCCCAGCGGCAATGGAGTGATCATCTCCTGGCCAGCGGATGCGACGGGGTTCACGTTGCAATCCACGGCCAACTTGATCCCGCCCGTGACGTGGCTGGATGTGACCAATCCTCCGGCGTTGCTCGGTGGGCTGTTCACGGTCACGAATCCCATCTCCAGCCCCGCCCAGTTCTTCCGGCTGAGAAAGCCATAGCACACCTCGCCATTTCTCCACACCGCTTACGGCTCACCCCAAACCAAAAGCACAATTATGAAAGACGAAAAAGACCATTCCCTTGCACACTCTGCCGCCTCCCGCTTGCCAGCGCGTCTTGCCAAGCTTCCCACATGGCAGGTCCTGGCGTTGTTGCTGGTCGAGGCGGCCATAGTTCCGTTGCCCGTGCAAATCACCGCGTTCTACGCTCCGTCTTATTACGCCTTCACCAACTTCGCCGGCTTGTCGTGGCGAGATGGAGGCGGGAGTGGAAACCTCCAGGTCACTGCCGGCAAGCATTCTTCATAACTTCACTGATAGGTTTGCCCCCGAAATTTCGCATTACTGACTGAAAGAATGATCCATCGAAAGCGCGAACCGTGCTTGGGACATTCCGGTCGTTCCACGAACAAATTGAACGCGGAGCAACCAACCAACAAACAACACAAACGAACATCATGAAAAGCCAGATAAAACAAACCCATGGAATCCGCTCTTGGAGCGGAGTCTCCCTCACGCTCATGGCGGTCGCACTGCTGGTTGCCGCGCAACCGGCCACCGGCCAGCCAATTTACCACACGGGCTTCGAGCCGAAGGACGGATTCATCGCCGATGCGCCGTTGGTGGGCCAGGACGGCTGGATCGCCCCACCGCCGTTAAGTCCCAACGCCGCCATGGTGACCAGTGACAAGCCGCGGCAGGGCCGGCAGACCGTTCACGTCCTGGGCGAAGACCTCGAGCCGCAGGATTTCATCAACGAAGCCACCGGTGGTTATTACGATGCCATCGGCTCGTACCGGCGCGCGGTCAACTACGACACGGGCAATTCGCAGAGGATTCGCATCTCCGCCCACGTGCGGATTGACGGCCCGAAGACCGCGAGCGGAAACAACTTCTTCTCGGCCAGCATCGGTGGACGGGCGCAGTCAACACTCGACGGCGAACCCAGCTCGGCGGGCATTGGCGAACTGGCCATTTCCTCTGACGGCCGCGCTTACGCCTACAGTGGCAATGATAATGTGCCCACGTTTCTCGCCAGCAAGCGTGTGAGGCTGGGTGAGTGGCACAACCTGGCCATCGTCGCGGACTTCGCCACGCAGACCAGCCGCTTCTATGTGGACGATCATCTGCTGGCGACCTTTGCCTGGGAGCCCAGCGAAGTTTACACCGGCGTGCTGCTGCGCGGCGCGATGCTGTCCTACGCCGCCCCGGACACGGCCACGAACACCAAAGCTGATTACGCCGCCCACTACGACAAGTTCTCGATCAAGGTCGTCTCCGGTAATGACTGCGAGCGGGACGAAGACGACCGGCGAGGCGACCGGCATGATTGAGTGCGCGGTCATTTGAAAGAAATCCAACGCCGGATGGTGCAACCGCGGGAAGCTTGCATCATCCGGCGCTCCGCCATGTCCGCAAACAACGGGTCAACTGCAATCGGCCAGACTCCTCATCACCTGCGCCAACTTCATGGCCGTGTGCGCCGCTTCGCGGCCGCGATTGTGAGTTCGGTCCAGGCAGCGCACTTTCGCGTGTTCCTCTTTTTCATAGACGAACACGGCGTGGATGACGGGGAGCTTGTATTGCGTCTGGATTTGCGCCAGGGCTTGCGTCACACCCCAACCCATATGCAGGGCGTGGCTCGTTTGCCTCTGGAAGAATAACTCCCAAGGAGAGGATGGCGGAATTGAGCGGAGGGCCGGTGTTCTGTCACTCGATCTGTCAACCGATCCTGCCACGGAACACCAAACCTTGTTGGTCACCGATCATCGGCGGGAAGAATTATCTCCCTTGCCAGCCTCAACGCCGCCTGCGGCACCCGAACGACTTCACGTCCGGATCACTTCGACAATTGCCGGAAGATGTCGCGGTAAAATTCCGGGTGGCTCTCCCAGGTTTGCGCCGAAATGATGCGGCCATCCACCACGCTCTGCCGGTTCACCCAGGTGGCACCGGCGTGTTCCAGTTCCAGCCGGACGTTGCAATAGCAGGTCAGTTTGCGTCCGCGGCACAAGCCGGCGGCAATCAGGATCTGAATCCCGTGACAGATGGAGAAGATCCATTTCTTCTGCCGGTCAAATTCCCGGACGATGCGGAGGACCTGCGGATCGTGCCGGAGAAACTCCGGCGCGCGCCCGCCGATCAGGAGCACCGCCGCGAAGTCGCGCACCTTCACCTGGTTGAAGGTCAGGTCCACCTCAATGCGATAGCCCGGTTTCTCCACATAAGTGTTCCAGTCCGGATCGAAGTCGTGCAGCACGCCATGCACGGCCCTTTTCTTGGTCGCCGCAATGAGCGGTTTCCAGCCCGCTTCCAGGAAACGGTGTTTCGCGTAGTAAATCTCCTGCGATTCGCCGGAGTCGTCGGTGATGATCAAAAGCTTTTTTGCCATGCGCCGGAGCGTATCCGGGGTGGACGGAAATTTCGAGGAACAAAATCTCACGGGGCGAGGGACGGCGCGGCATGATTTCGTGACCACGGCAATCCAGAAGCGGGCGGAGCTTGTGGCGCTGCGGCCGGCGGCAAGCGCGTTTCGCGGAGCAACTGCCCAACTGCCAGCAGGCGCGCCGCCCGAAAACTACTCCCCGATGATTTTCACCAGCACCCGCTTGCGGCGCCGGCCATCGAACTCGCCGTAGAAAATCTGTTCCCACGGGCCGAGATCCAATTTGCCCTTGGTGATGACCAAGACCACTTCTCGGCCCATGAGCTGGCGTTTCGGATGCGCGTCGGCGTTGTCCTCGCCGGTGCGGTTCTGCCGGTATTTCGACCACGGGCGCATCTCATTTTCTTGCAGGGGGCGCCGAGGCGATGCCGTAGCGCAGACTTCCAGTCTGCCGGGTCGCGGATTTCCAATCCGCAAACGCCGCGAACTCCTGGTCTGCCACGCCGTGCCTGGGCCCGCCGACTGGAAGTCGGCGATACCGCAGGTGGGGAAACCTGCGCTACGCCAGGAATGCCTGCCTGCAATAAACTGAGATGCGCCCTTCGACCACCTCCCCCGGACTTGCGTGGCGTGGCGTGGCGTGAAATACTCCACGCTCGGTGAGCGATTGATTCAGGACATTCACATGGTTCAGACGACAGATAAAGCTCCGGCCTCTGGCACGGGCATTTACGTGGAAAAGTTCCGCCGGTTGGAACAGGAAATCGAACAGCCCGCCTGGCTGCGGTTCAGGCGACAGGCTGGCATGGACCGCTTTTCCGAACTGGGATTCCCCACATTGAATGATGAGGATTGGCGTTTCACCAACGTTGCCCCGATCGCGAAACTCCCGTTTAAGCCTTCGCTGCGAAGCGAGGATGGCGTTGCTGCCGACTCCCTCACGCAATTTGCCTTCGGCAGGCTGCCGGGCACGCGGTTGGTGTTCGTGAACGGTCGCTTCGCGGAAAAGTTGTCCTCGATCGGCCCGCTGCCGGCGGGGGTCAAGGCGGGCAGCCTGGCGGCGGCGTTGAACTCCGACGGCGCGTTTCTGGAAATGCACCTTGGCCGCTACGCCGCCCGCCCGGACAACGGGTTCGCCGCGTTGAACGAGGCGTTTTTCCTGGACGGCGGTTTCGTTCACGTGCCGGCCGGCCAACGGGTGGAGCATCCCATCCAGTTCATTTACGTGTCCACGGCGACGCAGAATGGCGCGAGCTTTCATCCGCGCAACCTGGTTCTGGCCGAGGCCAACAGCCAGGTGACGATTCTGGAGAGTTACCTGGCGCTCGGGAGCAAGGGCTATTTCACCAACGCCGTGACGGAATTGTTCGCGGGCGAGAACGCGCGGATGGAGTACGTGAAATTTCAGGACGAAGCCGCGGATGCCTTCCACATTGCCGGTTTTCACGGCGAGTTCGGCCGGGGCAGCAATGTGAATGTTCATTCCTTCGCCCTGGGCGCGAAGTTGTCGCGGAACAACATCCGCACCCGGCTCGCGGGCGAGGGGCTGGAGTGCATCCTCAACGGGCTGTATCTCACGCGCGGCGAGCAACTGGCGGATCATCACATGGTCGTCGAGCACGCGCAGCCGCAGTGCGCCAGCCACGAGTATTTCAACGGCATTCTCGACGACAAATCCAAGGGCGTCTTTCACGGGCGCATTCTCGTGCGGCCGGTCGCGCAGAAGACCGACGCCAAGCAGACGAACAAGAACTTGTTGCTCTCGGATGACGCCACGGTGGACACGAAACCGCAACTGGAGATTTACGCCGACGACGTCAAATGCACGCACGGGGCGACCATCGGCCAGTTGAACGAGGAGTCCATTTTCTACCTGCGCTCGCGCGGCATCGGGCCGGAGACCGCCCGGCGCATGTTGATCCACGCCTTCGCCGGCGAAATCATCGAGCGCATCCAGCACGAGCCGGCGCGGGAGGAACTGGACAAACTGGTGTGGGACCGGCTGGAGGCCAATCCGCATCTGGCGGAGGCAAAGTGAATCATCCAAGCACCCAAGGACCCAAATACCCAAATACCCAGACGAACGGCATGGTCACTTCGGGTATTTTGGTCCTTGGGTGTTTTTGTACGTTCCCCTCATGTTCGACGATCTGAACGATCTTTATCAGCAGGTGATTCTTGATCACTGCAAGAAGCCGCGCAATTTCCACGAGCTGCCGCAGGCCACCTGTTCCGCGCAAGGGCACAACCCGCTGTGCGGCGATCAGTTGAAGCTGTTTCTCGCGATGGAGGGCGACGCCATCCGGGACATCAGCTTCGTCGGCTCGGGTTGCTGCATCTCGAAGGCCTCGGCGTCCCTGCTCACGGAGTTTGCGAAGGGCAAGACCAAGGCTGAGGTGGAAGCCATGTTCGAGCAGGTTCACCAGATGGTGATGTCCGGCCAGGTCAACGGCGACGTGGGCAAGCTGGCGGTGTTCGCCGGCGTCCACAAGTATCCGGCGCGCGTGAAGTGCGCCATCCTCGCCTGGCACGCCGTCATGGCCGCGCTCAAAGGCGACGCCAAACCGGTGACGACGGAGTCCGAGGAGATTTGAGCCGCTAATCCACGCTAATTTGAGCTGATTGATGGGCGTGGATGAGTGCGAATGAGCGGTATATTTCGCCGGAGACAGCCGTTGAGGTTTCAGCTATTCTGAAATCATGAACAATGAATCAAAAACCCTGACCCGCGACGTGGAGGCCTCGGTGGTGCCCGTCGGCACGAAGGTCACGTTGATGAAGGGCGAACAGGCTTACGTCACCCAGTCGCTGGGCGGCACTTTCACGGTCATCGTCAACGGCAACATGTTCCGCATTGACGGCAAGGACGCCGACGCCCTCGGGTTTGAAGTCCAGACCAAACCCACCGCGGCGGTGACGAGCGGCCCGGTCACGCAGGAGCAATTGGAGAAGCAGGTGTGGGATTCACTCAAGACCTGCTACGACCCGGAAATCCCCGTGAACATCGTGGACCTCGGCCTGATTTACGATTGTCATCTGACCCCCATCGGCGCGGACAATTACAAGGCTGACGTGAAAATGACGCTCACCGCGCCCGGTTGCGGCATGGGACCGGTGCTCGCGCAGGACGTGCAGAACAAACTGCTCTCGCTCGAACCGATTGACGAGGCCAACGTGGAACTCGTGTGGGATCCGCCCTGGAATCAAGGCATGATGACCGAGGCGGCGAGGTTGCAGCTTGGATTGATGTAATCGCTGTGAGAATCAACACCCATAGCGTCCCACTCTTGCCTCCCAAGGTGCAGGTGAGAAAGTGGGCAGGTGAGAAAGTGAGAGACCGCCTCCGCGTGCGTCCGTCCCACTTTCATTTCCAAGTATGACGGCAACCCCGCCAGACTGGTCCGCCCTGCGTGCCGACTTCCCGATTCTGGACCAGAAAGTCCACGGCCAGCCGTTGATCTATTTCGACAACGCGGCCACTTCGCAGAAGCCGCGCGCGGTCATTGACGCGCTGGTGCGTTACTACGAACGGGACAACGCCAACGTCCATCGTGGCATTCATGAGTTGAGCAACCGCGCCACTGCCGCCTACGAAGGCGCCCGGGCGCGGACCGCAAGGTTCATCAACGCCCGCAGCGCCGATGAAATCGTCTTCACCCGTGGCACGACCGAAGGCATCAATCTCGTGGCGAATTCCTGGGGCGCAAAGAATCTCAAGGCCGGCGATGTGATTCTGCTCACCGAGATGGAACATCATAGCAACTTGGTCCCGTGGCAACTGCTCGCGCAACGCACCGGCGCCAAGCTCGCTTATGTGCCGGTCACCGGGGACGAAGGTTTGCTGGACCTTAGCCGGCTCGATTCATTGCTCACAGAACAGGTCAAGCTGTTCGCGATGGTTCACATCTCAAACTCGATGGGTACGGTCAATCCCGTCGCCGAAATGTGCGCCCGCGCCCGCAAGCGTGGTGTCGCCACACTCGTGGACGGCGCGCAAAGCGCCGGGCATCTGCCGGTGGACGTGCAGGCCATCGGTTGCGATTTCTTTGTCTTCTCCAGCCACAAGATCTGCGGACCCACCGGGATTGGCGTGTTGTGGGGGCGGCAGGAATTGCTCGACGCCATGCCGCCGTATCAGGGCGGCGGCGAGATGATTCTTACGGTTGAGTATCAGCAGACCGAGTTCAAAAAGGCGCCGCATCGTTTCGAGGCCGGCACGCCGGACATCTCCGGCCCGGTGGGCCTCCACGCGGCGATGGACTACCTCGACGCCATCGGCCGCGAAAACATCTTCAGACACGATCAGGAACTGGCGCATTACACCTACGAAAGGCTGGTTGCCTTGAACGGCATCCGCCTCTTTGGTCCGAAACAACACCGCGCCGGCCTGGTGAGTTTTCTCCTCCAGGACGTGCATGCGCATGACGTGGTGACGCTGGCCGACCAGGCGGGCGTGGCACTGCGCGGCGGCCATCATTGCACGCAGCCCCTCATGCACCGGTTGGGCGTCGAGTCCACCGCGCGGGCGAGTTTTTATTTCTACAACACGCGGGACGAGGTGGACCGTTTCGTGGAAGTGGTGAAGGAGATTCAGAAATTCTTCCAGACTTGAAACTTCAAGCGGGCTGTAACTTCTCCGTATTTTCCCGGACACCTTTTCGACGTCGCGCCCGGGATCACAAGTGAGTTGCGGGCGGTGACGAATTTCTTGTGTCGGATTTTTTGGTTGATTCTCCGGGGAAAGCATCGCATTGTTTTCCACAGACCGAACCATCAGAACCGACTTGCACCCGGCCTCTGTGTGATGAGTGAGGTCGTATGGGTGCATTTGGTAATCCGAAACCAGTAGTTCGCAGCAAGCAGTATCAAGCCTATGAAAAAGACCCCCTCGATCACGACCGCGTTGCGGCTGGCGGCGTTGTTGGCCGTCAGTTACAGCGCCATGAACCTCCTGGCCGTGCCCTACGCGAGCAGCCTGACCAACGACGGCAGTAGCATCAGTTTTCGGCTCAATGAAGCCGCCGACAGCGTCAAGATTGTTTCCGGCGCGGGGTTTGCCACCACCAACGATCTCGGAGCGCGGCCGGCCGGCTTGAACACGGCCAATGTCGCCATCACCGGGCCGTACAAGATCATGGCGGCCAAGAGCGGCACCAACGCGATCACCCAAATTGGCGCCACCATCGCCGTGAACTCGCCACGGGGCATTGCCGTGAACAACAATCCAGCCAGCCCGTACTTCGGCCGGGTGTACATGGCCAACAGCGCGGCGGGAACCTTGGGCGACGGCATCTATGTTTACAACGCCGACCTGAGCAATCCGTATGGCAGTTCCACCAATCTCCGCACGGCCGGTTACAACTTTGGCACCGGTGGGGTGAGTGCGCCGATGCGGATCTCCGTGGGGCATAGCGACGAGCTATACATCAGTGACTGGAGCGATCCCGCCGGGAACTTGATCGTCACGGATCCCGATGTCACCAGTTTTCAGTATGTGCTCAAGCCATTGGAAGGAACCGCGGCATTGCCGTTGGTCGTGGATGGCGTGCGCACCAACAATCACGGCAGCATTTATGCCGCCCATGCCACGGGCAGTCTGGCGACCGGCGACCTGAAGGTCTATACGATGGACGAAGATTATCAGCAGGATCCCACCCGGGACATGGCCCAGTGGAACAGCATCTGGGTGTACAACATCGGCGCCGGACCGCTGCCTTGGGACAAACCGCCGGATCGGTTGCTCTGCACGCCCTCCATCCAGTTCCTCTCGCAGAACGGGGATTTCACCCTCGGCCCCAGCGGCATGATTTATGTCAACCAACGGCGGGCCAACGCCACCATCCTGACGGTGGGCGGCGGCACTTACACGCCCAGTTTGTTCGTGGTGGACCCGAACATTTACATTGACCCCACCAATTACAACGGCACGGGCTTCTTCCTGACCACCAACAGCGCCGAGCCTGACAGTTACTTCACCAATTTCTACGCGATGTATGATCCGACCAACCTGCCGAACGTCGCGGTGCCGGGCATCACCAATTTCGAGGGAGTGCCGCTCTTCACGCGGGCCAGCAACTACAATCGTCACATCGGTTCCGGTGGGCACATCTGGGATTCACAAAGCGCCAGTTCCGACATCCAAGCGGGCTTTGCCGATTTGTTCGGCGAAGCGAACGGCGTTTCTGTATCGCCCGACGGCAAATTCATCGCGACCATCACTTGGGGCGGCCTAAACGGGTTGAACGCCAATGAAGTCAAAATTGCGCGACTGACCAACGGGATTCCGGATCTCACCAAGTTTTTCACCTTCCCGACAGCCAGTGCCACCGCCGCGGGACGCGGGATTGCTTGGGACCGCGCCAACAACCTTTACATCCTCAGTTCCGGCGGCGCCTACATGAAGGCTTACTCGCTCGGCTTGAACGCCACCACCATCACCGGCTCGGATGGCACCTTTGAACTGGTGCTGCCACCCAACGAAGTCTGGGTTTCCGCCACGGATCGCCTCGCCACCGAGGGCACGCCGGTCAGCGACACCGGGACATTTACGTTTCATCGCAGTGGCGACACCAGCGAGGCCTTGACGGTGAACTACGCCATCAGCGGCACGGCGGCCAATACAACGGATTACCAGACCATCGGCGCCTCCGTGACCTTCGCCCCTGGCGCAAGCACCACCAACGTCGTGATCATCCCGGTGGACGACGACGTCGCCGAAGTGCCGGAGACCGTCATCCTCACCATCGCCGGCAGTCCAAACTACACCTCGCTGTATGGCAGAACAGCGACGGTTCTCATTCTCGACAACGAAACACCGCAGGTTTCGATCACGGCCCTGTTTACCAACATGTACGAACGGGTGAGTGGCCAGCCCACCGGGAACGATTTCACCCGCTTTCAACTGGTGCGTCGCGGAGACACCAACGCTCCCGCGTTCGTCAACATTGAATACGGCGGCGTGAGCTTTGGCGTGGACCTGACCGGGAGCACCGGAGAGTTCCTCAACCCCGGCGAAGTGACCCGCAACTTTGACGTCAACCCCCTCGACAACTCGGAGGTGACCGGTACCCGCGCCTTTACCGTAAGTGTCGCCCCCTCCGGCAGTGGCGAGTACACCGTCGGCAGCCCCTCCAGCGCCACGGGCTACATTATTGATGACGACCTGCCGGCCGAGAACGTCATCTGGTCGGAGAACTTCGACAGCTTCACGGGGCTTAATCCCAATCAATTGCCCCCGAACTGGACGTTTACCTTCGGGGCGACGAACAACCTTCCCGACTACACGTTCAATTTCGCGTTCGATTACGCGGCGCTGCTCATTCCACCGGCGCCCAACAGCGGCTTCACCACCATGGGCTTGTTTGCGACGGTCAACAAGGGCGACGCCAACGCCTTCGCCGCGGGACTCAACCTTTATCCCGCGAACGTGCCGCCCTTCACCAACGATTACGCGCTGCGGTTCAACATGATGCTGTTGGTGCCCAGCTTCTCGAACCAGACCGAACACGCCATCTTCGGCATCAATCACGCCGGCGACAAGACCAACTGGAACTACAGCGGCGCCAGTGTGCTCAATGGCAACAATCAGGACGGGCTGTGGTTCGGCATCAACAACTCCGGTGGCAACCTGTTCGACAACGTCCTGTTCACCCGGGGAACCTCGGCCACCGCGCCGCTGGTTCTCAGCAACCGGCCCGCCACCACCCTGACCCAGACGTTCAAAAATCCGCCGTATTTTGGCGCCGGCATGCCGGGCATCAACCAGGCCACCGTGCCACTGCCCACCTATACCTGGCTCGATGTCGAAGTGGCTCAGACCACCAACATGGTTGTCCTTCGCCTCAACGAAACGGTGATCATCCAGACCACCAACATCACGCCTTTCAAGAGCGGGACCATCATGCTCGGCTACAACGACATGTTCAACTCGATCGGCGGACCGAACGGCGCGGTCCTCTATGACAACGCCCGGGTTGTGACCATCAGCACTCCGACCATCACGGCCCAACCGGTGGGCGGCAGTGCCTTTGCCGGCGGCACCGTGAACTTGAGCGTCACCGCCTCGACCACCACCGGCGTGACTACATACCAATGGTTCAGGAATGGTGTTCCCATCGCCGGGGCCACTGGCTCCACCTACACGATCACGGACCTGCAGGCGGCCAGTGCCGGCACCTACACAGTCCTGGTCAGTGACGGACGATACCCGGTGATGAGCCAGCCCGCGGTTGTCAGTTTGGCGGTGGCGCCGGTCCTGGCCATCTCGTTGAATGGAACCACGGTCAATGTGACCTTTGATTCCGCCGTAGGCGCCAACTACACACTCCTCTACAAGAACGACCTGAGTGACGCGACGTGGAGCACGCTCCAGACGGTTCCCGGAACCGGCAGTCCCATCACGGTGCCGGACAACAACCCGTTTGCGACCACCGGAACGCGCTACTACCTCTTGCAGGTGCAGTAAACCGGCGATGAGCTTGGAAAGGCGCTCGTCACTGGCGGGCGCCTTTCCCGATGCTTGACCGGTGGATGCACCGGAGGGATACTGTGGTTGTTGAAATGCGTAATGTTATGACTGAAGCTCCATCGTTGGCACGATTGCGACATTCTTCCCGGCCGACAGACCGGCGAGGTTTCACGCTGATTGAATTGCTGGTGGTCATTGCCATCATCGCCATCCTCGCCGCCATGCTGCTGCCGGCGTTGAGCAAGGCCAAGACCAAGGCCGAAGGGGTCAGTTGCCTCAGCAACCTCAAGCAGATGCAGTTTGCCTGGCAGATGTACGCCGACGACAGCGGCGGCAACGTGGTGACCAACGGCGGCATCTTCAGTGAGAACCCGGGAAGCTGGGTGTCCGGCTGGTTGACTTGGGGCAGCGGCAGTCCCGCGGGGGCCAACACCAATGTCCAGTATTTGCGTGACGCGGCGCTCGGTCCTTACACGGCCAGAACCTTGGGGATCTACAAGTGCCCGGCGGACAAAATCTCCAGTGACATCGGCCCGCGGATTCGCAGCATCGCCATGAGCCAGTGGGTCGGGAATTGGGAAAACAACAGCAGTCTTTTCAATTCCAACTATCGCGTCTTTCTGAAGCTCTCCCAATTCACCAAGCCGGGGCCGGCGATGACCTGGGTGTTCCTGGACGAATGTCCCGACAGCATCAATGACGGCTACTTCACGATGCACATGACCGACAGCAACTGGGACGATGTGCCGGCGTCCACCCATAACGGAGCCGGGGGATTCTCGTTTGCGGACGGCCACGCGGAAATCAAGAAGTGGCTCGATGGCACGACCACCCTGCCCGTCCGAAGGGTTCAACCCTGTCCGGTTTACACCCAGCGCCTGGTGTCCCCTCGTGACCACCGCTGGATGCAGGATCGCACCACGGCTTTCAAGTAGGTCGGGCGGCTGCGAACGCGGTCTGCCCGCTTCCCTGGCGACAACGTCCCATTGCGGCGGACCCGATCCCTCTTCCGCTCCCGCGTTTACACCGGCTCTTCCATCACCGGATTGGTCAGCGTTCCAATCCGTTCAATTACCACATTCACCGTGTCGTTGGGACGCAGCCAGCGTCGGGGTGTCCGGGCCATGCCCACGCCATGCGGCGTACCGGTCAGGATCACCGTGCCTGGCAAAAGCGTGGTGCTGCCGCTGAGGAATTCAATCAGCGCCGGCACGTCAAAAATCATGTCGTTCGTGTTGCCTTCCTGAAGGGCCTCGCCATTGATCACCGTGCGGATGGCCAACCCATTGGGATTGGGAATTTCGTCCGCCGTCACCAGACACGGGCCGAGCGGACAAAAAGTATCGAAGGTCTTGCCACGGCACCATTGGCCGCCACCGCGTTCCTTTTGCCAGTCACGGGCACTCACGTCGTTGGCGCAGGTGTAGCCCAGCACGTAATCGAGCGCGTCCGCTCGCGCGACGTTCTTGCAGCGTTTGCCGATCACCACGGCCAGTTCACATTCATAGTCCACCTCGTCGCTCCGCAGCCGCCGGGGCAGCAGGATCGGTTCGCCGGGATGTTGAACGGTGTTGGGACCTTTGAAAAAAACCACGGGGAAATGTGGAATCTTCGCGTTGGTTTCCTGCGCGTGCCGCCGGTAGTTCAGGCCAATGCAGATGATCACCGCCGGCTCAATTGGCGCCAGCCGCCTGGCCACTTCGGCTTTCTCGGTGGTGACCTTGGGCGGGTCAAACACCCCTCCCGCCAGCTTCAATGCTGTGCCGTCCGGCTGCAACGCGGCATGCCCGGGATCTCCCCGACCGTCCTGATAGCGAATGATTTTCATCGCGGGGAGGTTCCGTTCCCCGCCCGGGCAGTCAAGCGGTGATTTCGCGCGCCGTCTTTGGCCACCCCAAGACGGCACGGTTTAGAAACTCAACCGCAGGCTGGCCACGAACGTGCGTTCGCGTGGAAGGTCGGTGTAGAGATTCAACGGATTGAGCCGGTAATCCTGGTCGAAGAGGTTCAGCACCCCGACCCGCAGTTCGGCGGGGCGGCGCGCGAAACGGTAGCCGGCCACCACATTGTGTTGCCAGAAGTCCTCGCCCGGCCGCGACGGAGTGTAGCCGGAGTTGTGCTGATGAAACCAGGCGGACTCCCAGCGGGCAAACACGCCGGAGCGATGATTGAAATTCGCCGTGAGCGAAAGCTGATGCAACACCGCGCGCTCATCCTGTTCCAGTGATTCCAGATTTGCCGCCGTGCCCGGGACATCCGGAAAGCGGCCGGTGAACTCCGCCTCACTCACCCGGTAGCGCGCGCCCACGGAAACCCACTCGCCCAGCAACTGGCCGGCGTAGGCCGACAGGCTGCGCTCGCGGAATTCCAGGCGCTGGCGTGTGCGGCCGGGCGAGTCCGGGATCGGCAGGAACAGCGAGTTGGTCAACACCCCCACCGTGCGCTCGCCGTCCGATGTCAGCCATTCGGCCTCGACACCCACGAACGTGCCGCTGCTCCACGATTGATCGAAACCCGCGCCCGCCGTTTCAAATTCCGTTCCCGGCACCAGGCCCGCCACGCTTTCGGGGATCAGGCTGCGGAACACCTGGTTGAAGCCCGCCACCTGGCTCGGCTCCAACCGCACGCTGTTGTCAAAGTAAAGGCCGCCGAGCGATCGGGTGTAACTGGCGCGCAACAGTCCGCGTTGCCACGGCTCGAAGAGCAGGCCGAACTTCGGCGAAATCAGGTCTTCGGACTCTTCCCCTGCCGACAAGGGAGGCAGATCGGCATTCACCGGATACTCCACGTAATCGTAACTCACTCCGCCGACCAACCGCAGCGGCTCGACCACGCGCAACGAGTAATAGCCATACAGGTTACCGCGCTGGAACGTTTCGTTCGCCTGCGTGTCCGCCACCACGCCGCTCAGCGCCCGGCTCAACGTCGCGCGCGTGTCCACGTCGCCGGATTGCCAGCGCCCGCCGACGATGAGCGACTGGCGCGGCGTTTCCCAGATGTGCTGCAACTCGGCCGAGTACAACGTGAAGTCGCCGGTGAAATCGTTGGTGAAGGGCGGACCTGCGGGCGGCGATTGGACCTCGGTGATGACGCCGCCGGTTTGCCGGAGGAAGATCACGTCCGCCTGCGGATCGTGCAGCGACAACCGGTCATCCAGCCGCGCCAACAGCAGCAGTGTGTGGCTGCCGGGCGACCACGCGTGATGCCAGCCGGCGTAAAGCGTCGGCTCCTGTTTCTCCTTCACCCGAAATCCCGGCGTGGTGACCGCGGGATCATAACGCCGGGCCACGTCCTCCGCCGTGGCCTGATAGTGGCCGATTTGAAAGTACGCCTCGTCGTCCGGAGTCACCCGCTGTTTGGCGGTGAATACGAACTGCCGGCGCTCGGACTCGCTGTTCGGTTGCTGGCCGTTCAGGCTTTCGTAGCTGGCGTCGAACGCGTAACTGAACCCGTCCCACGCGCCAAAGACCGTGCCGAGCTGCCGCCAATCTCCGTTGCTGCCGTACTCGGTGAGCGAGTTGACCCCGATGGGTTTCGGATCAAAGAACCGGAGGTGTTCCTGCTGCGAGAGCCATTGGGAGAGGTTGCCGGCGCCGGGCGGGGCCAGCAGGTTCGCCACGAGCAGCTCGCTTTGCCGCGCGGTCTCCAGCCGCAGATCAAAACGGTTCGCGTCTTCCAGCGATTGAAGACTGTTCGCCAGAAACAGATGACCGGAGAAATTGGCGTAACTCCCGGCCACGGCGCGCGCGGCGGCGTGCCGGCTCACGTCGGGCAAACCCGCGTCCTCGTAAAGGGCGGCGAGGTTGGCGCTGCGCACCGCGCGGTCCTCTTCCAGCAGCAATCGGGAGCGAAAGACGGCCCGGTGGTCGTTCAAATCGGCGGACGTTTCCAGATCGCGGATGGCTTCATTGATGCGATTGTGCTGCCACCAGTGCAGGGCGGAGTAGAGCCACGCGGTGGGGTCGTTGGCATCCAGTTGTTTGGCCAGGGCGAACTCCTTCTCCGCGGCCGGCGCATCGCCGAGTTCGCTGGCGGCTTTGCCCAGGTAGGAGCGGAAGAGACTCCGCTGCGGTTCAAGGGCGGCCGCGGCCTGAAACGCGGCCCGGGCCTCCATGAAGTCACGCTGTCGCAGCCGGCACAACCCCCGTCCCAGCCAGGCCGGACCAAACGCCGCATCCAGTTCGCGGGCCCGGTCAAAGGCCGCCAGCGCGGCGCTCGTGCGTCCTCGCTCGAGTTCCACGAAACCTGCCAGCGCATGGGCGGACACCAGTTGCGGCGAAAGCGCCAACGCCCGGTCCAATTGCGACCGGGCGGCGCGGCGATGGCCGCGTGAGAATTCCAATTCCGCCAGCCGCGCCCAGGCGAAGCCGGACTGCGGGGCGAGCTCCACGGCTTGCCGTACCGCCCCCAGCGCGCCGGACAAGTCCGCCCGTGCCTGAAGCGCATAACTCCGGGCCAGCCACTCGCTGGCGGACGCCGGCAGCCGGCTCACCGCCGATTGATCAACACTTTGGCCCCGCACCACGGCGATGAGTTCGGCAAGGGCGCGCTGGCTTGGAAGTTCGTCGGCGACCGCGGCGAGGAGTTGTTCGGCTTCAGCGACGCGGCCCACGGCCAGTTCCAGTTGAGCGCGCAAGCCGCGCTCGCCGGGACTTGTCGGGCTGGTCTCGGCCGGCCAGGCGGCGAGCGCGCCAAGCAAATTGCCCGAACCATAACGCTTGAGCACCGCGCTCAACTTCGCCTCTTCGGCTGTCTCCAAATCCAGGTCCTGTGGGTCCAGCACCGCCGGATAATAGAGCGCCCATTGAATCGTCGCCGGCACATTCAGCAGGGCGGTTTTCTGCGGCGGCTGGCCGGGCGCGAGCCAGAGTTCTTCGCCGCGTTGCGCCACGACCTCCGTCTCCCCGTCCTGCAAGGCAACCACGCCATCCAGGAGCGCAAGTCGCAAGGCCCTTCCCGATTCCGCCAGGTCCAGCACGAACTCCGTGCCGCGAATGGCCCCCGCGGCGATCGGCGTGTCGAATTCCACGTCGGCGGGTTTCTCGCGGTTGAAGAAATAAATCGAACCGCGCGGCAATCCAAAGCGCCGCTTTTCGGCGCGGCGGGGCGGCAGAATCTCCAGCGTCGTGCGTTCCTGCAATCGGAGGATGCTTCGGTCGGAGAGTTGCACAGCGGCGCGGCTTTGCTCGCGCGTGCGGACACGGTCGCCGGGCCGCAGCGTGAGGCCGGCGGCGGCGGTCTGCCAGTTGGTGGTCGTAGCCCGGTTGTATTCCACCTGACCGGCGGCTTCGAGGAGCACGCTGGTCAGACCGTCGGAAGCCGCGTCGAACTGGTTGGTTTGGGCTGAGGTCGTCAGAACCATCAGAGCGACACCCAGACCAACCATGCCCGGCCAAATCCCGCCACGCCGGTCGCTCGAACGCGGAGGACCTCCCCGCCCGCACCGGCTTTGAAACCGTGCGTGTCGCGGCGGTCTCATTCCGCTGTGTTCACTTCTGTTCATGGAGTCCGGGCTTTGCCCGCAAGTTCCCAAGCAGCGGCCTTGCCACGGAAGCCACCCATGAGCCTTCGGAAAGACAGCCTGGTTTTCCCGCAAGTTTTTGAGCTTCGGCTGCAATCTGAGAAGGAGGGGCGGATCAAATGTTCCGGTTGCGGAACAAGCGACAGGTGGCGGCGGAACTAATCGGCGGCTCACAGCGGAATGAGGTTTACTCGACCCGCACGCGAAAGAACGCGTTGCCCGCAACGGAAGGATAAACCGCCACCCGGGCGCCATCACCCAGGTAGGAGGGAGACCAGGGCGTCCATGGCCCGGAGACAGACCTGGCCTCTTCGATGATGTACCGCTGCCCGGGCACGGTGGCAAAACTCAGTTCCAATCCCTCCGCAGTCGGCGAAAGCTCGCAGACCGGGGCCACCAACACCCGGAGTGGCAGCGTGGCCACGACGCTGCCAAACTCGTTTGTGACCGTGACTTCATAGTTGGCGCTGTCATTCGTGGTCACCTCCGGCAGCAGGAGCACCGGACCGGTGTGGCCCGGAAGGAGGACGTTGTTCTTTTTCCAGGAAAATGAAAGCGGTGCTGTGCCGGCCACCTCCAACCTCAGTTGTACCTCTGAACCCGCGGCCGCCACCTGCGGGGACGGAGAAGACAGCAGCACGGGAGGCTGCTGGTTGGTGTTGAGCTGGTAATTAAGCCAGGCGGTGCCGCGCGCCCCGTTCACCCCTTGAACTACCACCAGGTATCGGCGGGAGGGAATCACCGGGAAACTGATCCGGGAGGGGCCGTTGGTGCCGAACCCGTCATTGTCGCACGCCAGCGAAATCAGGTCCTGGTAGCCGGTCAACTCGCCGTCATGCGTGTAAGCCTCCAGCACAGTGTCGTAGGCGCTGCCCAAGGTGTCGAGGGTGAGCACGCCGGAGGCCGGCGGTTGGTAGCTCAACCAGTAGGACACCCCGTTGCTCACCCCGCAGTGGGGCGGTTCATTCGTATCCACCAGGGCGTAGGTCGTGTTGAACACCTGGCTGCCATTGTAACCTCGCACCACGCCCACTCCGCCGCCCGCGACCTGCACCTCGGCAGGACGCGAAAGCAGGGGCATCGGTGAACCACCGCCCTGGCCGACCAACGCCGTGCTGGGCGCGTCCAGCACCTTGCCTTGGGCGAGGGCGTTCGTGGCACCGTCGGTGTTGATCTGGATTTCCGTGGGCGAGGTGAAGTAGGCGGGGCCGCTGGTCTGAATGCGCAGCTTGTAACGGCCGACGTTCCCCTCCTGCACACTGGGAAGGAGGAGAGTTGGCGAAGATTCTTCGAGTTCGTTGCCGTTGAAAAACCACTTGAATTGCGCGTTCGCGGCGTTGGTGAGAGCTACAGTCAACGTGAGCGGATCGCCCAGGATCACGGCCTGATCGGGCGGGGTGGCAAACACGATGGGCGGCGGCACGGGGGTGCTCTCGAAGTCCCACTCGAACTCGAACGAGCCGCCGGCGCCAAAGTATCCGTCCACCGCGATCTCATAACGCTGGCCGGCCAGCACACCAAAGGTGATTTCACTTTCGCGGTCAAGTCCCTCGGAATCGTCGGCCACCATCACCGGTACGAGCTTGTCAAGGGTGGTGTCGTTTGTGGAGACAAAGTAATACGCCGACAGCAGCGTGTCGAAGGTGGCGTTGTCCACCTCGAAATTCACCACGCCGTCGGCGGGGGCAACCCAGGAAATCCAAAGCGAACGACCGCCGGGTTTGCCGCCGTGCCTGGGTTCGCCCGGTTCAATCGTCGCGTTCTGGTTGTCGCCCAGGATGTCCCCACTGCTGGACGTAATGGTCTGGCGATCGGCGAACTGGTCTTGCAGAGTTTGCGCCCGGGCCACTGTGGCAGCGGCCAGCCAGATGCCCAAACCGGCGAATCCCAAGGCAAGGCTCCGCCTCCAGCCGGCGGGCAACGCCAAACCGGCTTGCTGAACATGCTGTTGCTGCATAACCACTGCGATGCCGCCTTGTCGGGCGGCTAAAACTCCGTCGGCGAACCGCCGTCCGCGTGCCCTGACAATCCGACACGGTCGCCGCAAGACCACACCTCCGTGTGGATTTCCTGCACGCTGTCCTACCCGGGACGGCGACGCCCCCGGCGTTCGGAAACCGACTTCGACAACCGGACCGCCACAGGCGCGATCTCAGGATGACACCAACCCCAAGCAACACGCTTGCCAGCCCGATTCCGGGTGGAAAGCCCGGGCAAGTTTCCGGATTCGGAACATAGCTTTAGCCGCGCGCGGATCATCTGTTCCGCTGGCGGAACAGTCATCCTTTGGGCGGCCGCAGTTCAGGCCACTTTTCCAGCCGGCGCAGCAGCGCTTGCGGTGACATGCCGAGCTTCGCGGCGGCGCGGCGGATGCCACCCTGCGTCTCGCGCAACGTGTCGCGAATAAGCCGGTATTCCTGCGCCTCGAGGGGAGCAAGTTCGCGTTCCACTGGGGCGGATTCGACGCCCGCCGGCGCGGCCACCTTCGAGGAGGCTGCGGCGGTGGAACCGCGCTGCAGCCAGTTGAAATCCAGCGCCAGCCATTTCGCGTCGGCGGGTGTCCGCAGCAGTGACCGCTCGAGCACGTTGCGCAGTTCGCGCGCGTTGCCGGGAAAGTCGTGGCCCGAGAGCTTCGTCAATTCCTCCGGGCGAAGGAGGGGTTTGGACCGGCCGTATTTCTCCGCCAGTTGCGCCAGCAGCAGTTCCGCCATCCCGGGGATGTCCGCCCGCCGCCGGCGCAACGGGGGCAGCTCAATGGTGAACACGTCCAGCCGGTACCATAAATCTTCGCGGAAGCGCCCGGCTTTGACTTCGTCCGGAAGCTGTTTGTTGGTCGCTGCGACGAAGCGCCCGGTGAAGGGCCGAGGTTCTGTGCTGCCCAACGCCCGGAACTCGCGAGCCTCGAGCAGGCGTAATAATTTCGCTTGCAGCGGCAGCGGAACCTCCGCGACCTCGTCCAGGAACAACGTGCCGCCCCCCGCGGCGCCGGCCAAACCCGTGCGCCTCCTGTCGGCGCCGGTGTAAGCGCCCTTTTCCGCGCCGAACAGTTCGGACTCGAACATCTCGCCCGGCAGGGCGGCGCAATTCACCGCGATAAACGGGACGCCCCCCTTCGGAAAACTCAACTGATGCAGCACGCGCGCCGCCAGGTCCTTGCCCGAGCCGGTTTCGCCGATGAACAGCACCGTGCTGGCCGGATGCTGCGCCGCTTGCTGCAATTGCCGCAGCACCTCGCGCATCAAAGGAGACTCTCCGAACCATTGCGCCGGGCCCTCCGGCACCGCGCGGGTGGCCAGCCGCAACTTCGCCCGGCGCAGACAGGCCGCCAGCGCGTCCACGCCCACCGGCTTGGTGAGGTACTCGAACAAGCCGTTGCGCGTGAGCGACACTGCCTCGCCCAAGTCCGGCACCCCGGTGATCATCACTACGGGAGACTCGGGGAACCGCCGCGACAGCCGGTCGAAGAAATCGTAACCCTTGCCGTCGGGCAGATGATTGTCCAACAGCACGAGATCGAAGTGCCCGCGCTCCACCGCCTCGCGGGCGGCCGCCAGCGTGGGTGCGTGCGTGGGATCCCCACCGGCTTCGCGCACGACTTGCGCGGACAAACCGGCGAACATCGCGTCGTCCTCGACAATGAGGCACGCGAACTGATCTCCACTCGCTTTCGAACTCATGCCGGCCAAATTGTAACAAAGCGGCAACAAAGCTCCAAGCGCCGATACCATTCAAGGCTGAAACGGAACTCATCGCCGCCTCGCGCACCGCTTTCGGAGCAGCGCCAGAACGTTCTGCTTCCCTGGCGGCGAAGGTCAACCACCCGCCGAAAGGCTCCTGGCAACGGCCTCCAGCAGTTCCTGCAGCGAGAACGGCTTGCGCAGGAGGAGCGTCGCCTGCCTGGCCGCTGTACTTTCCGCATCCACCTCGGCGCTGGCGAGTATGACCGGCAGGTCGGGACGCGCGGCGCGGACCGCCGCGATGGTTTGCTGGCCATCCATCTCCGGCATGGCATTGTCCGTCAGCAAGAGCCGGACTTCGGAATGGCGACGCTCGAACTGCTCAACCGCCTCTTCCCCATTCGCCGCGGTGACGACGCGATAGCCGTGCGCGACGAGGCCGTCGCCAACCAGTTCGCGCACTGCGCGCTCATCGTCCACGACGAGGATCAATTCGCCGCGACCCCGCGGAATGTCCGTCGAACGCTCCGCTCCCGCGGTCGTGGTCTCGGCGGCGCGCGGCAGGAAAATCTCGAATGCGGTGCCCGTGCCCGGTTCACTTTCGACGCGCAGGAAACCTCCATGACCCTTGACGATTCTCGCCACCGTGGACAGGCCGATGCCGGTGCCCCGCCCCTCCGCCTTGGTGGTGAAGAACGGCTCGAAAATCTTCGCCTGCACCTCGGGTGGCATGCCCGTGCCGGTGTCTGAAACCAGTAGCGAGACGTAATCGCCTGCCCGGGCCTCCCAGAGCCCGGCCGCCTCGGCGTCCGTGAGCGCCACGTTGTCGGCGACGAACGAGAGACGCCCGCCCCCGGGCATGGCGTCACGCGCGTTGACGCACAGATTGAGCAGCACCTGGTGAAGCTGTGTGGCGTTGCCGCGCACGGGCCAGAGGTCGGCGGGCAGGAACGTTTCGACGGCAATGTTCTTGGGAAACGTCTCGCGGACAATTTTCTCCAACTCTTTGACGAGCGGCGCGAGGTCGAGTTGCTCGAATTCACCGCCGCGTCCACGCGCAAACAGCAGAACCTGGCGCACCATCTCGGCGCCGCGATGGGTGTTCATCTCGATCAAGCCCAACAGCTTTTGCGCTTCCGCGTCGCGGGTCTGGCGTCGCAGCAACTGCGTCCCGAGCAGCACCGGCGCCAGGGCGTTGTTCAGATCGTGCGCCATGCCGCCGGCCAGCGCGCCGATGGTGTTCAGGCGTTGAGTGCGCAAAAACTGCGCCTCCAGTTCCTTTTGCTCCGTGATGTCGCTGTTAATGAGCAGCAGCGCCTTGGGCTGACCCGCCTCGTCGCGGATCAGCGTCCACCGGCTGGCCACGACGACCGTGCGGCCGGACCGGGTTTGCTGGCGCAGTTCGCCGTTCCACTCACCCTCCTTCAAGGCCACGGCGCGGGCCGTGTGCGCAGTCCCGGCATCCGGGGAAAAAATCTCGCCCGCCACTCCGTTCCCCTGCAACTCGGCGAACGGCCAGCCGTAGAGCCTTTCCGCGCTGGGATTGGCGTAAACAATTCCGCCGCCCAGGTCCTGGACCAGAATCGCGTCGTGCGCCTTGTCAATCAGTGCCGCCTGCTCGCGGATTTTGGCCTCCGCGACTCGTTTGGCGGCTTCCAGCCGGCGGCGGGTGGCATACCAATCCCAGAAGTGAAACAACCACGAGCCAAAGAGCGCGGCGGGAAGCTGCGCCGCGCCCACGACCAACCACGGAAACCAGACGCCGCTGGCGAACGCCATCCGCGCCAGACCCAAAGTCAGGCCGGCCGCCGCCACCGCCGTCAGCGTGGCCGGAATGGGCCGCAGCCAGACCAATCCGCTGGCGGCCAGCGCGACAACCAGCAGCACCCAGATTTCGCCCGCGGGTGTGAACCGTCGCAGCCCTTCGTTACGCAGCAGGTTCAGCAAGGCCGTGGCATGCACCTCCACGCCGGGCATGAACAGTTTGCGGTGTCCCCAGGAGTGAAATGGACTGCGGAATTCATCCTGCCGCCCCTCGAACAGCTCCACCATCGGCCGGGCGCCGACCAGGACGATCTTGTCGCGGAAAAAGTCCGGCGGCACTCCGGCTGGTTGGAGCACCTGGGCGAAGCTCACGTTGGGAAACACCATCGCCGGACCGTAGTAACGCAGCCATTGCTCGTTCGCTCGTCGAACGGCGTCCGGCTCGCTCACCACCGGCGACCGCAGCCATTGCGCGGTGGCCCAGGTCAGTGAAGGCTGGTCCTGCGACGTGAACCCGGCCAGATAGCGGCGCACCACAAAGTCCTTGTCCACGATATGCGTCGCCACGCCCCAGGCCGCCGCTTCGGCGGCGAGCAATTCCGCGGGTGGCAGGACTCGCAACAACCGCCCCCAAGCTTGGTCCGGGCTGGTGGCGTGGCTGGCGTCGTCGTTGGCTTCGCCGGCCAGGATGACGCGGCCGGACTCGCGGATGGCCTCGGCCAGCGCACGGTCTGAGGCGGCGTCCGTGCCGGGATCGCTGAACACGATGTCGAACACCACGGCTCGCGCGCCCGCCGCGGTGAGTTGCCGCACGAGCCGGGCGTGAAGTGCGCGCGGCCAGGGCAGTGCCGGGTTCTGTTGTTCCGCGCGGAAGGAATTCAAGTCCAGGTAAACAATGACCACCGGCGAATCTCGCAACGACTCCGTCTGCGTTCCGCCCAAGATGTGAAGAGAGTCGTAACTGGCGCGCACCCAACCGCCGCCCAACGGCCCTTCGGGCGCGCGCAACCCAAGTCCCAGCAACGCCAGGAAACCCGCCAGCACCAGCGCGACGAGCCAGCGTGGCAGCATGTCACTCGGGAAAGCCATTCGCTGCAAAGCCTAGCACCGGCCATCTTGACTGGCGAGCACACACTGGCCTGCTGGGCTGATGTCCGGCTTCTTGACCGCCATGAAGCCGGGCTGCCCCGTCCGGTGGAACAGACCCGTGCATTTCGTGCGGACTGCCTGCCAGGATTGCCGACGTTTCAGCCGGCGAGGGCGACGGTGGAAAAAACCGGCGACTCGCAAGACCCTCAATTCTTGACCCGGAGGCACGGCTCAGCGCCCGGTCACCTGCGCGGCGGGGCGGATCAACTGGTATTGGTTCACGAACCACTCCTGCGGCGTGCGGGGCTTTTCCGGGCCGGGCGCCGGGAACTGGTAACGCGGCACGATGGCCGCCTGGATCGCTTGGCGCTTCAGGAGCGAGGACAGCTTGTCGCGGTCGCGGGAGAAGACAAAGAGCGGCGGCACGCGTGCTCCCAGCGCGGCGAATTCCTCGTCCTCGAGCTTGGGCAGACCAACGAATGAAACGATGGCCGATTTCTTGGAGTTCTTTTTCACCTCGCGCGCGAGCTTGCTGGCGGACAAACCCAGGCCGGGGCCGTATTTGTCCTTCTTGTCGGAATCAATCCACTCCACGTCCTTGATGCGGATGCCGCCCGCCTTTTGAATCGCGTTGCGAAACGCCGCGAACTGCGCCGCCAGAATCTCCGAATCGCGATCCGCCATGGTGATCACCAGCAGGTCGCCCCGGTTTTCGAGTGCGTGTATCACCTCCGCCGCCAGCGCCTCGCCGATGCCTTGATGCAGCGCCACGTTGATCTTCGGCGCCGCGAACTGGTGCTGCCAGGTAAACCACCCGCAGGCGGCCATGACCAGCACCGCGCCGACCGCCAGAAGAAAGTTTTTCGTCGGTCTCATTCCGGCCTCCGTTCAATAGCGCCACCGAATGTCGGCCGGGTCCGTGGACTCCACGCTGGGAATGCGAAAAGTGGCAAACCCCGCCGCGCGCCCGTCCAGAAACACCAGGTTGGACCGCGTGCCCTTGCCGTGCCGCGCGTGGATGCGCTCATCCTTGCCATTGTGGATCCACCAGCCGTCAAACACCGCCGGCATCTGGGACGAGGACGAGGCGCGGGTGAGTTTGTTCAGCGCTGTGCCGCCCTCATCGCCGGGCACGCGCACGAAGGGATACTTTCGCGTGCTGCCCAACCCGCCGTTGAGTCCATACCACGTGTGAACGTAAAACTTTTCACCCGTGCTCTCCGATTTGAACGGAAACGCCTTCGCGCCCTCGGCGTCATCGCGGGCCGTGGGATTCACCGAGTAAACCTCGAACCGGCCCTCGGGACATTGGAACACCGAGCGCCCTTCCGCAAGCGTGCCATAAACCGCGGCGCGCGGCGCGGGCAGATACCCGCCATTCACCAGGAGTGTGGCCCAGCCTTCCTCGAACTGCGCGCCGTTGCCCACGTTGTATTCGGCCGGCACGAGGTAATCCTGGAAATCCCCGGCGTACAGATGGATGGCCGCGCCGATCTGCCGCAGATTGCTCAGACAGGAAAGGCCGCGGGCCTTGCCCTTGGCCGACGCGAGCGCCGGCAGCAGCATGGAGGCAAGGATCGAAATGACGGCCATGACGACCAGCAGTTCCACCAGCGTGAAACCGGTTGCCGGCCGGTGAGATGAGGTTGGGATTCGAGTCTTCATCAGGTGACTTGGTTGAGCGCGGCCTCACGCGGGGATGTGCGCGCCAGGCCGCAATACTTCTCACAGATTTCAAGGATGGTTTCGGTGAACGGTGTGCGATCGGGGAATTCGGTGCTGATGTGGATGTGCCTGGCCAGCGTGAGCGTGGTGTAGGTGTCCAGGGCCTCGCCCGTGCCGCCCGCCGCCAGTTCGACGTAACGGTGCGTGAAAGCCGCCGCGGCATCCGCCAGGGCCGGTTGCTGGGCGGGCGAACGCGCGGCCCACTCGATGAGATGGCCGATGAAGTTGCCTGCATCCAGTGCCGGGTCACCCGCCGCCATCAAATCGAGGTCCACCAGCCAGACCCGTCCACCCTCGAGCAGAAGCTGGTCGTGATAAAAGTCGCGATGAATGAGCCGCGGCATAACTGCCGGCAGGTCTGCCGCCAGCCGCGCGCAGGCGGCGAACACGCGTTCAAGGCGGCCCTGCCAGGCCGGCCTTCGCGCCGCGACTCGATCCAAACGTTCCCGCAATAACTTCAGCTCGTCAGTAGCCGTGTGTTGACGGGGCAGTGAAAGGGCGACGCCGTGCAGCTTGCACAGCGCTTCCGCCGCGCGCCGGGCCGCCACCACGCCCGCTGGTGAGACCAGAAACTCCGCAGCCGGCCGGCCCGGAACCTTTTCCTGCAGCCACAGGCCGAGTTGCGGCACAACTCCGAGCACGCGGGGGATTGAGATCCCGTCGCGGCTGTCGGGGGCAAAACTTCCCGCGAGCAACTGCGACAATGCTTCGAGATTCGCGGCATCCACGCCCCGGCGATGCAGCTTGCCCAGCAGGGTGAGCGGTTGTATCCGCCCATCCCGTCGGCGACATTCGAGCGCATATTCGATTAGTGCGCGCCGGGCAGGTTTGTGCCGCAGCAGTCGCGCGTGGCGAATCTTCACGTCAGCCAGTTCGGCGTCGCGCTCCTGCAACGCCGCGCGCAGCAGCGGACCGGCCACTTCCGTATCCAGCGCCCGGGCAAGGTTGGGTGTTTCCGCAGTGTCCCTCTTCGTCGCGGAGATTTCAGGACCGCGAACCGGGTGCGCGCCTCGGCCGCCAGGAAAACCAGTCGTCCCGGACTCCCCGGGCACTTTCGCCAGCAGCGCTTCCACGCGCGCAAGGCTTTCAAGGGTCAAGCCTGGCCAGTCCGGCTGGCAGGTGCGGAAGAAATGCGGCATCCGGGCAAAGAGCTTTGCCGCGATCTGCGGCTCCAAGCTGGTGATGGTGGATTCATTTGCCGCCAGGCGGTAAGCCTCGACCAGCGTTGCCCGGAACTCGTCCCGCCGCGCGGGGCTTAATCTCCGGCAAATGACCTCGTGCTCGACGTGCGCCAGAAAGGCGCCCAGGTCCGAAACCGGATCGCCACGCCCGGCTTCATCGAGATCGAGCAGTGCGACACTGCTTTTGCCAAGCAGGACCTGTTTGGCGTAGAAATCGCCGTGGATGGTCGCGTCGTGCTGTGGCAAGGCTTCAATGTGCGCCGCCAGGACGCGAGCGGTCTGGAGCAACCGCGTCGCTTGCTCCGGCAACAGAAACGCCAGCAGATCTCCCAAGGCCAGCAGTGCCGCGGCTTCCGACCGCCGCGAAACCACCGGCAACGCCGGGATGTCCTGCTGATGCAATTCCGCCAGCGCCACCCCCACACGCCGCAGCTCGCCAACATTGAAAGCCGGATCCGCCAGCGCCTCGCTCAGCAAGCGCCCGTCCTGCCAGCCGAAGCACAGCACCCCGCGGCCCTTCGAGCGACCGAGCAGCGGTGACACCCGCAGAACCTCGCCGGATTTGAACTGCTTGAATCTGCCGCGCACTTTCTCGAAAGCCGCGCTGCCATAAAGCTTGCAGACCGCTTGGGGTTGGCCGGCCGTTCCCAACCCGCCGGTCCAACGGCGCTCGGGTTTGTAGGCCAGCGTGCGCACTTCGCCCGCCCACAGCTCCGGATGTTCGGGCAAATGCCGGCGCAGGAAATCCTCCCGCCGCGCCGCGTTCGCCATGAGCGCGAGGGTTTCCAACTTGTTGTCGTTCGGAAACACGCAAACCTCCGCGCAGCGCTCGCGCCAGACGAACCGTCCGGCTCCCAGGGGACCGGAACTGGCGGGTCGCCATGCCGACTTGGCCAGTTTGCCGGCATCCACCGCCCGGTAGGCTTTGGCGTGGCACTCCACGCGCCGGCCATCCGCCTCGAGCGTGTAAGCGGCGAGACAATTCTGGCCGGGCTTGTAGCGCAGGTAGCGCAGCCGCGCCGAGCGCACGCGGGCCGCGGGCGCCGAGAGTTGCATCGCCGCCAGAAACGCGTCCGCGTCCAGGAGCGTCCTGAGTCCCGGCAACCAGACGTCGCGTTGCACCAGGCTGGCGTCAGCGGGCGAGAGCATGGCAATCCTCCATTCCGGCTGCGTCACGCTCACCGAGGACCTCGTCCGGTGGGCCGTGGCGCACGACGTGCCCGTCCTCGAGCACCACGACGGCGTCCGCCAGGGCGGCGTGTTTGAGGTTGTGCGTCACCCAGAGCGTCGTGCGCCCGCGCGACAGGTTGCGCAATCCCGCCAGCACGGCGCGCTCGGCGGCTTCGTCCAGCCCCGTCGTCGGCTCGTCATACAAGAGCACCGCCGCGTCGCGCAGGGCCGCCCGGGCGATGGCAATGCGCTGTCGTTGTCCCTGGGACAGTGTGGCGCCGCGTTCGCCCACCACGGTGTCGTAACCGTCCTTGAAGCCGGTGATGAATTCGTGGGCGTTGGCCACTTGCGCGGCCGCTTCGACTTCGGCGCGCGTGGCCGCGGGCAGGCCCAGCGCGATGTTTTCGTGAATTGTCCCCGCAAACAGCAGGTTCTCCTGCAACACCACCCCACAACTGCGCCGCCAAGATTCCACCCGGTAATCCCGCACGTCCCGGCCATCCACGAGGATGCGGCCGCCGTCCCGTTCGTGCAGGCGCAGCAGCAGGCCGAGCAAGGTGGATTTGCCCTGGCCCGAGGCGCCCAGGACCGCCACGGTCTGCCCGGGCCGCGCGACGAAATGAACGTCGCGGAGCAGAGGTTGGGCGGGCTGATAGGCGAAGGAGACATGCTCGAACCGGAGTTCGCCGCGCAGGGGCGGCACTTCCATCGCGTCCTGGCGATCCGTGACCGCCGGGGCGGCTTCGAGCAGTTCCCACACGCGCGCACCGGCGGCGCTGGCTTTGCCGAGTCGTCCGGTGAACTTGGCGAAATCCTGCACGGGCCGGAACGCGGTTTTGAGGTAGGCCAGAAACACCAGCAGATCGCCCGCGGTCAGCGCGCCCGTCATCACCAGCCGCGCGCCCTGCCACAACACCAGCGCGGTCGAGCCGGCCAGCAGCAAATCCACCGAGCGTTCGAGACTGGCCGCGAGCCGTTTGCCTTTCACGCCCTGCTTGAGGCTCTGATCGTTCTGCTGGCAGAACGAGTCGGCCATCGCATCCCCCGCCGCCAGCGCCTGCACCACCTTCACGCCGGAGAAAGACTCGGCCGCCGTCGCCGCCATCGCGCCCTCGCGCCGTCGTTGCTGTTGCGCCACCTCCCGGATGTCCCGGCTCAATCGCACGGTGCGCAGCCAGAACAGGGGAAACAACGCCAGCGCCAACACCGCCAGTTGCCAGTGCATCCAGAACATCACCCCCACCATCCCCGCCAGGATCAACATCCGCGCCACCAGAGGCAGCAGCGCCGTCACCGTCACGTCCTGCAACATGCCCACGTCGCTGATCACGCGCACCGTCAGGTCGCCGCTGCGGGCGCGGTGGTGGAACGAGAGGGGGAGTAATTGCAAATGCCGGAACAGCCGCCCGCGTACTGCGGTGAGCACGCGCGTCCCAACGATGGCGAACCCCACCGTGCTCCAGTAAGCCGCCAGCGCCCGCAGGCCGGTGAAGACCACCAGCGCCACCGCCGCGAGGGTCAGGACCGCCGTGGGTGACAACTCCGCCAACCAACCAAATTCGGTGGTCCGACCCGCCGGCGTCTGCCCGAGGACCACGTCGAAAACCACTTTGAGCGGCCACGGTTCCAAAAGCCGCAGACCGACTTCGGCGCACAACGCCAGCAACGCCAGCACGATCTTCCCGCGGTGTTGGCGGATTTCCGGACCGAAATGGCGGAGCAACTCCAACAGCCCGGGCGAGCGGTCTTCGGTGGTGGGCGAGGACTTCATGGCGACAAGAGGACGGGTGGGCCGACCGGCGGCGTGTGGGTCAAGGCCGAAGCCTGGGTGATGGAACGAAGTCCTGACTGGCCGCACGATTCGGCCAGCATCAGGATGCGTCCCGCGACGTGATCCCAGGTGTAATTATCGAGAGCCGTTTTTCGGGCAGCGGCACCGAGGCGAGCCCGGGCCTGCTCGTCCCCGTGCAACAGTGCCAGTTGCCCCGCGAGCTCCGCCGCATTGCCGGGTTGGCAGAGCAATCCGTTTTCACCGTGGCGTATCAATTGCGACAATTGTCCGATCCCGCTGGCGACCACAGCACGCCCGGCGGCCATGTATTCATACACTTTGAGCGGTGAGAAATAGAAGCCGGCCAGCGGCGGATACGGCGCCACCGCCACGTCCATCGCCGCGAGCAGCCCCGGGATGGTCTCCGGCGGCACCCCGCCGGTGAAATGCACGCAGGATTCCACGGCAAGACTGCGCACCTGTTTCTCCAGAGCCGCGCGATCCGGTCCTTGTCCCACGATCAGCAGCCGCGCTTCCGCCACGCGCTGCCGCAACCGCGCAAACGCTTGGATCAAGACCGGCACGCCGTGCCAGGGTTTGAGGGAACCGACAAAGCCGATCGTGAAAGTCCGTCCACCTTCCGGCCAGTGCCAGGCGGGCGGCAGGGCGGCGGGAAAGCGCGCCGGGTCCACGCCGTTTGGCACCACGTGGATCGCGGCTGGACTTGCGCCCCGGGCGCGCAACCAGACCGCGACCCCGTCGGACACCGCCAGCAAGGCCGACGCATCCGTGAGGGCGCGCTGGGCGATCCGCTCGGCCGCCGGACGGTCCACCAGGCCGCGATGAGCCGCCTGTTCCTCGATCAAGGGGGCATTAACCTCCAGCAAGCCCGGCGCGCCATAGGTCCGGGCCAGCAACATACCGGCGAAGCTCCAGAGCGAGAAACGTTCGTAAACGAAGTCGAACGGCCCCGCGGCACTGAGCAGGCGGGCCAGGGTGGTGTTGGCCTGCTGGCAGGCGCGTTCGCGCTCGGCAAGATTTGATCCGCTCGGACAGGCCAGCAGGTGCGTGGGCAGGTCGCGCAGATCGTCCGGCGCGGGGCCATCGAACCGCGTCGCGAAGAGGTCCACTCGCGCGCCGCGCCGCCGCAGGGCGCGAATGACTTCCTGAACGTGAATGGAACAACCCTTGTGCCCGAACACGGGCACGCCTGGGTCGGCACAGATGTAGGCGATGCGTGGCGGATTCATGGTGCGGAAGCGGAAACCGCGGCGACGGCGCGTGTCCGCGCGGCGGCAGGTTTCGAGGGTCGGGCGAAATCTCTCGCAAGGTCTGCGGCGACCGTCGTCCCGTTTCTCGTTGGCGCGCCATGGGCATGGCCCTCGCGGATGGCGTCGGCAAACCAATCCCAGAGTTGCGCGGCATTGTGGCGGGCATCGAACTCGCGCTCCATCAGGGCGCGGGCGCGGGTGGCGAGGGCTGCGCGCAATGCCGGATCGGCCAGCAGCCGCTCGAGCGCATCGGCCAGGCCCGCGGAATCATGCTGCTTCACCCGCAACCCGGTTTCACCGTCGCGAATGACTTCCGGGATGCCCGTGACATCCGTTGAAACGCAGGGCGTGCCGAGTGCCATCGCTTCGAGCAGCACGGTGGGCAGCCCGTCGGCGTTGCCGTCCGCGCCGACGACGCAAGGCGCGGCCAGGACGGCCGCCCCGCCCACCAGGGAGATGATCTCCTGCTGCGGCCGCGGCCCCGCCAGCCGCACGCGTTCCTTCAAGCCGAGCGATTCGATCTGCGCCCGCAGGCCGGGTTCAAGTTCGCCCGTTCCGATGATCTCGCACTCGAAAGCCACGCCGCGTCTGGCCAGCAGGTCACACGCGCTCACCAGCACGGCGAAGCCCTTCTTTTCTATCAACCGCCCCACGGCGACGATGCGCGAGGGGCGCTCGCGCGGTGAGGTGAACGGAAAGCGGTTCAGATCAATCCCGTTGTAAAGGCGGCAAACGCGGCCGGCCAGCTGGCCGAATTGCCGGCGGAGGAAGGCGACGTTGTAATCGCTCACGGTGATGACCCGGGCGGCCCCCGCCAGTTTGCGACGCAAGTCGTCGGCATCGGCGGACTCATGGAAAATGTCCTTGGCGTGCGCGGTGAACGTGAACGGCACCCCGGCAAAGCGGGCGGCCAGCCGGGCCACCTCGGTGGCCGTGGAAGCGAAGTGGGCGTGCAGCAGGCCGATCCCGCGTTCCCGCACCAGTCGCGCCAGGCGCGCGGCTTGATAAACCTCGCGCGCTTCCGCGCCGCGCGCCGAGGCCAGCTCCGTCCACAAACCGGGCAGCGCGGCGGCGGCGCGCTCCAGTTCGTTCCACAGTTCCACCGCCTTGAGGCCGTCAGCGTTCAGGTACGTGACCGGGGCGCGGACGCGGGCGAGGACGTCCTGAAAGTGCGTGTCGTTGGGAGGATAGAGCGAGATGATCTCGACGGCGCGCCCGGCGGCCTCGTGGGCGAGAATCTCGTTCACGATGAAGGTTTCCGAAAAGCGCGGGTAGCGCTTCACGACGTAGGCGATCCTGGGCGTGGGAGAGTTCATCAGGCAACGGCGAGTTGGGGGAGTGGGAGTGATTGGCGCGGACGAAGGCCGGCCGCTTGCGCCAGACCCAGCAGGTGCATCGCGGCGCGTTCGGCGCCGTTGAAGTCCACGGTGGAATGGATGCGGTCGCGCAGTTCCGAGCGCGGGGTGCTGAGGGCGACCCGAATCTCGCGGCGCAGCCTTTCCGGGGAGAGCTGGTCGGGTGTCACCAGGCGGAGCAGTCCGTGGCGGGCGAACGCCTCGGCGCGGACGAGTTGTTCCCGGCGCGGCTCACAGCGTGGGACGCACACGACCGGCGTGGAGGCCGCCAGGGTTTGCGCGAGGGTGTTGTAACCGCCCATGCAAACGACGGCGTTCGCCACAGCCAGCCAGTGATTCAAGCCGGGCACGAAGGAGTGGAACTCCACGCCAAACTCATGGGCGAGGTGTTGGAGCCGGGCGTGCTGCACCCCGGGCATCAGCGGTCCGGCCACAGCCACGGTGCGCCAGCAGTCCCCGCCACAGGCCATGAGAAAGTGTTCGAGCAGCGTGAACCCGTCTTCGCCGCCGCCAACCGTCGCCAGGACCAGTGGATGCGCGGAATCGTTGGTCCACGCGAGCGGCAGGCTGGCGGACGTGCCGTCCGGGGCGCAGCCGCAATTCGCCACGTAGCCGCAGAAACGGGTGCGCGCCGCCAGTTCGGGCGGAAAGCCATAAGCCGCGCTGGGATCAAACAATTCACGCTGCCCATAGATGAGGACGGCATCGTAGTGATCGGTGATGGCCTCCGGCAGATGGTGTGGCTGCCATTCGGCGCGCACGGTGGACGGCTCGTCGAGGATGTCGCGCAGGCCGAGCACCGCGCGGCCCCCGGACTGACGCGACATGGCGAGCGCTTCCTTGAGTTCGCCGCTCGCACCGAAAGGATGTTTGTCCACCAGCAGGACGTCGGGGCGGAGCGATTCGATGGCGCTTGTCAGCAGTCGCGAACGCAGGTGCCGCACCTCCTCCGCGGAAACGCCCAGGTGCCGCGGGCCATAGTTCTCGTTACCGAGCTTGCGCAAGCCCGGCAGCTTGAGGATTTCGACCCGGTCGGGCACACCCAGCCGGGTGACGTCGTCCGAACCGGTGGCCAGGAGAATGGTGGCGCGGGGTTCGAGTTCCGTGAGGCAGCGGGCAATCGCCAGGTTGCGGCAGGTGTGCCCCAAACCGAATCCATCGTGAGAGTAAAACAGGAATCGCATATCAATCTCGCGGGTATTCGTCACGAGCCTGTAACAATGGCGTTTCTGGCTGCGGATGGAAAAGCGGGTGCAACGGGCGCATGTTAACTCCTAGCAGGTTGTTGAAATAGTCTCACGCAAATTTGAACAGGCCGCATTGACTTGCGTCTGAAATCCATGCGCGGAAAACCTCAAGCCCAGCCGGACTTTCTGACGGTCATCAACCTCAACGCCA
>WYBW01000047.1 GCA_011525685.1 Verrucomicrobiia bacterium
CTACGCCCCGGATTTTCCACGTGCTCTCCCTCACCCCGCCCCTCTCCCGCTGGGAGAGGGAGAACCGCTGTCCGCTCCGCGTTGCTCCTTGCTTTGGTTTCATTCCACCGAAAACAGCGAAGAACCTTTTGATTTCTTGGAGAGTATTCTTGGAGGGCATCTTCGACTGCCTGCCACCAGACTGCGAAACCGCACGGATAAGAAAAGCCCCGCGCTGGCGCGTGAGGCGGTTGGTCAAACTCCGGTCGGCGTCATTTGACCGGCTTGATCGCGACAAACCACGCGGTCTTGGCCGGTGCGTTGCCGCTCACGAGGAGAATTTCCCCCCTGGCCAGAGGTTGCCGGCGCTCCAACACCGCCTTGCCGGCTTTGTCGAAGAGCTTCACTTCCACCTGTTTGCCGTCCAGGTCCCTGATTTCAACGGCGCATTTTTCGCTCAATGATTCCCGTACCCTTCCGCCCTTGGACACGGTGAATTCTTTGCGATTCACCTCGAAATAATTCTCCCAGCGAAGCGGAAGTTCGTCCAGCTTCTTGCGGATCTCCGGCTCGACGGGCTTGTGCTCGGGGTTCGGAGACTTCTTGTCGTTGGTGGCCCAGATGAGTTGCACCTCGTATTTCGTCTCGGCGCCCTGCCCCATCTCGGTGACTTCCGCTCGCAGCGCCAGACCCAGCAGCAAGTGAGGCAACAGTACGAGTAAACCGCCCTGCAACGCGCGTGGAAACATATATCGCATGGTTATCGCAGTGTATCGGAAGGCAGAAAATCGGCAAATCCGTTTTCGGCGGGGTAGGACAGCCAGACCAATGTGGTGCCCGAGGCATAGTCACGGTAGGTGAAGGCGTTACCGAACGCCGTTTCCGTTTCCATGGCCGCCGTCGCACCTCCGGGATGCAACTGACGGGTGATGAGGGTGGCGGCGATGACGAGGGCCGCCAGGGCGCCGGCCGGCGCCAGAAACCGCCGCAACAGTGCGGAGAGCCACACGGGAGGCTCGTCCACGGAAGGAGTCCGTTCCAACTGCCCGATGCGCCGCTGGATTCCCGACCAGTAGAATTCGCGGCTCTCGGGCAGTTTGAGTTCGGCCTCGAACGTCTTCAACGCCCCGCGCGTGTTCTGCAACTCCGCGAGCAGCGCGCGCGCCTCGGCGTCGCGGGCCAGCCAGTCCGTCACCTCGGGCGTTGCCCGGGCGGGCAGTTCGCCGTCCAGGTACGCCTGCAACTTCAGTTGTAATTCCAGTTTCATCTCACCGATCTCCGGCTCCAGCCGGTTCACTCCGGCTTTTTCAAATCCGCCAGCAGCGCCGCCATCTTCCGGCGCGCGTAAAACAACCGGGACATCACCGTCCCGATCGAGCAGCCCATGGTCTTGGCAATCTGCTTGTATTCCATCTCTTCAAACTCGTGCAGCACAATCACCGTGCGATGCGCATAGGACAACTGGCTCAACGCCTGGTCTATCCGCTGGCGCAGCTCACCGCGTTCCAATCCCTCGGTGGGATTCACCGTGACGACCGGCATCTGTCGCTCCACCCCGCCGGATTCCTCGTCCATCGCTTCGATGGATTCGGAGCGCTGCCGTTTCTGGCGGCGCAACTGGTCGAGGCACAGGTTGATCGTGATCCGCGTCATCCAGGTGGCGAAACTCGATTCCCCATGAAACTGCTTCAGCCGTTGCCAGGCTTTGACCCACGCCTCTTGTGAAAGATCAATCGCCTCTTCCTCGTTCCGCATCATGCTGTAGGCGCGCGCGTAAATTTTGTCGCGATGCCGGGCCACCAATTCCTCGAAGGCACCCATGTCGCCATCCTGCGCGGCCCGCACCAACGTGCTGTCGTCGGCGGAGGAATGTGCTTTGTCAGACATGGGTTCGACGGGGTGGAATTCCTTGCTATTCAAGGCGGTCTAAAGTTTCCCCTTCGTGGAAGGGACTCGTCCGGCGACGCGCGGATCCCGCTGGCAGGCAACGTCCACCGCCCGGGCAAACGCCTTGAAGAGCGCCTCCACAATGTGGTGCGGCTCGTCGCCGTACAACAGCTCCAGGTGAAGGTTGCAGCGCGCCTCGTTGGCGAATCCCTGGAAGAACTCCCGCGCCAGCCCGAAGCGGAACGTCGTGGAGGCGTCCTGCCCGCGCTCCGACCGGCTCAACCGCCGATAGGCTTGATCGTTCAGGCCGCGCCAGACCAGATGCGGCCGGCCGCTGAAATCAATGACGCAGCGCGCCAGACATTCGTCCATCGGCACATACGCCTCGCCGGTAAAGGGATTGCGCGGATGAAAGCCCGTGCCGTAGCGGCGAAGTCCCCGTTTGTCGCCCAGCGCCCGGGCGAACGCCTGGCCCAGAGCGATCCCGCAATCTTCGACCGTGTGGTGCGCATCCACCTCCAAGTCGCCCGCACAGCGCAACGACAGGTCCACCGTCGCGTGCTTGGCGAACAAGGTGAGCATGTGATCGAAAAAGGGGATGCCCGTCTTGACCGACGAATGGCCCTGGCCATCGAGGTCGAGCTTGACCGTGATGCGCGTTTCCTTCGTCTCCCGTTTGAGCTGGGCCTGCCGGCGCTTCATGCGCCGCGATTAAAACAAACCCCCCCGCGCCAGACCAAGCGCAATCGTCGCGGGCAGGACTGCGACCTGGGCCTGATCCCGTTCAAGGTGATTCGGCGAGCTTCTGCTGCAACTCCTCGATTTGCTGCTGCAACAACTCGGGCTGGGGGGAAACCATCTTGGCCACCTTGAGATGCTCGATGGCGCGACGCCAGTTCCCCTCCGCCTCCTCCAATCGAGCCAGGTGCAGCGTGATCTCGCGGAGACTCGATAGGTCCGGCTCCGGCTTGCCCGATTCCTGCTCCTTCCAATAGCGCAACGCCACCTCCCAGAGGTTGCGGGCGCGCACGACGTCCTGATGGTGGTCGTAGCGCACCTGGCCCAGGGCGAAGAGAATCTCGTAGCTCTGTGGATTGGCGCGCAGGCCCTCGCGGAGAAATTCCTCGGCCTCCGCCACCTTGCCCAGTTGCGTGCGCAGCCAGAACGCCGCCACCGTGTAAGTTTGCACGCGTTGCGGATCCAACTCGGCCGAGAGTCGCAACCACGGCAGAATTTCGCGTTCCCGCCCCTTCGCCAGATGCGTGTGGTCGGTCACGAAAAAGTGACGCCCGAAGCGCTCGATCCAGTCGCGGGGCTGGTTGAGAAAAGCCATCTCCTTTTCGTGCGCGTCCTCGCCATGGTTGCAGTGCTCGCCATGCACATGGCCCGCCTCCGCCTCGTGATCGTCATGGTCGTCATGGCCGCTTTGCATGGGGCTGGTGGACGGCTTCTCGCGCCGGTCGAAGATCGAGGGATAATACCCGCTGTGGAACGTCACATCCGCCTGGGTGAAGAAATGGTTGGCGAACATCCGGCGACCATCCCCCAGCAACACCTTGAGCACGCTGTCGGCCTGCGCCCGGGTGCTCCAGTTCAGGGCATGACGCTGCGTGCTCGTGGCCACGGTGAAACACACCGCAAGCAACAAGGCCAGGACCAGCGGCGGGGAAGCTTTCATCATACGGACAATCTCTTGCGCCGGAAGGCCAGCCACGCGACGAACAGAAACAACAGCACGTACACCGCGCCGTAAAGCGTGGCCAACCCGCAGTGCCACCAGGAGATCAAGGCGTGGTCATACACGATCAGATCGCGGACGTCATACCATTCCAGGTGGGGAATAAGAAAATAGACGACGTAAATGAGCGTCTGCAGCGGTTCGGGTTGCTGGAGCGCGACCTTGTTCAGATGCCGTCCGATGAGCAGGATACCCACCACCACCACGATGCAAATCGTCGCGTTGGCCGAAGGCGCGCTGAAAATGATCGAGCCGAACAGCACCAGCGCGATGACCACGCCCAGCATGATCCATTGCAGCCACAGCGCCTGAAAGTAATTCAGCAGCGGCCAGTGATGTTCGCGGGAACCGGTCACCACCACGAAGAACGCGTAAAAAACCACCAGCGCCAGCCCGCAGGCGAGCCAGCAGCCCAGGAATTTGCCCAGGATCACCTGCCACCGCGTCACCGGTTTGGCCAGCAGCGGGAAAATCGTCCGTTGCTCGCGCTCGGCCGGAATCTGGCGCGCGGCCGTTCCCACCGCGATCACCAGCGCCGAAATCCAGATCAGCAGCAGGCAAAGGTCCTTGAGATAAACGACGATCTTCGCGTCGTTGAAAAAATTGGCCGAGCCGGCGGCCAGCGTGATCAACCCCGTCAACACCAGCAGCACGTAGAAATCCTTGCGCCGGTAAAGTTCCTTGATGACCACGCCCGACAATGCCCAGACGGTATTCATGACACGGGTTGCGGTTGATAGCCAATGATGTCCAGAAACACCTTTTCGAGATTCGCCTGGTGCCGCTCGACCAGGTCCGCCACGCTGCCCCGCACCTTCAATTCGCCCTGGTTGATGATGGCCACGCGGTCGCACACCGTTTCCACCTCGCCCAGTTCGTGCGACGAGAAAAAGACCGTCTTGCCCTCGTTCTTCAGGCGCTGGATGATCTCGCGCACCTTCATGCGCCCCAGCGGATCCAGCCCGCTGGTGGGTTCGTCAAAAATGAGCAGGTCGGGATTGTTGATGAGCGCCTGGGCCAGGCCCACCCGCTGTTGCATGCCCTTGGAATAAGTCTTGATCGCCCGCTTGGCCGCGTGTCCCAACTCGACGAGCTGGATCAACTCCGCGATGCGCCGGTCGGCTTCCGCGGACGTCAATCCGAAGATGCGCGCGTAAAACCTGAGGAGCTCCTCCGCGGTCAGGAACTTGTAGTAGTAGGTGTTCTCCGGGAGATAACCGATGCGCTGACGGGCGATCGGCTGGCGCACGTCAATGCCGAACAAGCTGGCCGTGCCGCTGGTGGGCGGCAGAAAGCCGAGCAGCACATTCATGGTGGTGGTCTTGCCCGCGCCGTTCGGCCCGAGGAAGCCGAACACCTCGCCCGCGTTGACCTCGAGATCGAGACCGCTCAGGGCGACCTTCCTGCCCTGACGAGACTCGCGATTCGGATACTCAACGCGCAGCTTCTCCGTCTTCAGAATCACGCTCATTTTTCACCAAGCCGTCTGTCCGTCACACACTTGCGCATATAGCAAATCGCCCGCCAACGTCAACCGCCGACCCGATCGCTGGGGGAACTCGCGCCAGCCCGCTTCGGTGGCAGATCAAGTGTCCAAAAAATAGCAGCGGCTTGGACATCGGAAGAGTGAGCTTCCCTCTCGCCGCACTCGACGATCAAACCACCGGCTACAACTCTTGCAGCGGTCGGTAATCACGAGAGTGGCGTGTGGATTCTGTCCGGGACCAACTCCCCCTACTCAACGCGCACGCAGACCCCGTTGACAGCACACTGCCAATGAGAAGTTCGTGGAGGAATTTCTCGGGGCATCAGTGAGATCAGCGGAGGTCCGATCTGCTTCTGCCCGTGCCAGCATTGGCACCCCAAAGCAAGACGCACGCTGAAGCGGAGCTGGCCTTGCCGATCTGGTTAATTCCGGCGGCTTTTCTTCAACAACTCGTAGGCCCGTTTGGCGTTCGGGTCGCCGGCGTTCATACCCATGATGAGCGTGGCCTCCAGCGCGCGTTCCGAGTTGTAAACCGCCAGGCCCTGATCGTAGGTCAGAGTCTGGCGGGCCTTGATCGTTTGGATGGATTGGATGGCCTTCTCATAATCCGCGGCGCGCATGGCCTCGGAGGCGGCTTGGGCGGTGTTCCGGACTTCGGGAGCGGCGCCGGTAAAGGCCGTCTGCAACTGGGCGGCCGCGTCCTGCGGTTGCATGGGGGTGGCCGAGGGCGTGTCGTCCGGGGACGATTTTCCGCATCCGGCGCAAAGCAGAACCCCTGCCGCCAGGAGCCTCGTGGTTGAGAAGATGAGTCGCAGATTCATGTAAGGGAAGTTCCCGGCTGGGCGCTCATTCACCCGTGGGGCTGCCCGGGTTGCACCACATGCGTCCGGGCCGGTTGCCGCGAAATCCGCCCAAACCCGCCTCCATGGCGTAAGCGCGGAACTTGATGAACTCGGTCTGTCCTCCAAACATGCCCATCACGATGCCGCCGGTGTGGCGCAGGCTTGCGCCTTCATCGGGGCGGCTCGCGGCATTGTCATAGTAGCCGGGCTGCCGTTCGTCGGATTCCCAATAAAGCATGTAGTGCGGTTTGAACCGCGCCATCTTGTAACTGACGTACGGCTTGCCGGTGGGCGCGGTGGTGAATCCCGACACGGAGCCGTTCATGGTGTAACTGGTCACCTGCTGTTCCCGCGCCCGGAAGAAGGCGGCGTTGGTGTTTTCCATGGGACACCAATAGAGCGCCCGCTGTTTGTGATAGGTCCAGAGCTGGCCCATGGTGACGTCATCCTTGTTGGTGCGGTTGACCGTGCGGGTGTAACACCAGTTGGGCACGTTATATGTCCCGGAACTCCAGGAGGTGTAGGGCAGGGTGTCGTCGAAATCCAGCACGTACATGTGCGTGCTCAGGAGGATTTGCTTGAGGTTGTTGATGCACTGGGCCCGCTGGCCTTTCTCCTTGGCCTTGCTCAATGCCGGCAACAGCATCGCGGCCAGAATGGCGATGATGGCGATCACCACCAGCAATTCGATCAAGGTGAAGGCCCGCGCCCGCCACGAGCCTGGGGCGGGGGGATGAATCAGGCTGAACATGCGTTCACCATAAATCCCGCCGCGGTGACGTTCAACCGCAAAAACAATCCGACTGCCAAACGGTCAACCGACTTCCAACCTGTGGTCTTGGACACAACCTGCAGGTCGCTGCCGGCGGAATGTCCCCCAAGAAACCGATTCAGAAAGAGGATGGAACTCACGCCTTGGGACCGAAGACGCTTTCGAGGATGACCTCCTTGGTCTTCCAAAGGAGCGCCATGGTCATGGACAGCGGCAACAGGACGAAGATCATCACCGAAACGAGTTTGCCCCGTTCAAGCCAGTGATCGTGGCGTTCCAGCCAGGCGACCGCCGCCACCAACGTCTCCGGGAGGTTGGGTGTCTGCGTGAGGACGAGATAAACCACCGCGAGCAGCAGCAACGCCAGCAGCAAGCTCCGATTCAATGCGGTGAACTGCCGGGTTTCGTGGCGCAACGTCTCATCGGGGAGCATCGCCCCCAGCCGCTCCAGCACCCGGTTGAGCGCAAACAGGAACAGCAGGCCCGAGAGCGCCATCAAGTTGACCATCAGCTCGAAAAAGAAATGTCCCGGCACCCGGTTCCAAAAGAACAGGAACGGACTGAAGCCGACGTTGACCAGGGCCAGCAGTTTGGCTCGTTCCAGCGCGTTGACCCAGGGTCGTTCCTGCTTTTGGAAGGCATCCATCTGCCACAAGCCGAACAGCAGCAGGCCGGTGGCCGCGAGGGCGGGCACCATTTTGAACTGGGCGAACCAGCCGGCATGGGCCGTGCCCACACAGACAATGAGCGAGGCCGGCAATCCCCAGAACAATGCCGACAACCCGCGCACCAGCCGGCTGAGAGAGCGGAGTAATTCAGCGTGCGCCGCGGGGTCCGGCGGCCCGGGGCGACCGCCTTGTGGCGACGCCGACAGGGTCGTCACCGGGACATTCCCCGCCGGGGTAATGGACTCGCTTTCCGCCATCGTGCGCTCTTGCCGGTAAAGGCTCAAAAACTCAGGTAAGTATAAGCCTTGAGACCGCGCTCATACTCGTCCAGCAGCCGCATGGCTTCGGAGGGTTTCATGCGGTCGGATTTGATCGCGTCGTCAATCTGCGCCTTCATCTGGCGTTTGAGTTCGTTCTCGTCGTATTGCACCGAAGCCAGCGTCTGCACGATGGTCGAGCCTTCAATGATTTCCTCGACATAATAACCGGCGGGTTCGTCCGGGTCGAGGAAGACATGGACTTCGTTTACGCGGCCAAAGAGGTTGTGCAGGTCGCCCATGATGTCCTGATAGGCGCCCATGAGGAAGAACCCCAGGTAATACGGCTCGACCGTGCCGTTGCCGTTCTTGCGGTTGAGCGCGTGCAGCGGCAGCGTGTCGCGCACGTCGCGCAGGTCAATGAACTTGTTGACCTGGCCGTCCGAGTCGCAGGTGATGTCCACCAGCGTCGCCTCGCGCGTGGGCCGCTCGTCCAGGCGGCTGATGGGCATGATGGGAAACAAATGCCCCAGCGCCCAGTGGTCCAGCAAGGATTGGAACACCGAGAAGTTGCAGAGGTACTGGTCGCCAAGGCTGTCTTCGAGTTTCCGGATTTCCTCGGGGATGTAGGCCTGGCCTTTGAAACTCTCGACCACTTCCTGGCCGATCTCCCAGTAAAGATTCTCGATCTTCGCCTTGTCCGGCAGGTCCATCATGCCCAGCGTAAACATGTGTTGCGCGTCGTCCCGGCGCTCCAGCGCGTCGTGGTAGGCCTCGAGCTTGTTGAGCTTGGCCAGATTCTTGCGCATGTCCAACAACTCGCGAACGATGGGATGTTCGTTCTCGCCGAAAGCAAAGTTGATGTCGGGCCGCGTCTTGCCGATGGCGCCAAAGACCTCGACGATCAACACACTGTGGTGGGCGACGATGGCCCGCCCGCTCTCGCTGATGATGTCGGGGTGCGGGACTTTCTCCGCGTTGCAGACGTCGGCGATGTAATAGACGATGTCGTTCGTGTATTCCTGGAGCGTGTAGTTGGTGGAACTGTCAAAGGCCGAGCGGCTGCCGTCGTAATCCACCCCCAAACCGCCGCCCACGTCCAGAAACTCGATGTTGAAACCCATCTTCTGGAGCTTGGCGTAAAAGCGGGCCGCCTCCTGCACCGCTTTCTTCACCGTGAGAATGTCCGGCACCTGCGAGCCGATGTGGAAATGCACGAGCTTGAGGCAATGGGCGAGGCTCTCGGACTTGAGCAGTTCCGCCGCGGCGAGAATCTCGGCGGTGCTCAGGCCGAACTTGGCGTTCTCGCCGCCGCTGTCGGCCCAGCGCCCGGCGCCTTTGGCCAGCAGGCGCGCGCGAATGCCCACCTGCGGTTCGACACCCATCTGCCTCGAGACCCCGATGATCTGCCGCAGTTCCTCCAGTTTCTCGACCACCATGATGACCTTCTTGCCCAGCTTGATGCCGAGCAACGCCATCTTGATGAAGTCCGTGTCCTTGTAACCGTTGCAGATAATGAGGCTGCCCATCTGGCTTTGCAGCGCCAGCCCCGCAAACAGCTCCGGCTTGCTGCCCACCTCCAGCCCAAAGTCGAACGGCTTGCCCGCATCGAGGATTTCTTCCACGACTTCGCGGAGTTGGTTCACCTTGATGGGAAAAACGCCGCGATACTTGCCCTGGTAGTTGAACTCGGTGATGGAGTTGCGGAACGCCAGATTGATGGACTCGACCCGGTGGCGGAGGATGTCCTGGAAACGAATGAGCAATGGGAATTTCAAATTGCGTCCCTTCGCCTCCTCGATCACATCCGTGAGGTCCACCGCGATGCCGGCGTCCTGCAACGGCATGGCCACGACGTGTCCCGCCTCGTTGATGTCGAAATACTTCGCGCCCCAGCGGTGGACGTTATAGAGGTTGCGCGCCGCGGCGATGTCCCACGGCTCGGTCGGGTGGCTCGAGTTGCTCATCTGATGCGATTCAAACCGAGCGCACTATAGAAAGCCGCGCGCAGAAATCAACTGGCGTCTGGTGGAGTTTTCCCCCTTGGCTCTGTGCGTTGGTTCTGGGATGGGTCGGAGCGAATCGCCATCGCCGCTCACCTGACAGACTGCGACGATCTTGGCCCATGGAATCCAGGCTTTGCTTGGCGGACCATGTTTGGTTTCCTTCCCTCATGCAGAAGGCTTCACTCCTGGCCATCGTCCGGCATTGCGACGCGCTGTTGCGCACCCGTGAAATCGGCGATTACGACGGCGCGGTCAACGGGCTTCAGGTGGAGAACTCCGGAACCGTGACCCGCATCGCCGCTGCCGTGGACGCCAGTCTGGCCGCGGTGAAGCTCGCGATCGCGAGTGAGGTGGATTTGCTCATCGTGCATCATGGCTTGTTCTGGTCGCCGTCGCATCCGTGGACTGGAAAGAAGTACGAGCTTATGCGACTGCTGGTGGGCCACGATCTGGCGGTTTACAGTTCGCACCTGCCGCTGGACGCGCATCCCAAGCTGGGCAACAACGCCCAGCTTTGCGCGGCGTTGGGACTGAGGATTCTGCGCCCGTTTTTCCCCAGCCACGGCCAGTGCATCGGCTGGCAAACCCGGACGGCCATGCCCCGGATTGAACTGGCGCGGCGGCTCTCCCGGGCGCTGGGGATGGAACCGCTGCTCATTCCCGGCGGCCCGACGGTGTGCCGTCGCATCGGGGTGGTGACCGGCGGAGCGGGCGGCGAGTTGAAACAGGCGGCGCAAGAGGGCGTGGACACGTTCATCACCGGCGAAGGGCCGCACTGGACTTACGCGATGGCGGAGGAGCTTGGTTTGAACGTGTTTTACGGCGGCCATTACGCCACCGAGACGTTTGCCGTCAAGGCGCTGGCGGCGCACTTGTCGCGGAAGTTCAAAGTGCCTTGGACATTCTTGGATCATCCCACCGGCTTGTAAGGACGCGCGTCCGTTTTTGGAAGGATCAGATGAGCGGGAATGGGGGAAGAGCAGATGCCGGCCGGCTTTGCGGCGACCGGCTCAAGATCATGCCCGGCGGGGAGTATTCCACAACGAAAGATGATTCCGAAGACGGCGGTCTCTTCGATGGTTGAACGAGCTTCGCCGGGGGTACGATTGGGCATCGGATCAGGCTGGATAAGTTCCACCGGCAAATGGAAGCCGCACTCGATCTTGCAGTTTCCGTCCGCAGGTTTGGGCCAACTTTGATTCCCGGCCATCGCAACGGCACTCATCCCGACAGACAGGGCTTGCCCCTGGGTTCGGGTCCGTAAAGGACCTCCATGCACTTTCGTAGAAGCCCCGTCGGGCTTCGCCGCGCCTGCCGTCGGACATCATTCAATTCGCAAATCCTGTCCGGCTGTCGGACGATAAGGTGACGATGTCCATCTTGTTCCAGGGAGGTTTCGTTTCAGGCGCCGTCCTAAGCGCCCACACTGTCGCTTCCCATTCACAGACGCGATTGTCGCGATTCCTGCCCCCGGTTGTCGTCCGAAGCCCAGACTTCATTTCCAATACCACCAGCCAGTCCACAAAAACCGGGAGGTGCGGGTGAGCCACAAACTGAAGATCCTGTTGATTGACGACGAACCAGCGGTGCGCTCCGGTATTCGCGATTTTCTCGCATCGCACGGATGCGAGGTCGAGGAAGCCGACAACCGCCGCGCGGGGCACGAGGCGTTTCGGTCCCGCCGTCCGGATGCGGTGGTGCTGGACTATTTGCTGCCCGATGGCGAAACCTTGGAACTGTTGTCGCGGTTCAAGGAAACGGATGCCAACGTTCCGATGCTGATTCTGACCGCCCAAAGTTCCATCGAGTTGGCGGTGCGCGCCGTGCGCCAGGGAGCGGACCAGTTTTTGACCAAGCCGGTTGATCTGTCGGCGCTCCTGTTGTTGTTGCGCCGCGAGGTGGACAACTACCGCAGCCGCCGGAAGAACCGCGCCCAGCAGCAAATGGAGGAGCGCTGCACCTCCCGCTTGGACCCGTTCGTGGGCAACAGCGACGTGATCCGGCGGTTGGAAGAGCAGGTCCGCGGGGTACAGGCCTCGGACAGTTCCGTGTTGCTCGTGGGTGAGACCGGCACCGGCAAGGGCGTGCTGGCGAAATGGCTGCACGCGCATGGCCCTCGTGCCAGCGAGCCGTTTGTGGACATGAGCTGTGCCGGCTTCACCCGCGAATTGCTCGAGAGCGAATTGTTTGGCCACGAACGTGGCGCGTTCACCGGCGCCACCCAGGCCAGGCCGGGCTTGCTGGAAACCGGCGACCGGGGAACGATCTTTCTCGATGAAATCGCGGACATGGACCTTCAACTTCAACCGAAATTCCTGACGGTGATCGTAGAAAAACGCTTTCGCCGGCTCGGAGAAGTACGCGATCGCCGGGTGGACATCCGCCTTATCGCCGCCACGCATCAGGACCTGGGCGAACTGGTCCGCGAGAAGAAGTTCCGCGGCGACCTGTATTCCCGCATCAACACCATCACCCTGACGGTTCCGCCGCTCCGGGAGCGCAAAGAGGACATCGCGCTGCTGGCCAACCGCATTCTTCAGACGTTTCCGCGGGAGATCGGCCGAAACGCCATGACGCTGACGCCGGAGGCCGAGTCGGCTCTGTTGCGCTATCACTGGCCGGGCAACATCCGCGAGTTGCGCAACGTGCTCGAGCGCGCGGTGCTGCTCAGTTCGCATAAGGCCTTGCAGCCGGAAGACCTGCGGTTCGAGGCGTGGACGCTCACCGACGTCGCGGCGGGCAATCCGAGTCTGACGCTGGCCGAGCTTGAACGGCGACACATCGAACTGGTGCTGGCCCAGGAAGGCGGTCATGTGGAACGGGCGGCCGGCAAGCTGGGTATTCCGCGCAGTTCGCTCTACGACAAGCTCAAGCGGTTTCGCTGCACGCCTTCCAGGGCTTGACCAAGATCTCGCAGGAGTCGTGGTGATGGAGATGCACGCCCGGTTTCGCGGCATTTTCGCTCTGCGGTGAGGCCACCGGCGGGACCGGCGCGTTCAGTGATTCACTTGAAAGCGCAGGTTCAATCGCTCTCCGGAATCTGGAGCAATTCCGCGGCAGTCCAGTTGACGGAGCCGCGGTCCTTGGTCAGTTCGCGCACCTTCGCCACCTGCGCGGGGGTCACAGGAGTGGCCTTGTGCTTCCACTCGGGATTCATCCGGATGAACGTGAGAACGGCGGCGATGTCCTGATCCGAAAGGACATCCTTGAAGGGTGTCATGACTCCCGCGCCGTATTGCTTGCCGGCCACCTCAATCGGCCCCTGCAATCCGTGCAGCACGATGCGGATGAGCCGGTTGGGGCCGGGCGCCACAACCCATTCCGAGCCGGCAATGGGTGGCGCATGGACGCCGGGGTTGCCCAAGCCGCTGGGCATGTGACAGACGGCGCAGGCCATGTCGTACACCCGTTTCCCAGCCCCGAGGTTTTCTCCGCCAGGATCCCGCGGCTGAAAATCCTCGGGCGGCCGGACATAGGGCTGGTAAACCCGCGCGTCAAACCATCCGCCGCGCGCATCGAAATAGATGGCGCCGGTGCATAACAGCACGAACAACGCCCCGAACAGCCACATCGGGACGGTGTTCAGCGTTGGCGCTGGCTCGGCCTCGGGCGTGTTCGCGGTTTTGGATTTCTCCGGGTTCATGGCACGGCAGCGGTGGTGGGCGCGGCGTTGGTGGCTGGCGCACTGGCGGGCGGCGGGGTGTAGGGCGATTCAAACAGGGGCGCCTCCGCGCGGAGGTTCAGCAGATAGGCCACCAGCGCCTTCGCCTCCGCCTTGGGCACGATTTCGTATCCGTCCTCCGGCGCCGCCGCGCCTGAAAGCTTGAGCGCCTCGGGCGAAGGCTCCGCCCCCGCCTTGCGTTTCTCAAACAGGTAACGGTAGGGCGGCATCTTGGAGTTTTCGACCACGCTGGCCGGCGCGTAGAGATGGCGGTAGTGCCAGTCCGCGTCGTAAGGGCGCAGGCCGATGTTGGCGAGGTCCGGTCCGATGCGCATCACGCCGGGCTGCACCGGTTGGTCGTACAGGAAATCCTGAGCCACCGTGCGCCGCCGTCCCCAACCGCGCGCGAGGTCCGCGCCCGTCGGCACGATCACGGTCTCGGCCTTGCCGCCGGCGTCTTTCAGCGTTTTGAGGGCTCGATCAGCCGCCACCATATCCTCCACTTCCACCACCTTCACTGGCAGACTATCGAGAGTTTCGGACCGTGCCAGCGCCGGGCTGAGCCTTTGCAGGGCCGCGAGAACGCCCGCGGCGTTCGTGCCTCCTTCGGTCAGGTAAATTTCCACATGCGTGCCCTCCTGGCGGACCTGCTGGGTGTGGCAATACATGCAGCCGTTGGCGCGATAAATCTCCAGCCCCTGCCGCGCCAGACCGGGACGCGCCAGCGGATACAGATCCTCGGTGATCAGCGCCTTGGCCTGCGCGCCGCGGCCCAGTTGAAGTTGCGGCGCGAGCACGAACCCGCCCCACGACGCCGAGAGCGCCAGGAACGCGGCCAGAAATACCAGCGCGGCAGACTTCATGGCTTCACCTCCGACGGTTCCAGTGGCGCGACCGCATCCGCGTAGAGTACGCGGACCATCGCGCGACAATGACGCGCGATCAGGGCGAAAACGTTGACCAGGAACAGCAGGTTGCCGAGCAACAACAGCAAGTCGCCCAGCGTGCTGAGACGAAGGAACATCAGGGTCGCTTTGGACACGTCCACGGGCGTGATTTCCGGATTGAGCCAGCGCGCGCCCTGCACCACCCCGCCGATGGCCAGCGGCGCGAACAGCAGCAGCGTGCCAACGACGCCGCACCAGAAATGGCCGCGAACGAATCTGGCAACAGGCCATTCCGCGCCTGTCACCCGGGGTAGGATGTAGTAGGCCGCGCCAAACATGGTCATGGCGAAGAAGCCGTAGATTCTCAACGCGTTTTCCGCGTGATTGAACCACGTGAACTCCGTGACGCGGCTGACCTGCGGCAGGGCCGCCACCGCCAGCAGCACGCCGGAGAGAACGAGCGACCAGGTGCCAAACTTTACATAGCAGAGCGGCCCGCCGGCGCACGGGGTTTTGGCGCCGCTGATGGTTTGCACGAGCATCACCGCCACAGTCAGCAGCGGGACCAGCATCAGCCAGGCGGCGGCGCCGCTCAGGGTGGGCATCCACGCGGGCAGCGGCGCGCCGGAGGGGATGCCGGTCCAGGTGCCAAACAGGATCAAGGTCCAGAAGGCGAACAGCGCGAGGTAGCGGCTTTGCAAGGGACGCTCCGTGAGCTTGGGCACAAAGTAACAGAACGCCGCCAAGCCCACCAGCGGCAGCCAGACCCCAAGCAGGTTGCCTGCGAACCACCACGCAATCGAAGCCTGAACAATGCCGCGCACTGGAAACACTTCCAGCAACAAAATGGCGGTCGAATAAATCCACGGAAACCAAAACAGCGCCGCCAGCACGAACCACTGGGACGGATGCAGATCGCGGTCGGCGCGGGCGCGATGGGTGGCGAAGGCCCACAAGGCGATGAACACAAACGCGCAGAACAGGATCACGGCCGCGTAACGCGGCAGTTCCAGCCATGTATGCCCGGTGCTGTCGCCGCTCAGGATGCCGAGCAAGCCCACGAATACGCCGATGTGCCAGAGTTTGGCGCCCACCGCGATGAGCCAGGGACGGGCCAGCGGCGCGCGCCCCAGCCGCGCCAGCAACCACAGCCCGACGCCCAGACCGGCTGGTATGCAAAAACCAAAGACCAGCAGGTTCGCCCACGCGGGATACACGCGCCCGTAGGTGAGCATCGGGGAATCGGCAAGGAATCCCGGTCCATGAAATTTGATGGAAGCCAGCAGGCCGAACACCGAACTTAACACCAGCCAGAACGCCGCGCCGCCGAACAGGATGAACAGCGGCAGGCGGCCTGAGGAATCAATCTCCGGCGGCGAAGTGGGCGAAGGCGCGGTCATTCCAACAAACGGCGAAGACTATTCAAACGGACTCGGCTGCTCGGGTGGGCGGGCGGTGGCTTTCTCCACCCGCTCGATGAGGTTGGCCCGGGCCCTGGCCGGATCACGCCAGTCGCGCTCGGCGAGTTTCATGGCCTCCGTGATGGGCAGTCGCACCAAACCCTTGGTCGGATCAATCCAGCCCGGTTCGTTGAGCGACACGGCTTCGGCGGCGCGCAATTCCGCGAGCGCCTTCGCGCGCTCGACCTTGCGGGCTTCGTCGGGCGGGGGTGCTTGAGTGTATTGCTTCATCTTCCAGACGAGCGCCACAAAAATGAGGCTGGCCACCACCACCGCCACCGCCACCGGCCAGATGCGGCGTCCCTCCTGGTCTTGCGCACCGTGGTTCATCACTGGTTTCCTTTCGGCTGGATGGTCGCGTCCGGCATGTCGTCGGCCTGATCCAATTCGCCACCGGAAATCTGCGTCGGCACCGGATGATAGAGACCCATGGCCTCGACCAGGCGCGGATCCTTCCGCGGGAAGGGCGGCGCGCCGGCGAACTCTTTCAGGAACACCTTGGCCAGCAATCCGCCCATGAAGGCCAGGCAGCCCAAGGGCAGCCAGAGGATGTGGAAGGGAAAACCGTGGTCGTAGTAAACCGGCAGGATGTTGAAGGACAAGTCCACGAAGTGCATCGCCCACGCCCAAAGACACAACGGCACCATGACCGGGAAGGTGTGTTTCACGTCAATGCGCAGCAGGGACAGGAAGGGCAGGAAGAAGTGGCCAAAGATGATGACCATGCCGATGTAAAACCAACTGCCCTGTTCGCGGATGACGTACCAGAAGGTTTCCTCGGGGATGTTCGCGTTCCAGATGATGAAGTACTGCGAAAAGGTGACATAGGCCCAGAAGACGGTGAACGCGAAGAGCAGCGTGCCCAGGAAATAGAACTGGTGCTCGTGCAGCACCTGGCTGAGGATGCGCTGCCGATCCAGCACCATCGTGATGATGTACACCGTGGCCAGCGTCAACCAGACGCTGCCGGCAAAGTAGTACACGCCGTACATCGTCGAGAACCACTGATGTTGCAGCCCCTTCATCCACATGATGGCCGCCAGCGTGAGCGTGAAGGCGAACACCCAGATGCCCCAGCAGGAGTGCATCCGCATCTTGAAGGTGCAAAGCGCCTCGCCGGTTTCGTCCTGCCGCAGCGACCAATACTTGAGCCGGTTGGCCAGCAGCCACCACAACCCGAAACAACCCGCGGAGATCACGTAAAACCCGACGACCGTGAACAGCGGCAGCTTGGCATAGAGGGCGTGGTCGGCTTTTGGATCGGCGACGGTCATCCAGCCGAAGAGTTTGGGCGCCAGCAGGGCCACGGGAACGAACAGGACCGCCAGCCACGGGAAGAGCAGCGAGGCGAGGTGTTCGCAGAACCGCCGTGTGGCCACCGACCAGCCGGCGTCGAAGAGGTGATGCACCAGCACCAGGAACATGCCGCCCAGGCCGAGGCTGAGGTAAAACATGAACGCCAGCAGCCAGGAATAGCCAAAGGCCTTGAGGCTGTGCTCCTCGGGCTGCCGCCAACTCACGATCAATCCCACCAACACCACCAGTCCGCCGATGGCCATGAGCTGGCCGGGCAGCTTGCGCCACTTGGACAGGTCCAGCGGCGGCAGCAGCTTGGCATCGTCTGGGTTGGAAACGTTGGGCTGACTCATAACATCGGCTGCAGTTGGCTCGCGCCGCTGGCGCCTTCGTTGCGGTCTCCCACCGCACTGCTCGCGGGCGCACAGGCAAAGCACCGCTCGAAATTCAGACTGATGGCCGCATCGGCTAACGGGTTCGGCTGCACTGCCCGCAACGGAAGGCTGAAAGCCCGGGCGACCCGTGTATGGATGGGGTTCGTGCTCACTTTAGCTTGGCCCTCATTTCCGGTGAAAGGTCGTCCACCGACCCCAGATGGCTGAGTTGCAGGGCGCGCACGTAGGCGACAATGGCCCAGCGATCCTCGACCGGGATCTGCGGTCCATAGGCCCCCATCAGGTTCTTGCCGAGGGTGATGGTGTTGAACAGGTCGCCGTCCGGCAATTCCACCACGCGCTTGTCGTGCAGGCTGGTCACCACGGCCATGGCGTTGATCTTCTTGGTGATGCCGTTGCCTTCGCCGGTCGCTCCGTGGCAGGGCGCACAATAAATCGCGTAGCGCTGCTGGCCCCGGGCCAGCAACCGGGCCGTGACGGGCAGCGGATTCAAGGCCACGAAATTGGTCGTGCCCGTTTCGCGCCCGGTGTTGACCGGCGCATCCTCGAAGGGATAAACCGCGCGGCCGCCGACATTGAACGGTTCAGCCCGGGCGATGGTGCCGGGTGGTGGCAACCGCGAACTGAGGCCGTCGGCAAAGAAACCGTGAGCCGCCTGGGGGCGGAGCTTCAACTGCCGGTCCATGTCCGGGAAAATCTCGAAGGGCGGCCGGCGCGACGTGTCGCCACGGCGACCCGCGATGAGGACCACGAGCAGCACGGCCACGCCGAAGAGCAGGAAGAAGTAGCGCATCATTCGACCACCATTTCGATGCGCGTGCTGCCGGCGGCCTCCAGCAGTTTGCGGGTTTCGGTTTCGGAATACTTCGGGTCGGCCGTCTCAATGACCACGAAGAATTTGTCGTGCGTGGCGAGGGCGAAGCGTTTGTGCTTGAGCAACGGATGATGCAGGCGCGGCAGGCGGTTGAGGAACAACATGCCGAAAAGCGAGCCGAACGCGCCAAACAGAATCGTCAGTTCGTAGGACGGCGGGAACGCGCCATAGGGGCTGAACATCGGTTTGCCGCCGATGAGGATGGGATAATCAATCGCGTTCATCCACCAGATCATCACCATGCCCGTGGCGTAACCCGTCAGCCCGCCGAGGAACGCGAACCAGCCGACCTTCGAGTTCTTCAAACCCATCGCCCGGTCCATGCCGTGGATCGGGAAAGGCATATAGACGTCCCACTTGCGGAACCCGGCGTCCCGCACCTTCTCGGCCGCGTGCAGCACGTCCGTGGTGTTGTCGAACTCGGCAAGCAGGCCGAAGGGTTTGGCACTGGTGTCCATCAGTGATTCCCTCCGTTTCCTTTGGCCAGCGGATGGTGCGGGTCGGCCTGCGGGGTGACACCTTTGACTTCCGAAACCGCGATCATCGGCAGGAAGCGCATGAACAGCAGGAACATCGTGAAGAACAACCCGAATGTGCCGAGGAAGGTGCAGATGTCCACCCACGTCGGAGCAAAGTAACCCCAGTTTGACGGAAGGAATTCCCGGTGCAGCGAAATGACCACGATCACGAACCGCTCGAACCACATGCCCACGTTCACCAGGATCGAGAGGATGAACACGATGGCCAGGTGATTGCGGATTTTCTTGAACCAGAACAACTGCGGCACGAACACGTTGCAACAGAACATCAGCCAGTAACCCCACCAGTAAGGACCCATGGCGCGGTTGATGAAAGCGAAGCGCTCGAACAGGCTGCCGCTGTACCACGCGATGAACAGTTCCATGATGTAGGCGTAGCCGACGATCGAACCGGTGGCTAGCGTCACCTTGCACATCACATCTATGTGCCGCATGGTGATGATGTCCTCCAGCTTGCACATGCTGCGCAGCGGGATGAGCAACGTGAGCACCATGCCGAACCCGGAGAAGATGGCGCCCGCGACGAAGTAAGGCGGGAAGATGGTGGTGTGCCAGCCCGGCAGTTGCGACACGGCGAAATCCAGGGACACGATCGAGTGAACCGAGAGCACCAGCGGCGTCGAAAGACCTGCCAGAATCAGGTAGGCCTTCTCGTAATTGCTCCAGTTGCGATTCGACCCGGTCCAGCCCAGGGCGAACAGGCCGTAGATGAACTGTTTGATCTTGGTCTTGGCCCGGTCGCGCATCGTGGCCAAGTCCGGCACCAGTCCCGTGTACCAGAACAACACCGACACCGTGAAGTAGGTCGAGACCGCGAAGACGTCCCACATGAGCGGTGAGCGGAACTGTGGCCAGAGCGCGTTGGAAGTGGGAATGGGAAAGAGCCACCAATCGAACCAGACGCGCCCGACGTGCATGGCCGGGAAGATGCCGGCGCACATGACGGCAAAGATGGTCATGGCCTCGGCGGCGCGGTTGACCGCCGTGCGCCACCGCTGCCGGAGCAGGAACAGAATGGCCGAAATCAGCGTGCCGGCGTGACCAATGCCGATCCACCACACAAAGTTGATGATGTCCCAGCCCCACATCGTGGGGTGATGGTTTCCCCAGACGGCCACTCCGGTGGTGATCTGGTAAATCAGCATGGCCCCCAGCAGACACATGAAGCCAAAGCTGGGGATGAACGCCGCCCACCACCATTTGGGCGCCTTGCCTTCGGTGATTGCCGAGACGCGGTCGGAAATCCAGCCGAAGCTGCGATTGTTCTGCACCAGCGGAACACGCTGCAACTCGGGCGGCGGCACGGGCACTTTGATTTGGGTCACGGCTTCAGCCATTGAACTCCTCCTGAACAAAAATCCGGCAACCGAAACCCGGGCCGGGCGTGCCATCGGAAACCCGACTCCCAAAGCCGCCAACCGTCCCAGGGCCGGGTGCTGACTTCGAGTTTCCGATTTCGACCTCCAGGTATCGCATCAGTGCGCTCCTTTCTGCGAGTGTGACCCGCCGCCGGCAGGGGCGTGATGGACCGCGAACGGATCCCCCTCCAGGTGCATTTTCCGCGAATACTCCTGGAGCGTGAAGGGCATCGGGCTTTCCTGGTAATCGGGCATGGCCGGATTGGGATTGCGCACGCGCGCCAGATAAGTGAGGCGCGGTTTGGTGGCCAGAAATTCCAGGACCGAATAATCCCGCTGCTGCTGCTTGAGCTTCGACACGCGGCTGTTGGGATCGGCAATGTTGCCGAACACGATCGCCTCCGCGGGACAAGCCTGCTCACAAGCAGTCTGGATGGTGCCGTCCGGCACCACCACGTCGCCCGAGTCGCCGGCCTTGACCTTCCGGGCGATCTTGGCCCCTTCGATGCGCTGCAGGCAGAACGTGCATTTTTCCATGATGCCCCGCATCCGCACCGTCACGTCCGGGTTCTTGAGCATGCGGATCAAATCCCATTCATCCTCCTCGCGCATGCCACTGTTGGGATCCTTCCACCACCGGGCCAGGTCCCACTGGCCATCCTTGCGGCGCAGCAGCGGCGTCGAGTAAAACGGCCCCTTCAACTCGCTCAACGGGCGCTTGTTGTAATCGAGATAATTGAAGCGGCGGACCTTGTACGGGCAGTTGTTCGAGCAGTAGCGCGTGCCGACGCAACGGTTGTACACCATCACGTTCAAGCCTTCGTGATCGTGAACCGTGGCGTTCACCGGGCAGACGCTTTCGCACGGCGCGGCTTCGCAGTGCTGACAGAGCATCGGCTGGTTCACCGCCTGCACTTCGTCAATCCATTGCTCGAACTGCTGGCTCTCGTCCTTCTTGTAAACGTCCTTCCAGTCGGGGCGTTGCCTGGGATCGGCCGAATAGTAACGGTCAATGCGCATCCAGTGCATCTCGCGTCCGCGCCGCACCTGGTCCTTGCCCACAATGGGAATGTTGTTTTCGCTCTGGCAGGCAATCACACACGTGCCGCAGCCGACACAGGCATTCAGGTCAATGGACATGCCCCACTGGTGATGCGCCTTCTTCATGGCTTCATCCAGCGGGTTCGGATACATGGGCCCGAAATGCGTTCCGTCCGGCTTCACCGGCTCGGGCGTGTTCATCTTCCGCGCGAAATCCGGATGTTCCTTGAACTGCTCCAGGTTCGCCTCGCGCACGATCGCCCGCCCCTCCATGGACCAGTGGCTCTGCGTGCAGGAGATCGGATACTTCTTGCCCAGCTTGCGGACCGTCGCCCCGGTCGCCAGATGGCCGGCGCTGCTCGTGCGCAGCGGGTAGGCGTCGAAACCGACCGCGTGCCCGACGCGGCCCACTTGCGTGCGGCCGTAACCCAGAGCGATGCCCAACGAAAAGTCCGCCATGCCCGGTTGGGTCCAAATCGCGCCGTTGATCTTGCGACCGTTCAAAGTGACTTCGACCACGTCGTGGTTCTCGACGCCCAGTTCACGCGCCGTCTTGCGGCTGACCAGCACCGCGTTGTCCCAGGTGATCTTGGTGATCGGATCGGGAAACTCCTGCATCCACCCGTTGTTAGCGTGACGGCCGTCGTCCACGCTGTAATCGCGGTGCAGGATGACCTCCAAATTGTCTTTGCCCGGCGCCGCCGGCCGGACTTCCGCCACCGCCCGCGCCACGGCTGTGCTGTTCAACGTTCCACTGACCGGCTTTGTTGCGCTGCCGGGCAGGAAGCCGTCATGCAGAAACTTCTTCCACGCCTCTTCGCCACCCTTGCTGAAACCGTCGAACGTTTCGCGGACGATGTCGCGGGCGTGGGTGACAGTCGCACCCTCGAGACGCGCGAGGAATTCCAACTCCGACAACCCACCGAACAGTGGTGTGACGAGCGGTTGAACCGGAACCAACGTGCCGTCGCTGGTCAAGGCGTCGCCCCAGGATTCGAGATAGTGCGCCAGCGGGAAGTGCCAGTCGCAATGCTGGGCTGTTTCGTCCTCGGCGGAGCCGAGGCGCACGACCGTCTTGGCCTTGCGCTGCGTGTTCGCCCAGTCGAGGTCCGCGGGCGCGCTGTAAACCGGGTTGCCTCCGAGCATCACCAGTGTATCCACCTGGCCGGAATTGAGGACTTGAGCGAGTTCGGAGAGGCTGCCCGCCGGCAGCGGATTGGCCGGCAGCAGTTCCAACGTCCGCCCCACACCGCCCAGTGCGGCGTTGATCGCGTGGGCAACCAAATGCACGGCGAGAGGTTGACCATAGCCGGCGACCACCAGCGCGGCGCCGCGGTTGGCCAGCAGATCTTTCGCGCACTCGGTGATCCACTTCGTGTCCACTCCCGCCGGTGCGGCAAGCCCGCTCAACTTCACGCCACATTCGGCGGCGATGGCCGCTGCCACCTGCACCACGGAACTGCCCGGCACGCGCAACCGATGGTCCGCGTTCAGCCCCGTGAGCGTGAACAGCGACTCCACCGCATAGAGCCGGTTCATCGTGTCGCCCGGTTTCTCGATCTTCCGACCTTTGGCAAATCGGCGGATGTGATCGTGAACCTCTTCCTCCGCTCCGAGGAAATCGCAGTCGAGCGAGAGAATCACCCGGGCCTGATCATAACGCGGGATGGGGCGGACGGCCTGCCCGAACGCCTGGGTGGCCGCGCGCTCGTGGATGCCGTGGTCAATCGGCTCGTAGGCAAACCAGCGCGCGCGGGGGAATTTCTCGCGCATCGAATCGAGCAATCGGCGGCGCGAAGGCGAAGTGCCCGGTTCGAGCAGGAAACTGCATCCCTCACCGCCGCTTTGCCTAAGCTTCGCGGCCAGTTCACCCAGAAAGCCCAAGGCCGCTTCGCGGGTCGCGGTTTGCAACCGGCCACTCCCGTCACGTCGGGCAAACCGCGTGGCGCGGTCGGGATCATAGAGATTGAGAATCGAAGCCTGCGCGTAACGGTCCGTGCCGCCGTTGCCCCCGGGATAAAGTGGATTGCCCTCGATCTTGATGGGCCGGCCTTCGTGAGACTTCACGATCAGCGGGATGGCGCCGCCGCGTGTGGGCATGGCCGTGGCGAAGTACTGGGGCTTGCCGTGAACATAGCCATCCACGGCCTTGCCGAAAGGCAGGAGCTTTTCCTCCGGCTTCCGGCAACCCGTTCCCGCCAATCCCAAGCCCGCCAGCATGAACGAGGCGGACATGATTTTCACGAAGTGCCGCCGCGAAACCGGGTCGTTCAACTCGCTGGCGCCTTCGGGGAATTCGCGTTCGAGCCACTGCTTGAACTCCGGCGTGCCGGCCAGTTCATCGAGGCCGCGCCAGTACTGGCGGCCGGTGGCCGGGGTCGGGTCTTTGGGTGGAATCGTCTTCATCGGTGACACGCCGAGCAATTCTGGAGCGATTCCACGCGCCAGTGTTCGACCATTTCCCGGCCTTTGGCCTGTTGCGTCTGGACAGCCACCCGGGGATCGTCGCTCCACTGCCAGTTCAAGTCGGTGATCTTGTCAAGAGGTCGGATCTTGGAGGCTGGATCGCGATGACAGTCGAGGCAGAACGACATGCTCAACGGCTTGGCGTGATAAACCTCCTCCATTTTGTCAATCTGACCGTGACACTCCACACAACTGATGCCGCGGTTGACGTGGACCGCGTGGTTGAAATAGACGTAATCCGGCACCTTGTGGACCTGCACCCAGGGAATCGGCTTGCCGGTGGCCGCGCTCTCGCGGACCAACGCCAGCCGCGGATCGTCCTTGAGCACCTGGTTGTGGCAATTCATGCATGTGGAAGCCGCGGGGATGTTCGAGAACCAGGACTCCTCGACCGCGCTGTGGCAATAGCGACAATCCATCCCGAGTTGATCCACGTGAGTCGCGTGGGAGAAGGACACCGGCTGCAACGGCTGATAACCGACGCGCGTGTACTTGGGCGTGAAGTAATACCAGACGCCCGCGGTGACGGCACTGGCCGTCAATCCGCCACCGATGAGAATCATCAACGGCAGGCGATTGGTCCACTTCGGAAATATCGCTGACATCGCAAATCGCTGTTACATCCGTCTGAGCTCGGGCGCGAAAAAATCGTGAGCCGGCCCCACGGGCCAACCACGGAGCGGTGGATTGTTGAGATTAAACATCCACCGTCAATGGTTTTTTGCGCGCGTGCGCCCTGAGTTGGTCGTTCTCGCTTAACTCCCCCACCACCCCGAGTCCGCCCATGAACAAAAAATGTTTAGCCGCCGCGCCAAAGTGCGGCAAGCAGCTTCGTGAAAGGTTTCACGATTTAGGGCAACTTAATGATGGCGATTAGCCTCGCGCCCATCGCGCACAACCAGAGCCCGAATCGCATCCGCAGCGAGCGCTCGCGCAACGAACCAAGCCGGGCGCGGTCAACTCGCGGGATCAATTCGACTGCCGCCCCGCCACGCCCTTGGTGGACTTGCTGATGGCTTTCGCGGCTTCCTTCGGACGCAAGGCCCGCACCGCCGCACCGGCTCTCCACATCTCCGAGTCGCGAATCTGGTTCAGTTCCTTCTGCAACTGAACTTGATAATTCGGCGCGCCACAGGCCTGGAGCACCCGGGCACATTCCTTCCCGGTCTTCACGCGCTGATAAAGCTCCTTGAACACCGGCAGGACGGCCTTCTTGAACCGGGGTCGCCAGTCGAGTGCTCCGCGCTGGGCCGTGGCAGAACAGTTCGCATACATCCAGTCCATGCCGTTTTCGTCCACCAAGCGGATGAGGGATTGGGTGAGTTCCTCGACGGTTTCGTTGAACGCCTCGCTCGGCGTGTGGCCGTTGGCGCGGAGCACCTCGTATTGCGCGTCCATGATGCCGGCCAGCGCGCCCATCAACACGCCGCGTTCGCCGGTCAGGTCGCTGAACACCTCGTGCTGGAAGGTCGTGGGGAACAAATAACCCGAACCAATGCCGATGCCCACCGCGAGACAACGCTCCTCGGCGCGACCCGTGTAATCCTGCTCGACGGCGAAGCTGGAGTTGATGCCCGCGCCGGAAAGAAAGTTGCGGCGCACGGACGTGCCTGACCCCTTGGGCGCGACCATGATCACGTCCACGTTCTTCGGCGGCACCACGCCGGTTTGTTTCTTGTAGGCAATGGAGAATCCGTGCGAGAAATACAGCGCGTCGCCCGGCTTGAGATTTTTCTTGATGACCGGCCAGATGGCACGTTGCGCGGCGTCCGAAACCAAAATCTGAATGATCGTGCCGCGCCGGACGGCTTCCTCGATGTCGAACAGCGTCTTGCCCGGCACCCAGCCGTCCTTCACCGCGCGATCCCAATCGCGCTTGAACTGCGGCGCCTGGCCGATGATGACCTTGAAACCGTTGTCGCGCAGGTTCAGGGACTGCGCCGGGCCTTGTACGCCATAGCCGATGATGGCGATGGTTTCGTTCTTGAGCACCTTGCGCGCCTTGGCGATGGGGAATTCCTTGCGCGTGATGACGGTTTCCATCGTGCCGCCAAAATCAATCTTTGCCATATCTTTTCTGCTTTCGTTGGCGGCGAACCGGATGATCGTCGCCGCCGGTTTGGTTCAATGTTTGTTTGTTGTTCCGGTTCGCTTGGGCTGAAGTCCAAGCTTTAGCTTGTTCACGAGCCACGCTAAAGCGTGAACTCCCACGCCGACGAGCCGCGCATCCTACTGGCCAGAATCGGTTCGTCAATCCCGCGGAATCACTTTCGCGGCAGCGCGACTCGTCCGGTGCGGGTCAGCTCCAGCACCCCAAAAGTCTTCATCAACTCGATGAACTTCTCGACTTTGCTCTCGTCGCCGGTGATTTCGATGCTCAGGGTCTTGGCCTGCACGTCCACGATTTTCGCGCGGAAGATGTCCGTGATCTGCATCACCTCGGCGCGGGCCTTGGAATCCACCGAGACCTTCACCAGCACGAGTTCACGATCCACGTATTCGCCGTCGCGGAAATCCACCACCTTGATAACGTCGGGCAGCTTCTTGAGTTGCTTGACGATCTGCTCGACCGTGGCGTCGTCGCCGCGCGTGACAATGGTCATGCGCGAGGCCGTTGGGTCGTGCGTGGGCGCGACGTTGAGCGAATCAATGTTGTAACCGCGCCCGCTGAACAAGCCCGCCACGCGCGTGAGCACGCCGAACTTGTTTTCCACCAGCACTGAAATCGTGTGTCGCATAAAAACCCCAAGTTTGCAGGGAGGCGCAACCTAACAAGCGGGAAATATCGGGTCAATCTGCAAAACTGTCTGCAAAGTCGTCCGTGAGCGTGGCAAGTCGCTGGCGCTGATGAACAATGAGGGTCAACCCCTAAACTTCCCGCGCGGTAGCCGCTTTTCCAACTTCAGAAATTCGTTCTCGAGCCTAAGAAGCAGCTTCTCCCGCTCAGTTGAATCCTGTTCGCGTGTGTGTCGAAACTCGAGGACCCACCAGCCCAGCACTCGACCCATGCGGTGCAATTCCTGACGCACTTCGGCAAGGTCCGCTTTATTCCGTTCAACGTCTTCGGCGATGTGCCAGAATCTGGCTGCCAGGATCCGAATCCGTTTCCACATGACTCACCCCATCTGAGCCTCGGGTCGGGCTAAGATTTGACGCGTCTCCGCCTTCAGCTTGTCCATGCGCGTTTGGGTGCGCTTGTTGCGTTCCAACGAGCGGTCAATCTTGGAAATGTATTCGTCAATGGCCGCCTCGAATTTCGCGGCATCGCAAGTCGGTATTTCCAGGGTCGCTGTTCCACCCGGCATAAATCGTTTCGTGTCAAATTGCTCTGTTGCTGATTGTTCCTTAGCGCCTCAGAGCCGAAGGTGAAAGCTGAAATTCTGGACTCTCTCTAACCTTCCTCCAGTTGCTCCAATGCTTCTGCAACTGAGTGGCACGCCACATCGCTCCGCCGAATGAGAATTTGCTGAAATGCCAGAATCTTTCGGATAACCGGCTCACACTCGACTTGTTTGACGGTTCGGATGAGTTTGTGAGCTTTGGTAAACTGCCTGGCGCGCCGCAGGCAATCCACCACCAAGGCCTCAGACGATCCGGCCTGATCAGCAAACAATTCGCCTCGACCGAAGGCCGCCAGGAATTGGTCGGCAGCATGACTTCGCCATTGCCGGGCCAGATCGTCGCGTTCTTTGTCGTCGCAAACCCAGGCCGCCTTGAGAAACAGCCAACCAGCCATTTCATGATCGCCCGCCACTTCGCGCAACATCCCGGCGCAGACGAAAAATGAAGCCAATGCCGGGCAATCCGCCGACTTGAGTTGTCCCTGATAGGCTTCGCTTTCGATGAAAGGGCGGAGTTCCGGAGTGAACTTGCTGACATCCACCGCGCAATACCCGCACGAGGGGCAATGCTGGATTTGAGCATTCAAAGTGGAACGCGCCATCTCCGGTGGGCGCATGTCCAGGTCGCAAGAACCGAACGCGTTTGTGCTGCCCAAGGCACGATGTTGAAACGCGTGTCCGCAACAACCGCATACAACGGTTTCTGGATGGTAGGTGGTCATGTAACTTGTATTGGTTCAATTATTCGCGGCCGCCTTCAATTTGGATCACTTGCGGCTCACCGAACCAGTGGGAATCCCGGCGGTATTGCTCGCGAAGCCGCAGATAGTTTTCGTGTTCCACGAGCCGCACGACCGTGGTTTGAGCCGGATTCTGGCCTTCATCCAATCCCCAGTCGTAGCCGATGGCGCCGCGCTCCGTAAGTACGTATCGGGCGTGTATCGTGTCTCGATCCATTAAACGCGGCCAGAAGACCACCGTCAGGCTTGTCATGTCAGGCAATGTCTCAAGCAGGTAACGGTAATTCGACTTTTGCACGTCTTTGCGGAATGGTTCGGGTAAAGCGCGATGAATCTCCAATCGTCGCCAACGGGTTTGAATCTGGGCAAAGCCCTCAAATGGTCGCTGATATCTTGTCTCGCGCGGATCGAAATGCGGATCCACACAAACCAACTCCCGGCAATGCTGCAGCAGTGGTCTCGCCGCCCCGACTAATTCGTCAGCGACTCGGCGAACGGGCTTCTCGCGGCCGACGTACCACGGCTCGGAGTCCGGATCAAATTCGGCGGCCGGAAGCACGTCAGGCCGTACCAATGGGTTCGAGCGTGCTACGATCGCTCGAAAGCGGCGTTCGTTTCCTTGGTGACGGATTGCGTTGGAGAGCCACTCTCCGCCGTTGAAATCCCTGCCACAAACGCCCACAAGCTTGGCGCGGCGGGAATCTTGATCCTGCAATCTACTCTTAATCGAGTTCGCGTGGACAGGGCCGCAACATTTGTCTGCAAGCTCATAAACTCGCTTCCGCCAATCATTCGGATACTCCGCTAGGAAGCGTCCTTCACCAACCCCGAAGTCTTTCCAGAGCAATCGGAAATGCTCCCACGTAGCCATCACCTCGGGCTCTACCGCAAACTCGTGAATCATGGCAGTTCTTGGAATCGTTCTGCGAAGAATCCTCCGGGCCACGGGCGGTCAAAGTCACCGTCCGGTGTAACCGGCAGTTCAACAACTTCCGCACCGCTGGGGCCGGGTTGCACATACAGCACCGAAACATCCTCGGGCCGAACTGGCGGCAACCCCGTAGCCGTTCCTTCCGTCGTCTCACGGATGCGGCGGAGAATACGGAGAATCAAATGCTCGCTATGAGTTTCCAGCAAGAAGGTGTTCTTCCGTTGGCCCAACGCGGATGCGATGAACACGTCACCGATTTGCGCTTGGTGAGCAGGGTGCAACTGGGACTCCGGCTGTTCAACGGCGATCAGCATGTTCTCGTTGGCGACGGCTTCAACCAACACAGGCAACATCTGGCTGATGCCGAAACCGATATCAAGATGGCTGAACTTCTTCTGCGCCGCAGAATCCTCAAACTCAGGAAAGACCCCTCTCTCACGTTTGTCATCATCGCTGAGATGGTTGGGCTTCATTGAATATGGCAACTCGAACTTCTCCAGCAGGCTGTTTACATTCCCCCTCAAGGACTCATCCGCGAGGACTTTGGCCCACGCGCTCATGTCTGCTGCTCCTGTCCCGCCAAGCGGAGGGGCGTCCATAAAGTATCGATCGGGTGTGCGCCGGATTGGTCCGAGGTAGCGGAGACCCTTGAGCAATTCTGCAACCTCCCCGGAACAGTGGCGGATAAGCGAGGATAGATTGAAGCGCAGAGTTTGCGCCTCGGCCCAGTAAGGCAATTCCTCGCTGTTGTCCCAATCCCAGTCGGTAAAGAATGCCTGGAGACCTCCTTGAACCTGCTCCTCGATTTGCCCCATCCCCGAGGGCCAGCGGCGCACAAACTCGGGACGAGGATCGATCAGCACCATCCCTTCAAGAAGGAAATCATCTTCACCCACGACGGCGTCCAAGCTTTGTAGAAACAGGGAGAGATCAATCACGTCATCAGCCTGGTCTTTCAGCATCCTGTTGATTTCCCCGGCAAGTAAGGTTCCGAACTCCGAAAGCACTGTCGCTGAGAATCTGTCACCGGCCTTGTGCCGAAAGCGTAGAACGGGGCGTCGGTTCAGGCTAAACTCAATCTGATGGAGTACGCCCGCTGGGCTTCCCCAACTCAACGCCAAGCCGTAGTGGCAGAACTTTAAGAACTCGGTCTTCTCCTCGTCGGTGGCTCCAACCATCTTGGCCGACAACAACTCGCGGTTTATTTCAGCTTCAAAGTACTGGGTCACCATGTTTGCGAGTTCGTGGCTGTGGACGTAAGTGCGAAAACCGCCAAGATCTACGGTGCCCCCCGCCAATTGCGGCCGATGCACGTCGAAGTTGCCCGATGCCTGTGCATGATTAGCCAACAGGAGGCTGTGGATGATGCTCGACTTCCCCGAGCTGTTCGCGCCGAAAATCAACGTCAGCGGTTTGATGGGAATGCGCTGCGTTTCGCCGAACGCCTTGAAGTTGGTGAGCCTCAGTTCCGTCAACATGGCCGCAGTATTTCACCGCCCGCGGATTTGTTCTAGCAGGTTGTTGAACAAAGGCCTTTTTTGAGGCCCGACTCATTCTAATGACTCGGTATTCCCATTTGACGCGTGATCTCAGCCGGATTTTTGTCTGTTCACGCCGCCCGCTTCGGCGTTCTCAC
>WYBW01000048.1 GCA_011525685.1 Verrucomicrobiia bacterium
AGGCAGACCCACGCCTCGATCAGTTGGGACTGTTCGGAGGCGAAAGCCGCGTTGAGCGGCTTCAAGCTTAGCCCGCTTTGAGCGGTTCACAATTTACAGGCCTCCGGCTTTGCCGGTGGTCGCTGACACCCGCCACCAACATGATCACCATCAACACTCCCAATCCAGCGACGATTTCCATGATTGCTTCCTCTCTCTTCACCGCGCGGTTAGCACAACCGGCGAGGTGGGTTGGATGATGTCCGATTTCCACGCACCCCGGGCCGCGAGAAGGGCCTGGTACGCTTTCAGTTCCCGGTTGTGCCGCTCCAGTCGCGCAATCGTCCTGGCCTGCGGTACCGACGCCTCCCCCACACCGCGAGGCCTTATGACCGACGCGCCGGTGATGAGGCGATGCTCATCCGCTGGATCAATCTTTTGCCCCGCGTCGCCAGACCGTAATGTTCTTTCCCTGGTCATAACTGGATTTTGAGATGATTACAAAACGACACTCAAGAGATATTCCAGTCCATCAAGAACCAGCCCCAGCGCGTCACCCACCCACGACCAGTCGGAGGAGTTCGTTTCCTGGCGAATTTCGTTTTCGATCAGGTTGTGCTTCATCGCTGCCGACATCCAACTTCACTCCGCGTTGAACGTCATCTATAAATCCATGCGACATTTGTAGGAACCCGGCCTGGTGGGAACGGTAGTCCGCCAGAGTCGCTCTGGAGTTGGATGCACGCTGCCGATTCAGGTTGGAAATCGGATTACGAAAAACCGAAATCCGAGAGAAATCCGAAGCCCGAAACTCGAGCAGTGAGGCTACGGGGACAGGCAAGCCCTTCGGGCTTCGGATTTCGGGATTCTCTCGGACTTCGTATTTCGGATCTCGGATGCTCGCTCAACCGTTTCTGCAGTGGAATCGAGAGGCGGTCTTCGTCCCCCGGTCCAGCGCATTCTCACCACGCCGGCATTCCACGCTTGCCAGAAGGAAGTGCGTTTTCCATTGTCCGACCATGCAATCGCATGAACTGCTGCGCGAAGTCCTTCAGAAGACCAGCGCCAAACAGGTTGCCGCCGACCTCGGATTGTCGCTCTCGATGATTTACAAATGGGCCGAGCCGGACGATGGCACCGGCAGCGGCGCCGTCAACCCGCTCGATCGCATCGAAGCCCTCCTGCGCAGCACCAACGACAAGCGCATCGTGCAATGGATTTGCCAGCGGGCCGGCGGTTTTTTCATCCTCAATCCCAAGACCAACAAACCGCACCCGGATTACCTGATTCCGGCCACCAATGAAATCGTGCAGGAATTCGCCGATCTCCTGTCCGTCATTGCCGTTGCCGCGGCGGACAACCACATCACCCAAAAGGAGGCGTCCACCATCCGTGCGCGTTGGGAGGAATTGAAAGCCGTCACGGAAGGCTTCGTTACCTGCTGCGAAGAGGGGAATTTCACGGCGCTCCGCGAAAAGCATCCCAGCCTCAGCGCGCCCACCTGAGTGCTGGCCTCGGAAGCCTCGAGCCCGTTGAAAATTGTCGGCGCCGACACGCGCAGGATCATCGCCGCGCCCTTGGCCAACTCCCGGGCAATAAGCCTCGCGCAGGGTTTCTCGTCTCTTGCGGCAACTCATCTACGCGTCAACATGGAAAGACGAGATCACCGCCAGGCCCAGAGCCTGGTCCGCTGTGACAATTCAGCTCAGGTCAGGGCCGTGCTGCTGATCCGCACTTTGAGTCGCGCGGTCTTGCCCGGGGCCAGTGTGATTCGGTTGGAGGCCACGTTGCCCGACTCCACGCACAGCATCCGGGTGTATTCATCATCGCCAAAGTCCCGCATTGCCTTTGCTTTGGCGATCCAGGGATTCCACACCACCGTCGAGGCCGCTCCCTCTTTCTCCACCCGGATCACCCGTCGCAACGCCTCGTCTCGAATCTCCACCGTGTGCGGGGTGTCGAGATAGATGCGGTCCAGTTCCGCCGCCACCCGGATGGCTTCCTCGCTCTGCGTGCGCCGCGTAAAACCGTTCGTTTGATCCAGATAATCCACACCCTGCAGACCCAGGACGCTCACGGCATTGATGTCGCCGACCACGAAATACGTGTGGAGGCAGTTCTCGAACTCGAAATCGTCGGCCGCTTTGTTGGTCACCAGGAGCTCGGCGCGCAGCGTGTCACTCACGGTCACCGCGTATTCGACGTTGCACGGCGCGCAGCCCGGAGCATCGGCGCAGTCGCGCAACCGGAACCGCACCGTCACGCTGCCGTCGGCGGGCGAGGCGAATTCACGCAACTCCCAGTCCCGGACGCGGGCGATGCCGTGTTGCCCGGGCTTGTCGGCGGCCTGGCCAAACCAGGGGAAAATGATCGGAACACCCCCGCGAATGGGCAGCCCGTCGGCGAAATTGCTGCACTGGCTCAGAAACAACAACGGCGGCTCGCCGCGCTTCTGAAAATGCGTCACCTGCGCGCCGTGAAAATAAACCTCCGCCGTGCTCTGCGGCGTCGTGATCTCAATCATCGGCAGGTCGCCCCGGCCGTCCAAAAAAGTTACCCGCCCGTGCAGCGCGGAAGTCATCGAAGTGTCAGGTTTGGCGTCGCTCATCGTCTCGTCCCGGCTGAAACTCTAATCATGCCCGCCGCCCGTGACACGCAAAAACTTTTTGCTTTTCTTCGTTTCGCCCGCCACTAAAGTCCAGTTCACTTATGGCAACACAGCTTCACTACAAATTCTGCTTCGGTCCCTGGAACATCAGCGAAGGACAAGACCCTTACGGTCCCACCACCCGCCCGCCCCAGTCCTTCGACTGGAAACTTGCGCAGCTCAAGAAACTCGGGTTCGACGCCATGATGTTTCACGACGACGACGCCGTGCCGGACGTTGACCGCAAATCCGACGCCCAGGTCCGCAAGGAAACCCGGGAGTTGAGGAAGAAGCTCGCCGATGCTGGCATCGCCGCCGAGATGGTCGCGCCCCGGCTCTGGTTCGATCCCCGCACGATTGACGGCGGCTACACCAGCAACGACCCCAAGTGCCGCAAATACGCCGTCGAACGCTCCCTCCGCTGCATTGACATTGCCAACCAGCTCGGCACCGACCTCATCGTCCTCTGGCTCGCCCGGGAGGGCAGTTACATCCGCGAGTCCAAGAACGCGCGCAAATGCGTGGATTACCTCGTGGACGCCATCAACAAGATGCTCGCCCACGACAAAAAGATCCGCCTGTCCATCGAACCCAAACCGAATGAGCCGATGGACCACGCCTACGTGCCCACCATCGGTCATGCGCTGGCCATCGCCCAATTGACCAGTGACCCGAAACGCGTCGGCTGCCTCATTGAATCGGCGCACGCCATTCTCGCCGGCCTTGATCCGGCCGATGAAATTGATTTCGCCATGGCCTTCGGAAAACTCTGGTCGCTCCACCTGAACGACCAGAACGGATTGAAGTTTGATCAGGACAAGCCCTTTGGCAGCGCCAACCTTCGTGTCGCCTTCAACCAGGTGCGTGCTCTCGAACGCAACGGCTACGGCCGCCGCGGCGAATACGTCTGCTTCGACGTGCATCCCTTCCGCACGACCAAGGTCGAGCACTGGCTGGCGCACTTGGACAACAGTCGCCGCACCTTCCTGCGCCTCGTGACAAAAGCCCGCACCTTCAACGAGAAAAAAGCCCGCGAGCTTGTCGCCGACCGCAATTACGCCGCGCTGGATCAAATGGTCATCGAGCACTTGCTCGGAAGATAATCGCGACGCCCTTTTCTCCTGAAGGTGGTAGTCCTTCTCGCGCTGCGAGAAGTCCGCCCGCGTCTCAGCGGGAGACGCGGGACGACATGCGGAATGCAGGGATAACCGCCAATCGGTGCGCCGCGGCACGCTTGGCGCCGCGGGTTTTCGCAGCGTGAATGCCACTACCGCTCGCGTGGTCTTTCCGCTGCCTCGTGATCTCTCAAACGGAGGCTCGGCTCAGGGGCGCTGATACAAATACAACTCGCGCTTGGGCGTGTAGCTGTAAACGCCGCCAAAAACCGGGCCGGCGTTCCCGCCGAAAAGCAGCATCTCGCTGCCGGTCCAGACGACTGTTTGTCCCCAGCGGGCAGCAGGACCGTTGGCCGTGCTGGTAGCCGTCCAGTGGTCGGGCAGCGGGTCGTAGCGACTGCCGCTGTTGAAAGTGCTTCCGCCTCCTCCGCGACCACCCCAGACCATCATTTCGGAGGCTGGGGTGATGGCCTGTCGGCTGAGCTTAATGCTGTTGCCGCAGTAAATGCCGCCGCCCGCTGTGGCAGCGCCGCCACGCGCCGCCTTGGCAATCCTTCCCCTGACGGTGCCGGATGGCCAGTGACGGTGTTGGCGGCATCGCCACCCAGAATTTCGAAGTTAAGGCTCGACCGTGCGGAAGAAGCGCATGGATTCGGCAGGATTGACCAGATTGGTCACGGTCAGATTTCCGCTGGCATCATAGGTGTTCGTGGAAAGCACCTCCCAGTGGAGGACCGGGGCGTCCACGTTGGTGTGCGTGAGCACGCGGAACTGGCCGTTCGCAGTGCCGCCGTTGACGGTCATGATAAAACTCGTGGGAGTGGCCAGTTGTGGATTCGCAATCTGGGGCGGCTGCGGGCCGGCGGAAATCACTCTGATGGTGCCGTCCACGGCGAGATTGTCGGTGTTCCACGCCAGGCCGGGATCGAGGGTGGGCAGGGTGAGGCCGGAGAATCCGCCCGGGTTGCCGGTGAAGCTGAACAGCTTGAAAGCGTCGCCCACCTGTAGCGCGGCGCTGAAATTGTTCACGATGAGCTGACCGCCAAACGTGAGCTGGCCGAGGCAGACGAGATTCGTGCCGGTCTGGTTGAAGCGGTTGATGGTGAACACGCTGGTGCTGCCCGGTGCCAGCGTGAGGTTGTTGCTGAAAGTGACGGAACTGAATGACGCGTTGTTCGTCAGGCTGCCGTTGATGGTCACATTGCCACTGACTTTGCTTCCGTTTACGACCCGGAGGGCTTGCGTGGGCAAGACCGCGAAACCAACCACAGCGGAGACATCGAATGACGCGCTGCCACCCACAAGAATGGTCGTCGCGCCGGTGAACGCGCCGCCGGGGCCGAGCGCCAGTGGCCCGGTACTGACAGTGCTGGGGCCATTGTGGCTGCACACGCCGTTCAGCGTGAGGAGGCCAACCCCGGTCTTGTTGAATCCGTAACCGCTCATCGGTCCGGAGATCACGACACCCGCCGGATTCGCGACGTTGATGGATCGCTGGTTGGCGTTGGTGCTCCAGACGATCGGACCGGCGAACTCCATCGGATGGCTGCCATTGATTGAGAAGTCGCGATGGACGATCACGGCGTTGGTGATCGCGTTGCCGCCGGAGAGATCCACGTCGGGCACAAGGCCAAGGATGCCGCCGCTGAAGAAGGCGGGATCGCCGATGCTGAACAATCCCCACCCCAGCGCGCGGGGATGGCGCAGAATGACTTCGCCCCCGGCCAACCAGAAACCACCGGTGAACGTGTTGTCGCCGGAGTACGCCAGCGCACCCTGCTGACCAAAAATGCTGAACTGCCGCAATTGTCCGGGCCCGCTGACAATGCCTGCCACCTCCAGCGTGCTGCCGTCGGCGGCGCTGATCACCGGTTGTGTGTTCGCCGCGAGAAGGATGTCGTTGGTCCAGGTCAACACGCCGCCGCCGCTGTAAGCGAGTTCAGCGTTCGTGTGACTCAGCGTGATCGGGCCGGTGCCGGCGGCGCCAATGGTGTTGAGAAAGACCTGACTGGCGGAGTGGTTGGTCAGTCCGCCGCTGAAGGTGTTGGCATTGCTCAGGATGAGTCCGCCCGAACCGATTTTCACCAAGGCCAGTTTCGCGCCGAGACCCGTGTTTTGCAGATTTCCCGCCAGAGTGTAGGTGAAGTCATCCCCAACCGTGAGAACCGAGACGGTGCCCGGAGCAGTGTTGTCCACGGTGCCCGCCCAGTTTCCAAAGCTGTTGTTGGCGAGCCCATTGATGGTATCGCTGAAGCCGTTGAGATCGAGCACGTGCGCGGTGTTGGTCATGCGCAGCAAGCCCTTGCCCGCGCCGTGGGGGATCCACTCATTGGTCAACAGCCGCACCGCGCCGCCGTAAATCGAAAGTCCGTTGTTCCAGTTGGCCATGTTCGTGCCGCCCAGTTCGAGTGCACCGCTCCCCGTCTTGATCAACCCCGTGGCATTGCTGAAAACGCCGGTCAGGCGCAGCACCCCCGGGCCGGCCACGTTGAAGTTGCGGTTGCCGTTGTTCAGGTCCACCACCCCGGTAAGGGTGAGATCGGCGGAGCTGTTGAAGTTGAACGGGCCAGACTGCACGCGCACCGGGTTGCCCAACGTCTGCGCACCGTTGTAGGCGAACAACTCCGTGCCGACGGATGTGGCGCCCCAAGTGAACAGATTCGTGCCGAGCGGACCGGAAACGATGGGATCGCCGATTGAACTCGCGCCGATGCCCAGTTTCAGGTTGGCAGTGGTGATTTGCACCACGCTGCCAATCTGGGTGCTGAGAGGGCTGCCCAGGCGCAGGGTGCCGCTGCCGTTGCCAATGGTGACTGTGGCAGCGCGGCCTTGAATGGCTCCATTGTAAGTGACGGTGCGGTTCGTCGGCATGCCAGGCAGTGTGGTGAAGCTCGCGCCCGCACAGTTCAGATGGCAATCCAGTGTGAGGTTGGCCGTGCCGGCGCCAAAGGTGATCGGCGTGTTGTTGCTCAAGGTCAGCGTATGCCCGGCGCTGATCATCACGTCGCCGCCGGGGTTGTTGAAGTTGATTTGATTCCAGGCGAGGTCCGCGCCCAGCGCGACCGTGAGCGGGCCGGCAAGGGTGCTGTCAAACAGCGCCATATCTGCACCAGTCGGCACGATGCCGTTGGTCCAACTGGAAGGGAGGTTGAGGTTGTCGCCGTTGTTCGCCTTGGTGCGGATGGCGGCCGGGAGTTCGGGCACAACGCAGAGCGCGGTCGCCAGCAGGAAAAGCATCAGGGCTTTCGGGGTCTGGATCTTCATGTTCGGACGGATTGGACTGTGTTCAGGGTTCTCAATTGAGTCATGGAACTGCGCCGGGGCTTAATCCCGCGGCTGGGTTCACTGAAGCTGACGCCGCACCCCAGCGGTTGTTACAATCAACTTTCGTTTCCGCTTTCACCCGCCAGCGCGGGCGACCCTGCTGCCACTTGAATCTTTCAAAAAGTCGGTAACGCCGATATGTTTCCGCCGTCAGATCAGGCATGAAACAATCGGCACGGTCAGCTCCGTGGCATGGCGGACTCCGACGCAGAACTTATTCAATGCCTCGACCAGGTCCGCGCGCGCGACGAGCAGGCCGCCCGGACCCTGGTCGAGCGGCTGCATCCCGTGGTGGCGCCCATTGTGCGGGCCCATTTGCCATCCGGGGAGGATGAACAGGACCTCATGCAGGACATTTACCTCAAGATTTTCGATCGGCTGGACCAATACCGGGGTGAGGTGCCGTTCGCGCACTGGGTTTCGCGCGTCGCCGTCAACACCTGCATTGACCGGTTGCGTGCCCGGCGCCGACGGCCGTCCGTGGTCTGGTCCGACCTTTCCGAAGAACAGCAGCATTGCCTCGAGAATCTCCAATCCGGGGATGACGCGGCCCGGAATGGCGAACAGTTTGCCTGGGAAGTGTTGGAGAAACTTATGGCACAACTCGCCCCGGCGGAGCAGCTCCTGATTCGCTGGCTGGACCTGGAGGAGCGCACCATCGCCGACGTGTGCGCCACCACCGGCTGGAACAGCGGCCTCGTGCGGATTCGGGCATTCCGCGCCCGCCAGAAGTTGCGGAAGCTGTTTCGGACGCTCGAACCCAATTTCCCGCCGCCATGAAACCCGATCGTTTCCAACAATTCATCGCCGCGGCCCGGCGCGGGCGGCCTCAAGAACGTCCGCTGCCGTTGCCGCCATTCCTTGCCATCCGTGTGGCGGCGAGCTGGGCGGCCACTCCGCGTTCTCCGCACCTGGCCCGGCTTTGGGAACGGTTATGTTGGTGGGGAGCCGGAACTGCTGTGGCCATTTGTCTGGCGACCGGGGTGCTTCAGTCCAGTCGGCCGGAGCCCACCGGCTTTGATCTGCTGCTCGAGCTGCCACAGGCCGGCGATATTTCGTTCTGAAGCATGAAGGCCGCCCGAATCATTCGCATCGCGCTGCTCCTCGTGGTCATCTTTGGCGCCGGGGTGCTCACCGGACGCTGGAGTGCGTCACCGCCACCACTGGGGACGGCCCATCGGCCCGCTGCCGCAGCCAGCGACGTCACTCAGGCGGCGGAGGATGCCCTTCGCCGATTGAGTTGGCATGTGCGGTTGGACTCGCCCCAGCAGGACCGCTTGCGCGTCATCGTCACCGGCGTTGCCGAGGAAATGGTGCTGCATCCGCGCGGCTCGCGGGAACGGTGGCAGTTGTTCGAGGCCGCCGTCCCGCGGATGCGCGCGGAGTTGCGCTCGGACCAACTCGCCGACTTCGACCGTTATGTCGAACTGACCACCCGCCGCTTCGAGCGCAGCGTCCGGCTTCAGCCTGTTCCTGACCCGTAACTCCAGGCAGAGATTCCTGTCCGCCAGTGCGGACGATTGACCAACCACCCATCGAAATTGGAGCAATCGCACCCGGTGTCTCGGGAAGCGAGCAGGCGATGCTATTTCGCCCTTCCATCAAATTGCTCGCGCAGGGCCGCGAGGTGTTGCTTGAGCTCGGCCACGGACGCCTTCAACTGGCTGATTTCGGCGTCCTTCTCCGATTTCATCTCGCGCAGGGCCTCCACAAGGATCGCCGTCGTGCCGCGCTCGGTAACGTAGCAGGTTGTTGAACAAAGGCCTTTTTTGAGGCCCGACTCATTCTAATGACTCGGTATTCCCATTTGACGCGTGATCTCAGCCGGATTTTTGTCTGTTCACGCCGCCCGCTTCGGCGTTCTCACC